>CAZESP010000069.1:0-23448 GCA_964515185.1 uncultured Alcaligenaceae bacterium
ATAACGGACGGCGACTTCCCAGGCGCCGATGCCTCGCGCCGCCGGCTTGTCCGCCGACGGCCGCCGCGGCCGAAAATTTGCCCGAGGTCGCACCTGACCGAACACGCCCTCGTTGCGGACATAAGGCCGACTCTCGCCCGTGAGGAAATAGCTTGCCTGTGTGGAAAAGCCCTGAAAATATAGGGTCGAACGAGGAGCGGAATCGCCGGCTCCGACGACGGCGTCGCCGATGAATCCGCCCATATATTCGGCCTGAAGCAGGAACGAATCATGGCTCCAACCGACTTCGGTGCCGAGCAATTGTTCGCGGTCGGCGGTGATAACGCCGGTCGATGCGAAGATCGGCGCCCCGGCGCGGATTTCAGGGCGGGCGGCGAGGACGACGCGCCGTTGCCCGCCACGCGACACCGCAGCGCCGGAAGCATCGAGAAACGGCAACACGCGATAACTATACGCCGTGGCGAGGTGAACGACCGAGCGGCCATCACATTCATTAACAGGATTCAATGTGAGACGCGTTGTATAAGCGTAGCCGCCGTCACCCGAATCGGCTGCGTTGAATGCGTCGGAGTTGCTGCGGAAGATTCCCGTCGCGTAGGTCGCTCGCCCGTCCAGGAATGGGCCGTAAATCATCGTGCCGAGATTGAAAAACGGAACCAACGGTTCCAATGGCAGTGAACGTTCCAGGAATGTGAGGTTGTTGTAACTGGTGAGCGCATCCATGCCGAACGGCTCGCGGAAGTGCCCCGCTCGAAGCGTGTTCGTGCCGATCAGATTCGGGATTTCAGCAAAGGCGTTGAAGAACTGCGGAAGGCGATTTTCATAGCCGACTTCAATCGTCCAATCGACGGTGTCATACATAGTGCCATTGGTATGGAGGCGAAGGCGGCGGAAATTGGCGCCGTCGTTCAATGAGCCGACGCCGCCGGGGCCGTACATGATCGCATCGCCGGCCTGCCACCAGGCGCTATCGACGTGCAATAGGCCGCCGAAGTGCATATGGAAATCGCGGTCGGCGGTTTCCAGCCGGAGGCCGTTTTGCCAAACGGCCTTGAGTGCCGGAGCCTCGGTAGGGGTCGTGGATTTCTTCTCTTCCGGGGCTTTCGCGGAGTCGGTATCTTTCGCTTTCGGCGTGGCTTCGGGTTCTTTCGCCTTCGGGTCGGGGGCGGGCTTTTTCTCGGAGGGGTTGTCCTTCGGCGTATTGACAGGTGGGTCTTGAGCGGCGCAGACCGTGACGGCGAGGAGCATGAGCGAAAACGGAAGGCAACGGGCAAGGCGGCGAGGTTTGGGTATCGAGCGTAGCCTGGGATCGCTGGCGCCCGATGGAAACGACGGTGAAAGGGCTAGTTCGCCCATGAAATAGTTCCGGCTGATTATGGAAACGGACAGGACATAGGCGCTCTCTTGGTTGGTGTCAAGCCACGTCCCACAGAAGCGAACGCACGGCTTCTACGGACGTCGCGGTGAGGTCTCCGACCCGCTATAATTTCAGCACTGAACAGATGAATACAACAGGAGGTTTGCGATGGGTATTTCAATTGAGACCGAGCGCCCGTTGATGCTGACGGTGTTGCCGGGGCCGACCCGTAAGCGGGCGCAATCGCTGTATCAGTATCGGCTCAGCTTTCGCAATCCGCAGCCGGGGGCGGTGGGTTGCGTCATGCTCTGGGAGGTGACGGGCGGGCGGTTGCCGTATCAGGTGGCCTTGGAACGTCGCGAGAATGGGGCGATCTATTGGCACTGCACGTGTGCCGATGCCGTCTATCGGAGCGAGCCGGATCCGGGTCACCTTTGCAAGCACGTTCGCGGGTTGCTGCCGGTGATGCCGCCGATGGTGGAAATGCTGCGGCGCCGGTCAGCGTGACGGGGGGCGTTTCAATTCGACGACAATCTGCTGGCGTTCGCGGGTACCGCTGACGCGGCGGACAAATTCGAGAAGGTGGCCATCCTTTTTGTCGAAGACGGCGCGCAGAAACGTGGGTGGCTGGCCCGACCGGCGATCGCGGCTGAGAAAATCGTCGATGGCGTCGAAGAGTCCGGGAACGTCATACTCAGCGTGCAATCGCGCCTCGAGTGGTTGATCGTCGAGCGTGCCGTTGACGATCTTGCCGTCGCGAATGGTCAAACGAATGTCGGATTGTGTCGGGCGATCGCTGCCAGCTCCTTGGTAGCGGCGAATCACGCGCAGGTCGTAGTCGCGCGGCGGATTGGCCTGCCAACGTTGACGGGCAGCCTCCAATTGAGGCCGTTGCAGTTGCTGGCCCTGGTTGTAGGTGTAGTTGATTCCCATGGCGAGAATGGCCAGGACGGCGAGCAACAAGAAGAACCACCGCCACCGTCGCGACGAGGCGCGCGGCGATGCCGGGTCTGTCACGGGAGCCGGGTCGGTGAGAGAATCGGCTGGCATGGTGAATCCTTTTTGGAGATGGCCCGCGGATCGTTAGCGCGAGAAGGCATCCGGGGGCGTTCCCTTGGGCACAACGACGATTCCTTGCTCGGTGATCGTGAAACCTCGCCGGCGATCTTGTTCGGGATCGAAACCAATGGTGGCGTTTTTGGGGATGACAATGTCCTTGTCGATGATGGCCCGTCGAATACGGCAATGTCGGCCAACATCCACGCGATCGAGCAGGATCGACTCTTCAACGCTGGCGTAACTGTTGACGCGGACCCGTGGGGCGACGATGCACCGCCAGACGCGCCCGCCGGAGATAATGCTGCCGGGGCATACCATGCTTTCGTGGCCCTCGCCACGTTGAACGTCGCCGACTTTCCCCTCAACATAATGCACGAACTTGGGCGGCGGCAGGTGCGGCTGATAGGTGCGGATCGGCCAATGGTCGTCGTAGAGATTCAACACGGGATCGACGGCGACCAGGTCCATGTTCGCCTGATAATAAGCATCCAGCGTTCCAACGTCGCGCCAGTAGGGGACCAGTTTGCGATTCAGGTCGCGGAAACGATGGGCGAAGACGCGATAGCTGCCGATCATCGCCGGGATGATGTTCCTGCCGAAGTCGTGAGAGCTTTCCGGGCGAGCGGCGTCCTCGATGAGCAGGTTGTACATCTTGCGGGCATTGAACACATATATGCCCATGGAAGCGAGAAAGTGTTGCGAGTCGCCGGGCATGGGAGCGGTCTTCGGGGGCTTTTCAACGAACCCAGCGACTGTACCGTCCGCGTTCGACTGGATGACGCCAAAGTGCCTCGATTCGGAGAGCGGCGCGGGGATACAACCGATGGTCAGATCGGCCTCATTCTGCAGATGCTCCTGAATCATGTCGGCGTAGTTCATCTTGTAGATGTGGTCGCCGGCCAGGATCATCACCAACGCCGGATTCTCGCGCTCGATGGTGTAGATATTCTGGTAAATGGCGTCAGCCGTCCCGCGATACCAACTTTCATCGATGCGTTGTTGCGGCGGAAGCACGTCGATGCTCTCGCCCAGTTGGGTGCTCAGAAACCCCCAACCGAGGTTGATGTGCTTGTTGAGGCTGCCCGCTTTGAATTGCGTCAGGACGAGGACCCGTCGCAGTCCGCTGTTAACGCAATTGGACAGGGTGAAGTCGATGATGCGGTAAAGTCCGCCGAAGGGCACGGCCGGCTTGGCGCGGTCGCGCGTCAGCGGTTCAAGGCGCGTGCCTTTACCGCCGGCCAAGATTAGCGTGAGTACATCGCGCATCCATCGCCCTCATTCCGGTTCGGGTTCTTGCGCTCGTCTCATTAATAGTCATTGTGGGACGCGGCGCGTAACAAGGGAAGGTCGGAGTAAAGATTGGCCCATTGGCCGGCGATGGAGGTTGCGGTCAGGCGTTCGGCCCAAGCCCGAGCCGCCGCGCCCATGCGATGCCGGTCGTCGTACTCGTCGAGGATGCGCCGAGTCCGGGTGGCAAACAATCGCTTGTCGCCGGGATCCAGCAACAGGCCGGTTTCACCGTCGCGGATCAGCTCCGCCAGATCGGCACGCCGGGAACCGATAACGACACGTCCGGCGGCCATCGCTTCCAGGGCCGCGTTCCGGCCGCCGCGTTGACCCAAGACCCAGACGACTTCGGCCAATGCCATCAGCTCCGGCACATCCGCGCGGATACCCGCAAATCGCACCCGATAATCGCCACGGCCGATAGAGCGACTGAACAGTTCCAGGCTTTGCCGCTGCGGGCCATCGCCCAGAATGAGCAGCCAAAGGTCGCCGGCAACGTATCGCAGAATGTCGAAGAGCCAAATGGCATCGCGAAACCCGTACCCCGATTCGAGTGTGCCGGCACACACGATCAGTCGCGCGTCGATCGGCAATTGCAAAGCGCGCAAGGCAGCGGCTCGATCGATCGCCTTCGGCGCGGCGGGAGCTGCCGCCGGGATAATCGCGCGGGGATCGACGTTGATTCCCAGTCGTGCCAGAGCCGACGCCTCAGCGGGACCGTGGGCCGTTACCGACGCGGCTCGTCGCAAAAGCCAGCGGTCGCCGCGGTGCGGCATTCGTCCGGCGAGCAAGTCGCTCATCACCAAACTAGGTCGCTCCCGGCCGCGAAACGCTTGCCAAACATCAACGATGCCCGCCAGTCGCATGGCCGGCCGGCGCCAGGCGTGAATCACCGATGGCCGCAACCGTTTCACGAGACGATAAAGCTCGCGGAATGGCGTCGGGTCATAGCGCACCGAACCTCGCAGGAAATGCAGCGGAATCTGAGCAACCCGCAACGGCTCGCCCAACACGCCGTCGTCGCCCATGACGGCGACGTGCGCGGCTATTTCCGGCGGGAACGCCGGCGCCACCAGGCCTACCTGTCGGGCGGCACCATTCGGTCCCAAGTGCGGCAGCAGATGAAGTATCGTTGACATGCGCGACGCGGGCATCAAGGGCTACGCCGATCCGTGAGCGTTATCCGGCAGCACGCCGATGTAGGGCAAGTGCCGGTATTCATCGTTGTAATCGAGACCGTAGCCAATGACGAATGCATCGGGAATCTCGAACCCGCAAAAGTCCGGCTCGAACGCCACCCGTTGCCGACCGATCTTGCGAAGCAACACCGCCGAACGAACCGACGACGCTCCCTGATGACGCAGATGATCCGCCAACTTCGAGATGGTTTGGCCGGTGTCGAGAATGTCGTCGAGCAAGAGCACGTGTCGCCCGGTAAGGTCACCGACCGGCCCGCCGCTAATGCGCAATTCGCCCGGCCGCGTGGTTTCGCCGCGGTAGCTCGACGCTTTGATGAGTTCGATTCGCAGCGGCAAGTCGAGGTGGCGGATGAGGTCGGCCAGGAAGATCAGACAGCCGGTGAGGACACCGACGATGGTCACGGGCGGCCGATCCGGATACGCCCGGGAAATGTCGCGAGCCATTTCGCCGATCCGTTGCTGAATCCGCTCCGCGGGGATTAACACCTGCATACATCAGGCCCTGGGGTTGTGTCCGCGACATGCCGTGAAAGCTCCGGGCCGCGGTTTCCCATGTTGTACACAGGCATCAATCAAACAACGACCGTTGCACCACCCCGGGCTTGCGAAAGGCAGCCGTCGATAGCTCCGGCATGCGGCGATTCAAATTCCGTTTGGCTCGATGCACGACGAAAACGTTGCGAATGGCCTGAGCCAGTGGCCCCTCGCCGGTCATGCGAACGCCGAATCGCGAGTCGTTCAACTCGCCCCCGCGAATGTCCCGAATCCGGCCGAGGACGCGCTCCTTGCGATCGGGATAATGTTGCTCTAACCAGTTTTCGAACATCGACGCCAGCTCGAACGGCAGGCGGAGCATGGTGCAACCGGCCGCCATCGCCCCGGCCTCGTGAACCGCTTCGAGAATCGCTGGGATTTCGTGGTCCGTCAGCCCGGGGATGACTGGCGCGATCATGACGCCGACCGGAATGCCCGCCGCGGCCAATTCGCGAATGGCGCTGAGCCGGCCCAAGGGCGTCGAGGCTCGCGGCTCCAGTCGCCGCGCCAGTTCCGCGTCCAACGTCGTGATCGACACGAAGACATGGGCCGCCTGATGAGCGACCAGCTCCCGCAACAGATCGATGTCGCGCGTCACCAGATGATTTTTCGTGACGATCCCGACGGGATTGCGAAACTTGACCAGCACCTCCAGACATTGGCGCGTGATCCGCAAGGTGCGCTCGATCGGCTGAAAGGCATCCGTCACGCCGCTGAGCGCCAGAACAGCCGGCACCCATTTTCGGGCTGAGAGTTCGCGCTCGAGCAATAGCGGAGCGTCGGCCTTGACCATGATCTTCGTCTCGAAATCCAGCCCGCTGGAGAGGCCGAGGTATTCGTGCGTCGGGCGGGCATAACAGTAAACGCAACCATGTTCGCAGCCGCGATACGGGTTCAAGCTGTGGGTGAAGCCGACGTCGGGGCTGTCGTTGGCGGCGATAATGCTGCGGCTGGTGTCGTGAAAGAGCTGCGTGATGATCGCCGGCGTGTCGGGATCTGGTTCCGCCGGCTCGTAGTGCAGCGGGATGAAGCGATTCTTCGGATTGGTGCTCGCCCCGCGCCCGCGAATCGGTTCCATCAGCGTACCTCCGGCGTGATAGTGAATATATGTATCCTATCACGCCATGAGGTCGCGGGCCACGCCGATCGGTCGATACTCAACCGCCGGAGTGAAGATCGAGTTCGAGGATCAAGTCTCGCGACGCACCGGTCACTCGGCGCCGGCGTCGGAAACCGTGATCTTGGAAAAAATCGCTCCATCGGGTGCGTTGCATGCGTTCGCCGGGTCCGACGCTGTCATCGGGATATCGGACCAACAAGATCGGCAGGCGGCCGTCCTTATTGCGGATTCCATCGTCGCGGAACTTCTGCAGGATCTTTGGCATGATTTGTTTTCCGATACCGATGGAACGATAGGCACCCACCAGCCAGAGGAACAGTTCTAGCTCGTAGCGCTGCTTCGTACAGTCGAAAAAGCCAGCGGCTTGGTCAAGCGGCGTCACGGGCCGCAGCAATACGATCCCGCACGGGTATCGGTCCTCGTCTAATCCAACCTCGGGCGCTGATGCCGTTGGAATAAGTGTCAAAAACCAGACAGGTGGCTTTTCCGGGCTAAACAATGACGCGGAGTCGATCAGCCAATCGAGATAATGATTTTGAATCCGTTCGCGCACATCGGATTGGTGAATGACCATTTGGGCGACCCACTGCTGCGCCGCCTTCTTCCAATCCAGGGCAAACTGCCGGTCGAGCGTCTCGCGTTGCCATTTTGCCTTGTCGTGATCCTTAGGTATCTGAGTAAATCCGATGCGAATCGGATCGAGGTTGAGTTCACGCTGACAAAAAAGGGCAAAGTCACGACCATAGGTCGTTGAAAGAACCGGCCAGTATTTTCGAAAGGTATCACTCGCAGCCCATCGACGAAACGTGTTCATCCAGCCCCGATTCTCGCCGAGGCCGTGATACCTGTCCAAGTCGAGTCCCATCCATGCCAGCTCCATGACTTGGATCATCTGATCGATCGTGCGGAACTCCATAATATCGGCCCGGTTTGCGCTGCGGGCCAATCCCATCTTTTCCAATTCAGGATAGAGGTTGTGATTGAGGGGCACCAGGTCTTGGTGACTGGCAAGATCGCGAAGCACTTTCTGGCAATCCGCCACGGCAGACGCATAACGAACGTTCAAATCAGGCGGCCGAGGCGACCATTCGTGGCGCAATTGCGCGAAAAACCGGCGATTGCGAGAACTTGGATCATTCGCACGATCGGGCCGAGCAAGTTCCTTGGCAGCTTCACCGAAAACCTGATCTGCCATGTGATAACCCAAAGCCCGATAGCTTTCAAATTGATCCTCATCGAAAAACTGATCACTTGTCGGATGATGCGGAAAAACCGGATTGTCAATGGCGTAGTTACGCAGATCCGCCGGTTCATCGCCCGTGAGCGATGACCGGATAAATATCAACGTCCCAGCCACGGAATGGTCATCGACCTCGTCGTAACCGATTCGACCGATGGCAACGTGTGTCTTGGACAGCCCCTTTTCATCCTTGCGGAGTCGCGAAGTGTCGATTTCAATCTGAATGCCAAAATCGGTCCGTACGCGACGTATGAGATTTGCCAAGTTCTCGGAAGCATCGTTGGGATCTTCCGCCGCATCGATGGCGATGATATACCGAACGCGGCGACGTATTAGCTCATAAACGCCAAGGTTCTCAAAATGCCCACCATCGGAAAGATGAACATAATCGTGATCGGCGCCGGTGTGTCCCCGCAGTTCATCGAGAAGGAGAAACCCAGCGGATGGGCCTGCGGCATTCCAGGCGTCACCGGCGCGCTTTGGGTTCTGCATCCACCATCCGAGTCGGGCGTTGAGCACGGTCATTAGAGCCGTCTGTGCCGTGGAATGATTGACGCTCATGTTGGGATCGGCCGCGGCGCCGGAAATCGTCACGGCCCTGCCAAGTGTTAGGTTATCTGCATCGTTTCCCGCGACGCGGAGCCGCGAATAACCCGTGAGCGTGCTGCCGCACCAGTCGGGGCTCAATATGAACGAATCAGCGAGGCGATCCTGCCGCCCGAGGTCACCGTCACCGACAAGATTTAGCGTGGCGTTAAACAGGTGATAGGGACCCTGGTAATCGGCGGGCGCCTCGGGAATCACCGGCACGATCCTCAGCGCAGTCAATGGCATATCATCAGCGAGGTCCATATCCGTGAGAGGGTTTTCAATACGCTCAGGTCCGGCTACATTCGTGGGTGCACCTCCGGGACCTGATAGCCAAACGCCATCGTGAAGGCGGTCTTTCCATGCCCTCTTTCGGCGCGACGCACCAAGATAACATCGTGTTAAACGGTTGGCATATGTCATGTGAAGCGAAAAAAGATTCACATCCACGTAATGGCGAGATTGCCAGGCGACCAACAGCAGCACGCCGATGCAGACCAACAACCACGGTCCCCATGCAAGCTCGCTAATCCCCTCGAAGAAATACCAATCGCCCCGAACGATCCATTGAGAGATTGGCCAGCGAGCGACGAACTCTTGTAGATCCCCAATCGGCGACCAATGAAGAAGACATGATGCCGTTTCCGACAGCAATGCCACAAGGCCGGCTAGGAAGATCCACGGGCCGACCGCGATTATCAATCCAACACGCCATGACGCGCTTTTGCGCCCTGAATCCGCAGCCTTGCGTCCCGCGAGGACGCTTCCCGCTGTCGTAATGATCCATGAGGTAATTGTGCCGGCGGTCAACTGTTTTTGATACTTTGTTGTCAAAGACTCGATGATCGACAAGGTGAAGTCCGTCAGATACAACGACGCTCCGAAAAACAACAGCCAACCGGCGGCGGTCATGAGCAGATAGGCCCCAATTCGCGAGCGCCACTCGCGCTCATACTCCGTTGCGTTGCGACCCGACAGCGCGACCTCAGAGTAACCGGCAATAAGGAGAAGGATGATGAATATGGGCGGACGAACGGTGGCATTGAAGACTTCAGGACGCAGGATATTGCCGGTTGCCACGTAAGATGCCAGGGCGCCCATGCAAATGGCGAAAATGGCGCCCGTTATGGCGCTGCGTATCGCGTTACCCAGCGAGAGGGTAGACAGTAGCACAATCATGGCGAAGATGCCGGCAGTGTAGAGTGGCAGCAAGAACGAGTGTGAGAACCGATATTCGTCTGCGGCCGGGTCGCTGTCGAGATCGAATTTGTCCACTGTCGCAACATCGTCGCCATCCGCTGCCTGAGCGATGGATGTCGTGGCTGTGAATGATAGATTCAATTGAGATGTGGGAAGTCTCAGGTCGGGAAAGAGCCGTGGTTCTCCGACAGGGCGACTGTAACACCACGCGGCGCTAATTGCTGCAATCATCAACGGCAGAATAATGCGACAGCCGACCTCGCCCGGACGAAGCTCCTGGTCCTCGCCACGGGCTTGAATCGACGCGAGGCGGCCACGTTCGCGAACAAGGTTAACGTATCCCCAAGCCGCCGATCCGACGAAGACGCCATACATCAGCAGAGCGCGGCTGAAGTAGAACGGTGCGTTGCGATCAACGTTCAAGCTAAAAAGCCACACAAAGAGCCGGCCCAATAACACAACGGCCAACGCTGCCGGGATCAATAACAGAAAATTGATAAATAGGTTTCGCAAATAGATTGCCAATAACGTCCAACTGTCGGCCGATAATAGCCCCTTGCGAGGTGCCAAGTATCGACTATAAGATCGCAAATGGTGAATCGGCTCCGGCTCGTCGTCGATGATTCTCTGGTGAAGGTCGCCCGGCGCCGCCGCATGGCGCCTCGCGTCGGCTTGAGTGGCTCGCTGCGGCGCCAACTGATTCTGAACGTTGTCCAAATCGCCTTCGCGTTTGATCCAGGCGGCCAGCCAGCCGCCGATATAACCGCCGCCGGACACGGTTGACAGATAATCCACGATCGGCAGGATGCGGTGTCGGGCGAGACCCTGAAGAATGCCGAGGTTCAGCGTCGCGCTGCGAATGCCCCCGCCGGAAAAGGCCAAGCCAACGAGGTTCATTTGCGACGCGCGCCAGCGTTGCACGCCATCCGGTGGCAGATCCTTGGGGGCATTGTCCATCGGCGGCGGCGGAGTCTTGTTTTGGTTGTTCGCCTCGCGCCGGGCTGCGATGGCGTCCAGTTCGTGAGCGAGAACCTGATCGAACGAAGCCCCTTGGTCGCTGCTCATGGATGAAATCTCCCTCACGGAACGTCGATGGATTCAGTTGCCGGCAATTCAACGCAGACGCGAGTGTAACAACTGGGCGCCGCGTTGCAATCATCGGCATCGCGTTGTTTCACATGGCGCCGCGAGCCAAGTCGCCATAATGTAAAGGATGACGTGTTATGCCAGACCCAAGGACGCGAGCCGCGCGATTTCATCCGGCAGGGGCATGTTGCGGAAAATGTGAATGCCCGCCGGCAAGTCGGTGAGGGCCGCGTCTTCGATGTGCAGTTGTTCCGAGACGGCGAGGACATAGGGCCGGGTTGCGTGAGCCTTTAACCGGGCAAGGTGAGCCTCGGCGCTGGCCCGGCGCCAGAAGCCCAACACTTCGAGGTAAATCCATCGACCCGTCGCTCGATGCACCAAGCGATAATCGGGCACCCAATAACTCGGGCCGAGCGGGATCACCTCGGATTCGTCGACGAGATCCCAGTCGGCGACCTTTTTCCGAAACTGCTCGGCGAACATGGCCAGTTCGGGCGGGGTGTAGCTGCCGTAGTCGGGCAAGTGCGAGACAAGCCCGTCGGAGGAAGTGACGACGAATAGCTTTTCCTTGCGCTGCGCGCCCCAGCCGACCTCGGCTCGAAGGTCGAAGTTGCGGCAGAGCAACAGGGTCGGCAAGAACATCGCCAGTTGCAGTCCATATTTCTGCGTGGCGCTGAAAAGGCTCAAGGGGCCGTCGAGGGTGAGGGTCAGCGAGTCGGGGCCGGCTCGTGCGATGTCGCAAATGAGGCGATGGAATTTGATGGCCCGGAGCAGTTGCCGAAGCCGTGCCGGTGGCGCGTTGCGGACAGTGGCTTCGACACGGCTCGCTCGCAGAAGGATGGCTTGCGCCAGGGCGACGTTGTAGCGCTCGATCAGCCGGACAGCCGTGGTGTCATCGAATTTCACGAGGCGTTGTTCGCTCTTGAGATCGGCAAAGAGGCTGCGTTCGACGGCAGCAGGTTCAAGCTGAAATTGTGTGGCCACGCGTGCCAGGACGGCGGCGCGGTCGAAGGTGCCGGTGGCCCGGGCCTCGGCGGCGGCCCGGAAGACAGCATCGCGAAGTTCGTCCGGCGGATGGCCGGCGACGACCTCGAACTCGCTGCGGTCTTCGAGCAACTTTGCCAAACCCAAGTACACCAACCGAGCCGGGTGATTGCCGACCGTTTGCTCAACGTCGTCGTCGATCTCGCCTCGGGTCCGGTTCAGGCTGCCGCGATAAACGTCGAGCAATTCCTCGGCTGCCCATCGCCACGTGTCGAGGCTGGCATCGAGATATTGCGGCACGAGCCGGTTGCGGGCTTGCCGAACACGAACCAAGCTGGTGGGCAGCATGAATTATCTCGATGGCATCTGGGGTTCGTGGGCGATTGGTGGCAACGCCGGCGCGTTGGGCATGTAATCCTTACCCAGCGGCTGTGCCGGATAGACCGGCCGATAACGCCGATTCACGCTCTCAACCGTCTCGCCCATGATTCCAAACAGAATAGCGACGACAAGAAAATAGCCGAATCCCTCGAAGCCACTCACGATCATGGCGGGCATCCACGGCAACGCCAGCACGCGAAACATGCCCCAGGCCACAATCGACGGCAAAACGAGGCCCATCATGGCCATGCTGAAGATCGACGGAGTCAACGTCTCCCGACGACGGGGGGTTAGAATGGCCAACCAGACGAGCAGAACGATGAACAAGGAAACGATGAAGCAACTGACGCCCCTGGCAACGGCCTTCATGGTTTCTTCGCCGAGCCATTTCCAAATGCCGAAACCGATAAAGGCAAACGCCGCGATGATGGCGACGAGGATGAGCGATTGTCGATTTTCCGACATTGGCTGCGTCCCCCGAAAACCCGATGGGGCATGCTCGTTTCATTCTACTACATCAGTAAATAGCGACTCGCATCGGTGGCGAAGGGCAAGACGATGGGAGGTGGCCATGCTCGCGGTCGATATTATTCGCGCGAAACGAGACGGGGTCGCCCTGAACGCGGACCAGATTCAGGAGTTCGTTCGCGGGGCGACGACGGGTCATTGGCCCGATTATCAACTGTCGGCCATGCTGATGGCGATCGTGATTCGCGGCATGACGCCGGATGAAACGGTCGCCCTTACCGGTGCGATGACCCGTTCGGGCATGACGCTCGATCTTTCGGACATTCCAGGCCCGAAGGCCGACAAACACAGCACCGGCGGTGTGGGCGATTCGACGTCGTTGGTGTTGGTCCCTCTGGCGGCGGCGTGCGGGGTGATCGTGCCGATGATGTCCGGGCGCGGGCTGGGCCATACGGGCGGCACCCTCGACAAGCTCGAATCGATCCCCGGCTTCCGCGTCGGGCTGAGCCTGCCGGAGATGAAAACCGTCCTGCGAGCCGTGGGCGCCGTGATGATTGGTCAAACGTCCGAGGTTGCCCCGGCCGACAAGAAACTCTATGCCCTGCGCGACGTGACCGCGACGGTCGAAAGCATCCCGCTCATTGCTGCGTCGATCTTGTCGAAGAAGCTCGCCGAGGGCCTGGATGCTCTGGTTCTCGACGTGAAATTTGGCAACGGCGCGTTCATGAAGACGCGCGACGACGCTCAAACGTTGGCCGAAACGATGGCCGGCATCGGCAACGCGCACGGCGTTCGCACCGAGGCGGTCTTGACGCCGATGGATTTTCCCCTGGGCGTCGCGATCGGCAATGCCTTTGAAACGATCGAGTGTCTCGAAACCCTGAAGGGTCGCGGGCCGAAGGATCTTGAGTCGCTGTCGATCGACTTGGCGGCGCGAATGATTCGGTTGGCCGGCCTGGAGCCGACGCAAGCCGGCGCAGAGACGCGAGCGCGCGAGGCGCTGACGTCGGGTCGCGGGTTGGAGATATTTCGACGGATGATAGAGCTTCAAGGCGGTGACCCGAAGGTGATCGACGATTACAAGCGATTTGCGACGGCGCCGCATCATGTGCCGGTGACGGCGCCGCGATCGGGGCGAGTGATGGCGTTGCGAGCCGAGCCGTTGGGGCGGGCGGCCATGGTGCTCGGCGCCGGCCGCGCTCGAGCCGAGGACGCCGTTGATCCGGGCGCCGGCATCCTGCTTCGGGCCGTCGCCGGCGAAACCATCAAAGCCGGGCAGACCGTGTTGGAGCTTCACTATCGCGACGCCCAGAATCTCGATACTGCCGTGGCCCTTGCCCAAGGCGCGATCGAGATTGCGTAAAGGTCCACCGAATCCGCGAAGCGCCGCGGAACCATCGGGAAGTGTCTCATGCCCGAACTCGTGACCATCGTCATTCCGGTCTTTAATCAGCCCGAGCTGACGCGCGCCTGCTTGGCGTCGCTGAGGGCGCGGGTGGCGGGAGCACCATTCGAGATTCTGATCGTGGACAATGCCTCTGAGGCGGAGACGAAAACGGTTCTCGCGGAATCGGCTCGCGATCCGGTGATTCGTGTGCTTGCCAACGATGCAAATCTCGGCTTCGCTCGCGCCTGCAACCAAGGCGCTCGGGTCGCCCGTGGGGATCTGATCGTTTTCCTCAACAGTGACACGGAAGTGGAGGCCGATTGGCTTGGACCGTTGGCGAGATCGTTACGGCAAGATGTCGCGGTCGGGGCTGTCGGCGGGATGCTTCTGAACATGGACGGCACGATTCAGTCGGCGGGCATGTATCTGGTCGATTGCCGGCAAACGCTGGTGCCGTACCTGACCTGGATGGCCGGCGCGGGCGCTCGGGTCGAGGAATTCGCGGCGTTCAACTATCCGCGGATTTGCCCGATGGTTTCGGGAGCCTGTTTGGCGACTCGTCGGGTGACGTTCCTTGAGATGGGCGGCTTCGACGAGGGCTATTACAACGGGTACGAGGATGCGGATTATTGCCTGCGACTGGGCGAACGCGGCTTGCTCGTGGTGTATCAGCCGGGAAGCGTGGTGAGGCATCACGGCAGCCCAAATCCGCCGGAGCGATTTCGCTGCCATCGGGAAAATCGGGCGAGGTTTCTGGCTCGCTGGCAAGCGTTGGTGCCGGCCCACGCGATTCGCACCGCCGACGGTCAGATGCGATTCACGTCAGGCGACCACCCGCGCCGGTATCTGGGTCTGGGGACGTAGCGGCGCTCCGCGCCATGAACGGTCACGCCGTCCGGGATCACGACGCAGAATCCCCTGTGCGAATCGGGGCTTGGTTGGCCGTTGCCGGCACGGTCTCGGCCGATGGATTCTTGGTCTTGTCGTCGTTTGAGTATGCGTCGTCAGAGGTTGCGACGGTGCCCGCATCGAGCCTCATCCGGCATCAGGTTTGCACCTTCATCTCCCATCTGTGACGAAGCCACCCAAGGGAGTGACCCATCATGAATCGTGCAACCTTACTCGGAGCGACATGGCTCCGCATCCTATTCGCCGGTGTGAAGCGAATGACGATCGTGGCCGTGTTGTTGGCGACGGTCGCATGGACCGCGGAGGGGCAACCGCCGGTCAAGTCGGCGCCGGTGAAGGCACCCGTACCGGCCGAAGCCAAAGAACCGAAGGCGCCACCGCCGCCCGTCATCTATGTCTATGTGCCCAATGTCGTCGGGCTGACGCATGCGGCGGCTCACGCTCGGCTGAGCGCCGCTGGGCTGCGACTGACCCATACGGGGATCATTCGCGCCGATCTGTTGGTGCGGTCGCAGTCGCCCCTTCCCGGCACGCGCGTGGTGCGCGGGTCGGCGGTCCATGTCACGTTTATCGATCTGGTGATGGTGCCGAATATCGTCGGACTGACGCCCGGCGCGGCTCGAGTGCGGCTGAACAATTTTGGGCTGCAGTTGACGTACACGGGTACGCCATCGATGGATGCGGTCGTGACCAACCAATATCCGGGAGCCGGCGCCTTGGTCGCTCGC
This sequence comes from uncultured Alcaligenaceae bacterium, assembly GCA_964515185.1. Lineage (GTDB taxonomy): Bacteria > Planctomycetota > Planctomycetia > Gemmatales > Gemmataceae > CAZESP01. The sequence goes on from CAZESP010000069.1 coordinate 15,528, forward strand.
GGGTCCGCGGTATCGGTCGCTTACACCGTGTCGCGGCTGATCGTGCCTGTGGTCGTGGGATTGCGGGCGGATGAGGCGGCGAGGCAGCTTCAAGCCGTTGGTCTGGTGTTCGTCCCCAGCGGCATGGACTTGGGCCGCCTTAACGAATATCGCGTGACGGGGCAAAATCCGCCGGGAGGCGTGATGGTTCTCCGCGGCGCGTCGGTGGTCTGCACCGGCGAATGGGCGTGGGCGGTGACGGTGCCGAACCTCGTGGGTCTGACTCATTCGGCGGCTCACCTTCAGGCGTCGGCCGCCAGCTTAATCCTGAGCCATTTGGGCGAGCCGGCCGATGACGTCGTTGTTCTGAGTCAGGATCCTCCGGCGGGCGCTCGTGTCGCCGCGGGGAGTGTCGTGACCATTCAATTCGTCACGCTCATCGAGATCCCGGACATTCGAGGGCAGACGGCCGAGGAAGCCGGCGTCCGATTGAGGCTGATCAACTTGGCGATGCGAGTCAACGACCCGCGACCCGGACCGGATGCGATGATCCGCGTTTTCGAACAGTTCCCGGAGCCGGGTTCGTTCGTCCCGCCGGGCACCATGGTAGCGGTCACCTGTGCGAGAAACGTCGCGGTTTATCGCTACAAGGGAAACGTGGTCCGTGCCGGGCTTCGCCAGATCGAGTTGCCCGCCGAGCTGAATATCGTCGTCAGCGGGACCAAGCTCGTGGGCCGGTTGTATGCCCCGCCGTTCTGCCAACCCGGCCGGCAACAGTATGGGGCGCGGGCTGAGATCGTCGCGAGGGTGACCGGCCGTTGGGAAGACCCCGTCACCATCATCACCGGCAACTACACCGGGCATCTGCTCGGCTGCGAGGCGAAAGAAAGCGCCGACGGGCAGTTTACCCTGAGACTGGAGATGAATCGCATCGTCAGCCTGCAAACGACGAAACTGCATCACAACCACTATCACTTTGACGCCTTGGGCATCGTTCATGACTCGATGGCGCCCGCCGCGGCCATGTTGAAGAACCTGGTCTTGGTATCCAATGGCGGGCAACGCGACGGGCTGCTGCCGAAGGACCCCAACGCGGTGGTGGTGACGTTCGACTATCGCGGGGGACTAACGCCGCCTCGGCTGGTGGATGTGCCGTATCTGCGGATCTTTGCCGATGGCCGCGTCGCCATCGCGGAGCCATTCACCCGCAAGCCGATCCGCTGGGAGCGATTGTCGTCGGCGGAGTTGGAGGAGTTAGTACGATTTGCCGTCAGTGAGAAGCAATTCTTCACGCTGAGCAGTGCCGGGTTGGCGAAGTCGATCAAGGAAGCACAGAGCCGCGGCGCGCCCCGGGTGATGGACGCCGCCACCACGGTGATTCGAATCAAGACAGCGGAGCGCGAGCATGAGGTTCGATGCAATGGAGTATCGATTTACGCGAAGGAGCTGCCGCAATTGAAAGAGTTGCAACAGCTCGAAGCGATTGAAGCTCGATTACGAACGTGGTTGCGGGAATAGACAGACAGCAAACACCGGTCGCCGCGCCCCGGCGAGGTCTCGCCTTGCGGGGCGTTCGGCGCTCGACTCCAGTAGATTGGGCAAAAAGACTTGAATTCGTTGCAAGATCCGGGACAAAATGTCGAAAAGGAACGGCAGCTAATCCGGGAGGAATAACAGGTTCTCTCCAACAAAAGTTGAAATGGGAGATGTCTATGTGGCGGGACATCGGGCTATTCATCGGCGGTTTTGCCGGCATTCACCTGTTTTCGACCTTCGTTGAGTATTGGGTTCACATTCTGCAGCATCGGCGAATGTTGTATGGGAAAATTCACACCTTCCATCACAAGGAAGGTAACGGCCAAGGTGTTTGGGGCGAGTTCCTGGCGAATTTCTTTCCGGCGTCACCGTTCATCGCCATTGTCGGAGCCGCGACCTATTTCATCTTCGGTCACCTGTGGCTGGCGTTGGGCGTGACGTTGGGGGGCATCTGGTACGCGGCGTTCTCGGCGTACACACATCAATTGTCGCATGAGCGCCCCGATCAGGTCTTTTGGCAACGATTTCCGGTTCATACCGTGCATCACCAATACAACATGTGGCATCACAATTTTGGGGTGACGACGTTGTTTTGGGATCGCGTGTTCGGCACCTACAAGGATTGCGGCTGGCAACGGACCGGTCCGGTGAAGCTGCGGAATTTCTTCGACATCCATTGGCTCAGCCCGAACTCGAAGGATGACATTCCCAAGCCGAACGCGGCGGTAGCCAGTGAACTGCGAAGGCCCGTGGAGTCGGCCGGCGTCACCTCTGAGAATAACGGGCAGCAGATGGGGCGAGCGGGTTAATCACGATCGTCGTGGCCGGCTCGCTTGGATGGGCAATGAGGCGTTGAGGTGCCGGTCATGCGGAGCGAGGCCGAGCTATTTGCCGCCGCCGTCGCCGTTCGTCTTCGGGCGTTTGCTCCCTTCTCGACGTTTCTGGTCGGCGCCGCGCTCGAAGCCGACGATGGGCGGATCATCACCGGCTGTAATGTCGAGAGCGCCAGTTATGGCCTGACCTGTTGTGCGGAACGTGTGGCGATATTCAAAGGCGTATCTGAAGGAATTCAGCGTTACCGTCGCGTGGTGGTGGTGGCTGATACGCCGGCGCCGACCCCGCCTTGCGGCGCCTGCCGGCAATTGCTCTGGGAATTCGGCGGCGACATGGAGGTGTTGTTGGGCAATCTCAACGGCATCGTCGCCCGGCATCGAATGAGCGAGTTGCTGCCGCATGCGTTTGATGCCAGGTTGTTGTCGTGAAACCGCGTCGTGCTTTTTTTGTGCGAGACCATCATGAGCGACCACGTTCACATCTCGAAACATCCGCTGGTGCTGCAGAAGCTGACGCAGCTCCGCAACAAGGCAACCGAGCCGCCGATGTTTCGCATGGTGGTTGCCGACTTGGCTCGGCTCCTCTTCGCCGAGGCGAGTCATCGGCTCCGGGTGCGCGACATCGAAGTCGTCACGCCGAACGGGCCATGCATTGGGTTCGAACTTGCCGACCGCATCGGGCTGGTGCCGGTATTGCGGGCCGGGTTGGGGATGGCCGATGCGATCCACGCGTTCATCCCCGAGGCGAAGCTCTGGCACTTCGGAGCGCGGCGCGACGAACACACGTTTCAGCCGATCATTTATTACGATCTGCCGCCGGTGGTGGATGCCGACCTCGTCGTGGTCCTTGATCCGATGCTGGCGACCGGCGGCTCGGCCACGGTCGCGGTCGAGCGACTGAAACAGCGCGGGGTGAAGCGTGTCAAATTCATCGGATTGATTGCGGCGCCCGATGGCGTGCGAGCGATGCGTGACCAATTCCCCGACGTGCCGATTTTCCTGGGCGCCCTCGATGAGAAGTTGAACTCGCAGAAATTCATCGTCCCCGGCCTTGGCGACGCCGGCGATCGCCAGTTCGGCACGGGGACGTAACGGATTCACGCGCCCTCGTCAGCGATCCCTGCACCGAAGCCGGTGTCGTCGGGCTGAATTTGAGCCGAATCGAATACCACCTGCACGTCGGGCATGACGGGGATGTCGAGCGGCTTGGCGGTCTCGCCTTCGACGACGTCGGCAGCGCGGGCCTTTTGAATCGCTTCGTCGGTGCTCATTGGGTCCACGACGCGACAGCTTGCCGTCAGGCGCATTTCGAGATCGCGCAGAAACGCTCGCCATTCGTCCGGCGTCGTGTCCGGCGGGGTCAACTGCTCGAACTCGCCGCAGAGCAGAATCAGCCGCAAGAAGTGGCGGAAGACGATCCCCTCTTGTTTGATGAGGTCGCGCTGGCGGACGTAGCCGTTGAAGTCGCCGTTGAAGCGCAATAGCTCACCGGCCGACCAGACTGCTTGCGTCGTCACGTCGGCGACATCCGGGTGGAGCGCGTCGAATAGAAGCCGCAGTTTTTCGGCGAACAACGGCGGGCGTTCCTCCCACTCGTCGAAGCCGCCGTCATCATCGTCATCGGCTACCTCAGAGCTACCCGGCGGCGGTTTGGCGATGAGCAAGCCTCGTTGGACGAGGTCAGGATCGAGGCGTGTGAGTGCAAGAGGCCCCGGCGGCAACTCGAACGGCACGCGGACGTAGCGCAGAACCGAGCGCGGAATCTCTAAAACGCTTTCAAGGGCCTGGATGCGCTCGTCGGCGTTGGCGATGCCGAGCTGGTCGATGAGGAAGGAGCCATAAAGCGGATGCACGCTTCGGAAGACGAGCAATCGATCGAGCTTGGGCGTGGCGTGCGCGAAATTGGCGCGATAGATCGGCGAACCCGGCTCGCCGGGGGCGCCCGGCTCGCCGGGGGCGTTAGCCCCCGGAGCGGCTTCGCCGGGGGTCGGTGCCGGCGCCGCCGGCGGGGGCGGGTCGAGCGCCACGAAACCGCCGTCGGCCAGCGTGCGCAGCATCCCCTCCAAGACCTTCAGCCCCGCCTCGATTCGCGGTGCATCGAGTAGCCGCTTGCGAACCACGGCCCGAATCCGATCCACCTCCGGCGATAGCTTCAACAGATACGCCAACAGCCGCCATGGCAGCGGGCCTTTGCTGTAGAGTCGGCCCGGCGGCGACGCCTTGAGCCGCTCGAATTGGCCGACGGTCCAGTAAAAATGCTCGTCTCGTCGCGGCGGTTTTTTTCGCTTCAGGTCTTTCTTCGCCCGAATCAGCGTCGGGTCTTTGGTGTCCTCGGGAATGGCGTCGAACTTCTCGCGCCATCGCAACAGGCGCACGTCATCCTCATGGGCGACCGCATAGACGAAACCTTCCTTGTCGAATTGCGGGCGACCGGCACGGCCGAAGATTTGGTGCGCTGAGCTGGGGTCGATCAGCTTCTGTTTGCCCGGCGGGCCTTTGATGAGGCTCGTCATGACCACGGATCGAGCGGGCAGGTTGATGCCGGCCGCCAGAGTCTCGGTGCAGACGGCGACGGCGAGCAGCTTCTTCTCGAAAAGGTCCTCGACGACGCGACGATATTTCGGCAGCAGCCCGGCATGATGAACGCCCACCCCGCGCCGCAACATCTGCCGCAACTTCGGCCCGACGCCCTGATCCCAACGGAGCTTTTCGACCTCGACCACGAGCCGCCCCTTTGTCTCGCCATGGACGAGGTCCAGTCCCTTCAGCATCTCGGCCACGCTCCAACATTCGTCGCGGTTGAAGCAGAAGATGAGCGCCGGCGTCTTGCGGGTCGTCTCGTCGCCCTTGGCCATATCGACCATCAACTCGCCGAGGAACTGATCGGGCACCCATTTGTAGGTGAGCGGCACTTTGCGATCCTTGCCCTCGACGAGTTCGATCTTGCGGCCGTGGCAGCGTTCGAGCCAATTCAGAAACTCGGTGCTGTTGCCGACCGTGGCCGAGAGCAGCAGAAGCCTTGCGGATTTCGGCAGCATCGCCAGCGATAGTTCCCAAACGATGCCGCGTTCGGGGTCGGCGAAGGAGTGAAACTCGTCCATGACCACGGCCGACACATGGCTGAAATCGAAGGCGTCAGGATGCGGCGGGGCGTTGGGGTCGATGGGGCCGGCTTGGTGTAGAAGCCGATTGAGCAGAATCTCGGCGACGACGATGAGGACGCGCGCCTCGGGGTTAACTCGCCGGTTACCGGTGACGAGGCCAACGTCTTCGGCTTTGAAGCCCCATTTCACCGCCGATTGTTGCATCTCGTAGAACTTCTGCTCCGTGAGGGCGATGAGCGGGGTGGTGTAATAAGCCGTGGTCCCGGTGTGGAGCGCTTCGAAGAGGGCCGCCTGGGCGATGAGCGTCTTTCCCGTGCCGGTCGGCGCGCAAACCATGACGCCCTGTTCGGCACTGAACCAGGCGAGCAGCGCCTCTTCCTGCAGCGGGTAAGGCGCATAGGGAAGTTGTTCGAGGTACTTGTCGGCGAGTTCGGACCGGGATGGGGTAGCCATTCTGGTCAGGTTATCCGAGCTTGCGGCGCGAGCAAGTGTGACGGGTCGTGGAGCACTTAGCGCGAGCAAGTGTGGGGAATCACCTTGCCGAAGGGTTGTCTCGACTGATACGATTCTAAAGTCGCGCCCGTAGCTCAACTGGATAGAGCATTGGTCTTCGGAACCAAAGGTTACAGGTTCAAGTCCTGTCGGGCGTACTGAAATAGCAAGGACTGACGACAACCCTGACTTTCTTGTCCGCGATTTGTCCGCGAAAAGAAAAACCCCAGACGTGTTCCAGCACTTCTGGGGCATTCCGAACGCGAACCTCAGCGATCCGCGAGCGGTAGACTCATCACGGTCACCGTTGAGGTTCCCTCCTATGCGACGCCGCGAACCGTTTTACAAAAAGTCCCACAAGGCTTGGTACGTTCAACTCGAAGGTCGCCAGATTCGTCTTGGTACGGACGAAAAAGAAGCCTGGGCAAAGTTCGATGAGTTGATGGTCGCCCAAAAACGCGCGGAGCGATTCATCGTTCCTGGTGTTCAGCATTACTCGCTCGGGAAACTCGTTGAGGAGTTTCTGGCTTCTGGCTTCCAGGGGCGTGCTGCGCAAACGAAAGTGTTCTACTCGGTTAAGCTTTTGCCGTTTGTCGGGCATCTCGGCCAGGAGTTTCCGGTAAGCGAATTGAAGCCGTTCCACGTCGAGCAGTGGATCAGTGCTCACCCTAGCTGGAAAAAAGGAACCGCACGAACTGTCTGGCAAGCCGTTAAGCGAATCATGCGCTGGGGTGAAAAGAGCGGGCGAATCCCGCACTCCACGGTTTGCGATTACGAAAAGCCGGGAGCGAGTCGACGTACCGTGATTATCTCGCCGGCGGACTACGAAATCATTCTCTCCTTCATTCGCTTGGATGAGTTCCGGTGTCTGGTCACCGTAGTCTGGGAAGTTGGTTGCCGCCCGCAAGAGCTTCTGAAAGCCGAGATCCGGCACTATGACGTTGGAGGTAAACGAATCGTTTACCCACCGGAAGAAGCAAAAGGCGGTAAATGGCCACGCATCGTTTACTTGACTGAGATAGCTGCGTTGACTGTTAAGCGATTGATCAACGGTCGGAAGGAAGGAAGACTCTTTCTCAATCAAGATGGGCAGCCCTGGACGACGAGTTCGGTAAACTGCGAGTTCGTGCGGTTGCAACACCGTATGGGCTATGTTCGCATGAGAGCCGAGGGGCTGGAGCCTTCCACTGATGACATCGCCGCGAAGATCTTGACGTTGCGGATAAACGGCAAGTCGCCGGCAAAACTTCGAGAAGAAGCTCGCCGAAAATGCCGACAGGCGATGGCGTCGAAACTCGCACCCAAATACGGCTTGTACCATTTCAGACACTCGTGGTTGGACAGAATGCTTAAGGCGGGCGTGGACGTGCTCACTTGCGCGATCCTGATGGGGCATCGCGACCCGAGCATGATCGCAAAGACCTACCAGCATCTCTCGCAATCGCCTGATTACTTGCGAGAAGCACTCAAAAAGGTGGCGGGATGAGCCTCGGCGGAAACGACCGTGCCTTTGGCGAGATATTCAGCAATAACGTCGGACGGGATCAGGATTTTTCCTCGTCCGACGCCCACTCGCTGATGACGAAGCTTGCGAGCTGCACAAAGAGCGTAGACGGTTGCCGAAGACAACCGAAGAACAATCGCCGCTTCCCTAACGGTAAGAAGGTTCATTCTGCGTCAATTGTTAGATGGTTTTGTGGTCCGCAGTAAACGAATCGCCTCACGCTCATTGAATAGCTCATAAGCTTCTATTCCGGCACGAATGCGATCATAGATCGCATGGAATTCACGCTCCGTTTCGATTTGAAGTAATTCCACGACGGCAACAGTCGTTGCCCAGGCAGCTTCATGAATTTTGCGAATATCCATGGTTGTCACTCCTCGAACAAACTTCTTATTGTATTTGTTTAGCGCTTCAGCGCGGAAGGATCAGCCGGGGCGTTGATATCTGGGAATTGGTCGCCGCGCGTAGGGTTG
>CAZESP010000070.1:0-22966 GCA_964515185.1 uncultured Alcaligenaceae bacterium
TCTGGAAGAAGAAAAGGACCCACGGCGACATTTGCCGTAAGTCCCTTGATATCAAGCGGAGAGGACGGGATTCGAACCCGTGGAGGGGTTAATCCCCCTCACCGGTTTAGCAAACCGGCGCTTTCGACCGCTCAGCCACCTCTCCGGTGCCTGCCTCGACTGCTGATATAATACGCGACCATGCCCTGTTCGCAAGAGGAAGCACCATGGCGAATGTCCTCATCGGCGTCACCGGATCGGTAGCGGCCATACGAACGGAACGACTATGCCACGAACTCATTCACCGGCGCCATCATGTTCAGGTCGTCGCGACACGGGCGGCGGTCTATTTTTTCGATCCACGATCGATCGAATCCGTGACAGTGACCCTTGACGACGACGAATGGCCCGGTCGCGAACAGGGACGACGATACCAGCGCGGCGATGAGGTTCGGCATATTGAGTTGCGACGCTGGGCCGATCTCTTGCTGATCGCGCCACTCGATGCCAACACACTGGCCAAGATGGCAGCCGGAATCTGTGACAACTGCCTGTCATGTGTATGGCGAGCGTGGGATCCGGCGAGGCCCGTCGTAGTCGCGCCAGCGATGAACACGTTGATGTGGGAGCATCCGGCCACCCAGCGCCATCTTCGGTCAGTCGCCCTCGACTTCAGTGGCGGGCCGTTGCCGGATCATTTGGATCAAGATCAGATTATTCCAGCGATCAACGACGCCTGCCGGTCTTTCCATATTGTGGCGCCCGTGACGAAACAGTTGGCTTGCGGCGACGTCGGTGCCGGAGCGATGGCGGAAGTCGAGGCCATTGCCGACGCTGTCGATCGAATCATCGGTCGTTTCGCGACGTAGTCACTTCTTTGGCAAAGCAGGTACTAGCCAGATAAGGTCGGTGCCCTTTTGTAATTGCCCCGGCGCTCCCATGCGATCGTATCCTTGATGTCGCGCCTGGTCGTCGTTGCGGTCAGGTCCGACACTCCAGATGATCGCCGTACCCGACTTGATGCGGCGACGATAGAGCGAACCCTGGATGGGAATTCCCGAGCCGGACTGGATTGCCGCTCCATCGCGGTCCTTCCCCGCTTTGGGGAACGCGTCCGGGTGCATCGCTCGCCAATCTTCAAGGTTGCGTTCGTGATCGTCGGCCCATCAGTGAATCAAGTCGTTGTTGGAAATTCGGTAACGGAAAGGCAACTCGCAATACGGATCATCAGGCAGCGCCCTGAGAAATTCAGGCACAAGCTCTGAAATCACTGCAGGGAATCGGCCATTCTGCGAGTGAAAGCGAACTAGGGCCGTTTGGATCATCGTCGCTCGAAGGTGGCACGTCGCACTGAAGCTCTGATATGCAATCATGTCCGTACCCTCTTCCGCGAACGGTCGCTGAAATAACAACTCGGACGCGATATGGCTCCTCAAGCGTCTCAATTCTTTTTTTCCAGCCTCAGATACCGCCTCAGGCAGACCGAGGGACGGAGCGTTGGGTTCACGGACGTGACCTAGCAACAGTAGGTCGTCAAGTCGATCAAATAGTGCCGGATAGCTGGCGGCCGCCATTCGTAGGCGATTCGCGAACCAACGGTTGACAATGCGATCGCGCCGAGATTTCTCCCAAGGGGCAATGACGGCGGCGACGATCAGCATCTCGGGCCAATCGTTCTCGTAATGATGCACACCAACTTGATGCAACCATCGCCAAGACATTGATCCAATCGGGTCAGCCAAGCTGTTCTGAAGGATCAAGTACTCAGTTTTTACGGAATCGATGGGTGACGGGCGTTCGGCCTCATGGCGTTCCAAGAGTTGCGCGGCTTTCGCCAGCAGATTCGGCTGCCCCGAAGCAGCCCTTGTCCAATGGCCTAACGCATTTAACGTGTTGTTCTCGATGGCAAGGCCGGCGCTGAAATAACGATGGGAACCGCAATAGCCACAATTGCGCGACACAGCCAGCGATGTTGCCAACAGATCGAGCGATCCGTCATGGTCGCCCTTTGCCTGAATCTGTAAATGCTCGCGCGTTAATGACAGACGCCAACCCGTCGATCCAGACCCAAGATACGAAAATGTTGTCCCGCGTTGCGCGCGAAAAATCCTCGACTGGGCCTGCCGGTCGTCTTGATGCCTCGACGACTTGAGCGAACCATTCTTCACGACTCATCGTCTCGAGCTGAGCGGAGAACTTTGGTGAGAAGAACTCGGAGTGCCAGCCATTGACGTTGACCAATTTGAGGTCGTGTGACAGCTCATTCCATTGCTTGGAGCCTTGTTTCACTTCCGTGTAGTTAATTCGCTGTGGCGTAGGGTCCATTCGGACCTGCCACGACAAATGAGTGTTGCGGAACTGCGCGGCGGCGGCTTTCAGCATCCTGGCACGGTCGTTCTTTTCGGACTCGGTCAGACTTGCCCGATACGCCGGCACGTCAAATGGTTCAGGTTGCGGCGCAACTTCGTAGGCCCGCATGGCGATGACGGCCGCGATCCACAGTCCGACGCATCCCAACACGATCGTCACACGCCGCATCGACGTTAGCGCGGCCATTCTGTCGCTGCCCCACGCCCAAACGACGCAGCGCGCGGCCAGAAGGACCATGGCGGGAATTACAAGCAGTTACCACGTTGGGAACCCACCGGCAACCAATGACGGCAACCACACGGCCATGCACAGCGGCAACGCCATGAGAGCGACGACGATTGCTACAATCGGCTAGCGGAACAACAACCCCGCAAGGCTGCCAAACGAGAGGCCGTAAACCAGTGGCAGAAAAATGATGATATTAAGGCCGACACTCTGAGCAATTGTGTACTGTTTCGCATAGGTCGGCATTCCCCGCGTCTCTCCTCCCCATCGGATATCCAAGGCGTGAACGAGCCGGGCAGCGCCGACCGCGACCATTAGAGTCAGTGCGGAAATGATCGCGGCACCAGCGAATCGAATGGTCAATTTCCCAAGCCAAATCCAGCCCAGCGGCAATCGTTGCTCCGCCAGGAATCGGTGGGCACCATAGCGATGTTCGTCAGACGATAAGCCCACTCCGGCGACCACGCCGACCGCGGATGACCACACCACCCAAATGGGAATGGGATCGACAAACAACAGCGGCCCCATGACGACGGCAGCAATGGCTCCGCCAAGGAGGAATCGCCGACTCTGCAACCAGGCGAGCCAGAGCGTAGACCGAATGGCCGCCACCCGCCCGCCGACGCGACCCATGAGGCCGCGCTGCATCGATTTCATCTGGCGTCGCCGATCAATGGCCGTATACCGCCGATACGAAATGGCATAAGGCAGAACGAACACGATCGCTGCCAGCGACATGCCGGCGATTTCACCGACATAAAACAGAAACCAATCGAGCGTCACGGATTCGATCGACCGAAGGATTAACCGAATTACGATGCCAACCGCGGCGAATAGAAACAACGCAACCGCGAACGAAGCCAGTTGAGCGACCAGCCCCCAACTAATAGTCGTCGAAACGGATCGACCGAAGGCCGACCCCATCAGCCCCCAACCCAGGCCAATGAATGCGGCGAGCGGAACCACATAGAAGATCGCCGCGGCGGCATCGTCACCCATTCGCGGCGACCCTTGCGAGTTCACGATGACCGCAATGGCGACGGCGACCATTTGAATTGCAGTCACCCCAACCGCAAAGAGTAACTTGGAACACCATACACGCCAACGCGTCAGCGGAAGTTGTTCGAGCAGATTCTGCCCGCCGGTTTCAGTCTCGTTGGCCAGCATCATGGCGCCGGTCACCAATCCCCCAAGCCAGACAAACAACACGGCAAATACTCGGACTCCTGTCGAATCGATGTCCAATACGCGGGGCATGGCGCCGACGATAGCCAGAGCAAATGCCGTGAGGATCAACGGCGGGACTCGCAGTTCTCGATAGTCTTTCCAAAGCATCAAACGTGTCATGGTTGATCCCCTTCCCGATGCGCCAGAACCCGGGCGGCGCCACGGGCGCCGGCGAATAGTACGGTGTAGATCTCTTCCAGACCCAGGGGAGATTCTTCCATTTCAGAGATACCCGGCGTGTTTCGTAGGGCATTGAGGGCATCGCGACTCGGGTCACGCAGCACCGTCTGTATTTGCCGCCCGTAGCCATTGCGTTCCATCACCGTGCCCAACCCGGCGGGTCCGGTGGCGTCCCGTCATAACGCAACCGCAGGCGCAAGAATCGCGACTTTAACGTTTCGATCGGCTCGGCAAGGAGCAGCTTGCCATCTTGGAGAATCGCGACATGCGATGCGATCCGCTCGACTTCCGCAATCTGATGGCTGCAAATCAGGATCGTGCGACCATCGCCGGCCAATTCGACCATGCTGTTCAGAAAATCGCGACGCGTCAATAGGTCCAGCCCCGATGTTGGCTCGTCGAGTATCAGTACCTCTGGGTCAATCGCCAGAGCCAGAGCCAAGCCGACCCTGGCGTATCCGCCCTTGGACAGATTCTGAAGTTTGGCAGAACGATCGAGACCCAAGGCTTCGGTGATACGCTAATAATGCCCGCCATAACTGGAAGTGTGAAATCCCGCAACGAAGCCGCCAATCTCGTGTACGGTCATCCAGTCGTAAAATCGCGGCCGTTCCGGGACATAACCAACGCGCCGGCGTAAGGCGACCGCGTTGGCCCATGCGTCCTGCCCCAGAATTCGGCTGCTGCCCGTGTCTGGTTCGAGTTGCCCGGTGAGCATGCGGATTGTCGTTGACTTGCCGGCGCCGTTATCGCCGAGCAAGGCGAAGATGGCCCCCGCTGGTATCGCCAGATCGAGCCGATCGACTGCGACCTTGTCCCGAAACCGTTTGCTGAGTTTGTCAGTCGTGATGACGTGTTCCATGGAGGTTCTCGCCACAGCCATTGATCGAATGGGTTAACGAAGTGGTTTGCCATTCACCCGACGCAGTTCGTCGGCAACAAGTTGCTCGATTTCATCGGCGGGTAGCGCACTGGCGACCGCCTCGCGAAGCACGTCGCGAATCCTCTCGCGTATCTTTTCTTGCCGTTTCGCCGAACAGATTACCGGCGCTCGTGCGGTGACCTCCATGCCGCGCCCTCGCTTCGACTCGACGACTTCGAGCCGTTCCAGTTCCTGAAACGCGCGGGCCACCGTGTTTGGATGAACCTGAAGTTGGAGGGCCAACTCGCGAACGCTTGGGATCAGGGTCCCCGGCTCGTACAGTCCAGACGCGATGCCAAAGATCACTTGGGAGACAATCTGCTCGTAGATCGGGTAGTCGTTCTTTTTGGGTCGAATGTCGAGAAACATCGTCAGCTCAGGCCAGTGTAACATCGTCATGTTACACTGTGACGGCTTGCTGGCTTGTGTCAAGGGCAATTCGAATAGAAATCGAAAACGATGGCTCGTGGCGGGAAACGGTTTCGGTCGGGATCAGTGGATTCGGTCGCCATTCGCGGGTTCCGTTCGAGGTATTGATTGCACACGTGGCGTGTCAGAACCTGGCTGGATCCAATCGTCGCCCGGTGGAGCGCCTGTCCCGATCATGCCACAATCCTATGATGGATCCATCGAATTCGAGGGTGAGAGTCTATGGCGGCGGAACGCGAACTCATGGTTCACCTCCTGCCGTCGTTGGCTCCATCGAGTGCATTCGCCCAGAGCGTCGCGATCGTTATCGACGTCCTTCGCGCGACGACCACGATGATTCACGCTTTAGCAGCCGGTTGCACGGCGATCATTCCCTGTGAGGAGATCGATGAAGCGAAATCGGTCGCTCAGAAGATGCGGCCCGCAAAGGTCCTGTTGGCGGGCGAGCGTGAAGGGAAGCCCATCGCTGGTTTCGATTTGGGCAATTCGCCGTTGGAATTCACGGCAAAAAAATGTCGCGGGCGAACGGTGATAATGACCACGACCAACGGCACCCGCGCCCTGATCCGCGTGATGGGAGCGAAACGAGGACTGGTCGCGGGTTTCGTGAACTTTAGCGCCGTCTGCGAACAACTGACGGCCGACTCGTCTCCGATACAAATAGTCTGCGCCGGCAGCGATGGTGAGCCAAGCTTCGAGGACACGCTCTTGGCCGGAGCATTTGTCGATGTGCTGTGTGATCGATTCGAGCTGGTCCTGAATGACTCAGCCCGGTTGGCATGGGATTCGTTCGAGACCTACGGCCATACGCTCCGGGAGGCATTGGAATTGGGCCGCGGTGGACAAGCCCTGAAACGGCTGGGCTTCGACGCCGACATTGAGGCTGCGGCCGACGTCGACAAGTTCGCTTTTGTACCGGAGATTCAACGAGACCCGGCGCGGGTAACGGTCGGCAGCGTGGGCGTGCTGAAGCATCATTGGAATCGTTGAATTAAAACCGAATCGTATCGCGGCCATCGTTAACGGGTCGCGAAGTTCTAACGACGGAGTGCAAGCGTCATGGCCTTGGACAACATGGACAAACTGGTCTCGCTCTGTAAACGCCGCGGGTTCATCTTCCAGTCGAGCGAGATTTACGGTGGGATCAACGGTTTCTGGGACTACGGCCCGTTGGGCGTGGAGTTGAAGAAGAACATCAAAGACGCCTGGTGGCACGACATGGTCCGGTGCCCGCCACCGGGTCCCAATGGTGAAGAAATCACCATGATGGGCGTCGATTGCTCGCTCATCATGAACCCCGCCGTCTGGGTCGCGAGCGGGCACGTCGGGGGCTTCAGCGACCCGATGATCGACTGTCGCACGGAAGGCTGTAAGGGGCGATTCCGGGCCGATCAGATCAAGGGCATGCAGTGCCCGCTCAAGCCGAGCAAGTGCCCCGGCGAGTTTGACAAGTGCCAACTCACCGAGCCGCGAACCTTCAACCTGATGTTCAAGACCTACGTCGGTGCTCTGGAAGACGCCACCGCCGTCGCCTATCTGCGCCCCGAGACGGCCCAAGGCATCTTCGCGAACTTCAAAAACGTGCTTGACAGTTCCCGCGTTAAGTTGCCGTTCGGGATCGCTCAGATTGGTAAGGCGTTTCGCAACGAGATCAACCCGCGCAACTACACCTTTCGCAGCCGCGAATTCGAGCAAATGGAGATTGAGTTCTTCTGCCGCCCCGACGAGTCGATGAAGTGGTATCAGTTCTGGCGCGACGTTCGGATTCAGTGGTATACACGACTCGGCATCAAGTCCGAGCGCCTCCGGCCACGCGAACAAGGTCGCGATGAATTGGCCCATTATTCCGTCGGCACAACGGACATCGAGTACATGTTCCCGTTCTCGGACGAGCCGCAGGAACTCGAAGGCGTCGCCCATCGCGCCGATTACGACCTTAAGCAGCACATGCAGCATAGCGGCAAGGACTTGACCTATTTCGAGGAAGAGATGTGGGCCAAGGCCGACAAGAAGGCTTACGGCGGTGACAAGAAGAAAGAGCAAGAGGCGAAAGGGAAACTGCCGTATCGCTACATTCCGCATGTGATCGAACCATCTGCGGGAGCAGATCGCTTCACCCTGGCGGTGCTTTGCGAGGCGTACACCGAGGATATGGTGCCCAACGACAAGGGCGAACCAGAATCGCGCCTCGTGATGAAGTTCCACCCGCGTCTCGCGCCGATCAAGGCGGCGATTCTGCCGTTAGTGAACAAGGAAGGCATGCCGGAAATCGCCGAGAGGCTCTATCGAGAGTTGAAGCAGAATTGGAACGTTTTCTATGACGATGGCGGCGCCATCGGTCGTCGCTACCGCCGGCAGGATGAGATTGGCACGCCGTTTTGCATTACGATTGACGGTGACACGCTCAAGGATCAGACCGTAACAATCCGTGACCGCGACACCTGCCAACAACGCCGCATTTCCATCACATCCGTGGCCGATGAGATTGCGAAGGCACTGCGAAGTTGATGGGTTAGTCGCATTCCACAAGCCCGACGCGCCAGCGAAGGATTCCCTTGCTCGCGCCGCGGGCTTATCGGCTACTTCTTGCCAAGTTGCTTATCAGCGAAATCCGCGAAGATCTTCCAGTCTTCGGGCGTCATCGAGTGTTTTCCGGCGCGGATGAAGTACCCGAGGCGGCTATCGAGGAGCTTGCCCGGCTCCGGCATCGACTCGCTGCCGACACCTTCCACGCCGTAGAGTTTGTAGACAGCCGCGGCGGCCTTCAGCACGTCGAATTGTCCCGCGGGATTCGCCCAAGTGTCTTCAACGGCATTCGTGAATAACACCGGGCGCGGCGCACACAGCGCGACCAACCCGTGCTGATCGAACGGCAACCGCTCCGGCCGGCCGTTGAAGTCCTTGAAGGCGTCATTGAACCAATGCGGGAAGTTGGTGTTGATCTGCTTCACGGATTCCCCGACGGTTCCGCGATTCGGAGCCGTTCCGCCGCAACCGGCCTGATGCGGAATGGCCAATGCGATTCGAGGGTCAAAGGCCGCTGCGACAATGGCGGTCTTTCCGAGTCGCGAATGCCCCACGCTGATGATTCGCTTGGGATCGACTCCTGGAACGGAAACGAGATAATCGACCGCGCGTTGAACGCCCCACGCCCAGACCGCGATTGTGCCGGCGTCGTGAGGAGTCGGCTTGTGCCCCTTGGCTGCCAGGAATGGCCGAATCCCTTCACGGACGTCCTTGCGATCCGTGTCAATGTCGCCGTTGTAAAATGTCGCGACGGCATAGCCTCGATCGATGGTCTGCTCAATGGCCCAAACGTCCTTTTGTTTTCCGCGTCCCTCGTCGGTGGCTCGATTCTTGACAACGCCAGGGTAGCGGTCGTACATCCAGGCATCCGGTAACGAGATTTTCGGATCATCGACAAGAGCATGATTGCCACAAAAATTCATCCCAACGAAACAGGGTGCCGGCCCTTTGCGTCCATTGGGAATGACCAAGAGCAACCGGATCGGCGGCGCCCCTTCGGGGCCGATGGAAATAATGACTTCTTGAAGCGTCGCCTTGCCCGCGAATGCCTTCTTGTTTTCATAACCCATCTTGGCAACGACCCTCATCGGAGGCGGCGGGAGATAGCCGTACATGTAATGCTGAAACAGCATTTGCAGCTCGGGCTTCCGCTTCTGCTCCCACTCGGCGACCGACTTGATCTTGGTGCCATCGAACATGGTGAGCAGATCGGGCATCTCTTTTTGAGGCGTCAACTTGTCGGCGTTCGGCAGTGAATCCGCAGCACCCATCGTCGCTCCGGCCAACAGAATGGCGATCGAGGTGACAAGTCGGAACCGCAATGAGGTCATGGTGAGGCTCCCGATCAAGAAACACTGTGGATATCGCACAGGGTATAATTCGTCGTCAATCCTGTCGAGATACGCCGACACTTTCTGTCTGTCATGAGGGGGAAATCGATGAAAACGCGTATCAGCTTTTATTCGACCCGAGAAGAATTTGGGTGTTTCTCGAATTTCTCGCGACACGCGGTTGTTCTAAAGGGAAAAGTCTGGCCAACGTCAGAGCATTATTTTCAGGCTCAAAAGTTCGCCGGTACCGACCGGGAAGAGCAGATTCGCCTGACTCCTTCGCCGATGATTGCCGCCCGGATGGGTCGCTCCCGACAACACGCCCGGCGAGACGATTGGGACGCGATACGCGACGAGATCATGTTGGAGGTGGTTCTCGCGAAGTTTGAACAACACCACGATATTCGGGCGATCCTTTTGTCCACGGGCGACGCGGAGATCGTCGAACACACCGCACGCGATAGTTATTGGGGCGATGGCGGGGACGGCAGCGGCAAGAACATGCTTGGTCAGATTCTGATGCGCGTCCGTGAAATCTTGCGTCAACGCGGCTGAGCGAGACAGGCTGGCCGACCAAGCAAATGGACCATATCTCAATCCATGTTCATCTGACTCCCGCCGGGCCAGGAAATCACCATGAATTCGCTTGAGTTACGACCGGGACTTGAAGACGTGCCGGTCGCTCAGTCGGCCATTAGTTTCATTGACGGCATTCGCGCCCGTTTGGAGTATCGGGGAATCGCGGTCGAGACGCTGGCTCGCTCAAGCAGTTTCGAGGAAACTGCTTGGCTGCTGCTCAAGGGTGAGTTGCCGACTCAGCGACAGTTGGCGGAATTTGAGAATGATCTGCGCCAGCACCGCAAAATCAAGTACAAGATCAAAGACCTGCTAAAGACGCTCCCAGAAGGCGGCCACCCGATGGACGCTCTGCAGGCGGCCGTAGCCGCCCTGGGTATGTTCTATCCGGCGCGCGACGTTACCAATACCGACCGCAATTGGCAATCGGTGGTGCGGATTCTCGCGAAAATGCCGACCATCATCGCGGCCTTTCACCGGTTGCGGCATGGGAACGAGGCCATTGACCCGCGTTCTGATTTGGGACATGCGGCGAACTTCTTCTGGATGCTTTTCGAGCGTGAGCCGTCGCCGGCCGTCACGCGGGTTCTCGACGCCTGCTTGATCTTGCATGCCGAACACACGATGAATGCCTCGACGTTTTCCGGACGGGTGACCGCATCGACGTTGGCAAATCCGTTTGCCGTCGTGAGCGCCGCCGTCGGCACGCTCACGGGCCCGCTCCACGGTGGAGCCAATGAAGAAGTCGTCGAGATGCTCACCGAGATACCCGATGTGGCGGCGGTCAAGGCGTGGCTTGACAGGAAGCGCCAAAACGATCCGAAGTTCAAGGTGATGGGCTTGGGCCATCGAGTCTACAAGGTCAAAGACCCGCGTGCTACGGTGCTTCAGGAACTTGCTGAACATGTCTTCGCGGAGTCGGCTCGGCCGCTTTCCTACGACATCGCGGTGGAACTTGAGCGAGTCTGTGTTCCGATTTATGGACCCAAAGGCGTCTACCCAAACGTCGATTTCTACTCGGGGATTGTCTACCAGTCGCTCGGGATCCCGACCGATCTGTTTACGCCGATATTTGCAATTGCTCGTACTGCGGGATGGCTGGCGCATTGGCTCGAACAGTTGCAGCAAAACCGCATCTTCCGCCCCGAGCAGATTTACGTGGGCAAACGTGACGCTACCTACGTGCCCATGGATCAGCGTCCTTAGCTCCGGGCCTCCGTCCGCTATCCGTATCGGTGCCAAACATGCTTGATGCCGCCTTCATTCGGGCCAATCTCGACGCCGTTCGAGCCAATATCCGAAACCGTAACGTTCAGGCCAACCCTGACGCCGTTGTCCAACTCGATGACGAGCGAAAGCGACTGCTTCAAGAGACTCAATTGTTGCAGCAACGTCAGAATGAGGTGTCAAAGCTAATCCCCAAGGAAAAGGACAAAGCCAAGAAAGACGAGCTAATTGCCGAGGGAAAATCACTCCGGGAAAAGGTCGCCGGTCTTGAAAAGCTGGTGAAAGAAGTCGAAGCGAGCCTTCACGCGGCATTACTGACAATTCCCAACATGACGCATCCCGATGCTCCCATTGGAGCATTGGCAACTGAAAATAAGGTAATCCGACGCTGGGGTGAGCCGCGTAGGTTCGACTTCAAGCCGAAAGACCATGTGGCGCTCGGGGAAGCCCTCGACTTGGTGGATTTCGAGGCGGGAGCCTCGGTCGCGGGTCAGAAGTTCTATTTCCTGAAGAACGAGGCCGCTCTTCTCGAACTGGCTCTTACTCAATACGCGGTTCACAAACTCGTCTCGCACGGTTACACGCCCATCATCACGCCCGATTTGGCGCGGGTCGATGTCCTCGAAGGCATCGGATTCATTCCCCGCGATCCGAACCCCGAGACACGACAGGTTTACACGATCGCCGACTCGGACCTATGCCTGATCGCAACGGCTGAAATCACCTTGGGAGGCATGCTCCGCGACAAGATTCTCGACGAATTGAGCTTGCCCCAGAAATACGTCGGGCTGTCGCATTGTTTTCGGACCGAGGCCGGCGCCCCCGGGCGCGACACGAGAGGACTTTATCGTGTTCATCAATTCACGAAGGTCGAAATGTTCGCTTTCTGCACACCGGATCAGAGTGAGGACATTCACCTCGAGTTGCTGAGTATCGAGGAAGAAATCTTCCAGGGACTGGAACTTCCTTACCACGTCATCGACACCTGCACGGGCGACCTTGGCGGGCCGGCGTATCGGAAATACGACCTCGAAGCCTGGATGCCGTGTCGCGGAGAGAATGGCGAATTCGGTGAAGTCACGAGCACGTCCAATTGCACCGATTTTCAGGCGAGGCGGCTCGGCATTCGCTATCGCAAACCCGGCCAAAAAGGGACGCACTTCGTCCACACCCTCAACGGGACGGCCGTTGCCGTTAGTCGCGCTATTGTGGCGATTCTCGAAAACAACCAACAGGCGGACGGATCGATTGTAATCCCCGCGATCCTTCGGCCGTGGGTCGGCAAAGAGCGAATTGCCCGCCGGTAGGCTTCAACGGAATCGACTGGCCGGGCAATCCGGCCACTTTGGTTCTGCTACGATATGGGTAGCAGGAGGTAGCCCCATGTCTGACCTATCGATCGCCGCCAATAAGGTGCGTACATTTCCCACCACCCCCGGCGTCTATCTGATGAAGGACTTGGCTGGCGTCGTGATCTATGTCGGCAAGGCGAAAAACCTCCGCAACCGTGCATCGAGCTACTTTCACAAGGCGGCAGCCGAGGATCATCGAACTGCCGAACTCGTCAAGCACATTGCAGACATCGACTTCGTCGCTTGCGACTCGGAAGTTGATGCCATGCTGACTGAGTCGAGGCTTATCAAGGACATTCAGCCTCGATTCAATACCGATTTGAAAGACGGCAAGTCGTTTCCTTATTTGCAAATCTGGATGCGTGAGGAATTCCCCCGCGTTGAAATCACTCGCAAGCCACGCAGTCGTGGCGTGAAACTGTATGGGCCGTTTACAAGCGTTCGCGGGTTGCGCGCTGCCCTTCAAGTTCTTCAAAGGATCTTTCAGTTTCGCACGTGTTCACTCGACATTCGCTCTAAGGATGATCGCTGGCGTTGGTTTCGGCCTTGCCTCTTGCACAACATTCGCCAATGCACGGCTCCATGCAATTTCCGCGTGACCCGTGAGGAATATCGCAAACAGATTCGTGGACTGCGGCTGGTTCTTGAAGGCAAGAAGTCGCGGCTGATTCGCGAATTGGAAGCCGAAATGCGATCCGCCAGCGAAGCGATGCAATTCGAGAAAGCCGCCCGAATTCGTGACGATGTCGAAGCGTTGAAGACGCTCCAACTCCGAGGCGACGTTGATCGCGACGCGCAGCCGCATGTGTTTCACATTAACCCCCGCAAGGGAATGATGGGATTGCGGCGGCTATTCGGACTACCGAAACCGCCGAGAGTGATCGAAGGCATCGACATCGCTCATCACGGGGGCGATCATACGGTTGCCTCCTTGGTGACCTTTATCGACGGCGTTCCATTCAAGCCGCGATACCGGCGATTCAAGATCCGAACCGTCGAGGGTATCGATGACTTTGCATCGATTCGGGAAGTCGTCAGCCGCCGTTTTCGCCGCCTGCAGGATGAGGACGAGGTTTTCCCTGACCTGATTCTTATTGACGGCGGAAAAGGCCAGCTTAACGCGGCCCTTGACGTGTTTCATCTGCTTCAGATCGAACCGCCGTGTCTCATATCCTTGGCGAAACGAGACGAGGAGATTTATCGACCGGGCGAGTCTGAACCGATCAAGCTCGAACGTCGCAATTCCGCGTTGCGACTTCTCCAAAGCGTTCGCGATGAGGCCCACCGATTCGCGCAGCACTATCTCCACACGCTCCAGCGAAAGCGTCTCCAAGACAATTGAGGGCACCCGGAATGCGCATTCTGTTGACGAACGACGACGGCATCTTTGCTCCTGGGTTGCGAGCGCTTCGGCAGGAACTCAAGAAACTCGGCGATGTAACGGTCGTCGCTCCCGCAGGAGAACAAAGCGCCGTGGGGCATTCGGTCACGCTGCTGACGCCGTTGATTGTTCAACAGGTCTTCGATGGCGAGGAGTTCATCGGCTGGGCGGTTGAGGGCCGGCCCGCGGATTGCGTGAAATTAGCACTGCTCGAATTGCTTCCGGACGCTCCGGATGTGGTTATCAGCGGAATGAACGCCGGCTCAAACGCCGGTATCAATGTCTTGTATTCGGGCACGGTCGCTGCCGCGATAGAAGCCGCCTTCTATCGCCGCACCAGCATTGCGGTGTCTCTCGAATACACCAAGCCCAAACCGCTCAACTATGCCCTGGCTGCGAACTATGCCCGAAACGTCATCGACCAGATCCTCGCGAAGAACCCGCCGCCGGGAACCCTGTTTAATATCAACATCCCCAGCCTCGAAAAAGGACCAATCCAAGGCGTGCGAATCGTGCCGCAAAATATCGCGCCGTATGCCGAGGCCTTTGACCGGCGAGTTGATCCCCGTGGTCGAATCTATTTCTGGGCCGGCCCAGGTTTGGAATGCCCCGACCCGCATCCGGATACGGATGTGACTGCATTATCTGAGAGCTACATTACCGTGACGCCGCTCCAATTCGATCTCACCCGACGCGACATGCTCGCAACGATGCGTGATTGGACACTGAGTCCGGGTTAACCTCATAGTCCGGGAATCGCGATTGGCGTTCGCGATTCGGCGGCCGGGTTGAAAACATCAAACGTCTGCATTCGCCATTGCCCGTCGGCGTCGCGAACAAACGTCGCCTTGCCGCGAAAGAACTCGCCGCTTGACAGCGAGCCTTTCACCTTGAAAAGAAAATCGACGTCGACAGGCTTAGAGTCTTTTGGGACTCGGTCCATTTCGATACCCCAAATGACGACCTCATCGACCTGGTGAGACATCTGGGCCTTATCGGCAAGGCTTCGCAACGCGGCCTTGCTGGTTCCGCCTTTTCGAAAGGACTCCGAGATATTGGCGAAGACGGCATTCAGGTTTCGCGATTGAACGCCGGCACTCATCTCGTTCATCTTCCGGACGATCTGCTCACGATCGCTTTCGTAGACGGAATCGCCGACGTACAACCCGACGAAAAGCAAGACGCCGATCACCCCGGCAATGGCACCGATTCGCCCGAGAGGCGATGAATCGCGTTTCTGGTCACGTTTTCGCGAAAAGCCGCCGAAAAACACACCGGCCAGGAGGCCGATAGCCGCCATCGCCGCGAAGAGCATATAGGTCGACGTCGAAGGTTCGGAAATCCAATGAAGCATCTAGTGAATCCCGGTGTCGGTTCGAGACCGTGTGGGTGCGCGGAAAAACGCGAATGCCGTGACCGCCAAACCAATCGAACTGGCAATGCCGACTCGCCTTACCGTGGCATCGGCGGCAAAAAGCCTGAGCACCAATAACCAACCCTCCGGCGAATCGCCACCGGAATCAATCCAGGGAGCAATGAAAACTAACACAAGCAAAGCCAAGGCGCCCATCAAGGACAACCAATACAGCAACGGGGCGCCGCGACGCCTCGGGAGTCTTATCGGGACCACGGCAGAAGTTCGGCTCCAAATCGGGCATCGTCTCCGAGATTCTCTTCGATTCGCAGCAACTGGTTATATTTGGCGATCCGGTCGGTTCGACTGGCCGAACCCGTCTTGATCTGCCCGGCATTCGTGGCGACCGCGATATCCGCGATGGTCGTATCCTCGGTCTCACCACTGCGATGGCTGATGATCGTCGTGAATCGATGCCGTTTGGCCAACTCAATCGCGTCAAAGGTCTCGGTCAGCGTGCCAATCTGATTCACCTTGATGAGAATGCTGTTACCGGCGCCTTTGGCGATTCCGGTCTTGAGGCGAGCGACGTTGGTGACAAAGAGGTCATCGCCCACCAGTTGGACCTTTCCGCCAAGTTCCCGAGTCAGCTTCTGCCAGCCGTCCCAATCTTCCTCGGCCAAACCATCCTCAATCGAGCGAATGGGGTACTTATTGCAGAGCGACTTCCAGAGGTCGATCAGTTCGTCAGAGGTTGCGATATGACTCTTGTTACTTCTGTAGAAGCAGTAGCCCTTTCCTTTCCCCTCCTCATAGAGTTCGTTGCACGCGGCATCGAGGGCGAAGTCGATCTTGCCTTCGTATCCGGCGTTCTTCACGGCCAGGGAGAGTAGATCGAGGGCTTCATCGGCGGACTTCAAATCGGGGGCGAAGCCCCCTTCGTCGCCCACGGCCGTGTTGAGGTGTTTGGAGTGCAGGACCTCCTTGAGTTTGTGGAAGACCTCTGTTCCCATCCTCAGAGCTTCGCGGAAGCTCGGCGCCACGGTGGGGACGATCATGAACTCTTGGAAGTCGATCGTGCTGCTGGCGTGCTTGCCGCCGTTAATGACATTCATCATCGGCACGGGAAGGTACTTTCCGTTGACGCCGCCAAGATACCGATACAACGGCAGCCCCAGAGCGTTCGCGGCAGCGTGGGCGCAGGCCATTGAGACACCGAGGATCGCATTGGCACCCAGGTTCTTCTTGTCCGGTGTGCCGTCTAGCTCCAAGAGAATGCGGTCGATGCCGACTTGATCCGTGACGTCGGCGCCGATGAGCTGGGGTTCAACAATCTCATGGATGTTGTTGACGGCCTTCAAGGTGCCTTTGCCCAGATACCGTGATTTGTCACCATCTCGAAGCTCGAGAGCCTCATGCGTTCCCGTGCTGGCTCCGCTGGGTACGGCGGCGCGGCCGATGGCACCGGTATCCAGATAAACCTCGACCTCGATGGTCGGATTGCCTCGGCTATCGAGAATTTCTCGGGCATGTACAGCTTGGATGGCAAGTTCGCTCATGTGACTTCTAATTGGAGTAAGAGGTATCGCCACGGACGATGAGATGAATACGGGCTTGCGAAATGGATTCAAGAGGGAGAAAAGGAGGGGTCTCCGGCGGGTCATGGCAACGGACACGGCTCGGGGTGTTACTCCCAGCGGGTGAGGTCAGGGAGAGCCAGGTCGCGGTGTCGAACCGAAAACCGGAGCCCCTCGGTCGGCCGGCGGGAAGCCCGCCGCATGTCGCGGCTTCGGGGGAACCGCAGCGGCGGTCCGTAACGGCCGACTCGTCGCAGACCGGCACCATCCTCCCTGGATGCCGCTCCACTCGCCGTCGAACCGTCCCCGTCGGCCAATTCGCTCGACCTGTTGGGCCGGTCGAAGCCAAACTTCTCGTCATGAGACAATCTGACCTTGACAACAAACATTATCGGCTGCCCAATTCCACGGCTTGAAGCGATTATTCAGCTTCGGCACGCAAACTCTGAAGAGTCGCCAGATTCACCGCGTCCATATCGCCCAGCTCCGGATCGACTTCCTTGGCCGTCTCGAGAATCATCGCATGATTCCTAAAACGACGATCGTTCACCACCAGCCGAAATGGCTCCAACCCCATGCTCCCCTTGCCAATGTGCGCGTGTCGATCGACACGACAGCCGAGTTCCTTGACGCTGTCGTTGAGATGAAACAGCTTCAGTTTCTTCAGGCCGATGACTTTGTCGAATTCCGCCATCGTCCCCTTGTAGGCGGCCTCTGGAGACAGTGGGTAACCCGCCGCGAAAACATGGCACGTATCGAAACAAACGCCGAACCGGGCCGGCACGTCCACACCATCCAGCATCGCGGCCAGATGCTCAAACCGGTGTCCAAGGGTTGTCCCCTGGCCTGCAGTCGTCTCCAACAGAATCTGCACCGATTGATCGCTGCATCGGCGCATGACTTCGTTCAGGGCTTCAACGACACGCGCAATTCCAATCTCCTCGCCGGCACCCAAATGGGCGCCCGGATGCGTCACGAGGTATTTAGCGCCGATCTTGTCGGCTCGCATGACCTCGTCTTGAAATGCATCGATGGACCGCTGCCATACGTCGTCTTTGGTCGTCGCCAAATTGATCAGGTAGGAATCATGGACGGCGATCTCGCGGATTTTCGTGGTTTTCATCGTCAGGCGAAACCGCTCAGCGTCGTCGTCGGTAACTGCCTTGGCGCTCCATTGGCTGGGCGACTTCGTAAAGAGCTGGACTGACTCGAACCCGTATTCGACAGCCTTTTCCAAAGCCTTGTAGAGGCCACCGGCGCTCGACAAATGCGATCCGAATCGCGGCATGGTTCCCTTTCTGATTCGCCCGTTTTTCCTCAGAGTCGGCACCGGGTACTTCGGGCGCCGAACGGCCTTTGGAAACTGTTCCGGCGATCATGTAGAATTCATATGACCTTACCGAATCCCGGCAGGCGAAACTCATGGCCGACAAACGCGATTCAGCCGATTTGGCCGAGATGGTGGCCGCTCTCATCAGCCCGGCGCTCATCATGGCCCTCGTTGGCAGTCTCGCGTTCTTTTTGATCGAGGTCTGTTACGGGGGAACCTACGCCGGCCGCGTCCGATGGACAGCGTTTTTCTTTGTCTTCGGCTCGGTCCTAGTCGCTCGCATCTCGATCGAAATGGGTAGTGTAAAGGCGTCGGTCTATTCTCTCGCTCTCGGCGCAGCGGCCTTTGTCGCAATGCTTCGCTTTGTCGAATATCCGCCCGGCAGTTTTTTGCAACAGTTCGGATGGATGGTCAACCTCGGCATCCTCGCACTCATCTGGTGGAGTACCTCGAAGCTAACCTGGGACTGCACATTCATCGATGATTCGCGAGATGCGTCGGATCAGAGTCTTCTTGAGGCAGCGGGAATTGACTCAATCGAGCGCCCGTTTGAATCGCCGGTCACCGAGGCCGGCGCTCCCGTTTCCCGGAAGCGCAAGTCAGCCCCCGGCCTACTTGGATGGGCACAACGTTATCAGCAATACCGCACGGCGCAAGAGAAGAAGCCACACACGCCCGGTATATGGGTTATCTATTTCTCATTGGCGGCACTTCCGATCTTCGGGCTGGGGCAATCACTCGTCCCACCGGAAGACACTTCGAGTCGGCAATTCACGTTTTGGACCATGGTTGTCTACGTCGCAAGCGGTATGGGCCTGCTTTCGACGACGACGTTTTTGGGCTTGCGGCGATACTTACGTCAGCGAAATCTGACCATGCCGGCATCGATGGCGGGTTTGTGGCTGGCCATCAGCGGCGGGTTGATCGCGCTTTTCCTCATTGGCGGTGCCCTGCTTCCCCGACCCAGTTCGGAATATCCCCTCGTCAACATCCCTGGGCTGATGTCGAAGGATCGTGAAGCTTCGCGATTCTCACCGTGGGACGATGGCGAAGGAAAGGACGACGGTGACGCAGGCAATCGATCGTCCGACGACGGCGAATCCGACGCCAGTAGCAGCGGTCAAGGCAAAGAGGCCGGCAAGGGCAAGGCCACCGACAACGCCAAAAAGGGAAGCGGTGACGGCAAAGGAAATGCTAGCGGCGGCAAACAAGGGGATGCCAAGGGGGGCAGCAAGAAAGGCGACGGCAAAGGTGATGATGCACAAGGCAAAAACGCCGAGGATTCGAAAGACGGCACGGACAAAGGCGGAAAAAAAGCCTCGGACAACGCCAGCAAAGGTAGCGGCAGCCCCGCAAAGAAATCCGCGGCCTCAAAGTCGAAGCGAAACGCCTCGTCGCGATCGTCTTCGCGGAGTCCGTCGACGCCGCCGGTGCTGAGCAAAATCGCGTCCATTCTGAAGTGGATCATTTTCGGCATCCTGGCGATAGTCGTTGCTGTCTTCCTAATTCGCCATGGTCTTCGATTCCTGGCCCAGTTCACGCAGTGGGCGCGAGACGTGTTGAACTTCTTCAAGAACTTCTGGGAGAAACTGTTCGGCCGTCGCGGCAATTCGGAGCCGACCGAGATCGTTGAAACGCCGGTTCCCATTCGCCGACGACGATCGTTCGCATCCTTCGCCAACCCCTTCGACAACGGAAACGCCACGCTGCAATCTCCAGCGGATTTGATCAAGTACAGCTTTGCCGCCTTAGAGGCATGGGCTTTTGAACACGAACAAGCTCGGCTGCCGCAAGAGACCCCATTGGAGTTTGCCGATCGCGTCGCCGCGGGCTGTGAGTCGATCCGAGAACAGGCTCCGCGATTGGCCAATCTATATGCTCAATTGGCCTATGCTCGGTCCGGCTTGCCGGCGGATTCACGCGAGAGACTCCGGGTGTTTTGGCAACATCTTGAGATGGCCCACGAAGAGATGCTGACCGCCCGTGCATCGACCGACAAATGACCTCGAAATTTGGTGCCTGCGGGTCTTGAAATTACCCTACGAATCGCCATATCTTGAAAGTGAGAGCCGCGCCGGAGTGGCGGAATTGGCAGACGCGCCAGGTTGAGGGCCTGGTTGCCTTTACTGGCAGTGCAGGTTCAAGTCCTGTCTCCGGCATTCATCTTTAGACACTTTTCCTGCCCACAACCGTGGCCCTTCCCACAACAGACTCGGGCATCCTCCGCCGATGGATCTCGGCGAAGGCGTTCGGGCTTGACCTGAAAGCTCTCGACGTCATTTCTTCGACGGCGAACCGTCTCCACCCTCGCGTTTGGCGAACTTGAGTGCCGCGGAGTTGATGCAGTAACGTTGTCCCGTCGGGCGTGGGCCGTCATCGAAGACATGCCCCAGATGGGCATCGCACCGGCTACAAACAACCTCTGTCCGCCTCATGAACCAGCTATTGTCTTCATGAAGCTCGACACGATTCGAGTCGGCTGGTTCCCAGAAACTCGGCCAGCCCGTGCCGGAATCGAACTTCGTTTGACTGTCGAACAACACTTGCCCACAACAAACGCATCGGTAGACCCCATCATCCTTGGTATTCCAGTATTCACCAGTAAATGCCCGCTCGGTTCCAGCTTCGCGAGTGACCCGGAACTGCTCAGGAGTGAGAATCGCGCGCCACTCAACCTCGGTTTTTTCCACACGTCCGTCCACAGGGAAATTCGTCCTTTCTTTCTTGAGCCGCGTTGGCTTTTGAGTCGCCATCATGACACCCAAAGCGATGACGGCGAGAGTCAACATCAAGATGCAGATTCGAAGTTTCATAACCATGGTATTAGAAATTCTAACGCCGACCGGTCCGATTCTCAAGGTAACGGGCATCAGCAATACACTCGCTCGATATTGAGTGCGAGACGAACAAAGCACAAACAGCGACGCATCAAGAATAGGAACTTGCACTCGTTTGAGGACGACGATCCAGAGCGGCCGTTTAGGGTCAACTGCTCACCTTTGAAATGGAGGCGACCGGATTTCGCCCATGAAACCGTCGCGCTGCTTGGCAGGTTTCAAGATCACATGCCCAACAAACCGGCCATGTCTCGCTCTCACGCAAACCCCGTGTTGCTGCCGGTGCCGCGTCAAATCGGCGGAGTAGAATTGTCCCCGGGTTATCCAACTCTCAAGGCGTTCGACGTCGTTTGTGATGCAAAGAAGTAATCAATGCGTGAATGATCGATCGACTCATGTCGGCATCATGTTTTTCGAATGCCTTTCATATAAGGTGGACCAAACCCGGAGCGCCGTTCGGTTTTTCCGACTACCTTGAGATCCCCATGAGCAAGTCCACCCGACGCCAGTTCCTCAGGCGATCCACCGCACTGGCGGGCAGCATTGGTTGCGTTGTCAGCGTTGGTCGGCATCTCAGCGCGGATGGCCGCGCCATCGGTTCTGGCGCTTTCGAAAAGTTGCGCGCGAAGCTTAAGGGGAAGCTCATCTTGCCGGATGAACGCGGCTATGATGGTTCTCGCCGCGTGTTCTATTGGAACCCGCGAACGCAATCGCGCCCGGTCGCCATTGTCCGGTGCGGGCACGAGGAAGACGCGGCGCGCGCTGTTGAATTTGCACGCCAAAACGACCTGGAAGTCGCGGTTCGCGCCGGTGGCCACAGCCATTTGGCCTTGAGTTGTTCCCATGGGCTTGTCATCGACCTTTCGTCCCTCAAACAAATCCACATCGATCGTGAGCGGCGTGTTCTTCGCGCTCAGGCCGGAGTACTTGGCGGTGAAGCAGCCAGGGTCGCCGGTCAATACGGGCTTGTCCCCGTTTTTGGCCAATGCCCCGGCGTCGGAGCCACCGGCGTCACGCTCGGCGGTGGGCTGGGTTGGCTTTCCGGGCTTTTCGGAGCTTGTTGTGACAACCTAATGTCAGCACGACTCGTCACCGCCGATACACGAACCCTATCGGTAAACGCTGAGACAGACCCCGACTTGTTCTGGGCGATACGGGGAGCAGGTGCCAATTTCGGCGTGACAACTTCGTTCGAGACCCGACTCCATTCCATCGGCCCAATCGTGGGAGGCGACATCCATTATTCCGTTCGCGATGCACGCGCCGTCATTCGTGGCTTTCGCGAGATCATGCACGAAGCGCCGGATGAATTTCAAGCGTCATTGAACCTCACACCTGATAATCGCGGCGTCTTTGTCAGCCTCTGTCATGCTGGTACGGAGCGTGAGGCCGAGCGCATTCTTCGAACGCTTCGAACCATTGCTTTGCCGACCAAAGACGTGGTGAAACTTCAGTCCTTCGCCGCCCTTGCCGAAAAGGCGGCCGCCACCAATCCCGGCACTGCCTCACCGCCAGAGTTCCGAGCGATTCAAACGGTTTATCGCGATCGTATCACGGATGAGATTATCGACATTTTCGTTGATCGATTGGCACAGTCACCGCCCGACACGATCATGGGTTTCAGCCACTATATGCATGGTCAGGTTTGTCGAGTGAATTCGGACGCGACCGCATTCCCGCATCGTCAGGCTCATTCCATCCATCTGCGAGTCGCGTGCAGTTGGAGCGATCCGAAGGCCGCCGACCGACGCTTTGCGTGGATGGACGATTGGCTACGCAGTCTTCGACCGACGACTGACGAACGCATCTATGCCAATTACCAGACTTACGAAACGAGCGCCGGCTCCCCATCGATATTCGGCGTGAATCACCGCCGACTTCTTGAGATCAAAAGGAAACATGACCCGGCGAACTTCTTCCGGCGCAATGCCAATATCGGCCCCGCTCGCGACTAGCCACCGACACTTGGAACCAGTCGAGGCACGGCGCGACGGCCAACCGGTGATTTACTACCACCCGGATTTGATCTCCGACCTCGCCGGGAAACGTGGCGCGCCGAAGTTGAGAGTGGCGGTCGCAGTGAATCCGAACCCAACTTCCGCAGTTCGAAGAAAATGGCAAGTATCTTCCGCCGCTGGAGCGT
>CAZESP010000071.1:0-22887 GCA_964515185.1 uncultured Alcaligenaceae bacterium
TATCGAGTTGAACCGTGTCGTTGGTGCCAACCATCAGCGTGTTGGCATCGGTGGGATGGGGCGCGGTCGAGTGAACGATCGACGTAATCTGACCGTTGATCTCGATCTTGGACCAATTGACACTGGCATCGATGCTGCGGTACAGGCCGTCGTAGGTGCCAGCATACATCGCGCCGTTGGCCGCGATGGCGACCGAGATGACCGGGCGCTCAATGAACGCCGGCAATTCAATCCCGGAGGCTCCGCCGGCGGTGGAGCGCTACAACCCGCCGTCGTGGGTGTCCGACGCCAGTGCCGCCAACACGAGACTCGAATTGGTCGGCGAAACGGCCGTTGCCACCGCGTCGCCTCCGAGCGGTCCGCGACCCTGCAACATCGCCGACGTCACCGTACCGGGCGTCAACGATGGATAACGCGGCGATGTCTGCACCCAACCGGCTTGCCCAACGAGGCCCACGGCATGGTTGCCCGCCCCCAAGCCGGTGAAGGAATAGTCGCCGTTAGCGCCGGTGATTTGCGACGACTCTCCTGCGTCGAACGATCCATTGCCGTTCACATCCAGGTAGACCGTGCGACCCGCGAGCAGCGGCTCACCGGCATCGCGAGCGCCGTTCTGATTCAGGTCATGCCAAACCGTGCCTTCAATCGTCGCCGGCGCCAGTCGATCCTCGAGCTGTTCCAACGAGAGTTTCCGCGAACGCGGTCGATTGGAGAGTTTGAGGCCCGGCTTGCTCGTTTTCATCGGTTCTCGCATTCGAGGCAATTGGATGTGGGTGAAGAGAGTTTAACGACAACTCCCCCATCGCGCCAAGCGGCAGTCCGAAACTGACCCGGCGGTCATTCGGCACACCTCGATCGACACATCCATGAGCCTGGCCCTTGCCTCCGCCTCTCACGAGACATTGAAATTCTTGAATCTTTTGGTGCCAGAAACTTCTTGTGATTTCGAGGCAGCGGCTTCACAATAGCCTCAATTGACGTTGACGAAGGAGATGATGACATGCGACGACGACGATCGATGTTGGGATTCGCTGCCGGTCTTTCGTTATTGACAGCGATAACGGGAAGCAACGCTCAAACACCGAAGAAACAGTCGCCCAAAAAGGCAGCGCTGGCTTTTCCACCACGACTGCCGGATGGCAAGCCCTTCGCCACGGACACATCGGAGGGTTTCTTGAGAGATTCTTCGACACTTGCCAAAGATACGGTTATCGCACAGACGCCACCGACGATCGACTTCCTTTATTTCCCCAAGCAAGATTACGAAGGTAAACCTTGGTCGAATTGGGGCGACAGCCTCGCCATCAATGGGAAGTATTATGCATCGATCGGCGATCATCTGGCGGCCAACGCAAAAGGAGGCGTCGCCCACGGGACAGGAACCGCCCACGTATTCGAGTACGATCCGGTGACGAAGGAGTTTCGACACTTGGTCGATGTCGCCAAGCGGCTGGGCCTTCCGCCGGGGCACTATACTCCTGGCAAGATTCACGGGCGGCTCGACATGGGCCGCGACGGGTATCTGTATTTTTCGACGCATCGCGGTTCAACGACCGTGACGACAGCGGCCTATCATTACAAGGGCGATTGGATCATCCGTTGTGATCCGAAGAGCGGCGAGAGCGAGATTGTCGCCCAAGGACCGGTCCCCAATCACTGTATCCCCAACAGTGTCCTCGACCCTGACCGCCTCATCTTTTACGGGGGTACGGCGCCCGGCAGCATGGGCGACGAGGGCGGCGTTCAGTTTTTTGCTTACGACATTCCGAATCGCAAGCTGTTGTATGCCGGCCCGGATGGCCCGCCGCGCTATATGATCTTCGCCCGTTCCACCGGCCGCGTTTATTACGTCGCCGGCAAGGAAGACATGGTCGGCCCCTTGATGCGCTTCGACCCGTCAATGGACAAAGCCCCGGTCAAGATTGGTGTGGAACTTGGCCTCCGTGCCGCCACGCAGGAGACGCCCCAAGGTATCGTCTACACCGTGTCCAAAGGTGCCAAGGGCGGAGAGTCACTGTTGTTTGCATTTGACACAAAGTCTGAAAAAGCCACGGTGCTTGGCTCGGCCGCCGTGGGAACGGCCAACTACATTACGTCGATCGACGCGGACCCCACAGGGCGCTATCTTTATTACATTCCCGGCGCACACGGAGGCGCCGATCGAGATGGAACGCCGGTCATTCAGTTTGACGTCCGAACGAAGCAGAAGAAGGTCATCGCGTTTCTGCACCCGTTTTACAAGGAAAAGTATGGCGTCACCTTGGTGGGCACGTTTAGTTCCGCAGTCGACCCGGCCGGCGACAAGCTCTACATCACATGGAACGCAAATCGCGGCGGCCGCGCCTGGGATTGCTGTGCGTTGACCGTGATTCATATTCCCGCCTCGGAACGACAACCATGATCCGCGGCGCCTCACCGAAGATCGATGTTCGCCCTGCCCGACTTGTTCCCGTGAGCGACTCATGCCACGATTCCGATGCCTCGCTGCTATCATTCTGATCGCTGTCCCAATGACGGCGGCGTGGGCCGATTATCCATTTCGATTTCGCGATGCGGGTGACGAGGTGGGGCTATTCCCTCACGTCGCGGGTATCCGCGGCCACGCAGCGGCCTGGGGCGATGTAGACGGAGATGGCTGGCCCGATCTGTTTGTCGGCACATTTCACAATCAAGGCTCCAAGCCCGCGATGCTTCTTCGCAATGAGCGAGGCCGTTTCCGCCGCGACGATCAAACGCAACTTCAAATTTCGGGTATTGGAAGCGGCGCGTTGTTCGTGGACCTGACCAACCAGGGCCGGCCCGATCTCTTCGTCTCGCACTGCGCCCACGGGAAGGATGGGGTTCTGGCGATTCCAAGCCGGCTCTTTCGCAACGACGGGATGGGAAAGTTCGTTGATGTGTCCAAACAGTCCGGTGCATGCCCGCCGGGTTATCAGGGTCGGGGGTTGGCAGCCCTCGACTTCGACGGCGATGGGTTGCTCGATCTGATTTTGTGCGAGCAGTACTACTCGCCCAAAGTTAAGACCGGCGCGGTCCTCTATCGGAATCTGGGCGACTATCGTTTTGAGAACGTCACCGAAAAGGCTGGGTTGCCGGTGGGACGTGGCGGGTTGGCGGTCGCGGTTGCCGATGTCAATGGCGACGGTTGGCCCGATCTTTTCCTGAGCCACGGCGGCGGCGATCACCGGCTATTCCTTAACGACGGCAAGGGCCGTTTCCGGGAAGCGCCGGGGTCTCGGGAAGTCTTTCGGTGGAACGTCTCCAGCGCTGAGGATACGCCGGCCGGTGTCTGTTTCGGAGACGTCAATCGGGACGGTCTGCCCGACGTGGTCATCGGGAATCATTTCAAAAGCCCCTGGACGACGCCCGCGCCGGTTCGCCTTTACCTCAATCGCGGAATCAAGGACGGCGTGCCGACCTTTGAAGATGTGACGGCCTCCGCCGGCCTTCAACCGTTGGCGATGAAAGCACCCCATGTTGAGATTCAGGATTTCGACAACGATGGTTGGCCCGATATCTATTGCAGCATCGTGAAGTTCGATAATGGCGCCCCCTGCCCCGTTATTTTCAAGAATCTTGGAGTTTCTGACGGCCTGCCACGATTCAGCAACGATGCCTGGGCCGTCAACGATTTCCCAACAACCGATGATCGCTCCATCAGACGATCGGGGCAATTGTTCGACAAGATTCTGAAAGAGAAGAAGATAATCTACATGGCCGCGGGGCCGAGCGCCGATTTTGATCGCGATGGCCGGCTCGACCTTTTCTTAGCCAACTGGTGGATCGAATCGCGATCGCTCTTGCTCAAGAATGAAACGCCCGGAGGCAACTGGCTCGACGTGGTTGTCGATGGGAAAGACGGCGTCAATCGTATGGGCGTTGGCTCCCAGATCCTATGCTACCCGAGCGGTAAGCTCGACACTGCCGGCGAACTGTTGGCGGCTCGGGAGATTGCGATTGGTTTCGGTTATTGCTCCGGTCAGGAGGCCTTCGCCCATTTCGGATTGGGTTCACATTCCAGCGTCGATTTGAAGATAATCCTGCCGCACGGAAAAGGCGCCATCATACGTTCCAAGGTGGCGGCCAATCAACGCCTCATCGTTCGGCAACCCTAGAGTGCGTCATGCGACAGGCGACGGTTGGGAGAGCTTGTATC
Source organism: uncultured Alcaligenaceae bacterium (assembly GCA_964515185.1). Classification (GTDB taxonomy): domain Bacteria; phylum Planctomycetota; class Planctomycetia; order Gemmatales; family Gemmataceae; genus CAZESP01. The sequence goes on from CAZESP010000071.1 coordinate 4,157, forward strand.
CGGCAGGCGTGAGAGGTGACCGCTCATCGCATCGCGATCGTACGCTGGCGGCCCTCAACGATCAGACACGCCAAACGCGATTCCTTATCGCCAATCTTTTTCCACTCGATCTTGAGGTCGATTCTCTTTCCGGCCTCGACCTCCACGGGATGGCGCTCCAAGTGTCCAGCATCGGGATGACGCAACAAGAGGTTGTATTTGCCCGGCGGAACGTCGCTCAACCGAAACTCGCCACGCTCATTGGTAACTGCGATCCAAGGATGCGGCACGACGAACACCCAGGCCCGCATCCAAGGATGGAGCGAGCACCCAATCGAGATCGGGTGTTTCTGAGCTTCGAAAACGTGCTCGAATGGCTTACCCTGCGTCACGAAGACGTTTATTTGATTGGCAGGAACGGTCGAAACGGCCATAACGTTGTGGTTGCAAATGTCATTGTTTTCAAACACGACCGGTGTGCCGTGCCGGATGCCGATCACCCGCGGCAGAAAAAGCATGTCGCGTTGATCGATCAAGACAGGCTTGGCGCCATGGTTTTTTGGCTGGGCCGGCGCATTTTCGAGAGTGGCCACGACGTGATGGAGGCCTTGGGTCCGAGGGTCAACAATCAGGTCGCGATGCATAATGACTCCGCCGTCGGTTGTAGTAATCCGTGTCGGTGGCGGAACAACGCCGGTATAGCGCACGGTTCCCGCGATTTGGCCGGGAATCTCTGCGGCTTGCCCCACTGCGTGAAGATGGACGAGAATGATCAAAGCCCAACGAAACATCGCGCGATCCTCGGGGCGTTTTGCCAACATCTCAACGGCAACAATGAGATTCTATCGCGGGTGGACCAGATCCGTAAGCTGCGGTTTGAATGCGCGTTTGGCATAGAGCGTTATCCCGGTCCGTGGCGGCAAAACTATTATTCAGGCATCCGTCAGACCGAATCATGTCTGATTGTGGTTGCCTCGTGTACCAAGGCGTGTTTTTCGCGGAAGCGCCTGAACCAACAAATCTGATGTCGCGCCTTGGCGCGTCGCGGGTCCGTCGCGTATGATGGGAAGGGTTAAGGAGCAGTAGCCGATCGCTTTGGCTTGGCATGACGCCCGCCCCAGCCACGACCGACTTCCGACTCCCCCGAAGACGCGATTTATTGAAGACGGCCTGGGGGGAATGCCACCAATAATTGCGATGGACTGGATCCGGGCGCTGCTGGACAAGTTGGGACGCGCCTTGGGTGGTAACGAAACGGCAAGCGTCCTTAGCCCAGAGTTGTCGGGCGCTTCCGCGGCAACCTCCACCAACTATCGCCCCTTACAGCGTCTACGATTGACGGAAGCCGTCAGTCAAATGCTCTTTGACGAATACGAAGCCCATCAGCGCGGGGCGCGCAGCCGCGACGAAACCGGCTGGATTCTGTTGGGGATTCGAGGCGAAGATGAGGCCTTAGCCCTGGCAACAATCCCAGCCGGTATCGAGAGTGAGGCCGGCGAGGCCCATGTGCGATTCAATAGCAACGCACAGGCCGTCGCCAGCCGATTCGTTCGCCAACACGACCGGCGGCTTACGATGCTCGGCGTGGTACACACCCACCCGGGCAGCTTGCGTCATCCAAGTGATGGTGATTATCGCGGCGATGTGGTTTGGGTGAACCAACTAAGAGGAGCCGAAGGCGTATTCGGGATTGGCACCATCGAAGACCCGCCCCAAACAACAAAGGGAGTCCGGCAGCCAAGACCAAACACGCAGATTCAGGGCGGCCACCGATTTACCTGGTATAGCCTTCGATCGAGTGATCGAAATTATCGCCCGCTGGAGGTGGTATTAGAACCTGGACCGGACCTCGCGACTTCATTGCGACGCGTTTGGCCGATCTTGGAAGCGAATGCCGATCGGCTCGACAATCTCGCCCAACAATTGGCGAGAGTGAAGTTCTCGATCGCGGATGGTCAGGCCCTAACCGTGACGATTCCGTTGCCCAATGGTGAGAGCGCCCTGCGAGCGGTTGTCGGAGCGAAGTCGGTGCATTACTTCTTGATTCGAAGCGGGACGTTGTTGACAGCTGACATCGACGAACCGCGAATTGATCGAGCGATCTTCCAGTTGCTGGCGGAACTGGCCGGCACTGATTAGAGGTTGTTGTTTCTCGGAGATGTTCCACAGAGAAGGAGATTGCCATGGATTTCCGTCCCCTCAACGACACGGAACGGCGGCAGCTTATTACGGCCTTGCGAGGCAACGCCGACACGGGCCGAACGCTGCTGATGGATCGTCGCGACACGAGCTTCGCGGGCGCCACTGACGAGGTTCCGGACGACGAGGTCATCAACGCGATCAAGTCGGTCCCGTGTCACTACTAATACCCTTGGGCCGAGGGCGGTAGGCGTCGGAAGCCGGCGGCTCGTGAAGGCATGACTTGGCCTGGGCTTTCACTCCCACGGCTCACATTCAGCGCCTGCGCCCTCGGGTCGTATTGTTTCGCTATCAATGGGTCTTCTCGATACTGAAGCGGGGAAGCGGCGGCTGTTGGTCGTCGAGTTTCCCGTCATCGAGCGCTACAATGAAGGCCGCGATCCGGCGTTCAAGATCCGGGTCGTGCCGTCGGGTGGGGCTATCGTGTTGCGTTACGCCCTAAAGCCGGGCCACAACGTCTATCAATTGGAGACGCGATTGCCGCCGAGCTATCCGGCCGCGCCGCCCGAAACTCGCGTCGTGACCCCGCTGAAGCATTGCCCGCATTTGCTGGAGAATCAGACTCTGTGCCTCTGGAGGCAAGGCTCGACACGTCTGACCAGCCGGTGGGATCCCTCGCGATTCACCAGCGTGTTCGCGATTCAAGCGGCGTGGCGATGGCTGGCGTGCTACGAAATCTGGTACGAAACCGGCGAGTGGCCCCTGCCTGAGGCAAAATAGACTGAGAGGTCATGCGTGGCTCATTTGTTCCAAGTCGGCGCCGGTAGCGGAGGGATGGCGGTCCTCGATCTCATCGCCCGCGAGCCTCAACTGACACACGTCACGCTGGTCGAACCCGACGTCTTCAAACCGCACAACGTCGAGCGGCACCTTTTCCCCGCAACCGACACGGGCGCTTTCAAGGCCGAAGCCGCGACCCGCTGGTTGCACGATCGGCGGCCGGACTTGACGGTCCACGCCATTATCGCCGATCTGCTCGATCCCGAGAGACAAGCCGAATTCGAAAACCTGATCGCGATGGCGGATATTGGCGTCTGCGCCGCCGACAATGAGCCGGCAAAATATCACTTTGACTCCCTGATGCGCCGTTTCGGAAAACCGTGGACGTTGGGCGAGGTACTGGCGGGAGGCATTGGTGGGTTTGTTCATTGGTTTCGGCCCGGCGGGCCGTGTTACGGCTGCGTGGCGAGCCATCTTGGGCGATCGGTGGAAGTCGAGAAACCGCGAGCGCCGGATTATTCGAATCCCGGTGCAAACGTCGTCGAGACCACCGTCCCCGCATCGAGAGCTTCCATCGGAGCGATTGCAGGGCTTCACGCCCTGGTGACGCTCGAACTGCTGGCGAATCCCACCGAGTTCGACCCCGGATTTTCGAGCCTGTTGGTGTCACTGAAGCGAGTGCCCGACATATTCGCGGAGCCGTTCCGGCCGCACCGGTTTCGCGTGGCTCGATCGCCCGAATGTCTGATTTGCGGTTCAGCGTCGCCCGTTGGCCCAACCTCCACGCCGGAGGATCTCGATGTGGCCCTGGATCAAGCGTTGGCACGACTGGGTCATGAATAACGACCACTGGCCGATGCCTCGGCAACCGGCTCAACCACAGGCTCTTCATCTCAGCTATGAAAAGGCCGGGTTGGTGATGCACGACCCCCTCATTCCATGGAATGCGGAGGCGGTACTCATCGAAGCGACCTTGCGCCTTCAGCCCGGCGCACGGTCCAAGGCTGATTTCACCTTGCTGTTGCCTGGCGCTGAGCCAATCGCGGCGGAGTCATTACGCCCCAGCCCGACAGGTGAACGCCACCACATCCGATTTCGTCTCGCGATGCCCCCGACGAGTACGACCGCCGAGTTGCGATTCCGGGGCAATCGCCTTACCCAAATGGCGATACCCGTGCAATCAAGTTCTGACTACCTTCAGTCGTTACGTGTTCATCTCCCGACGGTGTTCGTGCAACTCGGAAGTCATCAGGTCGCGTGCCAAACGTTTGTGGCATCGCAATCTCGAAAGTTGACCGCGAGCGCCGTGTTGATGCACGCCAACGGCAGCCTTGCTCCATTGGCCGATTTGGGAATCGCGGTCGAGTTTCGCCAAGAAGCTCAGTCCGAATCGGTGATCGTCCCGATCGCGTTAACCGCGTCACAATTGATGGCGCGCCAAGCACTCGTGACCGCAAGCCCGCCCAAGCTCCCCAAGGCGAACGGAATCTGGACCGTTACTTGGCGTGTCGGCGACCAGACATTCGCGACGAATCGGCTAAAGGCCATCTCCCGCCGGGCATTTCATTCGTCGTTGCGGCTGTCCGACACACGTTTCGTCGCGGTTGACGAAAAACAGGGCGCTCGACTGTGCCGCCAGGTTCCCCCGTTGACTTCTATCAGCCGGCTGGGGCCTTGCTTTATGATCGGCAGCAGCGAAGCAGGGATGGCGGGCCTTGTTCAATTGCAGGTCCACGCAACCGTTCCGGGTTCGGTTCAGCCCCCCTTGCTGCGCGATCAAGAATTGCTGATCACCGACGGGCCAACTATGTTCGCGCCAGGGACGCTCGATGTGTCCGAGCTTGTGCAGGCGTCGGCATTCGAGTTGAGGGCGGGCGCCCGATTGTTGGGAACGGTGGCCCTCAGCCCTGTGCCGTTGACCCAGTTCACCGCCGAAGGGGGCTTCCGACCACCGCCCGACTTCATGTGGACGGCAGCAGCCGACGAGCAGTTGAGCGAACGACTCGCTCGGCTGATGGATCAACCTCGCGGGTAGAGTCGATCTAACGCTTCCACCAGTCGGGATCCTGTTCCCAAGGCTGGCGCTCGTCGGACTCGACCCATCGAGACCGACGAGCGTTCTCGATCATGAGCAATTGGAAGCTCTCAAACGCCAGGATTCCGAAGAAGAACACGAAGTACCGGCCGCCCGAGGGGATGTAGGGGACATGCCAGCCACCGCTGCTCCCCGACAGAGAATTGAGGGCAACGCCGACCGAGACAACAATCGAGACAATAAGTGAATACCGGATGCCCTTCTGGCGTGAAAACCAAGTACAGAGTTCTCGGCAAACGTGGCCTCCGTCTAATGGCCAGACCGGTAACAGATTCATGATGGGCCAATAGAGATTGATCCACAAGAGGCTGTTGAGGGCCGCCTCGGCGAGTCGCGGCAATTCAGTGATCTTGCCTCGGTCACGCGCGGTGAGCGTTGAGCGAACCCACTCCGTGAGCGAGTCTCCCGAATAGACGCTCCCAAAAACACAAATGGCCATCAGAATGAAGTAGAAGATCAACTGAATGCCCGGCCCAGCAAGCGAGACCAAAACTCGTTGCCATCGATGCCACTGGCCGCTCGAGCCGATCGCCATTCCGCAAAGGCCTTGAAGGACAATGTGACCGTAGTTGCCGAACGCCTGACCCATCCAGATATGGCCAAACTCGTGTAAGAGAATCGACACAAAGACGCAACCGATCCACATGGCGAGAAACTCAAACCCCAAATCGAGCCAACTCCACCCAAAGATAGCGCTCACGAGCCAGAAAAACGGATGAACGCGAACGCGGACGCCAAAGAGCCGAAACTGCAGATCAAATGGCGTTCCACCTTGTTCAGACAGTAGCACGGGTAATCCTCGTGGTGCCGCGTGGGAGACTATTCGGATTGTACGCCTGCGTCCCGCATGGTCGCCATTGAGCCTCGCGGAATTCCCATCGCAACACCATCGCGGTCGGCTTACAATCGGCACCATGGACATTACAACATTTCGCAACGAATTTCCGGTGATACGTCATTGGGCGTTCTTGGACCACGCCGCGGTGGCTCCCCTTCCGGCACCGGCAGTAAAGGCGTTGGGTGAATATGCCACGGACCTCGCCCGCAATGGCATAACGGCCCTTTCGCGATGGAGAGAACGCGCGCGGGTCGTGCGAAGCGCCACTGCCCAACTTCTCAACGCCGACTCCCGTGAGATCGCGTTCATCAAGAACACCAGCGAAGGGCTTGGCTTCGTCGCGGAAGGGTTGCCTTGGAAGGGAGGCGATCAAGTCGTGATCGCCGCCGAGGAATATCCGTCGAATCAGTATCCGTGGCTCAACCTCCGCCATCGAGGGGTCGAGGTTGTGGCGGTTCCGAGTCGTGGCAATCGCATTCTCATCGACGATCTATCCGCGGCGATTACCCAACGCACCCGAGTCGTGAGTTTGAGCTTTGTCGAGTACGCGAGCGGATATCGAAACGATCTGACGGCCATCGGAACGTTGTGTCGCGAACGGGGCATCTACTTTTGCGTGGACGCGATCCAAGGTCTTGGAGCGCTGCCGCTGGATGTGCGGCAAACTCCGATCGACTTTCTCGCTGCCGATAGCCACAAGTGGCTGCTCGGGCCCGAGGGCATTGGCGTTTTCTTCATCCGGCGCGAGTTGATGGAGATGCTGCACCCCATCGGAGTGGGTTGGCATAGCGTCGTCAACGAGAGCGATTTTCAGAACATCCGCCTTGAGTTCAAGCCATCGGCTGAACGATGGGAGGGCGGCGCTGCGAATTTCGCGGGAATCTCAGCATTTGGCGCCAGCCTCGAACTGCTTCTGAAAGTTGGTGTTGGCGCTATCGCCGGTCGCGTGAAAGCGTTGACAGACCATTTGTGTAGCCACGCCGCGTCAGCGGGCCTTGAGGTATTCAGCAGCCGCGATGCCAACGACTGGTCGGGAATCGTGTCATTACAATCACCGCGACATGATCCCCAAGTCCTGAAGCGTCGCTGCCGTGAGGCCGGGATTGTTGTCAACGTGCGCGCCGGCCGAATTCGTGTCAGCCCCCACGCATATAACACCGAGGAAGAGATCGACCGATTCCTGGAATGTATCCGAACTCACGGTACCCCATGAGCCAGTCGTTGAGTTATCGCGTCGCTGTGTACCCTGGGACGTTTGACCCGCCCCATCTCGGGCATCTCGACATCATTCGGCGGGGTTCGTTGCTTTTCGAGAAGCTGATTGTCGGCGTCGGCATCAATCCGGATAAGTCGCCGCTGTTCACGGCTGAAGAGCGCGTCGAACTTCTGCGAACAATCGTGCGGCCGTTTCCCAATGTCGAGGTGCAAGCCTTTGCCGGCTTGGCGGTGCGATTTGTTCGCGAAGCCGGCTCACGCATTATTCTGAGAGGCTTGAGAACGACCAGCGACATGGAGTATGAATTCACGATGTCGTTGATGAACCGCAACCTCGACCCGGAACTCGAAACAATCTTCCTCATGGCGAAGGACGAATACTCCCATGTAAGCAGTGCCCTGCTCCGCCAAATCGCGGCGTTTCAGGGCGACCTCGGCAAGTTTCTCCCTCCCGAAGTTCGCGCGAAAATGGAACGACGAGCGACTTCCTAAACCTCGCCGGAACGAAACGATCATGCCAGACCCCATTGCCAACTCCGATCGGTATGATTCCTATATCCGGGCTTACGCGAAGTCCCTTCGAGCCGGCGACGTCCCGCCTCCAAGCCGAGCCGCATGGCTCAGACGTAGGGCCTCGCTGGTGCAATCCATGCAACGCGCCATGGGGCCGATCCCCGACAGCCCCTGCCCGCTGGATCCCGAAATTCGCGGCACGATTGACCGCAGCACGTACCGGATCGAGAATGTCGTCTTCCGCAGCCGGCCGGGAGTTTACGTCACCTCCAATCTGTACATCCCCACAAACGCGAAGGGCAAGCGACCGGCGGTCCTCGTGGTTCACGGGCATTGGGCCGGAGCACGTCGCGACCCGACCGTCCAAGCTCGCTGCCTCGGATTGGTTCAACTGGGTTTTGTCGTTCTCGCCGTGGATGCTTTCGGTTCCGGCGAGCGATACTCCATGCCCGCCCGCGGAACCTATCACGGCGCCCTATACGGCAGCACGCTATGGCCCTCGGGGCACACGCTGTTGGGAATGCAGGTTTACGACAATCGCCGGGCGGTGGACTACCTTCAGTCGCGAGCCGAAGTCGATGGCGATCGAATCGGCGTCACGGGCGCCTCGGGCGGCGGCAATCAGACAATGTACGCGGGCGCCATGGACGAACGCATCAAAGCCGTGGTGCCGGTTTGCTCCGTGGGCAACTACCAAGCCTATCTCCATGCCGCATGCTGTGTCTGCGAGGTCCTGCCAGGCGCCCTGACATTTTGCGAAGAAGGCGACGTCCTGGGTATGGTTGCACCCCGCGCTCTGATGGTAATCAATGCCTCTCGCGACAGCATCCAATTCAGCCCCAACGAGGCCATCAAGAGTATTGAGCGGGCAACGGCCGTCTTCCGCCTCTTTAATGTTGCCGATCAGATTCGTCACGTCGTCTTCGAGTCCGCGCACGATTACAACAAGCCGATGCGCGAGGCCATGTATGGCTTCATGACGCAATACCTGACGACGGGCGGCGACGGAAAGCCGATCCCGGAACCGCCGATCGCCGTTGAGTCTCCCGAGGATTTGGCTTGCTATCCGGATACCGATGATAGGCCTGACGATTTCCTGACGCCGCCGTCGTTTGCGACCGACGCTGCACATGCTGTCCTCGCGCGAACCTATTCACGGCCGCCAACCCATGCCGAGGAGTGGGAATCGACAGCCGTGGCCTCGCGGCGAGAGTTGCTTCAACTTCTCGGCGGTTTTCCCAAGGTTCCGCGTCTCGTGGCCAAGGTTGGAACGTCCAGCAAACGCGGCGATGGCGTGACGATCGATTTCGAATTGTCCGGTGAGGGCGGGCTTCCGATTCCGCTAACGCAATTCAATAAGGCAACGCCCGCTCCGGTACAGCCCACGTGTATTCTCGTGCACTTAGATGGCCGGAAAAAGGCATTGGAACATCCCCTGGCCGCCGCCTTTGTGCGCCGCAACTGGCTTGTTGTCGCTCCGGAGTTGCGGGCCACCGGTGAGTATGCGCCGTCTCGGGACCAGGTGCGCACGACGTCGGATCACAACAGCGCCGAACACGGCCTCTGGGTTGGCCGGCCGTTACTCGGCCAATGGGTTTTCGACATCCGCTGCCTCATGGAATGGTTGTCAGTCCAACCAGGGTTTGATCGTCGCAAAGTCGCGGTGGTGGGATTGGGCCAGGCGGGGCTAGTGGCCATCGCCAGCGGCGCCCTCATGGATGACAGGTTTACGTCGGTGGTGACGGTTGGGGCGCCCGTCTCATATGTTCCATATGGCCCTTACCCCGATGGCACTCGCATGGGCTTGTTGGTGCCCGGATTGTTCAAGGCCGGCGACGTACCGCATCTGGCCGGCTTGATCGCCCCACGACGGCTGATTGTGGCTGATGGCATGGGTCGCGATGGGAAGAAACTGTTCGATCGCCCGTTGCATGCTGCCTACGCTTTCACGGAAAGCGTATACAAAGCGCACCGGGTCATTGACCAGTTGACGGTTACGACAACGGTTCGCCCGGATGAGATTATTGGTCGGTTGTAGTTCGCGGCTTATCGACAACACTTCGTCATGAAAGGATCGTGCCATGGAGTTCCCCCTCATCGCTCCGTTGAGGCAGACAACGCCGCAACCCGTTGTCGCCGATGTCGCTGCCGCGGTGCGCGACCAGTGGCTTCAGTCGCCATTGCTTCGGCGACTCAAGAAGGGCGCGCGAGTCGGTATCGGTTGCGGCAGTCGAGGGATTCAGAATATTCAAACGATTATCCGCACGACGATCCAGACCATGCGTGAGATGGCCTTCGACCCGTTTGTGATCGCGGCGATGGGAAGCCACGGCGGCGCGACGGCAGCGGGTCAGCGTGAATTATTGGCCGAGTCGAACCTTGGCATCAGCGAGGCCGCGCTGGGAGTACCTGTCATCACCGACATGGACGCGGTTCAGATTGGCGTCAACAGCTGGGGCGAGCCGGTCTGGTGGGACAAGAATGCGTTGGCGGCCGACGGCATCGTTACGATCTCGCGCATCAAGCCCCATACCGACTATCGCGGATCGTTTGAAAGCGGCATTCTGAAGATGACCGTCATCGGATTCGGAAAGCAACGCGGCGCATCCCAACATCATCGGTGGGGGTTTCGTGGTCTGCGAGACATGATGCCGGAGTCCTTCCGCGTTATCCTCGACAAGACCCCGTTTCTCGGCGGATTGGCAATTTTGGAAAATGCCGACGAGCAGACCGCCGAGTTAAAGTTCGTCGATCGCGATGAAGTGCTGGCGGTGGAACCGCAACTGCTCGAGAAGGCTCGGCTGCTCATGGGCCGGCTTCCCTTTGACCAACTCGATCTGCTCGTCATCGGGGAGATCGGCAAGAACTACTCGGGCGCCGGCATCGATCCCAACGTCGTCGGCCGACTCCTCGTGGAAACGGCCCCTGAGTTTGAGTCTCCCAAAATCACGCGGATTTGCGCCCTGGATCTATCGCCGGAGAGTCACGGCAACGGCACCGGCTGCGGAATCGCGGACCTGACCACGCAACGATTACTCGACGGCATCGACCAGGTTCCGTTCCGCATGAACAATCTCACCGCCTGCTTCCTGTGGCGATCGAAACTGCCAATAGCGTTTGCCACCGATCGAGAGTGCATTCAGTCTGGGATCGAGACCTGTTGGCAACCGATTCACGAAAAACTACGCATGGCGTTTATCCCGAATACGCTCGAGGTCGCCGAGTTGTGGGCCACGGCGCCCCTTGTCGAAGAAGCCCGATCGCGAAGAGATTTGGACGTGACAGGGCCATTACAACCGATTCCATTCAATGCGAGTGGGAATCTCGAACAAGAGCGAATGTTCCCACACAGCCTCCGCGGGCGACGGAATCGTTGAACGGTTGGTGGAAACTGGTGGTGTCCGCTGGCAAGCCGCATTGGATCCCGAACGGCCCAACAGATCAACCAATCTCGTCTGTGAGCCGTCGATCGTGGTGGCGGAAGGCACACGTTGCTCGAGCCATCAATTGGAATCGGGCGAGAATCTGGTCGCCGTCGCGAGCCAATGATGGATGGCGTCGCTGGAATTCCGCGAGAGTCACGGATTCCCCGCGTTGCAGTCGCTCCCAGATTTCATCGAGGATCTCAGCCAACGGGTTGTCGTCCGAGTCGTCGTTGGCATCACGGTCACGGGTCATGGGTCATTCTCCCAACCGGCGAGCTAGTTCATCGACCGCTCGTTTGAATGTTACTCGCACCCAGACTTCAGTTCGCCCCAACCGTTCGGCAATGGCGGCAGACTTGAGGCCATCAATCATTCGCATTTCGACGACCTGTCGATACTCGGGGCGAAGCCTTTCGATCGCCGCCAGGAGCCGGGTCATCTCCTCATCACGTTCGAGGGTAGCCTCCGGTGTCTCGACGTGATCGTCGCGAACATCCGGCAACGGCGCATGGTGTGGGGTCGTCACGCGTCCGAAATCGATCAAGGTCCTCGCCGTAATTTGCCTCACCCACGCCAACAGCCCGGGAACGCTGTCACCGCGGAAATTGGGCCAGCCGCGGAACATCTTCAGCAGGATATCCTGAGTAAGATCGGAAGCCGCTTCGTCGTCAGCAATCCGGCGGCGAACTAACGCTCGCACAAAGGGCCGCAACTGCCCGAACAGATCATTCAGCGCCGCATCATCACCCGATCGAACGCGGGCCAACAACTCAGTCAAACCATAGGGATCGGTTGGCATCCGCCTTCACCGGAAAAAGACGACGAAGACCCCACGGCGTTACAGTCGCGATTCACCGAAATTAATCGGCCCGGATTTCACGCCTTGAGATGACTATTCTACGGGATCTGCGGGATTCTGATACGGGCGCCCCAAACCGGCAGCCGGCAGGAATTCACCCAAGGGGTTCCCGACCGAGTTTTCGCCGGACAAGGTCTAGATTGCGTTGGGCGTCAGCATCATCCGGTAAACGCTCGATGACATCGATCAAGGCTCGCTCGGCCGCGTGCCAGTCCTTGCCTTCCTCAATGAGGGCGTTACACAACAGCAGGCGCGGGGCCATGACATGGGGATGGCGATCGATCAATTGGGACAATTGCCAGCGGGCCGCGCCGAATTCGCCCTTGGCCAGGTGAATGCGCGCCTTCATCAGCTCGGCGCCGAACGAGTCAATCGACTTCAACCGTTCCAAGGCCGAGTCAAGTTCGATCCATCGCTTCTGCATCAAGTAGATAGTCGCCAGCCCCTCATGAGCGGCGGCAAAGTCAGGGTTTTCAATGAGGGCTGCTCGCCAAACGGCTTCGGCTTCTTGCCAGCGTTCCTGTTTCCGCAACAGTTCGGCAAGCTGGCCGCGAACCAGAGACATCGCGACGCCCACGAACGATTCACCGCGGTCGACCGCGGCACGCAACATCTGCTCCGCCCGGGCCTCATCTCCCATTTCGCGGCGTGCCATCGTTTCGAGTAGGAATAGCTCACCGTCATTTGGGAATTGCTTGCGAGCCTCGACGCAAAGATCAAGCGCATCCTCAGCGTTACCAAGGCGGCCAAGATTGAGTACGAGCATCGCGATGAGCTTTGGGCGTCGCGGGTCGTCGGCTCCGATGACGTCTAGGGTCGTTTGCAAGTAGGCGGTCGCTTTGTCGGCATCGCCCAATTCCTGGTAGATCGCTGCCAGATTCGACAGAACAAACGGATCGCGAGGGTACAGTTCCTCGCTGCGTCGCAAGAGCCGCATGTCGGTCATGAGGCGGTTGCGCCGGTTCGCCATATCCGGCATCGTCGCCCGACTAATGACGATATCCGTTGATATAATCTTCGCCCCGGTTTGAGCCAGCGAAGCGCTCAGTTGTTCCCGGGCGTGATAGGTCCAACGAATTCTTGGATCGCGCCGGTGCAGTCGAATCTGCACGACCTCGCCTATGTCGGTGTGGCAACGCATCGTGAAGGCCATGTTGGCCGAGGGGAGTTGGCGTATGAGTAAGTGAAGTCGCTGCTTTTGCGCGTCGTCGAGTCGGTCGGCAGGATCGAGCCACAACACCCAGTCACCATGAGCGTGAGTCAGCAACTCGTTTCGAGCGTCGCCATAGCTATGCGGCCAAGTAAACGGAACGACTCTGGCGCCAACATCACGAGAGGTCTTGCTGAGCGAATCGTCGCCAACCGCATCGAGGATGACGACCTCGTCGGCAAGGTCACTCGCGTCGGCAAGCAATCCCGAGAGCAATTCGGGCTCATCGCGACAGAGAATCGCCAGTGTGAGTCTTGGCTTCTGCGACTGCGGTGCCGGTTCGTTCGCCGTGAACCAAGGCTCTGGCGGCAGGAGGTCCGGCGCCACGCGGGAGAACAGCAACAGGTCACGCTTGAGGCTCGCAAGCCCCTCTGCATCTCCGGTATCGTGCAGAGCCTGGGCCAAAGCTCGGGCGGCGGTCCGATCAAAAGGCTGCTCGGCCACGCCACGTTTCAAATGCGGTAGGGCTTGCACCATCCGACCCGCGCGAGCCAGAGCGCACCCAAGGGCAATACGCATGACCGGCAATTCCGGACGGATCAGGGCGGCTTCATAGTAGTGCGTGAGATCGTTGCCGGAATCAGCCAGCCGAAGGTGGAGACGCCACGCAAGGACAGCCCTCTTGGCTTTGTCCTCGGCAATGGCATCGCCGGCGTTTTCCCACGACGCCCGCTCCCACTCGACGCGAAGGTAGTCGTAATTCTGATGGTAAAACCCAACGTCGCGATCCATGGGGCGAAGACGATCTATCGCATTAAGAATCGCCAGGACATTTCGACCGGCCGCAGTTACCCCTGCGGCGTTCCCCACCCTTGCCTCGGCTTCGACGAGAGCCAACCCGGAACAAACGGAGTTCGGATCAATCGAAAGCGCCCTGCGAAACAGCTCGGCGGCTTGGGCTGGATTCGTGACGATCTGTCCGGCGAGATGACACCAGTGGGCATTCTCTGGCTCAAGTTTCGACGCATCGGCAATCGCATTTTCGAGTCCGGGGTCGGGCACCGTCGGCGAAGCGAGAGCCTGCCATACTCGACCAGCCAAGCCAAGGCCCGTGGCCGACGCGACCCTTCGAGCGCAACGCGATCGCAGCTCGTGGTGATCCGCATGGATACGTTCGACAATGGCCGACCACAGGGCTTCGAAACTGTAGCTCTGAACTCGTGCGTAGGCAGCATCGGCAAGGCTGGCACGCCGATCCTCGTGGGTCAGGTAATGATCCAGCCGCAACTCTAGATCTTCGGCAGCATATGCGATGTACTCCCGGCCGGCCGCCAACCAGTCGGAGGTTTCGCGATGGCTCGTCGCGTCTTGAAATAGCAAGGCCCCGCAAGCTGCCGCTTCCAACGCTCGCCGCGGCGGCTCGCCCGGAACCCCCACGTTGAAACAGATTCGGGACCGCCAAAGCAACTCACGTCGCTCGGCCAAGCCCGTCGCGCCTGTGATCCGCACATGCCAACGATCACCCAGCCGCGCCAGCCGCGCCAGCCACGGGAGTCGTTCACGCTGGGCCATGGGGTGCGTCTGGCCGCAAAACAAGACATCGATGTCGCGAACGGGTGGATCGGCCGGCGGCGTCAGAAAATCGCGACCCAATCCGAACAGACTCGCCGCAACCGCGTGCAGCATGCCTGCCTGATGAAGTCGCTCGACGCCCGCCAAGTCGGTGAAGACTCGATCGCACAATGGCAATTGATGCCGATACTGATGCCACAACAGATGCCAATCACCGGCAAGACCTACGAGCGGGATCGGCGCCTTCCAGAGGTCGTGCGGAACGACCGAATAGGGCAACCACAATGCAATGAAGTCCGGCATCCATCCGCTGGGAAGTCGTTGGCGCAGATCGTCCCAGGTATCCGATGGCCCCATCGGAAGATCGCTTCCCGGACCGCCAAAAGTCAAGCAGTCGCCTGCCTGTCGAATGGCGTCGAGGTGCTGTCGGGCGAACGCACCATGGACGGGTCCGAAAAGATGGCGGAGCATTTCATCCTCGGGTGACGGCTGGACTCACGATGCCAGTATAACCCGCAACAGCTTTCGAAGCGATTCAGCCGTCACGCGAGCGGTTACGGGTAGCGGTCTCATGCCGTCGGCGGTGGTGGGGCCGGATCGCGAATTATCTCGGAATTTGCGGCGACATAGACGCTGCTGAGGAAGCCCGGCGCAAAGCTCGAGAATTCGCGAATCGCCGAGCCGTTGGACCCATCACGAATGAGAATGCGTGAGGAGACGCCCGAGCCATTGCCCAGAACAAGTTCCTGCCGCCGGTTGCCGTCCACGTCGCCGATCGCGGGTCGCACTCCTCCCGTGTAGGTCACGTCAAACGGGAAGAAGCCGTAGAGTTCGTTGCCCGTGGCACCATCCCAAGCTCGAACATGGGGCCCGCCACCCAGATCGGCCGTCGTAATAATGTCGGCCCGGCCATCCCCGTTGAGGTCTCCGGCGGCCACTTGGACCCCGAAGGGATAGTCGATACCGAACGCGAAGAACCCGCGAATCTCCTGCAAGTCGCGGCCGCGAAACACGCGCACATGAGGCCCGCCACTGGGACCGGCGCCCGTGACGATGTCGGCCAACCCGTCGCCATCGACGTCCGCCGCAGCAACGCGCACGCCACCGGGGAATGTGCGATCATATGCGAAGAAACTATGGATCAGGCCGCCGGTTCGGCCGTCCCAGACGGTTACGTGGGGTCCGCCGGTCGATCCCGCGCCGACAACGACGTCGGCGAACCGGTCGCCGTTGATATCGCCGGTCGCGACAAAGACACCTCCAAGGAATCGCCGGTCAAACGCGAACCACCCGCGAATCTCGGATCCGTCGCGGCCGCTCCAAACTCGAACGTGTGGCCCACCCGTCACGCCGGCGCCGGTAACCACATCGTTGAAGCCGTCGTTGTTGACGTCGCCGACTGCCACGCGCACACCGCCGGTGAAACCACGATCGTAGGCGAAAAACGACGACAATACGTTTCCATTGGCGGCATAGGTGATGACATGCGGTCCCCCGCCGCCCCCGGCGCCGACGGCGATCGTCGGCCCCGCCAAAGGTTCAAGGTTGAACAGAATGTTCACCTCGTCGGAATCGGCATTGGCAACAGCAATATCGATTAGGCCATCGTTGTTGAAATCGGCCGCCACAATATCCGACGGGGTTGCCCCCGAAAAGCCCCCGACCGAATACGGACCGAACGGATCGGGATTGAAATTCCCCATCCCGTCGCCAAACAGCACAGTGACCGTCGAATCATCTCGGTTGGCGACGGCGAGATCGAGATGGTCATCGCGATTGAACTTCGCGACCACGACGGAACTGGGATTGGCACCGACATTGATATGCACGGGCGAGGGCGTGAATCCGCCGGATCCATTGCCGAAGACGATGCGGACTTGGTTGCTTCCGTTGTTGACGACGACAAAGTCGAGATGGCCATCTTCGTTAAAATCGCCTTTGGCCAAGTACTGCGGATCAATGCCGACCGATACGGTGACCGCCGCTACGCTGGTGAACCCACCGTTGCCATTTCCTGGGAAGAAATCAACCGTACCGTCATCCCCGTTGGCTACCAAGAGGTCATCGATGTTGTCCTCGTTGAAATCCCCAAGGATAAGGTGGTCGGGAAAAGCGCCGGTGGTCAACGTGTCAAAGAATGTGAGCGACCCATCGTTGTTTCCGAGATAAATCTCAACTTCGTTACCTTCATTCGAAACTGCGACGTCGGCATCGCCATCGCCATCGAAATCGCCGGAAACGATCGCGATCGGATTGAAGCCTAAACCGGTTGAATCGACTTCCGTGAATCCTCCGGCACGATCGCCCAGAAGTTGGGTTGCGAAATTCCCTTCGGATATCGCGATTACGACCAAGTCGAGAGCTTGACCTCCGCCGACAGCCACATTGTCAAAGTGATCGACAGCGAAGTCTGCAAGAAATCCGATCGTCCCCGGATCGCTTCCTCCAGCACCCGCGGTGAAGGTGCCGTCGCCATTGCTGAGTAAAGCGAACTCGGTTCCGTCGTTGGCGTTGATACCCACCAAATCGGGAATCCCGTCGCCATTCAAGTCCGCGGCCTCGAGTCGCGTCGGCGCATCTCCCACACCAATATTGAGTGACGCACCGAATGATAGCGCGATGCGATCTTCGAGCCGGTCGAGGAATAGGTGACAGCGTCGTGTCATTGGGAAAAGAACCTCAATGATGCGTTGGCGTTGCGCGAAACTATCTTACGAACTCCGGCAACTCATGATGGAGCACGACCAAGGCTCGCGAATTGCACGGCAATTCGAGGTGTAATCTGTCCGCGAGAGTCGCCTCTTGAAGGACGACATTCGCGGTGCGGACCAGCCGTGCCGCTGACTGAAGATGGTTCGCAACCACAAAATTTTGTTCGCCATGGTGCCGTCCTGCCGTAGATATCTAATCTGGAAATGATATCGGTTGGGCGATGCACTCCTCATCCGGTAAAATGTTTTCGCGGCATCATTTGCGGACACAGGGGTCGTTAATGAATGCGCATGAAGTGAATTGGCACGAAGGTATGTTCCTCGTGCCGCACCACTTTCAAGCCGCGCACCGCCACGCGCGACAGATTGCCCGCAAGAATTCCCAATTCGATCTCCACTACAACTGGGGATTGCGTTCGATCGATATCGATCTGGGTGCCCTCGAGAATTACCGCTTTGTCGTTCGATCGTTGGATGCGAGATTACGGGATGGAACGGTTCTGAGCGTGCCGGATGACGCTCCCCTTCCGCAACTCGACCTTCGCGAACCTCTAACGGAAAAAACGTCCGTAACAATTCAACTGGCTGTGCCCGAGGTTCAACTGGGGCGGGCCAACATCGAGGCCGACGGCGCGAGGTTTCGCGTGGAGACGGCCGAGATTGATGACGAGAACACCGGTCTCGATCAACAAGTCGTCCAATTCCGCCGGATGAATCTTCGGTTGCTGACCACCGGCGAAGACCAGCCCGGTTATGAATTGCTGCCAATCGCTCGCATCGAGAAATCGGCTCGTGCCGAGGCTGTTCCGCAACTCGACCCGACGTATATCCCACCGATTCTCGCCTGCGATGCCTGGGCCGGATTGCAAAATGACATTCTGCAACCCATCTACGATCGGATCGGCAAGAAGGTCAAGCTGTTGGCCTCACAAGTGACGTCGCGCGGAATCAACTTTGACAGTCGAGGGCAAGGCGACACCCTCATCTTTGAGCAATTGCGGGCCTTGAACGAAGCCTACTCGTATCTCGGCGTTCAGGTATTCGCTCGCGGCGTTCATCCCCTTGATTCGTATTTGGAGCTGGCTCGTGTGGTGGGGCGTCTCGCGATCTTTGGTGCGACGCGTGAGCCGCAGGAGTTACCGCGATATGACCACGATGACCTGGGGCGTTGTTTCTTCGCGGCCAAGAGATACCTGGACGCTCTGGGCGACACCTTGGTTGAGCCGACGTATAAGGAACGCCCGTTTGTCGGTGCGGGCCTTCGCATGCAGGTGTCATTGGAGCCATCGTGGCTGGAACCAGCTTGGCAGATGTTCGTCGGCGTGCAGAGCAACCTCGAAACGATGGAATGTGCCAAGCTGCTCACTCGCGGCATGGACATGAAGCTGGGCAGTTCGGAAACGGTAGACGAGATTTATCGCCTCGGCCAACAAGGCCTGCGGTTCACTCATGAGC
>CAZESP010000072.1:0-22590 GCA_964515185.1 uncultured Alcaligenaceae bacterium
AGATCGTGATCCCGAATGCGACGGCCTCAATCGCCGGCGTTAACTACAACTTCGGTGAATTGCGGCCGCTCAACACCGTCTCGGGCTTTGTTTACGCGGATACCAACAACAACGGCTTGAAGGAAGCCGGCGAAGCTCCGATTTCGGGCGTGACGTTGGTGTTGACGGGTGTGAATGACCTTGGTCAGTCGGTCAGTGCCACGACCACGACAGCGGCCGACGGCAGCTACACGTTCAGCAACCTTCGGCCCGGCACCTATCAGGTATCGGAAACGCAGCCGGCGGGATTCAACGACGGCAAGGACACCGTTGGCACCCCGTTTGGCGGCAACAACGCAACCAACGATGTTCTCGCCCAAATCGTGATTCCGGTGAGCACGACAAGCCAGGCCGGTGTGAACTACAACTTCGGTGAATTGGTGCCGGTGACGCAACCATCGAGCCTGTCGGGCTTCGTCTATTTCGACGAAAACGACAATGGCATCAAGGAAGTGACGGAGTCCGGCATCGGCGGGGTCACGGTAACGTTGACCGGCACGGACGACCAAGGCCAGCCGGTGACTCGCACGACCACGACGGCGGCCAACGGCTTCTACAAGTTCGACAATCTGCGGCCGGGAACCTATCGTCTGACGGAGACCCAGCCAACCGACCCGGGCTTGCTCGACGGGAAGGACACCATCGGCACTCCGGGTGGCATCACCAGCAATGACACCTTCAGCCAGATTGTGTTGCCGGCCGGCTTCGACGGCGTGAACAACAACTTCGGCGAAATCCGGCGCAACCAGAACCCGAGCGTTCCGCACAGCATCTCTGGTTTCGTTTATCTGGATGTGAACAAGAACGGCGTCCGCGATGCCGCCGACAAGTGCCTCTCCGGCGTGACGCTGGTACTGACCGGGACATCGACCGCCGATCCACCGAACGGCGGCGCGGTGAGCCGGACCGTGACTACCGACTCCAATGGTTTCTACCAGTTCTTGCAGGTGTTCGAGGGAACGTACACCATCACGGAGTTGCAACCGGCCGGATTCATCGACGGAGCCGACAATATCGGCACGCCGTTCGGCGGCGCCAATGTCTCCAACGACGTCATCGGCAACATCGTGGTTCCGCTGGTTCCGCTCGGCCAGGTGCCGTTGGCAGGGTCCGAGTACAACTTCGGCGAGCAACTCGGCGGCGTGATCACGAAACAGGATTACCTTGGTTCGTCTCCGACCGGCGGCATCAACGGCGTTGCGGGCGCTCAGATCGTCGACAATTGCCGGCCGGCCGGAGTGGGCGGGGTTACCGTCATCGAGCAATTCCAGCCGCTGACGGGCAACGTGATTGCCCTGGGCTCAGGCGATGGAGCGCCGCCGGTTGTCGAGGTGCGAGACGCCAACACCGGCGCGACCCGAGCGCTCTTCGTGGCATACTCGCCCGACCAACGCAGCGGCGTGCGAGTCGCTCTGGCCGATCTGAATGGCGACGGTATCAAGGATGTGGTCACCGCTCCGGGAGCGGGCGCGGCTCCGGTCATTCGAGTGTTCAGCGGTCTCACGGGCGCCTTGCTCACGCAGTTCAATGCCTATGCTCCGACCTTTACCGGCGGAGTGTATGTGGCGACCGGTGATGTCAACGGCGACGGCGTCCAGGACATCATCACCGGCGCCGGCGCCGGTGGTGGGCCGCACGTTCGAGTCTTCAGCGGCTTGACCGGCACCGAAATCCGTGGGTTCTTCGCGTATGCCACGGGCTTTACCGGTGGCGTTCGCGTGGCGGCCGGCGACGTCGATGGCGACGGCCGAGCCGACATCATCACCGTTCCGGGCGCCAGTGGTGGGCCCCAGGTTCGCATCTTCAGCGGCGCCACCGGCGCCGAAATAGCTGGTTTCTTCGCGGGCAACCCGTCGGACGCCAGCGGACTGTTCGTGGCGGCCGGCGACGTTGATGGTGACGGCCGCGCCGACATCATCGTCGGCCAAGGCAATGGCGGATCGTTGGTCCAGGTTTACCGCGGAACCGATCGAGCGTTGCTCAATAGCTACCAGGCTTACCCCGGCTTCACCGGCGGTGTGCGCGTGGATGCACTCGATGTCAACGGCGATGGCAAGGCAGATGTCATCACGGGAGCCGGCCCCGGCGGCGGACCACTGGTCCGCGTGTTCGACAGCTTCACCAGCACCGCAATTGGCGGGTTCTTTGCCTACGACCCGGCATCAACTGCGGGTCTGTTCATCGGCTAACACATTGGCCGATTGAACCCGAACACCCCAGGGACGCGGTGGCAACGCCGCTTCCCGGGGTGTTCGCGTTTCAGAGACGACAGTATCGCCGTTCGATGAACCGGCGGCTTTGATCAATTCAGTTCCGAATCGAAATCGAACAGAGGGATGTCCTCGTCGTCGATCGAGGTCGTCGATTTTGCTTTTCGCTTTTCGGTGGCTCGAATGCCCGCCGTGCATGCCTCCCGAAGCATCTCAACAAGGAACGGAGGCCACGATGCACCAGGTTCGGTGCCTGCTTTCCAACACCCATGCTGGTGCAACGCCAACTTGTAGACGTGATCGGGAGTCAACTCGATGCAGTTGTCGTCAAGCCGCAGGACACGATCTTCCCCGTACTTCTTGAAATACTCGATGACGATGTGCGGGCCGCACACCTTGCCATGCCTCAAGAAATTGTCGCGCGGGGTGGCAATGTCGATGTGGCAGAAGACGATCAATTTACCATAGGTTGGATCGGTAACCTCGAAGGGGCAACCGCCCTTCCCTGTGTCAGACGACCAGGCGTTTCGGCCCCAAAACGAGCAAAGGAATTTAACCGACCAGACATTATAACGGGGATCGAAGTATTGCCGCTCGCTGCCGTTGATTCCCCGTGTTCCCGGGAATTCGTCCTTGCCAATCTGCACGACTCCCAACGGATGCTCGCGGTCCTCGTTCCATTTGAGCGATTCCATCCAGCCTTGAAGCTCCTTGGCCTTCTCCTTCGCGACCTGCTCCATCACGTCCTTTTTCTTGGGAGCAGGTTTACCTCCCCACGACATATCGCCGCCTCCTCGAGTAGAGTGAGAGTTTTCAGCCGCGCGAGGCAATTGGCTATCACGCCCTTGATAAGAGTCTCGTCGCGCCGCTCAATATTGTCATCGAGGTTCGACGACATCTCAAGCAAAATGGTGACAGCCCCTCGACACAATCATGTAGCCCGCCGGGCGCGATGGCAGCGGCGAACGGCATCTGCCTCGCCGAATCGCTCGGCCATCGCTACATTTTCCCCATTCCCGCCAAGCGCCCGCTAAATCGGAGAATCTCCCGCGTGTCCTCCCAGCCGACCTCCACACCGACGCCGATGACTCTGACCAAGTGGTTGATCGTTCTCATCGCCATCATCGGTTTCGCGTTCGACATTTACGAACTGCTGATGCTGCCGCTGATCATTCGGCCAGCCCTGGCAGAGTTGGCCGGTGCGCGCCCCGGCGACGACGTATACTCCTACTGGTTCAGTTGGCTTTTCTTCGCTCCGGCGGTGGCCGGCGGCATCTTCGGTTTGTTGGGCGGCTACCTCACCGACCGACTCGGTCGCCGGCGGGTACTCACTGGAAGCATCCTCCTTTATGCCTTCTCGGC
This sequence comes from uncultured Alcaligenaceae bacterium, assembly GCA_964515185.1. Lineage (GTDB taxonomy): Bacteria > Planctomycetota > Planctomycetia > Gemmatales > Gemmataceae > CAZESP01. The sequence continues at coordinate 3,612 of CAZESP010000072.1, forward strand.
CTTTTTCGCCGGCTTCTCCACATCGTTGCCGATGCTCGTGATTCTTCGCTGCACTACCTTCATCGGCGTGTGTGTCGAGTTCGTCGCTGCCATCGCCTGGCTCGCCGAACTGTTCCCGGAGCCTCGTCAACGTGAAAAAGTCCTCGGGTACACGCAGGCCTTCTCGTCGTTCGGCGGCTTGCTAGTCGCGGTCGCCAACAGCATCGCCATTGGATGGTCAGCGGGACAAGCACCGGAGCTGTTCGCGGGACTGCACCTCCCGGCGTTGCAACTGCCTCCCATCGTCATGCCCGATTTTCTCAAGCCGTGGTTGGGCAATATCGCCTTCGAACACATGCACGAACCGTGGCGATACACCCTGATGTCCGGCCTGATCCCGGCAATCCCTCTGATTCTCATCAGACCATTTCTTCCCGAGTCACCGGTCTGGCAGCAGAAAAAAACGGCAGGCACGTTGCGGCGTCCAAGCATCCGCGAACTGTTTGCCCCTCACCTGCGCAAAACGACCGTTGTCACGACGATCATGATTGCATGTGCATTCGGCGCGGCGTTCGGCGCCATCCAGCAAATGCCACAGATCGTGCCCGGCATGCCGGAAGTGAAGGCCAAAATGGAAGAGGCCAAAGCGGCGGGTAAGCCGGTCCCGGTTCAGCGACAGATCGCCCAGGGCATTGCCGCCGACGTCACCAAGTTGCAAGAAATCGGCGGGCTGGCCGGCCGATTCGCCCTTGCGATCCTAGCCGTTTACATCGTCCGCCGCCGGCTACTGCTGCGCCTGTTCCAAGTGCCGGGCCTATTTCTGATGCCCGTTGTTTTCGGCTGGGCGGCGGTCACGAGCGTGAACTATCTCACCATCGGCATGTTCCTCGCCGGCTTCGTTACGGTCGCGCAATATAGTTTCTGGGGAAACTACCTGCCGCGGGTCTATCCGTTGCATCTTCGCGGCACAGGCGAGAGCTTTGCGATGAACATCGGAGGTCGCATGATCGGCACGTCGTTCGCGTTGGTGACGGCCCAAATCGCGCGATACAAGCTCGTGCCGGGTGTCAGCGGCGAAGCCCAGTTTGCCTACACTGCCGCCGGAGTGGCTACGTTTGCCTATATCGTCGGGTCCATCGCCTGCTTCTTCTTGCCCGAGCCACCGACAAGTGACGAAGAAGCCGCCGGCCACTAACGAGCCGGCACAGGCGCGCCTATACTAATGGCATGAGCCACAACAAACAAACGCCGCGAATCCTGATTGCCGATGACCATCCCCACGGCGTCGAACTGCTTGAGGCATTTCTCGCGGAAACCGACTACGAGGTGCGGGCCGCCACCGACGGCGACCAGACTCTGCGACTCGCTCACGAATGGCACCCTGATGTCATCTTGCTCGACGTCATGATGCCCAAGTTCAGCGGATTCGAAGTCTGCAAACGCCTCAAGGCCGACACGAAAACCAAGGGGATCGGCATCATCATGGTGACCGCGCTCGATCAGCCCAGCGACATCGAGCGAGCCGTTGAAGTCGGCACCGACGATTTTCTGACCAAGCCGATCAACAAGCATGACCTGCTCAATCGCGTTCGATCGTTGCTTGCCAGCCGTTCCGCGACAAGCGAACTCGGCAAGGCACTCGCCTACATCGACGCGGTGCAGAATCCCGCCGGTGAATAGAGAATCGGCGCCCGTCGAGCCGCACTAACCCTCCAGCCCGTTTGTCATCTGCTCGGCAATATCCACGCCCACTCGCTCACTCCAGATCGAAAGTAATCGCCGGTGCCATGGTCCCGGGCGCCCGCTGCCGACAGGCACACCGCTGACCCGTGTCACCGGCAGCAGGCAATAAGGTGTGCTCGACAGGAACATTTCGTCGGCCCTCAGAATGTCGTGAATCTGCAAATCGCGCTCGCGACACGTCAGGCCTAATTCGCCCGCCAGCTCCATCACCACCGCACGGCTCACCCCAGGCAAGGTATTTGTCGTCGTGGGTGTTTCGACGACGCCCTTGGTCACGATCAGTACGTTGCCGGTGTTCGTCTCCGTGACGTTGCCCTCCAAATCGAGAAGCAAGGCCATCGCCTCGTGATCAATCGCGCGAGCCTCGCGTTCGGCGAGATAATAATGAAGGCGGCTTCGATATTTCACCTTTGAGTCGAAGCATGACGGAGGAACATGGCGGGTCGCGGCAACGATGAGATGAACCCCGTCGCGCATCGCCTTGGCCCATTGCACTAACGCCAACGGAAACGTATGAGCGCAAATAGTCGGCCCCAACCGTGCCGCGCGACCCGTGCCGCGAGCGTAGTTTGAGTATTCCCCAGGGGTCGCGAACCAGACCAACCCGAGATCCTCGTCGGCGGCGATCAGCTTGGCGTTTTGCTCAATGAGCCGTTGGGAGATCGTCGAGAGATCGATTCGGGTCAGCCCAGTATCCAGACCCATGTAATGGAGAGATTGCATAAATCGGTCGAGGTGATCGTCGAGGCGAAACAAGCGATGGCGGAAGGTCCGAATCTGATCGGTGACGGCGGCGCCCATGACGAGTCCGGCGTCGAAGATCGCCAAATGGGCGTCCCCGGCGGGCAACCATTCACCGTTCAAGAACACACTCGGCTGGCTCATGAAAGCCTCACCACAATCGACCCCATGACGGCTCTTCGTTGTCACAATAGCAACGGGCGAGCGAAACCGGCACGGGAGGTTGCGACAGACGGCCCTTGTTGCGAGAATTGCAACATCATGACACCCCGCGAATTTGCCACTGAGGTTGTCCGACGACTGCGTGAGGCGGGCTTCGAGGCGCTCTGGGCCGGCGGCTGCGTGCGCGACTTGCTTCTCGGCTGTGACCCGTATGACTTCGACGTCGCCACGAGCGCTCGCCCCGAGCAGGTAGGGCAACTGTTTCGGCGCACCGTTGCCGTCGGCGAGAGCTTTGGCGTGGTCCGCGTCATCAGCCCGCGCGTCGGTGAGTCGCATCGCGTCGTTGAAGTGGCCACTTTTCGCAGCGACGGCACCTACACCGACGGGCGGCGACCCGATTCGGTGACCTATGGTAGTGCCCAAGAAGATGCTCGGCGCCGGGATTTCACGATCAACGGCATGTTCTATGATCCGTTAGAGAATCACGTCATCGACTTTGTCGGGGGCCAAGCCGATCTGCACGACCGAATCTTGCGAGCCATTGGCGAACCGGCGGCCCGTTTCACCGAGGACAAGTTGCGGCTGTTGCGAGCCGTCCGATTCGCGGCGAGGTTCGACCTGAATATCGATCCGGCAACGTTTGCCGCTATTCGCATCATGGCGGGGCAACTGACAATCGTCAGCGCCGAGCGGATCGCCGACGAGTTGCGGAAAACATTAGTCGATCGACATCGCGGACGGGCCGTTCGACTCCTCGATGAAACGGGCTTGTTCGCCGCCGTTCTCCCGGAACTAATCGCCTTCAAGGTCACGCCGCAGGGGTTGCCGTCAGCGCCGACCGGCAACTTGTGGGACCACACGGTTGCCGTCGTGGAACAACTGCCTGAGAAGGTGACCTTCCCCTTAGCTTTCGCAACGATTCTGCATGACATCGGGAAGCCTCGCACATTGGCCCGCGCCCCAGACCGCTACACATTTCACGGCCACGAGCACGTGGGCCGGCGAATGGCCGCGGAGATCTGCCGCCGGTTGCGACTTTCCAATGACGAACGCGAGCGAATCGAGTGGCTGGTCGAGAAGCATCAATATCTCAGCGATGCCCCCGTGATGCGGCCGAGCCGGCTGAAGCCTGTGCTCGCTCATCCCGGCATCGACGAGCTGTTAGTCCTTCATGAAGCCGACGCCGTCGCCAGTCGCCGTGGCACCGATCACGTCGAATTCGCGAGGCGGAGGTTACAAGAATGGACCGCCAACGGCCAACTCGACCCGCCGCCGTTGCTGACGGGCGACGACTTGAAGGCAAACGGGCTGAAGCCGGGGCCGATGTTCAAACGACTGCTTGACTCGATCCGTGAGGGCCAACTCGATGGCACCATTGGTAACCGTGACCAAGCTCTGGCACGGGCTCGAGAGATTCTTTCCCGTGAAGGGTGACAGGCGGGTTCCCCGTTTCGCGCTCGCTTTTCACGAGCCGGCATGAAACGGCGAACGAGGTCGCAGCCGGGAATAATTCCCGCACGCGCGTATCATACCTCCAATAGCTTTTTCCCCTCTGCGTCCCCGCGAGCCGACCATGGATTATTGCATCGGCTTCGTGCTCCTCCTCATTCTTTCGTTGCTCGCCCATGGTTTCTGGGTCCTCATGCGAATGCTCTATCGCGCCGTGGCCGGCGAGAGGACGCCGCCGCCCGTCGCGGAATCAAATTGCAAAAATTGCGGATACCCACGGGTCGAGCCTCGCGCGCGTTGCCCAAGCTGCGAATTGACCCCACGCGAGGCCCGACGCGCTTACGAGAATCAGATTGTTCGCCGGTATTTACGCGGCTGGAATCAAGAACAAGAATTAGACAACTCGGCGTTTGAGCATTTGATGCAGCTTCTCGCCCGTCCTCATCACGATCGGCCGGAGAACGTTCCCGCAACCGCCGCCCCAATCGCTCCCCAGGCGGAAATTCTGGAGGTTGTGCCGGTCGCCCCCGAGCCGTCACCCGTCGCTCCGGCACTCGCCGAGCCGTCGCCCCCTCGCCCGGCGCCCATGCCGGAACCCGAGCCGCGCGTCCGCCGCGGCTTAGGGCATTGGCTCGCCGCGTTCATGGAACAACGCAACATTCTCTGGGGCGAACTGATTGGCGGCCTGCTCATGGTCGGCTGCTCGGTCGCCTTGGTCATCAGCCTTTGGCAGTCGCTCGAAGAGATTCCGTTTTTCCCGTTTCTGATCTTGGCCGCCATCACGGTCGCGTTGTTCGGAGCGGGTCGCTACACCCTGACTCATTGGCGTTTGGCGACGACCAGCCTTGGGTTATTGGGGATCGCGACGCTGATGGTGCCTCTGGATTTTCTCGTGTTGGCGGGTTTGTCGTCAGGCAGGGAGGGGCCAATCGGGATCGCAGTCAAGGTCGCGGCCATCGTGTCGTTCGCCCTGTTGATCCGCATGGCGGGCCATTATCTCTACATGGACCGGCCCAACGATTCAACATTCTGGCGAATGTTATCGGATCGTCGATTGCTAATGCTCGCGGTCCTGGGCGGTTCCGCGGTCGCCGTGCCGGCTCCGCGCTTCCTCGCCTGGGAAACGCCTGAGTGGGGAATGCTGGCGTGGCTCGCCGGCGTCCCGGTGGTGAGTCACGCTCTCACGATCGGATTGGCGATCGGCCGGCGCCGGTACGAAACGCCGTCGCCCATGTCGCTGCTGGGTCTCGTGGGGCTTGCGACGTTTCCCTTGGCCCTGACGCTGGGGTTCGCCGGATTGTGGATGACGTCTCGCGGCCTCGACACAGGTTTGGTTCGAGCCGCTCTCGCCGTCGCCATCACCGTTAGCGCCGCGGTCGTTCAACACGCCGGGTTGACCGCGCAACGCAGCGCCAGCGGCGGCCTCGCAGTCGCGACAACCGCCGTCGTTCTGGCTGGTGCCCTTGTCCAGATGATCGGATTGGTTCTCGCCTGGCCGAATCCGAGTCTGATCGTCGCGGTCGCTCTGATTGACTACGTCGCGTTTACGGTGGCCGCCGGAATCTACCGGATCCCGCCATTGCACATGTTTGCCTTGCCGTGTGTGTCACTTGCATCGGTGCTCGGCTATCATCTTGTCGTTCATGGCGACACAATCGACAATCGGACGGTGTGGATTCTGCGGCATCTGACCATTGGCGAAACGGGACCCGTGTTGGCGGGCATCGGCGTGGTGTTTACCTGCATTGCGGATCGACTGCGACGCCCCGGGTTGCGATCGCACGGCATGTGGTATCTCGGCGGATTCGCGGTGGCGTCGGCTTTTGCACTGATAATCACCGGCATGACGGGAATCGCATTTCCGGCACGAGCCGCGGCCACGGCAGGATCGATCGTCATTGTCGCACTTCTATTGGAATATCGTTGGGGCGAGACCGCGCTGGGTCATGCCGCCGCGTTCCTCCTGACGCCAACTGCACTCGGTACACTCCACGCCGTCGCCCCCGGTGAATACCCACTCTGGGGGACCGCATTCGCGGGACTGGCCTTGGCGTTGTTCGCGGCTCGGGAGCGATGGTGGCCGGCAGCATTGGTCGCGGGTGGCGTGCCATTCGTTCTGGCGATCGTGCGAACAACGCCGGCCCCGGCGGCATGGGACTCAGCGTCACTTGGATTGTTGGCTGCGGCCATGTTCCTCGAAGCTGTCCGGCGCCGGCAAGTGGTTCTCGCCTGGGCTGGATCAATGCTGGCCCTTTTTGGTATCGGGGCAGCGTGTTTCGTCGCGGATGTCAGATCGCCGCTCATGCCCGACATCCCGTTGCTTGCTCATGCCTCTCTGATCTTGGCTTTGGCGACAATCGCACGACGGTTTGAGAGATCAAGAGCATTGACGCGGCCGCTGGCGACGTCCGCCGACATCGGCACATTCGCCGCCGCGGCCGCCATCGCGTCGAATTTTGCCGGAACAGAATTCACCATGACGTCAGCCCTGGCCGGCTGGCTCGCCGGAGTCTGGCTCTTCAAAGCGATTGATCGATGCAGCGCGGAGTGGTTTGGCGGATTTCAAGCAGCGCTTTCGGTGTCGGCAGTGGCCGGCGTGGCGGCGACCCTTCACGACAACGGTCTAGTGCATTTCATAACGTCGGCCTCACCGCTTTACGCGTACGGTTTGGCTCTGATGCTGCTATCGGGTGTCTGGGTCGGCCTGCGAATATTGCTGGGGCCACGGGCGTTGTTCGACCCTCGCTGGCCCGCGGTGGATCGTGTCATGTTGGGGCTTCTCATCGCCGGCCAGCTCGTGGTGGCCATCGCTCGCGTTGGCCCGCAGATCGTGAATGAACTGGCGCCGGCTGGGGTATCGGCCTTGGCGTGGCTGGACGATGCCGCCGCTCCGCCGTGGTTGGTCTGGGCCAACCTCGCGACGTCGGGTCTCGTCCTATTCGGCGCCCGCTGGGACGCGCGGACGGCAAATCGCCGTGTCGCCGTCGCCGCCGGCATGATGGCACTGGCCGTGACTGCCGCCGCGCTCGCTTGCAATTGGTTTGCGGATCAACGGGCGTCGGCGTCGATGCTCCGCTGGGGTATTGCCGTCGCCTTCGCCGCGGCATCGATTCCATTCTGGGCACGGCAATCGAGTCTGCGCCTTGCGGTTCGCTTGCGAGTGCCCACCGTCGCGACACCCGCCGAAGCTCGCGATTCGCTGCGACAACTTCGGGCGTTGCTGCTGATAATCGGCGCCGTACCGTTGGCGATCACTGCCGTCACGATTATCGGATTCTTGCAGGGTTCGCCACCAAGCGGCCCGATTCGCGGGAGCTTCTTTCATCGACTTGGGCTGGTAATGTCGCACGGTTTGTCGATGGGGCTTGTGGCCGCCGCGCTCGTCGGTCATGGGATCCGAGAGCGACGCGCCATCTACGCGTTCGCCGCCGGCGTGATCGTGCAGTTCCTCGTTGCGGGCGGGTTCGGCGTGGGAATCGTCTTGGCGAAACGGTCTTTTGACGCACTAACGCTCGTTCAAATGTCCCTGCGTGTCGCCATGACGGGCGCCGTCTGGGCGCTCGTCTGGCTCGCGTCGGTCACGACATGGCGGCGTTTGCGCCATCTCATTCGGCCGCGGCGCTCCGTGGCTGGCTGGTGGGATGTGCAACTCGGGCTTACCACCATCGTGATGGCGTTACCCTTGATCGCGACGGCCATTCAAATCGCCGGCCCGGTCGTGACGCGACAACCGCATAATCCTCACGGTTACGGCATTCTCCCGAATTGGTGTGGGCAGGTGGTCGGCATCTCCGGGGGATTGGCATTGGGGCTGACCATGCTATCAGGCGCGATGCGATCCGCAGTAACGCGGCGCACGCTCACGCATCTCGTCGGCGCCGGCGGTTTGGCGGTGGTTGTATTCGTGGCGGTTCACGCATCCGAACTTGGCCCCCATTGGGGCTATTGGCTGCTGATGCTGGGATGGGCCGGCTGCTCCGTGGAATGGTCCGGGCGCGTCGGGCGTCAGCCGGGCGCTCGCGGTGGATTGGATGTCTGGACATTCTTGACCGGTATGCTCAGCGTGTTATTGGCAATCAAGGCCGTTCTGTTTCACAACGACCCCTTGCCGGCCGCCACCACTCTTGCATTGGTCGGCTTCGCGATGGCCTGGTTAGCCTCGGTGCGACGGCAAACAGCGGGGTTGGTCGTATCGCTTTTCCTGTTCGCCATCGCGGGGATGACCGCCGTTGTCGCATGGCGACCCGGCGATGATTTGGCACTCGCCGCGGGCGCCATCATCGGCATGGCCCTGGCAGTGTCATTCTGGGTTTGGTTAGATCGTTTGATGTCGGCGCCGATTCGGTTACCGGCGATGGCGGTTGTCGGTGTCCTCCTGGCATTCATCATGACCATAGCGTTCGTCTTGCCGCCATCCACCCACGACTCGCCATGGCCATTGTGGATCGCGTTGGGAAGCACCTTGGGCGCCGTGGTCGCGGGCTGGCGTGACCCGTCGCCGCGCTATGCGCCGCCGATGCTCTACGTCACGGCGCTTGCCGCCATTGGGACGGGAATGCTTCACGCCAAGATCACTCGCGAACACCTCGGCATGACCGTTGCCGGATCGCTTGCGATCTTTACGCTCATCGCTCAGATTGCCGGTCAGTCATGGCGGCGAACGGAGCCGGTGCCGAGTTGGTTCCGTTCGGCCCAATTCGTTGTCGGTGTTGTGTCGATTGTGTTTGGCGTCGCGGTTCTCGGGATGGATTCGTTCTGGCAACGAGCCGTCTCGCCGGCGGGGACGCTGCTCCTGATCCCCGCTGCGGCTATGCTGGCGAACCGCGGGCGCGGCTGGATGAACGGGTTGACCTACCTCACACTGTGGCTAGGTGTTATCGCGGTCGCTGAGGCATTGGCCGCCCGCATCGCCCCCGACGCGAGCGCCGTCGCATTGCGGCGCATGGTCGCGGTGTTGGCGGGACTGACAGCGGGGACGGTCGGCTACGGTTTTGGCGCCGGCCGATTGCCGGGCCGATGGTCGCCGGCATCGCGCCGCCTCGCTCCCCTTTTGGGCTTGGCGGGATTCGCGGTCGTGGCGATCGTGTTGGGGATGCAGAGTGTGGCGTACGACAAGATTCTCAAATCGACCCCACTATCGACGGCAGAGGTTGCCATCGTCGCGATCGCCATTGCCGGGTTGATCGTCGCGGCCCTAACGTTCGTCATTCGCCCATGGACCGACCCGTTCGGCCTTCCGGATCGATATCGGCCGGCCTATGTCTATGCCGCGGAGCTGCTCCTGGTCTTTCTATTCTTGAACATTCGTCTGAACGTTCCGTGGTTGTTCCCGCCGGTATCGGCGAAAGCCTGGGCGTTCATCATTATGGGCATTGCGTTTCTGGGGGTCGGTCTGGCGGAGATGCTCAAGCGACTACGACTCCCCATGCTCGCCGGACCCTTGGAGCGCACGGGGCTATTCCTACCCGCGTTGCCGCTGTTGATGTTCTGGTTGAAGCCGCCGGCCGCCATCCGCGACCGAGTCGGCGACGCCGTGCCCGGGATGATTCCCTTGCTTAGTTTCTTTGATCAGATTCCGACTGATTTTGGCGGTTATGCGGCTCTTTGGCTCCTCGCGGGCTTGCTATATTCATGGCTCGCGTTTGTCAAACGTTCATACGCACATGCCCTGGTTGCCTCACTTTCAACGACGTTTGCCCTCTGGGCCTATTGGGAGCACTCGAACGTCGCGTTCGTCATTCACCCGCAACTCTGGCTGATTCCGGTGGCGTTGATCGTATTGGCCAGCGAGCGCCACCATCGCGAACGGTTGCGCCCCGACTTGGCGGCGACGCTGCGCTATGTCGGATTGGGGACGCTGTATCTGTCATCGACCGCCGACCTTTTCCTGACCCGACTGGGTGAATCGGTCGTTCTACCAATCGCCTTGGCGTTATTGTCAATCATGGGCATCCTCGCCGGGATCGTCTTGCAGCTACGGGCGTATCTATTTTTGGGCACCGGGTTTCTCATTCTGACGATCTTTAGCATGATTTGGCATGCCGCCGTCGATCGCGGCCAGACGTGGATATGGTGGGCCAGCGGCGTGGTACTCGGTGCCGCGATCCTGATTCTATTCGCCCTCTTCGAGCGCCGCCGCGATCGCATGAAAGAGGTGCTCGACGAAATGCGACATTGGCGATAGACACCAACAGTCGCCCGCGACGACAACCTTGCCTTGGGAATGGCCTGACTCACAATAGGTGTTGTTGAACGCCCAGAACAGATATCGGCAACGGCCTCGCATAGCATGAATGGGACAAACCGAAGGAGAATCCATGAGTTCCGCGTCGACACCGATTGACGAGTACCTTGCCGGAGTGAGTGACGACAAGCGCCCGGCACTCGAAAACCTCCGAGCAATTATCAAGGCGGCCGTTCCTGGTGCCGAGGAATGTCTCAATTACGGGGTCGCGGCATTTCGGCTCGATGGCGATTGTATTGCGGGCTTCGCCGCCTCCGCCAAACATTGTTCGTATTATCCGATGAGCGGCGCCATCATCGAGACGCTTCTCGATGACCTCAAAGGATACAAGACGAGCAAGGCCGCCATTCAGTTCGCGCCTGACAAACCGCTGAAAGCCGCGCTGGTCCGCAAACTCTTGAAAGCACGGCTCGCCGAGATTCAGTCGAAGAAGCAAGCCGCCAAGACTCGCTCCAAGGGACGGCGTGAAGCCTAACATCGGCAAGTCGCGAATCTAACAGGTGTCACCTCCCATGTCGAATCAATAAACCTCGAGGTCACGGGCCGGGTTTGACGGCGAAGTCGCGGTCGCCGAAGTGAATGTAGTCGGCCCAGTCATAGGAGTTGGCACGTTTGACGGCGTGGCGGCCATCGAGGACCGCCTGCCCCACGGCCTTCCCGGCAACCAACTGCCGATAAAACGCGTCAGCGAACGAAACAGCGCCGGCGTCGCCGACGGGCCAATAGGTGCCGACATATTGAGCGATGCCGCCGCGAAGGAATGCCTCGGCGAAGGAGGTCGATTCGATGAGCCTCGCGGCGGCGGGCTTCTCGGTTCTGCGACCGCGGCGTCGCGTGCGTCCCGATTCGCAGGCGTTGAAAACGGCGAGGGCGGGCAACGATCGCAAACTGGCCAGATCGTCGCCCGTCAGAGGTTCGTAACCGGCGCAAAGGATGCCGCTGCGGCCCGGCTGGGAAGCGTTGAACTCCGCGTGGCCGGCATAGTGAATCACGTCGTAGTTGCCGGACGTGAACTCCGCGAGCAGGCGGCTTTTGGTGGCGGTGGCACCGTGAACCACCGCCAGGGTGACGTTGGGGACATTCGCGAGAATCTCCTGGATGCGACGGCCTTCGTCCTCGGCACCATCCAAATCGCGAGTCGGGTTGACGACCGCCAAGACGTTCAGTGTCGAACCCATACGGCGTTGCTCGGACCATTTGGCGATGGACAGATTGTTGGCGATGTACCGGCGGCTGATGCCCCCGGCCAGGCATGGATAATCGCCTCCGAGTTTGAGCGTCTCCCAGGGTATCCGAGACGCCTCGGCATCGTGGACGACGGTGAGATGCGCCTCTTTGAGGCGTTCGGTGACCAGGGCTTCGCGAAATCCTTCCGGGAGGATCAACTTGGTGAGGGCATCGGCGAACGCATCGAGGTCGAAGCGTTGGTCGTCGAGTTTCTTGAGCAGCGCGTTGAGTTCAGCCGTGATGAAGGTTTGGCGTCCGGGGATGACGGCCGCCGCACCGCCCGGCGCCATCAGCGTAAGGTCGAACGTCGTTCGGTCTTCGCTTTGGGTACCGCGAGCGTAGAGATAAGCCGGCACAGGTCCCTCGAGCCGGCGCAAGGCGACCCGAGACGGCTCGACGACGGGCGGCAACGCCCACTCGTCGAACATGACCTCGACCTCGGCAAACATCCCGGTACCGGCGAGGCGATAGAGTTCCTGTTTCATCTCGCGGTAACGGCCGTCGTCAATCTCGCAAAGGATGAGGCGACGAAATGGGAATTGAGCCGACGTTCCCCGCAACCCGGCGAGAAATCCGGTGAGGACATGAAACAGCGTGTGAGCCGTATCGCTGACCGAGGACGCGCCGAACAACACCGTGGCGAGTTCGTCGAACCGCGCTCGCGACAGGGTTCGAACCACGTTTTCAGCGGCGACTTGCTGGACATCGTCGGTGAATTGATCGTAGTGGCCCAGTCCAACAAAGACGATGACGTCGGCGGGCAATCGGCGATCGGCATTGGGGAGCATGAAAATCTGCCCGACGCCGGCGTTGAACATGCGTCGATTTTCGAGTTCACGGATCAGGCCGCCGAGCTGGCCGTCGAGGGCCTTGGCCGCGCCCGTCGCGACGACGTTGGGAAACAGCCCGACGACATAGGCTTTGGCCTGGACGTCCACGAGGCTTCCATGGGCGAGGACGATTTCAAGCCGCTGCTGTTTGCGCCGGCCGACAAAGACGCCGCCGGCAAACGAAAGATCGACGGCTTCAACCGCCGCGGGCGCCGCAAGCCTTGGCGGGGCTTCCGCCGGCGCCGGGATGTTCCCGGCACCGAAGACGCTTGCCAACATGGCTCGATGATCGGCGGCCGTCAGGCGATCGCCGGCGCGTGAACCGAACCGAACGGGAGCCACGAAACCGGCCGCGGGCACCCGCCGCACCGCCCCCAATCCGCCGCGGCTGACCGGCGTCCGCGACCGGCTGGCGCCGCTTTCGATCACGTCTTTGACCATCTCGGCGACGGTCGCGTTGTTCGGCAGGTCGGTATGCTCCTCGTCGATCGGATACGTCGGCACGTTGGCCATTTCAGCCAGGTCGAGCGGCACGGTGCCGTCGCCACCTTGATCGGCGACCAGATAAACGAACTCATTATTGGGGTCTTTTTCAACGCCGGTGATGGTCGGCCGATTGACGCCGGCAATGAGCGTGAACCGATCATCGGCCGAGGCGAGCTTCTTTTCCTGGACGTCGGGGGCCGCGGCGAGCAGATCGGGCCTGATGCGCGGGACGCCCGGCCAAGCGTTCGGCGCATACAGATCGATCGCTGAGAACTTCGCCCGCGTCGGAAGCATCTGATAGGCCGACGGCAGGGTGTTCATGACGTCTTCGGTCAGCTCGACGGCTGAGTGGAATGGGTCGAGCTTGTCGAGTTGCTGAGTAATTCCGTAGACGCCCCGCAAGACTTGCACGACGTTGAAGGAGCCATGGTTGGGCGTGCCGAGCATGATAAAGCGGCGCACTTTGGCAGTGCCGGCAGCGTTCTTCAGGGCAGCCCGAGCGACCAGCCCGCCCATGCTGTGAGCCACGAGGTAGACGTCGTCGCTGGGTTCGTCTTGCAGGCGTTGGACCAACTCGTCGCCCAGATCGGGCAGGCTGCGGCGCCAGTCGTAATAGTGATAGGCCACGTCGTAACCGGCAATTTCGAGCCGTTTGCGAAGGCCGAAATAGAAGTACGGCACGACATCGAGCGCCTGATGTTGAAACGTGCCATCGGGCTGCATCGCCAATTCGGTGGCGCGACCGCGAACGAGGTTGAAGGGATTGAACCAGATGACGTCGTTCCAGAGACGGCCCGGCGTGCCGATCGTGGACCCCATGATCCCCGGCAGAATCAAGACTCGCTTGGCCTGACCGCGAGTGACCCGCCGCACCGGTTGCCGAGCGAGGGCGACCATTTCTTCGTAACGCGGATCGCCGAAATAATCGCGAAGCAACTCAGCGTTCGTGCCGCTGCGAAGTGCCGATTCGACAGCCTGACTTGAAAGCGTGAACGCGGACTTGGGTGGTCTCGGATCAGGCATGGGGCGACTCCAGGCGAATATGAAGAGAGTGACGATCAAACGATCGTCCGTTCGTCAGATTATCCGCTTGTAACCGATGTCACCGGTAGTGTCAAGCATGCAGCGGATTGAATTCACCGGCGACGATCAAAGCGATGGCATGTCCGTTGTTGCGACCGCTTCAAACCGGCCCAAGCCATAATGAGCAGCATAACCAAGTAATAGCGGACCGATAATTGGTTCCGCGAACTCGAGCCGCAATCCGTATCCCATATCGACAGGGGGTGGCACACCACCACGTCGGCGGCAGCGGACATGATGCCGGAGCTTTCGAGTGAGTTCCGGATCAACGTAACAGGCAATCGTTGGCGGCAAAAGGCGTGAAGCCAGTTCGGCATCAATCTGGCCGCGAAGCGTGTTCTTGCCGCGCGCTTTCAGGTACCGGGGTGCGACAAACGGTGTGGCGCTAATCCAGGTGCGCGAGCCACTCGGCGAACCGATGATTCTCTCGGCAGCAATCCCCCATTTCCCTGGCAATTTCCGAAGCATTTCAACGTCACCATATCCGGCCACCGCGACTTGAATGTCGCCGACTCCGCCCTTGGTCCATGTTCGTCGAAGGCTTCGAATCGCATTTTGAGCGGCGGCTCCGAGTCCCATCTTGGCATAGACGATGATGTGATCGAGATGCCCGTCGCCATCGAGATCAACCGGGATCGTGTGGGCATGATCGTGATGGTCGTGAAGGGGCCTGCCGTGCTCATCCTGGCCTGTTAGTTCTGGGCAATCAATGCGTTGTCCACGCGCCCGCCGGCTGATAATCGACTGATGAAACAACTCTGCCTGTGGAAGGGTGCGGGTACAAGGTGGAAGTGCCGATCGATTGCCGCTCGGCGTAGTGAGCGCCAGCAAGAAGGTCGTTACCGGCGAGGTTTGCGGCTTTCTCGGTTGACGCGGCACACCGACCTGAAGGGCATCGTTGCGGCGCCAATACAAAACGCGCCGCGACCCCGGCGGCTGCGACCAGCCATGGGCCTTCCACCAGACCGTATCCAACGTCAGGCATGCAAGCAAATCGGCCGGATAGGGGGCAACTGCATTGACACGTTCTTTCTGAAGTTTCGCGGGGACTTTCTTCTTCCCTTCGGGCAATGGAAACGGCGCGAGGGCATCGGTCGCTTGTTTCTCACGCCAAATCGCGTATTCCCCCAGGGGCATCGCGGCCATCAGGGAAACCTGTTCGTGTTCTCGGCCCATCTGCATGCCATCCAGATGTGGGAAGGCGTTGGCATTGGTGAGGCCGCTGCCGTTGGTTGAAACGAGTTCGGCTTCGACCCAACTCTCGCTGCGTCCGAGATAGCCCAGATGGCCCGCGAGGGTACCCAGGAGTCGGGCTTCGTGATCGTCTAGCTCGCATGGCCAATGGATGTGCAACTCGCTGTCACCGACGTTCGCCCAGGCATCGAAGACGAGCGTTGTTTTCTGCTTCGAGCCTTCGACAACGGGCATGAAATGCCGGCTATGGGCAGCACTCGCATCAGGAAGCCGATAAGACGGCAGCACCCCGGCCAACTTGGCGAGTAGTTGCCGTGCCGGCGGCGGAATCTCGGTCCAATGCTGGCTGCTGTAGCCACACGCAATCAACGCTCGAAGCAATCGCCACGGGCTAGGCGGCCATTCGATCAGACCTTCGTTGACATGATGGCCCCACGGCGTGGCATGGTAGCGCCCGCCGGGAAACCGCAGTTTCATCGTCGGCACGGCAAGCTCCTATTCTCCGGTGTCTTCGTCGGCATCGTTGTCGGCGGCGTCATCCTCGGCATCGCCCTTACCCTTTTTCAGTTCGTCTTCAAACGTCACCGTAGTGTGAACCATGAGTTCCTTGCAGGCCTGGATGGCTGATTTGACGGCGCTCTCAAGATCGGGGAGCAACGGCAGCTTGAAGCCGCTCGGGCGCGACGCGACCAATTGGTCTCGATCGATCGGTTCGAGGTCACAGGCAGTTCGCAATCGCAGGTCGCCGTCGAGCAACTTGCGTACGCGATAAAGGGCTAGCAGGATCAATAAACTCTCAACTTTGTCTCCCAAGCCGTATCCGCGAATTTGAGCGAGATCGAGGTTGATGTGGCAGTCGATTCGCTCGGCAACGTACTCATCCCGTGCGAAGGGTACGTTTCCAAAGCCGCTCTTGGTGTCACCAGACGGGTTAACGTGATCGTTCTTGACACCCCCCGACGCCGCGACCGCTGTCCCCGAGGCTTCGATAAAGGCGGACAACGCCCGCGCGACGCGCAGCCGCCCACCAGCCAGTTCCTTTTTTGCCAGAAAGACACCATGAACAAGACTGCCGACATCGAATTTGAGCAACGCCGCCGCCAGCTTCTTGCGATCGATCGGTCCCTCTTCCAAACCACCTAGTTCTTCCTTGATCCGATTGAAAAACGTCTTGTCCTTCCCTTCCAACAAATACGGACTGTTGATGCGATGCGCCTCGAGCATCGAGTCGGTCAGGAACTTGCCTTTGCGGGTCACCGTGACGTGGCTAACTCCGTCAAGAACCGCAACTGGTTTGTTGTTGGCCGTCTCCCAGCAGGTTGTTTCCAAGCGATTCGCCATGCTCTGCGCGCTTTCAACGAGGAGCCTGGGCCCCTCTTTGGTCAAGTACGTTGCCGCGCCAAGGCTGGGGAAGCCCGTCGGCTGGAAGCGGTCGCCCTGGAGGGGTCTCAACGGAACCGACAACAGCAATCGGCTGACATTTGCAAGCGAGTGAAGGTCAGGCATGTTGCATTCCTTTCTTGGGTTTCAGTCGTGGGTCAAGAACCGAAGCAGCCGTCTGAGCGGACCGATAATCGATGGGAAACGCCAAGGCCGCCGCCCAACGCGGAGCTGACGTTGATTCTGCCACTCCGCATTGCATTGGCGGACGGATGCCAACCGAACGAAGTCGCTGGATGGCAATGTCGACAGCGCGGCTCGGGTCACCGGACTCCAACATCCGCACGATGGGTGGATCGGCTGGAATGTCCTTGTCGGCAAACAGCTTCCAAGGCAGACATGCCAGACGAATCGCAAGCCAGGCTTCCTCGGGCATCTCGGAAGAGTTACGCAATGGCAGCCAGTGCTCGCGAGACCATCGCCCCCATCGTAACGCCATAAACGCACGGGCTAGTCCGATCAGTTTCTCCAGATCAAGCGATCCGCTCAGAAACTGTGCCAAATCGCCAAACTGAGCACCGCAACCCGGGGCCGCAACGAGCCTCGACCTGCGTTGGCCTTTCATGCCGGCTTCGATCAAACGCCGTTCGACCAGGGCGATCAGGTCGCGCACCACATCGCGTCCCGACGCGACAACACGAGGATCATTCACGAGTCGTTTGTCGGATGTCTTGAACCGCCGAGCGCCTGGCTCCAACGGCAGCCAATGAAAGCGAACGGGATCAACGGGGCGTCCTACAGGCGTGTAGTCCACGGCGGCACTTCCCAGAGCCAGGGCAAGACGCACTTCGGCACTATTGTCATCGACGGCCGCCACCCACTCCGGCCGAAGCGCCGGAATGGGACCAGCTTCGATGGCGGTGCCCGTTGCTTGGAGGGATTCGATCTCGGCCGCTGCCAATAGGATGGCCTGCCAACGATCGGGCGTGTGGTCGTGAGTCAACGCGGCAAAGACGGCATCGGCCAGGCGACGTTCCGCGTGAACGAGTCGGGCCGGGGCGTTCCGGTCTCGGCTGCGACGTTGGACTCGATCCATCCACGCGGCGAGATCTTCGATCAAGTACGCCCGCGGATGGTGGCGGACACGGACTCGGCCGAGCGGCACGGCCAACGTCGATTGGCCATTCCGCTCCAAATAGCCGTACCGCACAAACGCCTCGATACCGCGTGCCACGCCAAGTCGGCTGATTGCTCGGGCCATATCGATGGGCCGATTCGCGGTTTGGCGGTCGAGCTGAACTCTTGCTTCGCCGAACATCGCGACGACATCGGGCAAGGTCGTGGGCTGAGACCATAACGGCATCCACTGTTCGCCTCGCTGGGCTTTTTCCAATCCAGGCGTGGCGAATCCCGCGGCATGGGGACGCAGCGCAAACGGAGCGCTGGCACGGCTTAAGGCATTCGGATCGAGCCGGCGCGTGGCCCGACAAGAGAACAGAACCGAGCCTTCCATCATCAGCACGAAATCCCAAGGATTCACGAGATTTCCACTGGCAAATCCCGTGGAACTGTTTGCACCTCCCGCTGAACCGGGCAGATACTGACCCACCGCTGCATCGATCAGGTTGTTTGCGAGATCGACCCAAAGCGAGTTGAAAAGGAGGGACTTCGCCAACGGTAGCGACCTGCCCATGTCCGATTCCATGGCGAACAACACTCCGAGCTGCTGCATGAAGTTGTTCGTGAAATCGAGATTGCCGTCATTGCCGCCGGTGCCAAGGAGCGAAGGCCACTCGGGGTTGTTCTCGTCAGTGAGCACGACCGCAGCCGAGAGCCAATCGGCGTGTGGGCCTCGCCAAAGTCGACGGCAGTCCGGGATCAGTGCCCCCTTAAGCGCCTTGAATCTCCGATCCGCCGCGCCCAGAAGGCGTTTGTAGCCGCCACTCGATTTGAGCGCATCGGCTATTGCCTTTTGAGGCGGCTTGTCAGCCACTATTACCATGGATCGGATCGTTTCAATATCGCGTTCGACTTCCGCACGCTTGTCGGTTGCTAGGTCAGGCCTTTCGAGCTGACCTTGGAGCTGGCTGAGACAATCGCGAAAGATCTCACTCGACTCAAGAAGTCGTCGCTGATCATCGGACTGAAACGACTTGTTCGTTTTGGTTCGCGCTTTGATGGCTCGAATGGTAGCATCTGCGTTGCTGACCTGGTCGAGTAGACGACGAGCTGCCAGCACGCCACAACGAAATCGCTCAAATCGAGGCGCCGTTGATTTCTCGAGCGGTGCAAGTCCTGGATCGCCAGCCTTGAAAAACCCGCATCCCTTGTTCCACGGCGAGACCAGCGGCGTCGGCTCGTACTTCTCCAGAAAGAACTCTTCCAGTTCCTCTTTCGACAACTGGCTGAGCAGGCAGAAGCGTTCGCCGTCCCACCAGCCGCGGGCCTGGGCGTCGGCCTG
>CAZESP010000073.1:0-21579 GCA_964515185.1 uncultured Alcaligenaceae bacterium
CCTTTGCGTGGCGGCCCGGGTTAGGCTGATCCCACAGACAATTACCAGAAAGAGGGAACCTCAACTGGAGAGCGGCTGCCCATAATAGAATCCGGATTCGGCACCCCTTCCCGACCAGCCCCCAAGATCATGATCTGCGCCACGAAATTATCGTCATTCCGGCACGGTCACCGACTCCCGCCCCGCCCGGGTTGCGAGTGCCGGCATGATTGAGCGAGCCGAATATGAGATAAATCGCCCCGAGCCATCCGCAAAGAGGAAGTTTGCGCCGCCAGAATGCAAGCTCCAAAAATGAAGACGGTCACAAGTGTTGTCCAGGCGGCCCGGACCGAAATAATAACGACCCGAACAGCCGCCCACATTGCCAGGTAGTTCGTTGTCGACCAGCATTGCGGCCGCTGGGCCGCGACATTTCCCGCCGAGTTCTCTCGGATCGCACATATAGGAATACCACCATCCATCCTCCAAACTGAGAGGCGGCGGCCGTTCACCAACGGCCAAGGTATTGCTCGTACCATCGGCAATTTCGGCAAGCCGCGTCCCAAGGCGACCCGGCGCAAACACACCATAAAACTGCGTGTGGTCGCGCATACCATTTGGGCCGGCATACCGGCCTGCAACGCCCAAATATGAAGTGTACCCCGCGGTAACTCCGCTGATCGTGTCATGGAGAGGTTGCTGCAAACGAGAGTCCGCCGGGCAGACGAATGGCCGAATGACCAACGTCATGGGATCGTGTGGTGGGTTGTGATAGGAAATGGGATCGACTCGCGCACATCTAACTGTTCTGTCCCAAACTGCGACCTGATCGAGAAAGGGCAATAGGGCCACTCGCCAACTGACAGAAGCGCCGATGGCTCTACCGTTGGGCGGCGGAAAGGTCACGAAATTCGGTGGCAGTGAACCTCGGTTTTGTTCATATTGGTGAAGTGACAGACCGACCTCACGCAAATTAGTGAGGCAGGCGGCACGAGCCGCGGCACCGCGAACTCTTTGAACACCCGGTAGAGCCAGTCCCAACAAAAGACCAATCACACCGATCACCACGAGAATCTCAATTAACATAATGCCCACCCGCTTCACTCTCGTCATTGTTTTTCCCTCTCGACGGCACCAGCAATGGTCGCCAACTCACCTGCCAACAAGATCGGAATGTCGACGGCTGTTTTGTTCTGGCCCGTCGTCACCGAGACTCGTATGCGTTCCTCTCTTGCCTCGAAAATAGTCGGCCGATTCCACGAAACGTTAAGCCAGTATGTATCTTCACAATTTGCGAATGGTCGTTCAATTTCCACAACTACTCCTTGAGGCAATCGCTCGACCTCGATCTGAATCGGATGACCATCACGATGACTCAAGGCGATGCGCCCGGCATAGACCCAATTGTTGCCCTCTCGGCGTGGCAAGACAAGCGTACTCGGCCGGCATTCAACATCGTGACAGACTTCACCCATGACGGCGATCTGATCAGGCTTGCGACGGACGTCAGCCATGATCACCTCGACTCCTCCATTGAGTGAGCCAGTTGTCGCGGTGCGAGCAACGACTTCTACGCGACCTATGAATCGTCCACCATTTTCGTGGTCAACTACCTGATCGTGCTCGTCCGCCGGCAGA
The DNA here is from genome assembly GCA_964515185.1 of uncultured Alcaligenaceae bacterium. Lineage (GTDB taxonomy): Bacteria > Planctomycetota > Planctomycetia > Gemmatales > Gemmataceae > CAZESP01. Next base: position 1,618 of record CAZESP010000073.1, read on the forward strand.
AACCGAGCCTCGAATCGATCCGGTCGCGTGCTCCGGACCTTGGCAATTGAGACCCCCGTCTGCCGGTTGTCATAAAGATCAATCAGACGCCGACCAACTTGCCCAATTCTGACTTCCCCAAACAAAATTGCCCTCGGCACGGCAAATACACCACTCCGCACACGTGACACGGTCACGTCAATTGTCCCGGTTGGACGAGAGGTGTCATTGCTTGTAAACACGACTCGAATATTCTGTCGATCACCTGGTGAAGCTCCGACTGCGACCCTCACAACTATCTCTGCCGTCCCATGGGTCGGTACGATAACCGATTCAACGCGATAAAAGCGACCATGCACTTCTTGCTCCACACCAGCGCAGGAACAACTCGTCGCAAACCCGTTGAGATACACGGCGCGACGGCCACTATTCACAAATGCAATTCTGCCAACAGCAATGCTATTGAACTCGTGCTCGCCGAGATCAATCGTTGACAGATAATGGAGCCGAGGTACCGCGGCCCATTGGCCCCACGCATAACGAACCGACCAGACCGCTCCGGCTACAAGAATTGCCGTGCCGATCATTAAGGATTGTCGATAGATTGGCTTCATTTTCGCACTGCCGATATCTTTGATATACTGTTTACCCTGAACAACGGCAGGGCAATCTAAAAATCACGTCGCGATGCGGCGATCTCGCCACCGTGTCCAAGCCAATGCCAAACCCACTGTGACGAGAAGCACTATCGAAATCGGCACCAACCATACCGTCCACGATTTAGCCGCCGACTCACTCTGCGCCCGAACATGGGACTCATCCGATGACGTGGCCGGGATACCATAATTTGAACTTATCGATCGTGATTTGCTCCCTGGAATCTGTCGCCAGGTTTCATCGATCGGATATTGCTCCTTCCGGATGAAATCCGAACAAAGCGTGCCCGGTGGTACTCGCGGAATTTCGAGAACTGTCTTTGCAATTGGCTCATTGACGCGAACGTTTGTGAGGGTGAAACAGGCCGCGCCGATTTGTTTTCCATTCCGATAGGCTCGTCCGACGCGCCTTATCGGAACGTACACGCCGGGTCTAAATTCACTGACATCCGTAATTTGATCAACGGAGTGATCACCTCTTACCCCAAATTCCCGCCTCCACACCAGGAAATTGCGCTCGGCATCCAACCAATACGTCACTGGGATCGGAGTCGAAGCATCGACTGTGAACGAAACACGAATTGTATGTTTCCCCTCGACACTTTCCCGATTGACACGAACCGCATCGACTCCCCCCTTGGGAGCCTGCAACAGCAGTTCGAATTCCAGGAACATTTGGCGCCACACGTCGAGTGGCAGTACAGTGTCACGGCAAAGTTCTCGTCGAGTATCCCACGCTGGCCGGCCGCCCATCGGCTTTCTGCGGATGATCTGTCGCATCTCCCCCTCCGGCCACGTAAGAAACGAGTCAACCGTTCCGATAGTCGATTCTTCTTGCAAACGCGAGAATTTTGATGTGCGCCAATAATTGCCTGTCCTTATTCGTTGCGTATTGGGGTATCCCACTTCGAGTTGCACATTACAGGAAAGGCTTGCGATCGATTCACGAGCAACTTGATTTCCCATGACAGCCAGTTTGAACAACTCGCGCTCGTTCTCGGCGTAGGCTACCGGCGTCGGCATCAGCAAACCGATGACTATAGCCAATGAAATCCGCATTGGGATGTTGTATTTCAATCATACCTCCTTACGATCACACGCAATCTGCTGTGCAAATGCTCTCGCCATCGTTTACGACCGGCTCCGATCTACGATTCACTTGCAGTGGTTCAATTCAAAACTACACGACCGCATGACGTCCTGCACCCACCCAAGATTCACGATATATGCGGAACACAGCCCATTGCATGTCGTGAAACCGAACTGCGCGCGGTTTTCCGTGCAGTTTTTCTCGTCTTTTGGAAAACATTTCCAGAATTGGCCGAGATCATCGCTCTTGCAGTCTGGAAGAGTTCCGTTGCATTGGGGATCATTTGTGGTGTGGACATTTTTACAGTGATCGTCATTTAAGCACTCGTGGCCTGGATGAGGTTGACAATAGATTCTTCCGCCGACGAACAAGCCCACCATGATTCCGATGAAAACCTGTAGTCCTGCGGACTCGAACAGTCGATTTCGCATTGCGAGTGCTCCAATTCGGGGAGAGAATGATTTTCGACAGCCATAACTTTCTATCTGATCTGAGCCTGGGCCCGAATATCCATCTTCTGTTGGCTTTCAATATCAACCAAGCACAAACTCATTAGCAAGCCTCCGGAGAATTCGGGTTCATGACTCATGTCGAGCCGGATTGTGGCAGCAACTTCCTGTCTCGGACCGATGCAATCGATTGGCTCGCTGATGCTCAGGCAAGGGCAACTCGAATCCGCCTGACGCACGTAAATGGTCTTGGTCGTTGGATTAACGATACGGACGCGCGTTTCTGCAATTTGTCCCTTTTGAATTATGCCAAAGTCAACGACTGGATTATCTACAAATGGCCCTTTTTTCCTGCTGATATGTTCTGTTTTCACCAGCATCGGAATCGCTATTACGCCGACAGCGGCACCCATCAGCGAAGCTATGATGGCTGTCGTAAGTTTGCGACTCTCACTCATGACTTCGACCGTAAGGGAAGCGGAGAAGCGGAGAAGCGGAGAAGCGGAGAAGCGGAGAAGCCACCTCCCTGCTTCGCTTTGAGAAACAGGCACTTTGCCGGGATTGTAAAGGCCGCTTGTGCGGATGTCAATAGTTTTTCGGATTTTTTCTTCTTTTCCCGGGGAACAAACTCTTTCAGTTTCGCGCCCGCGTTCGTGACCCTTGTCCCCTAATGAAAATCCCTCGAGTGTGTGCGCAACTCCGCGAGGCGCGAGGTCATGTCCTCCAATTTCGTCACTAACACGTGAATCACATTTGGGTCGCGTTGGATTTCACCGTGGGCCAGGAGGGCCGTGGCGGCGCGAGCTACGTTGCGGTAGCGTTCCCATACCACCTGTCTCACAATCAAATTCACCATGCCGGTTTCATCTTCCAATGTCACGAATGTTATGCCGTTGGCGGTGCTCGGCCGCTGCCGCAACAATACCAAACCGGCGACGGTCACCTGGCGTTCGTGCGGCAACTCCGGCAATTGACCCGCCGGGGTGGCGCCGAGCTGTTTCAAGTACGGGCGAAGGAAACTGATCGGGTGCTGCCGCAGCGACAAACTCGTCGTCGTGTAATCGGCCAAGACCTCCTCGAACGACGTCATCGCCGGCAAAGGCGCCGGCGTCGCGTCCGGTTCGACGTTGTCGAAAAGGTTCGGCGGATCGCGTTCGGGTAGCGCACGCCAAAACGCCTCGCGCCGGCCCAGCGGCAACGATCGGAACACGTCGGCACGGCTGAGCCGTCGCAAAGCCCCGCCGCGAAGACCCGTTCGGCGCACGAATTCAGCGAACGATCGAAACGCGCCACAGGCTCGCGCCGTGACAATCTGATCGGCATGCGATTGATGCAACCCTGTCACGAGCCGGAAACCCAACCGCAACGCGGGCGCCCTATCGCCGACTGATTCAAGCGTGCAATCCCAATGGCTGTGGTTTACGTCGATGGGCCGAATTTCAACGCCGTGTTTACGGGCATCGGCAACCAGTTGGGCCGGTGCGTAGAAACCCATCGGCAAGCTATTTAAGATGGCGGCAGTGAATGCGGCTGGGTAATAACATTTCAACCATGCCGAGACATACACGAGTAATGCAAACGATGCCGCGTGCGACTCAGGGAAACCATACTCGCCGAAGCCGCAGATTTGTTGATACACGCGCTCGGCGAAATCGACTGTAAGCCCATTCGCCTGCATGCCTCGGATGAGCTTCTCTCGAAACGGCTCCATCACTCCGCGACGGCGCCAGGCGCCCATCGCCCGCCGCAATTGATCCGCCTCGCCCGGCGTAAACCCGGCGCCCACCACGGCCAAGCGCATCGCCTGTTCCTGAAAGATCGGTACGCCCATTGTTTTTTCAAGGACCGCCCGAATGGCCTCATTCGGATAGTCAATCGGCTCGTCCCCGCGTCGCCGTCGCAGATACGGATGGACCATTTTCCCTTGAATCGGCCCAGGGCGAACAATCGCCACTTCAATCACAAGGTCATAGAAACATCGCGGGCGCAACCGAGGCAGCATCGCCATTTGGGCTCGGCTTTCAATTTGAAAGACACCGATGGTATCCGCACGGCATACCATGTCGTAGACAATGTGATCTTCCGGTGGGATCGTAGCCAGTGTTAATATCTCGCCGGCCTTATCGGGACCTACCAGATGAAAACATTTGCGAATGGCAGTTAACATTCCCAGTGAAAGGCAATCGACTTTGAGAATGCCCAGAGCGTCAAGATCGTCCTTGTCCCATTGAATGACGGTGCGGCCGGGCATGGCGGCGTTTTCAATCGGCACCAGTTCGCACAAAGGGCGATGGGTTAACACCATGCCGCCGACATGCTGTGAAAGGTGCCGTGGAAACCCGATCAGTTGCTGAACCAGGGCGATCAACTGCCGGCCCAATCGCCCGCCGGGATTCAGTCCCGTTTCGCCGACCCGTGATGCCAACCGGTCCTCATCGCGGCGCGGGTGATGGTCCATTGTCTTGGCCAGTCGATCGGCACGATCCGGCGACAACCCGAGAGCCTTACCGACTTCGCGAACGGCGGACCGCTCTCGATAAGTAATAACCTCCGCGGTCATGCCGGCCCGTTCGCGGCCGTATTTGTCATAGATGTATTGCAGCACCTCTTCGCGGCGTTCGTGTTCGAAATCGACGTCGATATCCGGCGCCTCGTTGCGCTCCTTGCTGACGAATCGCTCGAACAACACGTCGATGCGGTCGGGGTCCACGGCAGTGACCCCGAGGCAGTAGCAGACCGCCGAGTTGGCCGCCGACCCGCGCCCCTGGCAGAGAATGTCGCGGCTGCGAGCGAAGCGCACCAGGTCCCAGACCGTGAGGAAGTACGCTTCGTAGTGTAGCTCGCCGATCAGGGTCAGCTCATGTTCGATGAGTCGGCGCACCTTGTCGGGAATCCCCGTGGGGTAACGGCGCTTGGCGCCGGCCCAGGTCAGTTGCGCGAGGTATTCGCCCGGCGTCAGGCCGGCGGGGCACAACTCTTCCGGATAGTCGTAACGCAGTTCGTCGAGGTTGAAACGACATCGATCGGCGACCTCGACGGTTCGCGTCACCGCATCGGGGCAATCGGCGAAGAGCGCGAGCATGTCGGCCGGTTTTATCAGATGACGTTGAGCGTTGCCAAAGCCGCGATGGCCAAGCTCCGCTACGGTGCAGCCATGGCGGATCGCCGTCAGGACATCGTGCAACGGCCGACGTCGCGGGGAATGATAATGCACGTCGTTGGCGGCCAGCATCGGAACGCCGGCCACCGCGGCCCGTTCCGCCATCTCCCGCAACCGCCGGCGATCGTGCGGCCCGCATGCCAAGGTCGCAATCGCATAGCAGCCGTCGCCGAATAGGTCGCGGTAACGGGCCAGATCGGGCCCGGTCGCTTCGGTCAGCAATACGCCGGCGAGCAACCCCTGAGCATAAGAGGCGACGTCGGCGAATCGAAGGTAGCACTCGCCTTTCGGAGCGGCACGACGGCCATGCGTGATCATTCGCGCCAGCCGGCCATACGCCGGACGATCCGGCGCCCAGACCAGCAGAGGCGAAGAATCCTCGGGCGTGAGCATTGCACCGATGAGCAATTTCAGCCCCGCGGCCTTGGCGGCGACGTGCGCTCGCACTACGCCGGCGAGGCTGTTGCGATCCGTCACGGCGAGGGCCGCGTAGCCCAGTTCCGATGCCCTCGTCACCAACTCGTCGGGATGCGACGCCCCTTCGAGGAACGAGTAGTTGGTGCGGCAGAACAACTCGGCATAATACGGCGAGCCGAGATGGCGAGCCGGTGGGCGTAAGTCCCCGGAGTGCAACGGCGCCACCGGTCGGCGCTTGGGAGGATGGGGCTGCTCAGGCATAGCTCACGCGAAGGTGCCGTGCAGGAACCAATCGCCGCCATCCAGGGCGCGGAATAACCAGAAACGTTCACCCGTGAGAGTTTCCACTAAGTAGTAATCGCGTCGCACGTCGTCGCCGCGCCACCAACCGGTTTCGATGCGTTCCGGCCCCCAGGCGTGGGCAATCGGGTAGCGCGTGCCTTGCCATCGAAACTGCGCCGGAACCCCGCGCGGCGTGACGCCGACCATGACCGCTTGCGGTTGCGGCTGCAGAAACAGCGGGCGCAACGGGCGCTCGCAAGATTCGGCATCGCGGCTGTCGGCGGATCGAAGCCACGGCTCGAAGCGGCACGCGAACTCCGGTTGCGGGTCGGGGTGAAGACGAGGTCGCAGGACCGCCGATTCACCCAAGCGAATGCTCAACCGCTCGATCAGGCCGGCGACCTCGTGCCATGACCTCGCCCCGTCGCTGGCGTCGAACAGCCGTTCTTGACGCATCTCGATCGGCGCCGCACCGGTCACCCGCACCTCGACGCCCGCCAACTCGGAGGGAATGACGAGCCGTTCGAGGCGCAGCCGAATCAGATCGAGCAGATGGCGCGAGGTCGCGGCGGGGCGCAGCATCTCGACCGCGAACGATACCGCGTCGTGACCGACGGGCCTCAGCGTGCAGAACAAGCCGCGCAGGCCCAGACCGCGAGGCGTCAGGCGGCGGAGCAATTCTTCCAACAATGCGGTGAAGACCGTCTCAACGATGCGGCCATCGGCGATCGGCGGCTCGAATGGCCACGCCAGTTCCAACGGTTCGTCGACATGCACCGAGTCGAGCAACTCCGGCAAGACACCGAGCGCTTGATCGATCCGCCGCAGAAGCTCCGGCTCGAATCGTGATGGCAACTCGCGCCGCGGTAAAGCCAGCAACTCGTCGATGCGACCGATGCCGAGTTCGTGCAAGGTCACCAGGGTGGGCGGGGATAAACGAAGGGCCTCGATCGGCAGCGGATTCAGGGCGTGGCGTTGATGCCCCGGCGGCACGACCCGCGCCCGCCGACCGCCGTAGTGAGCCGTCGCCCACGCGGCTCCGATCGTGTCAGCAGCGGCGGCGGCGGCCCACCAGCCGCATCGTTGCAGGGTGGCGATGGCGTGTTCGACCAAGGCGTCTTCTCCTCCGAATCCGTAACCGCAGCCGGTGATGTCCAGGAGCACGCTCTCCGGGTTGCCGACATCCTCGACGGCCGAGGTTGGAGCGAATCGCAAACACCACCGCGCCAAGTCTCGCAAGGCTTGGGCGTCGGCATGAGCATCATGGGTGACAAATTCGACGCTCGGGTCGTTGGCGGGCAGCAAGGCTTGGGCCTCGGCGAGCAGCATGCCGGGGCGAATGCCGCGCCGTTCGGCGGCGCGGGACACTGCCACGACTCGCGGCCGGGTCGTTTCAACCGGCATGTGCAGCACCACTGCCTGAGAGCGACGCCGAGGTTGAGCGGCGAGCCAACGCTGAACGGGCCAGCGAGGGAACCAGAGGCAAAGGATTCGTTTCACCATCCCACTCCAGTTCGGCGGTCGCCCCGGCTCGGCCTCGCGCCGGCAGCCGTTCGACCCGCCATCGCCAACCGGGCGAATACAACGTCCCGCGACTAGGCAAAGCCGTGACCCATAATCTCGCCGACGCCCACGATGGCGACGCCCGCCAACGCTCGGACCGCAACAGAAACCCCAGTCCGCCGCCGGTTTCGACGGCCAGTTGCAGGCGGCGAAAGGCACGATCGTCGAGAGCGTCCACCACTCCGAGAGTGACGGCCACGCCCGAACATCGCAGCGATTGTTCCCATGCCCACCACGCCTCGCGATCGTCGCTGGGGCGAACCAGAACCATTCGCTCCAACGGGATTCCGGCATGGGCAGCGGCGGGCGGGTAAAAATCACCACGATCCACGACAACACACGCCCCACCGGCGCGAAGCCGGTTCGCCGCCACCGCCAACGCCAAAACGCCAGCCCCACTGCCTCGCCCCCGACTCAGCCACTCGACCAACCCGCCGCGATCCAACCCGACGCCCAGGAGCAGCCGATCGAGGGCATCGAAACCGGTGGCGACCGCTTCGGGGTCGCACACCGTCCGATCGACCGCTTGCAGGCGCATGGTCTGTTCACGAAGCGATTGGATCAGGTCGAGTCGAGCGGCAGGATTCACGGGCGACTCCTCGGGGTTTTGAGCAATAGTATACACATGAACATTATCGTGTCAAGTCGGCGTCACTGGCTCGCGCGGCGTGCTCAACACGGCAGCGACAGACCAAAAGCCAACGAAGTTCTCGCCAATGGTCGTTGGGGGAAAAAGGACTGGCGCTCGCCCTGAAAGTTCCTGCTAAAATGGATTGGAGCCATCACAGGTCACGACGATGGAAGCATTGAGGACAACGGACCATGACAATCGCGACGGTGAGCCTAAATGTTGGTGATGAGACTGCACGCGCATTTGCGGCCGCATCCGTAGACGATCGCCGCAAACTTCAACTTTTGCTCGGTCTGCGACTAAGAGAATTGACCGTCCGCCCAAGCCGCTCTCTGACAGCGATCATGGACGAGATCGGTCGGCACGCAGAATCGCTCGGCTTGACGCCAGACGTACTGAAGTCGCTCCTGGGTGATGACACGTCCCCCATGACGACAAGGCCAGGAGTTTCTCCAAAGAAGCGCCAAGCAAGAGATGACGGGTCGCTATAATCCTCCTCATGAAACTTGCATTCAGCACCAACGCTTACACCCGTTATTCCTTCCCCGAGACGTGTCGTCGATTGGCGGCCATCGGCTACGCCGGCGTCGAGGTCATGGCCGACGTGCCGCATGCGTGGCCCGCTGGTTTGCTCGACGAGCAAAAGAAGGGAATCCGCGACGCTCTCGCCGCCCATCGACTGGCCATCTCGAACGTCAACGCCTTCATGATGCGAGCCGTCAGCGATCACCGGCAGCCGTATTGGCACCCCTCATGGATCGAGCCGGACCCGCACTATCGCCAGGTGCGCATCGACCACACGATCCGCTCGCTGACTTTGGCCAAGGAGATCGGCGCGCCGTGCATCACCACCGAACCGGGCGGGCCGGTTGAACCCGGCGGATCATGGACAAAGGCGCTGAAGTTGTTTGTCGAGATGTTGCAACCGGTCATCGCCCACGCTGAAAAGGAAGGCGTGCAATTCCTCATCGAGCCGGAACCGGGGTTGTTGATCGAGACCGCTGACCAGTTTCTGGAACTGATGAAGCACATCTCGTCACCGATGGTCGGCCTGAACTTCGACATTGGCCACTCTTACTGTGTCGGCGACGAACCGGCGCCGACCGTACGCAAGCTGGCGAAGTACATCCGGCACATCCACCTGGAAGACATCGCGGCCACGAGGGTGCATCATCATTTGATCCCCGGCGAAGGGGCGATCGACTTCGGCGCCACCCTCACCGCCATCCGCGACATCGGCTACGACGGCTGGATCACGATCGAGTTGTACCCCTACGTCGATGACCCCGACCTTGCGGCGCGAACAGCCCGTGAGCGGATCGCAAAACTAATGGGATCAACGTGAAATCGCACATCGAACGAATGCTCCGCGGCATGATCTGGGCCGATCATCGCATCTTGGACATGATTCGCAACTGCGCCGCCGCCCAGGCCGAGGCTCTGCCCTTGTTGGGGCATGTGCTCCGCGCCGAGCACATCTGGCTCTCACGCATCATGCAGCGAGAAGCTGCCTACCCAGTCTGGCCGCAGTGGACCGTGGACGAATGCGCCCGCGTCATCGACGAAAACGCCGCCGGATATCGCGATATGCTCGCGCCATTGACAGATGCCGATCTCAGCAAGCGAATCACGTATCACAATCTGCAGGGCAAGGAATTCACCACTCCGCTCATCGATATTCTGACCCACGTCGTCATTCACGGCTCGTATCATCGCGGACAGGTCGCGAAGGTCATCGGCCGTGCCGGCGTCCCGGCAGTGAGTTCCGATTTCATCATTTTCGCCCGCGACGTCGAGCCGATCTGACGCAGCACGGGCTAAAGCGCGCGAATACCAATTCGACGAATCGCAACATCAACCATTCCAACACGACCCACAGCCCACCTCGCTAGGCGAGGATTTCATGGATGACGCGCGACGGCTCCACGCCCGTGAGTCTCGCGTCCAACCCTTGGAACTTGACGCTGAAACGCTCGTGGTCGATGCCGAGTAGGTGCAACATCGTCGCGTGAAGATCGCGGATATGCACGCCGCTGTCGTTCACGACGTTGTAACTGAACTCGTCGGTCTCACCGTGCGTCGTTCCGCCCTTGATGCCGGCTCCGCAAAGCCAGACCGTAAAGCAGCGCGGGTGATGGTCACGGCCATAGTTAGTCGCCGTTAATGCCCCCTGAGAATAGACCGTGCGGCCAAACTCGCCGCCCCAGACGATAAGCGTGTCGTCGAGCAAGCCGCGCTGTTTGAGATCGAGAATCAATGCCGTCGTGGGCTGATCGGTGTCTTTGCATTGTCCGCGCAGAGCCGGCGGCAACCCGCCGTGATGATCCCAACCCATGTGGAATAACTGAATGAATCGCACGTTTCGCTCAGCGAGGCGACGCGCCAAGAGACAGTTCGATGCGTAGGTTCCTTTCCGATAAACATCGGGGCCGTAGGAATCGAGGACCTTTTTCGATTCCTTTGACATGTCGGTCAATTCGGGCACCGACGCCTGCATCCGAAACGCCATCTCGTATTGAGCGATTCGGGTGGCAATCTCCGGGTCGCCGACGCGGCCTTGCTTGATCCGATTGAGGTCGCGCAATTCATCGAGCATCTCGCGCCGAGTCTCGCGATCGATGCCTTCAGGATCAGAGAGATACAAGACCGGGTCGCCGGTGTTGCGAAACTTCACACCCTGGTATTTCGACGGCAGGAACCCGCTGGCCCAGAGCCGATCGTAGAGCGGTTGATCATCGGTGCGGCCAGTGCCCTTCGAAGTCAGAACGACATAGGTCGGTAGGTTCTGGTTCTCGCTTCCAAGCCCATAGGCAACCCAGGCACCCATACTCGGCAACCCGGAAAGCTGGCGGCCGGTTTGAAAGAACGTGATCGCCGGATCGTGGTTGATCGCTTCGGTCTGCATCGTCCGAATGAAGGCAATCTCATCGACGATTCGAGAAGCATGAGGCAGCAACTCGCAAAGCCACGCTCCGCACTGACCATGGCGCGCAAATTTGAATATCGACGGAGCCACGGGAAACGAGCCTTGTCCCGATGTCATCGTCGTGAGCCGCTGCCCCTTGCGAATCGAGTCGGGGAGGTTCTTGCCGCGATACTTTTCAAGGTCGGGTTTGTAGTCGAACAGGTCCATCTGCGACGGCGCACCGGACTGAAACAGATAGATGACCCGTTTCGCCTTCGGCGGCAGGTGCGGGAAACCCGGCAACGCTCCGCCTGTCGTCACCGTGCTCGACTCGGCTCGAAGCATCGAACGAAAGGCCACCATTCCCAGGCCGGCGGCAGAGCGAGTCAGAAACGTGCGGCGATTGATCGCGGCCAGTGACGGGTGCATGGCATCACTCCTTGGTCACGGTTTCATCGAGATTCAAAATCACACTGGCGGCGAGCGTATGAGCCGCCAACTCGGCAGCATCGAGCTTGGCATCTGGCTTGGATTCGCCGATGGATATTAGCTTTCGAGCAAGGTCGGGCTGAGCGCGATACTTCCGTAACCGATCCTGAAGTCCCCTCACCAGCGGGCGAAGCTCCTCGTCCGACGGGTCACGGCTCACAGCTCGACGAAAGGCAAATCGGATCCGAGACTCCGGCGACGATCCGCCTTCAAGGATCATTCGCTCGGCCAAGACGCGGGAGGCTTCAACAAAGGTGATGTCGTTAAGCAGCGTCAATGCCTGAAGCGGCGTGTTGGTCCGCGAGCGCTTCACGGTGCAATATTCGCGGCTCGGGGAATCGAACATGAGCATCTGCGGCGGGGCTGCGGTCCGTTTCCAGATCGTGTACATGCTGCGTCGATAGAGGCCGTCGCCTTTGTCGTGTTGATAGTTGAGCAAGTTGCCGTATACGCTCGTTTCATTCCAAACGCCGGCAGGTTGATACGGCCGTACCGACTTGCCGCCGATCGTTGGGACAAGCAGGCCGCTGATCGCCAAGGCGTTATCGCGAACCAACTCGGCTTGCAGCCGAAAGCGAGGGCCGCGAGCAAACAAGCGATTCTCGGGGTCCATCTCAAACATGTCCGGCGTGACGGCCGACGATTGGCGATACGTGGCGCTCATGACGATCGTCTTCTGAATCGCCTTCATATCCCATTTGAGACGCACAAACTCTGCTGCAAGCCAATCGAGAAGCTCGGGATGGCTCGGGTATTCGCCTTGTAGTCCGAGGTTTTCGCTCGTTTTGACGATGCCGATGCCAAAAAACTTCTCCCAGAATCGGTTGACGGCGACCCGAGCCGTCAACGGGTTTGAGGGATCGACGAGCCATTTCGCCAAGCCAAGGCGATTTGTCGGCGCACCATCCGGCATCGGCGGCAACGCCGCCGGCAAGCCCATCGTCACGCGGTCGCCTTTCTTGTCGTACTGACCGCGGATCAAGACAAAGGTGTCGCGCGGCTTGGGCATTTCTTGCATAACCATGACGGTCGGCACAGTCGCTTCGAAATCGGCCTTGGCCTTGCGCGCCGCGGCCAGGACGCGATCGGCCACGGTCAGATCACCCGCATAATGGCTGCGGAAGTAATTGGCGACGTCCGCCTTTTGTGTTTCGGTCCGCTTGTCGCGATCTACGGCCAGGGCTTTCAGAATCGCATCGGGGACGCCCGATTGATTGCGGAATGCCGGAACGGGGGCGGCGGTAACCGATAGTCGAAAGCGGCCGATCGCATGAGTGATGTGAGCATCGTGACGCATGCGAACGGTCAGGGTCATGCCACCGCTCACGGTGATCGGCTCAGCAAGCGTGAAGACGGCTTGCCTTGGTACGCGTTTGCTTGGTTCGTTACCGCTACCGGCCCAGCCTTGCCCGCGTCTCCTGTCGATAACGCTTTCGATGGGCCAGCCGGGCTGTGAGTAGTCAGCCATGGCTTTTGAAATCGCCACGATCTGCGGTTTCACGTCGCCGCTACGGGAGACTTCCACTTCAAATGCATCGAGGATGAAGTTGCCGTTGAGGTGCCGTCCGAAGCTCTTTTCGGGCAAGCTCTCGTGCGGCAGAACGTCCAAGAGGATACCGGTGAGTCTCGGCACGGGAATCGCCGACATGATGGTGTAGCTATCGCGGGACGGGTTCTTGCCGCTGGCCAGATACGACCCGTCATCGAGACGGGTCACGGTAGCTCCGTTCACGGATACGACCGATGAGGGTTGAAGCATCACCCAAGTATCCGCAGGCTTTGCCGCATTGTGGGAAAACGTCTTTTCCCACTCGGCTTGCATGGCAGGCAAACCCTTCTCTTTAGTTCGTACATCGCGCTCCGCGGCGGCAATTGCAGCATCAAGCCGCGCCAACGTTTCGACGTCGCCTGCGCGGGGCGCCCTCATGATCGGAGCGCTATTACCAGCGCCGCCCGTACCGCCTTCGGGCACGTTGTTGAAGAACGCGAAGAATCGATAGAAATCTTTTTGAGTGATCGGATCGTACTTGTGGTCGTGGCATCGAGCGCAGCCCATCGTCAGACCAAGCCAGACCAACGACGTCGTCTCGACCCGGTCAGCGACCAATTCGACGAGCCACTCTTCGGGGATCGCGCCGCCCTCTTCGTTGATCCGGTGATTGCGGCTGAAACCCGTGGCGATGCGCTGTTCCGGCGTGGCGTTGGCGATGAGGTCGCCGGCCAACTGGTCGATGGTGAACTGATCGAATGGTTGGTTCTTGTTGAACGCATCGATCACCCAGTCACGCCATCGCCACATATATCGTTCGCTGTCTGTCTGAAACCCGTTGCTGTCGGCATACCGAGCGCCGTCGAGCCAAGGCATTGCCATGCGCTCGCCGTAGTGGGGCGATTGCAGCAGCCGATCGACGTAAGCCTCGTAGGCATTCGGCGAGCGGTCGTTCACGAAGGCTTCGACCTGTTCCGGCGTCGGCGGCAGGCCGAGAAGGTCGAGCGAGAGCCGTCGTGCCAGAGTGCGGCGGTCCGCCTCCGGCGATGGCTTCAATCCCTGTTGTTCTAGCCGCGCGAGAACGAAACGATCGATGGGGTTGCGAAGCCAAGAAGCATCGGAAACTACGGGTTCGGCAGGGCGCACCGGCGGCGAAAACGCCCAATGGCCCTGGTAATCGGCGCCTGTTTCGATCCATCGCTTCAGCGTCGCCCTGTGCTTCTCGGTGAGGGATTTTTTTGTCGACGCCGGCGGCATCCTCACGTCGGTGTCATGTGCGAAAATGCGCCGGATCAACTCGCTGGAATCGGGCTTGCCGGGTTCGATAGCGCCGGCCTTGATCGCCGAGGCGCGATCGTCAAGCCGCAGCTTGGCCTTGCGGCCGGCGTTGTCCGGCCCATGACATGCGAAACAGTATTCCGAAAGAATCGGACGTACATCGCGATTGAATTGAATCGGCTCGGCAGCACGAACCGAAGGGCAAATCAGAGCGACGAACGTTGCAGCAGCGACGAATTGCATCTTTCGATTCATGGCGAATCTCCGACTCGGCGATCGACTTCTTCAAAGCGAGAACGCGGCACAAAGTTTTATCAGTCAGCGGGCTTGTCTTGAAGCGGAATGTCGCGATGGCGTTGGTGGCAGGTCGAGCACAATTTCGCAACGCGAGCGAAGCGGGTGTCGAGTTCGTTCGTTTCCGAGGCGCGGGCATCGGGAGTTCTCAATCGAATTGCCCTTTCTAGTTCTTCGGCCTCGCCATGGCTATCACGGAGCAGATTCTGAAAATCGCTCGAATGACGCTGTACTACGGGGGCTCGCCGTAGTTCGGCATAATGTTCTCGCAGGATCAGAGCCTCATGGACCGGGTCAAGGTCGGGATGATTCTTCGGCGATTGCCAGCCCGCCTTGGCGATCAACTTCAAACGGTCAAACGATCGTTCAATGGAAACCATGCTGTCGGCCATGGGCGGTAATTGCACCGACTCGCGAAAGTCCGCCTTGACCGCGTCGAGATCTCGTTCGCTGATTCGTTTCGCCTTCGAGGCCGTCAAATATAGTCCTCGGTAGTCCTCACTGGTGCCCGCCGTTCGCAGAATCGGCAAGGCGGCATCCGGCGGGATCAACCCAGACGCGACACAGGCGACGGCCGCGGCCGTCGGGCTCCGATGCTTGCCATGGTGGCAATGAATGTAGATCGGCCCCGGAAGGTCGCGGACCGCCCGGGCCAATTCGCTGACGCGAGAATCGGCAATGCCGTCGTATCCATGAGGCATGTGAACGTAACGCAGGCCGTATCGACGGGCGGACTCGACATCGGGCTTGGCGCCATCGACGCTGATGATCGTCTTCACGCCGAGAGCCTGGAGGTTGCGAAAGCCCGCGTCGCCGTCCGGTTGCCCACCCGAGATGACCTTGGCATGAACACGATAGGCGTTGGGAAGATGCTCGACGTTGACCCGTTCCGGTATTGTTGCCTGGCTGCCAATCGGCGAGCGCGTGCATGCCGCCGCCATGAGAATCACGGCGACGACGAACACGTTTTTCGCGATCACTCGCATGGCGGGAAATCTCGAGGGCGACAGTTTTCAGATAGATTAGTCTATCACAGCGCGCCTCGATAAGCGAAATCTCAACGAAGCGCGCCATGGCGTTTTTGCGAAGCGTCGTTTAAGTGGACCCCGATAAGCGACGCTTCGCCAGAGCGCGACCTCACGCCGGCGGTTGCCAAACAAGGATCTCGCCTTTGCCAGGCACTGCCGAGTCGCCGACAAAACGGCGGTACGCCCCGTCGTCGCGGCGATAGGGGATGTCGATCCCCAAACGCGCAAGGAATTTCGCGTAGATGCCCATGAAGCTCGGGTTGTAGTCACACGCCGGCAGAAACGTCGGCAACATTTTCAACGGTGTTAGAGAAACGATCGTCCCACGGATCATCCAGGCGCCCGTGCGGATTTCAGCACCGCCGAGCAGGAAGATCGTTCCGCCCTTCATCTGAAGCCCGGCAAAGTCGCGGACCGGCCCTTGAATCACGATCGTTCCGCGTCGCATCCTCATGCCGACCTCTAGCCCAGCCGAGCCGCCTACGAGGATCGTGCCGCCCTTCATCCCCGCGAGGCTGCCGCGATAGGCCGCGCCGATCTGGCCGCCGGCATTACCGCTCACCCGGATCAGGCCGCCTTTCATCTCGGCACCGATCCAATCCGAGACATTGCCCGTGACCTCGATCGTGCCGCCGGTCATGTGAGCGCCGAGGTGCATGCCGGCGTTGCCCTGAATCTCGATCCGACCACGAGTCATTCCATGCCCGATCCACTTCACACGACTGGCATCGCCACGAACGGAGATTAGATCGCCCGGCTCACCCTCCACTGTGAAGAAGTCATCGAGGCGGCATTGGCGCTTGCCCAGGAATATCGGTAGTGAGCAAATCTCGGCCAGGGTCTTGGACGCGAACACATCGGGCGAAATCGGTTCCGCCTCAAGTGGTACGTTCGGTTGGTCTTTGAGCGTCAGAGTAATCATGAACCGTGTCCGCGGCTGGCGACGATTACGAACATCGACGAATGTCATGTCGCTCGATTCGTTCGAGTTCGACCGGGTAGTTGTCGAACGACATAGTGTATTGCTGCTGAAACAGCGGTCGAAGGAACTCTTCGATGGTCGGGTCATACGAAGGCTGGACGAGGAAGGCTCGCCCCTCATCGACTCGGCCAATGTCGCCCTCTTCGACCACAACCTCACCGGCCTTGATGACGTAGCGCGGGTAGCGGAACATCATGTCCCCGTCTGGGTTCTCGTGATAGAGCGTCACGTCGGCGTCGGCGCCGATGCCCAAATGACCCTTGTGCGCCAACCCCAGCGCTCGCGCCGGTCCCGCGGAGGTGATGATCGCAATTTCATAGAGCGAATAGACTCGACCCAAATCCTGCAGAATGATCCGGGGCAACGCCTTCTCCGGCAACGCCATCACACGCTCGCGTCGAAAATCGGCATCCATCAAGAGCCGCATAATCTCCGGGTAGCGCCAGAAGCAAGCACCGTTGGGATGATCGGTCGTTAGGAAGATCCGCCACGGATCGTTGATGAGCAGCAGCAATTCGAGCCCGACCGCCCACTGCACGGCGTTGACGAGGTTGCTGCCCTTGTAGGTGTAGGGGACGATGCCGCAACCGGTCTCATTTTCAACGTCGAGGTTTCCCCATTTACGCCCCGTGAGCTGATAGAGCAAATGCTGCCATGGCCCGTCCGCGGTGATGGTGACAGCATTGCCAAACAACACTGCCCCGGCGTCGGCCGTCAGATTCGGATGCGCGTTGAAATAATCGGCGATGGCCGCCGACTCCGAACGCATCGTGTGCCAATCGTCGCCGCCGTAGGCATGGAATTGCAAATGGGCCAGATGGGCCCGATTGTTCTCGAGAACCTTCATCGTTTCGAGCGTCGTCGCCACGTTGCCGGGCGCGCCGAGGTTGTTGCAGTGCAAGTGAAGCGGATGAGGCAGACCCATCTCGTCGATCATGCGTGCGAGGTTGGCGATGATCTTCGCCGGCGTGACCTTGTGGTAACCATAGACCGGCTCGGAGAGGCTCTTGGCGTCCTTGCCCCATTTCCACGCGGTGACGCCGCCGGGATTGACCGCCTTGACGCCATACGCTTTCGCGGCCCAGATGAGCCAAGCGACCACGTTTTTCGCTCGCTCGTATTCGCCGGCCTCGAGCAAGTCCATAACGATTTCGTTGTTCGCCATCAGGACGCAACAGGCCTTGTCGACGATCGGCGTGTCGCGCAATTCTTCGTGAGTGTGACGGGCGGAAAGCACGGGCACCGCCGCTTCGACAACGGTGGTGTAACCCATGCCGGCATAGAGGTAACCGGTGGCAAACGTGGTCGGCGTCGGCCCGCCGATGCCGGCGCGGCGCTCAGCCGTGTGCAGGAACTTCGCCGCCTGTCGCTGATTCTCCGGAGTCATGGCTCGAGCGAAATTCAGGGCAGCTCCGGCAACGTGAGTGTGAATGTCGACGCCGCCGGGAAACACGATCAGCCCCGTTGCGTCAATCACTCGACCGGCGCTGACGTCGGCGACGATCTTGCCATCGCTTATGCAAACGTCGCGAACGACACCGTTGACGCCGTTGGCGGGATCGTAAACCTTGCCGCCTTTGATGCGAAGCATGAATTCCCCAGCAGGAATCGAATGTCGGTAGGCCCTTACACGTCAGCGTTGACGGCTTGGTGAATCCTGCGCACGACGTCTTCATCCGACGGATAGGGCGACTTCAAGGCGGGACGCAACGGCAAGGGCACTTCATCCATTCGGTAGACGGTTCCGTGCGAACTCACCCCCGTCACGGCGGTCGTGATGTGTACCCGGGCCAATCGGCTCGTGTGCGTCACCTTCGGATCGAGGACAATTGTCGGAATTCGCGCCAGATGATCGATACCGGGCTGCGGCATGGTCGCGCCGGGGTCGGCGCCCAAGACCAACGCCGCATCGACATCGCCGCGAACGAGCAGATCGACCGTCGAAAACTCGCCCGGATTGAACCTCGGATAACCTCGCGACAGATTGACGCCAAACGGATAACCGGTCGTCCAACGCATGACCATGTCGGACCCGGCGACGTTGCCGTGACCGCGCATCGGCATCGCGACGAACTTGGTGAACGCGTTCAACTCCGTCACCAGTTGCAGCACCGCCGCAGAGTTCATGTGCTTGCCACGGGTCATCGACAGACCCATCCCGAAGAACAGCACACCGAACCGCGCTTTCTTCATGAGATCAGCAAAGTCGCGCAGTTGATCGAGAGTCAGCCCCGTTTCCGCCACGGCATCGGCATCAATTCGCTGGCCCTTGATGATCGCTCGCAGGGTCGTGACGACTTCGAAATCCTTGCCGGGTCGAACCTGCAAAAAGATGTCGGCAGCCTTCTCGCTCGGCGTCTCGCGAATGTCCACGAGGACCATCATGCGGTCCTTGCGGCCGTTGGGGACAAACTTCCCCTTTTGCGTCAACGTGTACTTCGTGAAGTGGCGCGGATGACACTCGGCCGGATTGCCACCCCAATAGATGAGCAGGTCGGCCCGGTTCTTGACTTCGCCCAACGTGCAGGAAACCTTTCCACCCAACTGGGCGGCGATTTCCGTGGGTCCGTGTCAAAGCGACGTGTGACTGTCGATGACACCGCCGATCGTCTCGGCAAGCGACACGGCCTCCCGCTGCGCCTCGCATGTGATGTTGCTCAACCCGTAAACCAGAGGCATGTTGGCGCGTTTGAGATAGTTTGCCGCGACCCGGACGGCGGCATCGACGGTCGCCGGTTGCCCGTCAATCAGCGCGTCGGGGTAGTGGCGCTCCGCTGTATGATAGCGAAACCACGAATCACCCAGGCTGCACGCATGCTTCGCCCGGACGATCTTTTCCCCCTCGGCGTGCAGTTCGATGTCGTCGCAGACGCAGCCGCAAAAGGTGCACGTTGCGTTCTTGACAATCGTCAGACTCATGCCCCCATCTCCGATCGTTGTTCCGCGGTTTATTCAGGTCGATCGTCGCCCGGACCGGGCGGAACGATAAACGTTCAACCCAACTCCCGGCCGCGGCAACTTCCACGAATCCGCTTCGGGCGATAGCGCCCCTTCTCGACCTTCTCCCACGCCGGATCGTTCGGAGAACCCAGCGGCGGCAATGCAGCCGGCGTCGGGTCAATGGTGTCCGGTTCGTTTGGCTTCATCGTTCCTCCTCGTTTCCGGCAAGTCGTGCAGTCGGTCAACTAGTGCATTGTCACAGCTTAATCTTCGGGTTATGGTACGGGTTTCCTAACCCGTCCTACGTGATTCAGAACGGGTTAGGAAACC
>CAZESP010000074.1:0-21424 GCA_964515185.1 uncultured Alcaligenaceae bacterium
AAAAGCTTGTTGAAAAGGCCCTGGCGCTTTTGGAAAAGGCGAAAGCCGGCGGCTATTTCACGGCGCCACGCATCGCGCACATCAAGCAAGACACGGACTTCGACGGCATCCGCCAACACCCAAAGTTCGCGGCCTTCGTGGCGGGGCTGGAGGCGAAGAAGAAGGATTGATCGCGTGATCCGTTGAGCGGCGGCTCGCAGAAGTGTCACGATTCTCGCGGCGGTGAACTTCGACCTCCCAAAAAAAAATAAGCCCCCGCGCTGACGCGCGGGGGCTTCCCCCTCCCCCCGATCAGTTGCCTCCCGGCACCGGCGGAGCCGGCACCGGTTTTGACGGACCGCCCGTGGCGCCGGCCGGTTGAACCGTCGGCCCCACCGCGTTCCCGTTCTGATATTTCAATTCCTGTTCGGCGGCGCGAATCACGTCTTGATCCGTGGTGCCATACTTCAGGATGATCGTCGGCTTCGCCTCTTCCTTCAACTTCTGGACGTATTGCGGAATGGCGGCGAATACCTTGCGATCAAAGACGAGCTTGTAGAGCCGGTCGCGTTCTGTTTCGAATCGCTTCGAGGCATCAGGCGGGACTCGGCCGTCGCATTTCATAACGAGGGTCCCTTGGCCGGGAATCGTCAGCAGTTCGCTGACCTCGCCGGCCCGCAGCTTGAACGCGGTCTTTTCCAAAAGATCGCTTTCGCCGGCGCCGTGACCCATCGGGTTAACGCGACCGCCGCTGGCCGCCAGATTCGGATTCGCCTGACCCCGAGCCGCGCGATCGAACTCGGCTTCGCTGGAACGAATGGCATCGTACATCTTCAAGGCGAGTTTCTCTTCGCCGGGCGGCCACATGATGAGGCGAACTTGCACCTTCTCGCCGAACTGCGCGTCGAAAGCCTTGCGCAATTCCTCGTCTGTGACCTTAATCTGTTCCTTGACCAGTTTCGTCAACAGCAACCGCGGGCGGATCACGTCTTCCTTCCACTCGTAAAGCGACTTGCCGTATTGCTTCAGAACCTGGCGCATGAAATCGGCTTTCTTGACGTTCATGACGCCCAGGTCGGCATCAATGGTCGCATCGACTTCCTCGGGCGTAACGGTGACGTTTTTCTGTTTACAGACATGCTCGATCATCATCTTGTTGACGAGTAACTCGACCTTTTCGGCTCCGTAGCGAGCAATGAGGTATTCGCCGAGCATCTCGCGCGTGATGGGAACCGAGCCGTAGATATAGGCGACGACTCGTTGGCCATAGTCCGAGGCGGGCGGCTGAGCCGGTGTGGGTTTTGGGGGCGGAGACTGCGCGACCACACCGCGCGGGGCGGCTTGCCATGCCCCGACGAGAAACCCAAAGGCGGCGGCCGCGGCGACGATCAGCCCCATCGGCCATCGGCGAGAGTTGTTGCGGTCGGTCATCTTCCAAGCCCTCCGTGGGTCGAATGTCCGGGCGAGCGTATAACGTCAGCCGCGACGATATACAAGCCGAGTGTGGTCGATCGGCGATTCGGCGCATGCCACAGCCAGTCGCGAGATGGCAAAATGCAAAGCTCGTCAACGGCGAGGTGAATTCGGCGGATGGTGACGAAGGTCAGGCCGGCGCCGCGGTCCACCGTCGCCGCCATTGCAACAGATGCCTGATACCCAAGCCGGCGAGCCAAAAGAGGCGGGCCGAGACGCCGATGAGTGTCAGAATCGCCAGCGGCCAGCCGGTCGACGGACCCAGGCCAACGACTCCGATCCCGCCCAGAATCGCCAGTTGCTCCGGCCAAGTCGAACGGCGGCCCAGCCACCAGAGGATGCCCCCCGCGGCCAGCAGCAGCCCCAATGCCGAACTCATCAACTTCTCTGAGTATTGGGGCGACGCTTGCGACTCGATCCAAATCGGCGGAGGCTCTTCGCCCAGGTGCCATTCGGTGGCGCCGCCGAAGAACCGCTCGGCGAAAGCCGCCGAATGGGCGGGAGACTCTGCAACGATGAGGGAGAATATGGGGGCTGGCCGAATGACCACGTTCCATCGGTCGCGCAGGTTTTTTGCCCATTCCGCCAGCGTTCGCCCATCGGGCCCCGGCTCCATCCCGCAACGGGCGATCGTCAAACGATACTCCGCGTATCGCAGCGACCGATCAGCCTGGCGCAACGTCGCGAGGACTGCGGCGGAGTCGGGCCACTGCTGAGCGGCGCGAATCTCTTGCTCAGCTCGATACAGACCGGCGACGACGGCCGGCCAAGCCGGACTGGCCAACGTCGCGCGCAACCCAGGCGGGGTGGCAATGCCCCACAGCGTCACCTTCGGCCGCATCGGTTCGCCGTCCCAGGACAACGCCGGCGCCGAAGGCTCGTTGTGCCCCAGGTGCCAGACCAAACGAAGTTCGCCGACTTCCATCGCGGTCGGAATCCAACCGTGCCATCGGCTGGAGGTCGCGGGCGCCGGCATCTCCCGACCTTGCCACGACACGGCGACCAAACGTCCCGCGGGGCAATCGGCGACAAACTCCGCGCCCGTTTCATGCCGAATCTGATAGGTGGCTTCGAGCCAATTCCCTTGCGCCGAATCCTGGGCGATGGTCAGCTCGGCCAACGACACTTCGGCGCTCGGTCTTCCCGCCATTCGTGTCGAGATCGGCCTGACCCGTAGGTTCCAATCGTCGGCCGTCACGCGCCACGAATTCGGCCCCAACGATTGCAAACCCGACGCGCTCGCTCCCCGCAGGCCCTCTGCGAGGGCGACGATGTGCCCGCCGCCATTCGACTGGCCGCCCACGGGTTGCACGGTGAGTCGGGGGACCCACCATTCGCGTGCCATCGCTAATGACCGCGACCCGGCAAGGGTGAGTTGATGCGAGCCTTGCGGCAAATCGACTTCCCAGATCATGCCGTCGTGCCTGCGGCGCTCGTCGCGGATGCGGGCACCCGGGGGGATTGTCAGCCTTAGGATAAACCCTTCCGCCTTGCGTACCTGAACCTGAATCGTGTTGGGGCCTGCCGCCGATCCCGTGACGTTCAAATCGACCTTAGACTGAATCGACAGATCGGTGCCCGTCGCGCTGACGGAGGTTTGAATCGCCGCTTGGCCTCGGCCCGCCGCCGGCACGACTCGGAAGCTGTTCGGCCCGTCGGGTCGTTCGGTAACCCCGGTCCAGTGAAACCCCGGCAAGTCGGAGTTGGGCAACTCGCGCAGGTCATGAAGCTTGTGGGGCATCAATCGCCACCCTGCCCGCGGACTGATGCGAATCATCGCTTGCTGTTCCGCGAGGCCCGGAAGGGTCAGCGATGGCATGTCAAAGCGCCGCTCACCGGTGCCTGCCGGCTGCGGAAGGCGACCGGTGAGTTCGAGAGTTACCGACCCGGAAGCGGGCAAATCGACCCACGCCTGCACGCGATTGCCGTTGCGAGACCACGCCCGCAACTCCCGCCCCTGAAGCGATTCGATGGCGATGGCCGAGGGTGCGGTCCATTCGACCAACCCGACGCTGAGGCCGGTCCAGTGCGCGGACGCCCGGACTTCGGCTCGATCGGGTCCGACTTGCCACTCAATCTCTTGGCGCCCGGCGCCCGTCGGGGCCGGCATCCGTGAGGAAAGGCGAATCTCGGGGCGCACCGTCGCGTCAGCTTGAAACGCCAGCGATGGCGGGCGAGGATCGGACTCAACCCGCGCCGGACGCCAATGATTGCGCAGGAACTCGTCCACCGGTAACGGCCGCACACCGCGCGATTCCGTTACCGTCAACGAGTCCGATATCGAGCGTACCGCCAGGAACGTCTCGCGATCCGTGATGCCCACAGCCGACGGCGCCGCCAACAGACCTTCGAACGGCGCCAACACCAGGCAATCAATCAGAATCTGCACGCTGCCGGTCACAGGCTCGCGAAAGATGACCTTGAGCCGATTTCGAGTCGCGTCTTGCCAGAACCAGTTGCTGACGCCGGTCGGAGACAACCCCGCCGGCAAGTTGAGCGCTCGGGCCTCAACGCTCGCCACCTCCAGCCCGGGCGGAACATCGATGTCAATCGAAGCGACTCGACCCGGGCCGATCCGGTATCGCAACACCGACCACAAACGAAGCGATTGATCGCTTTGGTCCCACAGGGCCATTTCTTGCACGTTTATCGGCGGGGTCGAGGTGGCGTCGGGCGATCGCCAGCGGACGACGAGGGCGGTGGTTCGCCCCAAATCGGCCTCCAGCCGGCGCCCGGCGGGCGTGAGGGTTTCTTGCTGAGAACCGCGACGCAACGGCGTGTAGACGCGACCCGCGCCGGTCGGGGCCACAAACGTCAATCGCGTCGTGGCGACTTCGGGAATCGCGAAGCTCACCTCCCGATCGTCTCCCGCGGGCGTGGCCACGGCGAAGCGCAATACCAGGTCATGGCTACCCTGACCTTTCACGTCAATCTGAAATTGGTCGGCTCCCGGCCCCGGTCGTGGAAAGGCGGCCGCGCCGTCAAGAATCGCCTCCTGCAGTTGTACGCCGGTCACTGGCAAGAGGAGTGCCGCAGGAGTCTCGTTGACGGCGTGAAGCCGGTATCGTGCTTCGAACCACGCGCCGGCGTCGGTCGCACGGCCATCATAATGTGCCGACAAGATCACGATGCCCGCCGTGGGCTGACCGCGTCGCGTGAGTTCGCGAAGGCGATCCAGCAGGTTCGCGGGCGCCAACACCGTTCGCGGCTCGGGGTCATCCGGCGGACCCGGCAACAAGTAGACCGTGACCGGGTTCGGGGGCGCCGCTTGGCCGGCGAGGCCGGCGCAACCGAGCAGAACAACCACGCGAACAATCGATGCCGGCTTTCCCGCAACGGCCGGCGCGACGTTGGACCTCGGGCGTTGAATCAGTAGAAGACAGACGCCGATGATCGCAGCGACCATGCCGGCCAACAGCGGCCAACGAGCCAAGTCGCCGGCGCCCTCGGGGAGTCCGTGAATTGCGGCCCCCGCCAGGGCCGGCCAGGCGAGCAGAATGAGCCAACGCCCACGCCAGCCCCGCGCGAATACGACCACGCAGACGCCGAGTAACAACGCTGCCAACGCGATACCCCCGGCTCGCATCGCCCCCGACTCGACGAGGGTGATCGAGTCGATTTCCTCCGCGGCCTCCCATTCCGTGAACGGCTCATCGGGAACGGCCAGTCGCGGGGACGCGCCGGCGCCGGCGGGTTCGCTTTGCACCCAATCGAGGACGGTCTGAAATCGGTTACCGGCGTCATGGCCGGCGGCGACCGCACGGGCCACGCCCGCTTCCACCCATTCGGGAACCGTGGCTTCCCATCGCTGGCGCTCACTCAATGTCGTGAGCAGCGCGCCGGACCGGCACGCCACATGAACCAGACCCGCGGTTTTCCAAAACGGCGAATCGGCGACCGTCACGGGCAATGGCGACTGCGGTGTCAATCCCTCCGCTCGTAAGGCGCTCGCATCGATTATCAACGGCTCCGCCGGCGTCAGATGATCGAGCGCCAGACGCACAAGGGCTGTACCGAGTCGTTCGTCGCCTTGCTCGGCCACGGCTCGCTGCCAAGCGTTGGCGGCCGCGAGCATGGCTTGGTGTTGTTGGCGTGGATCGAACGTTGCCTGCCTTGCCCAGGACAGCCATGGTTCGCCACCATTTTCACCTGACAGCGGCAAGAAGCCCGAGCGATCGGCCACGGATAATCCCGAGGTGAGACGCCAGATTCGGCGCAACGTGACCTTGATCGGCAGCCTTGGTGAAGGAGCTTCGATTCGGGTGACAAACCGCCACGGGTCACCCGGCAACGTGTAGGTCAGCTCCGCGTCCACCCAAAGCGGCGATGCGGGCCAGGGCAACGAGACGCGATCCCCGGCTTGCGGCACGGCCGACACATCATGTCCGGCGACTCGGACGGCGGACAATCGCGCGCCAGCGGGCAGCTCAATCGGGAATTCCGGCCAGGGCCAGCGGCCGACCCGAAACGCCAGGTGGAACAGCGGCGGCCCATCCGTCGATGGAACGATCGTCAGAACGGCACGATCGATTTGAGCGGCTGAGTCGTCGGCCGATTCTGGCCGCAGGGTCAGCACCGGTGAACCGGTAAATCGAACGCGGCGGCCGATCATCGCCGCGTCGCTCTGCGGGAGTACGTCCGGCTGCAATCCCGTGCCGGCCAACGTCCAGCGAATTGACGGCGAGTGCCAGACCGTAACCGAGCCGCCGGAGGGTTCCGCTCCCGCCGGCACGGGTGACAGCAGCGAGATACCGTTGGAGGTTGCGGCCACTTCGGCGGACAGATCCAACTCGCCTCGGTCGCGAATTGGCGGATCAAATGTCGCTCGCCACCAACTGTCCGTGGAGTCCAAAGCCAGTCGCCGAACCGCGAATTCCCAAGGCGAGAACGTCCCCAGCAACGCGACGGTCGTGGCGGCATCGCGCTCAATCGCCGGCTCCCACGTCGTCAGCTTGGCGTCACCGCGCGAAACGCTCGCGGTCCAAGAGGCCGAAGGAAGCCGTATCACGATCGACGACAGGTCGCCCGATCGCGACTGAAGTTGCAGTCGATGGTCGATTCGAGCCGACTGCCTCAACATCGTCAGAGTCGTGTCACACGACGATTCGACGACCAGCGGTCTCGGCTGCAGTCGAAGCGTTCCCATCACCGGCGAGCCGCGAAGCTGAAATCGTAAGTCCGGCGTTGAACTCGGCGCCAGTTCGGAAACCGCGGAGGCCACATAAGCCGGGCTGATCGCGATGCCATAATCGCCCTCGCGGCGGTTGGCGCCACGCGGCCAAAGATCGGGGAATGGTATGCCCGTGGCGTCATCGACCTTCGGCAACGGCGCGCGAAGTCGAACGGTCAGCGTTCGCTCTCCGGCTTGGTTGAAGGGCCGCAGCGGCTCGACGGTCAACATCCGGGGGTCAGCGGTGTTGACGGACCATCGCAGGCCGGGGTCCGCGGGTGAGGTTTCCAATTGCTCGACTTCCCAGCCACCCGGGATGAGAAAGGAAAGCTGAAACAGAGTGCCGTGCCGGAGCCGGTAGCCGGTTTTCGCCGTCAGCCGCATGCCGTCCGGGTCAATCCGCCATTCCACATTCTGTCGAGCGTCGAAGACGGCGCCGAGGGGTCGCAGCCTCATCGTGGGGCGACTCGCGCCGCCGGCGATTGGCTGGAGCGTCAAGACCTGGGTTCGATCGGCTGCGGTGCGAATGGCCGTTAACCGGAACGCGCCGGCCGACCAATTCTCGAGTTTCAGGTCGGGGTGAATGTGCAACGCGATGGTCTCGCTCCGGGGCAGGGCGCGATCGACGCGGGCGACGGGGCATGACCATGGCGGATCATGGAGCGGTACCGGGGCGGTGGCTCGCAACGTCAGCCGGCCGCCGCGAAACGGTTCGCGAAACCGAACCCGAAGCCTCACCGGCTTTCCGGCGACGGCGGGCAGCAAATCCCATCCCGCCATTCCCAAAACGTTGACCTCGAAGGGTCGCAGTGGCGCGTCGCACTCCACCTGCAATTCTCGAAGCTCGCCTCGCGGGATGGTGAGATCGAATTCGAATTCGGCGTCGAGCTGTCCCGGCGTGAGCCGATAGATCGAGGAGACCAGCGCGTGAATCAGCGCCCCCGGCCGATTCGCCGATGCGGGATGGCGCACGAGGATATTGACGCGCGACTGCCCACCCATGGCGATTCGCCAGATGCGGCGATCGGCGGCGGTCGCCGGCGCCGGGCCGGACATGACCACCGCATCGCGATCAACCTGTGGCTCGCGATCGACCGGCAGATCGAGTTCGAGTACCGCGATCGGGCTTGAGGGCACGCGAAAATCGAAACGGGTTCCCGCAGTCTCCGGCACTCCACGAGCCGACCAGTCCAACGTCAGCGACGATGCACCCGGCCGATCGACGAACAGCTCCAACCCCGCGCCCGGCTTGTTGTCGAGCAGGCCGATCAATGCGGGGTGATTGTCCGGCCAGCGAATTTGGCGCAAGGCCAGGTAGAGCGGATCGAGTGACAGCCGGCCGATACGGGCGGAATTGAGGATCTTCCATTCGGCGCTTCCGGTGAGCGCGTCGCCATCGAGTCGCGCTGAGTAGCGAGTCTCCACCAGCTTGGGCGGGTCGCTGACGGAAGTGGCTTGCTTGAACAAGGCCTCGAATTCAGCTCGCGGGATGGGGACCAGGGCGTCGTTTCCGCCGCGGCCCAGCGTCGCCGGTACCATGTCCCGATTGAGAAGCTGGCGGCGGATGGGAATGGGTTCTGGCTCTTGGCTTCGAGCCGTCAGGCTCATCAGAAGGGCCACGGCGAGAACGGCGCATCGCATCGGCGTGGCGTCGCGAGCCGGCAGCGTCAACGGGTGCTTGTCGAGCTTCGCCGTCATGGGTCTCACGTCACGGGAGGTATGTCCGCGGTCGAGGCATCGCGTCGCCGCGCACTGCCATGCGAGGCCATATGAGCCGATCCGGCGCTGCGCGAGAAACCTGGCATGAACAACTGCCGGCGAACCAGGCGCCGGTCATAGGCCGCCCAGAGGATGAGCATGGGGACGAGCACGACCGCTCCGGGCAACGCCCCGGCGCCGGCATGTAACGCGGTCAACGGCCAAAGGATCGCGACGCCGGCGACGATGACAGCCGACAGCATCAGCCCGCTCCAGAACGGCACGCGATAGGCTCGCCACCAATACAGGAGCAGGCCGGGCAACAACACCGCGAGCGAACAGATCAACATCCATCCGGTCCGATGAACGCGCACCAGATGGATTGGACCCGGTATGGCTTGTCGAGCGATGACGCCAAGCTCCGGTGAGCGCGATCCTCCCGTTGTTTCAGCTCCATGGTCGAACCATTCATTCATGTCTGCGTCCGCCACGGCTTGCCGGGCCGTGAATAATCCTCGGTGAAACACCCATCGTTGATCCAAGCGGGCGCCGTCGCCATAGACCGTGACGCAGCCGTCGTCGGGGAAATAAATCTGCCACCGAACGGCGCCGACGTGGACAGCGTCCAGAATTCGCGCCGGGGCCAAGGTCAATTCCCATCGACCCGCCAATCCCTCCTCGCGTCGCGGCGGCATCTGATAGCCCACCTCCAACAGGATCGGGTCGTCACTCGGGGGCAGATCGAGCCGCAATCGCGAATCCGTCGTCGCGTTGCTGGGGTCGGCGGCGATCTTGCGAAAGACCGTGACCGGCTTCCCATTCAACACCACCTCGAGATTCAGGGCCGAACGCGGGCCGGGCAGCTCGATATCCAAGGACGCGGCGGCCACGCGAGCCATCCGGCAACGCATGCGGTAAACTTGAAGCCCGGCGTCGGTGAGCCATGACCGTATCAACATGCGATCGATCACGACGCCCGACCTCGCGAGTCCCGTAGCGCTGGTCAATCGCAACCGCAACGGCAGCGAAACACCGCTTCCTTGAAGCACCAGTTGGGCGAGTCCTTCGCGGTCGGAAGCCGTCTCTGGTGGCAATGGTTCCCAAGGGCCACCATCGAAATGCGGCCACCAGCCTTCGCCGGTGACCATCGACCAGACCCGGACGCGCGTGTCGCATCGCGTGGCCGATACGGCCCACAACAACCCGATGGAAACGCGAATTTCAGAGTTCTTTGCCGATCCTTCCATTCGCGACGTGTAATGAAGTACCAACGATTGCTCGCGACTGGGGCTTGGCGGCAACGGCACTTCCCATTCGTTGCCGCCCATCGGCCGCAGTACGCCGCCGTCGGATCGCAGCGCCTCGGGCGGCAGACCCGGGATGCTGCGAAGCCGAATGATGCGCGGGGTCGGCGAAGGCGGCAGACGCAGGCGATGCTTCACCACCGCAGTTCGATCGTCGCGAAGCGTCACGTCCGCGGTCGCGTCAATCGGTTGTTCGGGGCGAACCGGCTTCCAGGCCAGGTCGGCTCGGGCGGCGGCTCGGGGTGTTTCGACGCCCAAAGATCGCGACGCTTCGCTGATCCGGTCACGTTCCCATAGCCGCACCGAACCGCGCACCTCAAATCCTTCGCTCACCGACGCACTGACGCGGCCTCCGGTGTCGAACGACTGCACGACGCGCGGGAGCAGCAATTCCGCATCGCGTGAATTCGGCGGCACCGTGTAAAAACCTTCGACACGAATCTGCACTTCGGCTCGATGCGTACCGGCGAGTTTCACCTCCCACCGATTCGGCCCAAGGTCCCGGCGAGGCGTCAGGCTAGCGACCAACCCCAGTGGCGACGCCCGCACGTCCGTGAGTTCCGGCGGCAGGTCGAGTTCGAGTCGTGTCAATTCGGTGCGCACCGGCATAGCGCGAATATCGGTGGTCAGGCGCCAACCACCCTCATCGAGTGTCAGGTGGTGCGAGACCCAAGTTCCCACGTCGCCTCGCAAGACTTCGGCATCGACGAACAATATCGGTGGGGTCGCGATTCGGGATGATGGCGCGCCGTAGGCGAAAACCAGATCGGCCGAGCCGTCCTCGGACTCGCGTCGAATGACGTCGGCTCGCAGCTTGGAGACTCGCGGTCGCAAGTGATTGGGCGCCGTCACGGTGACCGTGCCTTGAACCCGCGCCACGCCAAGGACCTGGAACGGACCGACCGGCATGGGGCCTTTCCGCGGGAGTCGCAATTGAATATCGACGCGAACTTCGTCGGCGGGTTCCCGAGGCCGGATCACCCACGGCTTTTTCGCATCGGCGGGTCGTTCGACGACGGGAGAATTCGCGACATCGGTGGCCGTTACGCTGACCTCGGCGCCGGGGGGGGCAACGATCTCCCATTGGGGTGTGCCGCCGCGAAGCGGTTTCAGCGTCAGCCGCGACGACACGGAGATACTGGACTCATCGACGCGAACGGTGACGCGTTCATCGGCCGTCAGCAGCGGCTCCGCAGGCGAGACGGCGGGCGGATCCCAGGCCAATTCAAGGCTCGAAACCGCGCCGAGGGCCAACGGCGGCTGGCCGGCGCCGGGGCGAAGCGCCGTTGACGAGACCACGATGGGCGGAGTCGCCGACGGCAAGGATCGCGACAATCGCGCTCGCGACACTTTCTCGGGCAATTCGAATTGGTCGAACAGCGTGATCGGGCATCCCGGCAAATCGAGACCGAAGCCGATTTCGCTGCCCTTCGGAGCGCGACTGATCAGTGGCAGTTCGAGTTCCAACACGAGTTTGTGAGCGCCGGGCGTGTCCACGACGACGCTCAGGCCATTGGGTCCACTGATGAGCGGCGGCAATTTGCCATCGTCGAGCGTCGCCGCAACCGCGCTGGCGCGGCGGCATCCGAGCACGATGGTCGCCTTGGGTTGCACCGTGCGATATTCAAACGTGGCTTGGAGTTTCACGATATCCGAACCGACGCGCCCGCTGAGTCGGCAGACGCTGGGCACTTCGGGCTTTTCCGGGTTGGCCTGCCGGCGAAGCTGTTCAATGGTCTCGAGCAGTTCCTGGTACTTTTCGGCGGTGAGAATGACGTGGCCGGGCTTATCGAACGCGGACGCGTCGCCCGTGACGTGGACCGGCGCCGGCGCGTCGGCAAGGCGCGGCATGATCCGCAACGGCTCGGGCTGTTGAGCCGCCGCGACACCGCAGGCCAAGACGCCCACGAGGAACGCCCGGAGATATCGACGCCCAGACATGCAACCCAGTTTACCACGACGGCCCGCGACCGCCATGAGTCTTTCGCTCCCTTGCCAATTTCCCGCAATCGCTACACACGTTACAACCCGCAACTCGCTTACAATGAGCGGTGTCCGGGCGCCTTTCTTCCATTCGCCACCGGCAAGGATCTCAGGAGCCGACCGTGTTTCTGCCCGCCGCCACCATGCAATTGTTGCGCACGCGATTCGGATTCGATCGGTTGCGTGAAGGTCAGGAGGAAGTCATCTCCCGGCTGCTCGAAGGAAAATCGGTGCTGGCGATATTTCCCACAGGTGCCGGAAAAAGCCTCTGCTATCAACTGCCGGCTCTTCAGCTCGATGGCCTGACCGTCGTGGTCTCGCCGTTGATCGCCCTGATGAAAGACCAGCTTGATTTCCTTCAATCGAAACGGGTGCCGGCGGCACGTCTCGATTCCAGCCTAGCGGCAAGCGTATCGGCGGCTGAAGATGCCACCGCGGGGTGGAGGGCTCAGCGGGCGACTGGCGGAGCGCTTCTTGGCTCGCGAGACGCGAGACATCGAACGCTTGGCGCAGGTCTTGAACTATGCGAGCCACCACGGTTGCTGGACGCGATTGTTATGCTCCTATTTTGGTGAGAATATCGGCGGTGACTGCGGGCATTGCGGCTGGTGCGCTGCAGAGCGGCCCGGACCGCTGCCACCGATCGTCGAGCGCTCACCAGGATTACGCGAATCTCAGTTGCTGCAACGCGTGCGAGCCGAGGCACACGAGGCGCTGGCGTCGCCGAGGCAATTGGCCCGCTTCTTCTGCGGGTTGTCGTCACCAGCGACCACGCGCGCGAAATTGACGCGCGATCCTGCCTTCGGTTCGCTTCAAGATGTGCCGTTCGCGAAGGTGATGGCTTGGGCCGCGTCCGCCGGTTGACGTTGCACGTTTCGGCCGATTACGCGACACTTCAGACGCCCTCATGGGTGCTTGCACCTGCTCGCCCGTCGCCCCCGGAGATGAACATGGACGTCACTCGATCGACCGAACCGATTCGCGTTTACGTTGGCACCGATCAATCGCAAATGGTGGCCACGCACGTGCTCGAATACTCCATCCGCCAACACACGCGGCAGCCGGTGGAAGTGATTCCCATGTGCGACCTCGTCGTGCCGATGCCAAAGGACGCCGCCAACCGGCCGCGAACGGGATTCAGCTTCTCGCGATTCTTGATTCCGCAACTGACCGGCTATCGCGGCAAGGCAATCTATCTCGACGCTGACATGCAGGTCTTCGCCGATATCGCCGAAATCTGGGACCTGCCGACCGATGTGTACGCGGTTCACTGTTGCCGCCAGGACACGCCCCCGCCGACGTGGCGCAACAACAACCATTTCCAGCCCGGGCGCCAGATGAGCGTAATGCTGTTGGATTGCGGTCAGCTCAAATGGGACATTCAAGAGATTGTTCGCGGGTTGGATGCCGGTGAGTACGACTATCGCCGGCTCATGTTCGACCTGTGCGTCGTTCCGCCGGATCGCATCGGCGAGGGCATTCCGCCGGCGTGGAACAGCTTGGAGCATTTCGAGCCGGACGCAACGCGGTTGCTCCATTACACCGACATGGCGATGCAGCCCTGGCGTCACAACACCAATCCGCTGGGACCGATTTGGCGTGCCGGTTTCCGCGAGGCGTTGCGTGCAGGGGCCGTGCCGGTGGAGTTGGTCGAGAAAGGCATTGCGGCGGGGCATCTGTTGCCCGAATTGGCCGAAGACTTGGCCTTGGCTCGACGCCGCGGCATCGCCGGCGCCTGGAAGCAGCCGGCACGGGCCGTGCGAGGGCTGTGGCGCCGCATTCGAGCCGCGGGCTGATCCTTGCGCGTTCCGCGCTCATCGCTCCGAGGTGGGCGCGAAACGCGACGGCGTTACCGACCTAGGAGACCGATCCTATTCGCCTTATCATTCCCTCCAACCCTGTTCCGTGGAGGGACTCCGATGGCGACCGTCAAGGCTTGGCGCTCGGGCGACCCAAACGAGCCGTCGTTTCCCGATGACTTTGAAGTATTGCGCAAAGCCGTCTTGCAAGTGACGGACATCAAGACGAACCGAAACAAGTATTACGCGATCGAATTGCATCGCGGCGGCGATGACCAGTATCGAGTCTTCACGCACTACGGCCGCACCGACGACCTGGAGACGAACCCCGACGCCGGCGCCAAGGAGTCGCGATATTTCGCGGTACTGGCTGAGGCCGAGGGATGCTATCATTCGATCTTTCGCGAAAAGACGTCGGCCAAGAAGGGATATCGCGAGGTGGCGCTCGCTTCGAGCCGCATCGGCTCGTCGCGGGCTCGCGGCACGAGTTCGGGCGAGGTGGATCGCGAAACGCTGGCCCGTGCCGCCAAGCCCGATGCCGCTCCGGTCATCGCCCCGAGCAAGCTGGATGCCGGCATTCAAAAATTGGTCCGAACGATCTATGACGAAGCCACCCGCGCCCTAACCAGCACCATCTCCGCCAAGATTACCGCCAACGGCATCGAGACGCCTTTGGGGATTCTGACCATCGGCCAAATCGATAAGGGCGACCGCATCCTCGAAGAGTTATACGAGGTGTTTACCAAGGAAAAGAACAAGACTCGGCGCGAGACCGAACTGACGCGGCTCTCGGGCGAGTTTTACACGGCGATTCCACATCGCATCGGCCGAAGCCGGGCCGCCGTCGAGGCCGCCGTCATTAACTCGCTGGAAATGTTCCAGCAACGCCAAGAGACCCTGCAACTGATGCGCGACATGCTCAAGGTCAACGGCGAGGGCGGCAACGTCTTGTTCGACGCCAAGGTCGATCAGGAATACGACGCACTCGGCTGCTCGATCGGGCCGGTCGAATCGAAGAGCGGGACCTATCAGGAAATCGCCGATCACGTCCTCAACAGCCAAGTGAAGTCACGACGGATCCGTATCCACAACATTTACACGTTGCGCCGCGAGCCGGAATGGAACGAGTTCACGACGGGGATCGACAACCAGCGGCTCTTGTTTCACGGGTCACGGGCGCCGAATTGGGTCGGGATTCTGACTCGCGGCATCCTGTTGCCGAAGATCGTGGTCAGCTTGGGCGTGAATCGCACGGACGCAGGGTGGCTGGGCAACGGCATCTACTTCGGCGACGCGGCCTGCACGAGTGCTTTCTACACGACCCCCACCCGAAGCGGGTCGCGGTTCATGGCCGTCGCGCGCGTGGCCCTCGGCAAGATGAAGGACTTCACGAAGATCACCTATGGCCTGGCGGCGCCGCCGGAAGGGTTTCAAAGCTGCCATGGCGTTCGTCGATTGCCGAATCGGCCCTCCGAGTTCGACGACGATGAATACGTCATCTACGACCATCGTCAACAGCGGCTGGAGTATCTGATCGAGTTCGCCGCGTAATCTCCCAATCGTAGAATGCTTGTCGGGTCGGGTTGCATCGAGAGGAACCGTCCTCGTACTATTCATGAGGTGTGTGATGAAGCGTGTGTTGATGTTGGCGGCTCTTATCGCTTTCGTGGGTTGCAAGGGTCAGCCGCCACCGAGTCTCACCTTGCCTCCGACAAAGCCGGGTGACGCCGACGTCAAGATGACCGGCATCGTTATCACCTCGAACAAGATCGAGTTGAACCCCGAGAACTCCAAAATCTTGTTCACCGGCACCAAACCGGGCGGCAAGCACGACGGCGGCTTCAACAAATTCCTTGGCCAAATTGTCTTCCCGTCGCAGATGGGGCCGAAGGAGATTCAGATTCGAATGGACATCGAGACCGACTCGCTTTTCTCAGACGATGCCAAGTTGACCGGCCATCTGAAGACGCCGGACTTTTTCAACGTCAAGGAACACCCCAAGGCGACGTTCGTCTCCAGCCGCGTCAACGATGGTCGCGACGATCAGAAACCCGTGACCGTCACCGGCGACCTGACGATCTTGGGCAAGAAGAAAGAAATCAAGTTTGACCTCAATATCTCGACCGATCGCGGGCGATTGGTTGGCTCCTCGGAGTTCAAAATCAGTCGCAAGGATTTTGGAATGTCCTATGGCGAAGGCAAGATCGACGACGAAGTGACCGTGAAAATCTCGATCGGGAAGTAATCGCCAGGGGGATGCGCCGTGGATGCCTTTGTCGTCCAGGCTCTGCTGCGTGGCGTCCTACTTCCGGTGGCCGTCGCCGCGGGCGTGGCGCTCGTGGGGGTGATGGTGCGCGTGCCGATTCTCGGCGGCGCCGTCGCCCTTGCCGCCGGGGTCGCCGCGAGTTGGGCTGCCTTTCCCTGGACTCCGTTCCCACCAAGCGAGTCATGGCATTATCTCCCGTTCGCGATCGCTTCCGGGGTGATTCCGGCGATCTTCATCCAGACCCGATGGCGATCGGCGGCGGGGATCACGTCATTCGCCGTCACCGCGGCGAGCGCGTGGTATCTCATCCCAACGTGGCCGGAGTTCAGTGCGACCCGAATTCAATGGGTCATCGCCCTGGCCGTTGCGGCGACAGCGCTCGGGGTCGTTGCCCACGTCATCGCGGAAAGATCCTCGGCGCGTCAAATGGCCCTGATTCTGGTGCTCGCCGGCCTCGCGAACTGCATAAACCTTGAACGCGTCGGTTGCGCCAAGTTCGCGCAACTCGGCGGGGTGCTGCTTGCGGTCATGGGTGCCGCGGCCCTTGATCGCGTCCTGCGGCCGGCCAGCGAAATCAGTGTCGGCATGATCCCGGGCATGGTTGTCGGAATCGTCGCGCTCAGCTTTCTGGGATATGCTCATGGTTTCGGCGACCAGGTGGAACTCTCCTTTATCCTGATCTTGGCGTCGCCGGTCATGCCCGCGTTGGCCCTTCTCCTGCCCCGGCGCTGGCGAATCGCCGGCATGCTGAGTATGCTCCTGATGCTCGCCCTGGCGTCGGCCGCCCCCTATCTGTTCGCCTGACCCGGAGGGTTGGCATGGACTTCACGATCGTTCTCATCGACATCAATCCGAAAATGGTCGAAGCATGGCGCACAACGTTTGAGCACGACGAGGACATCACGGTCTTACAGGGGTCGATGCTCGATCAACGAGTCAGCGCCTGGGTGACGCCCACGAATTCGTCGGCGACGATGGATGGTGGGTTGGACGCGGTCATCAAGAAAGTGCTTGGCGACATGATCGAGACACGGGTCAAGCAAGAGATTGCCCGGCGCTTCGGCGGGTCGCTTCCCGTGGGGCACGCGACCTGTGTCGAGACCGGGCGACCGATGCCGCGATTCCTCATTTCGACGCCGACGATGCACCGGTCGAGCGAAGACGTGAGCGACACCCTTAATGTCGCCCTGGCGTGTGCCGCCGCGTTGCAAGCCGCGGTCAAACAGAATCGGCGTGAACCCGAGAGCATCATGCGGTTGGCGCTGCCCGGACTGGGCGCCAACACCGGCAAGGTGCCCGTGGAGATTGTCGCCGATCTGATGTGGACGGCGATCAATCTGTTTCGCGAGCAGTCATTCGATGATTTCCTGGGCATGCGAGCGGCACTCGAAGAACAACTCGGCGAATTGGGCCCGTCGCCGAAGCCCGCGAAAGGCCATCCCAAAGGGTCACCAAAACCGGCTCCGAAACCGGCAACCGCCGATGAGGACTTTGACGATTTCTGAGCAAACGGCGCATCGTGAATTCGAGCACGCAGCGTTCGATTCGAGCACGCAGCAAGTGATGATGGCGACCACTTGCTGGCCCCGCGTGCTCGTGAGGCCTTTCCAATCCAAGTCGCGGCTTGGTAAGATACTCGCGTCGTCTACGGAGGAGACAAGCGATGACCCCAACCTTGCAAGAACTCAAGGACGCTTCGGCGACTCTTCCTCCCACTCAGCGGGCGGAACTGGCTCATTTCTTGCTTCAGTCCTTGGATCCGGACGAGGACGGTTGGGCCGAGGCGTGGCAGGAAGAATTGTCTCACCGACTCAATGACATCCGATCGAGTAAAGTTGTCGGCGTCCCCACGGACGAAGTTCTTAAACAACTTCGGGAGCGCCATGCTTGAAATCGCTGGTCTTTCATCCGACGGCACAGGAGGAAGTCGATGAAGCAGCGGCACGTTACGAAGTTCAACGACCTGGTCTCGGCCGAGAGTTCCGTTTCGAGTTTGAGGAAGCACTCGGACGAATCATCGAGAATCCTCTGTTGTATGGCGTTGAGATCCACACATTCCGCGCCTGCCCATTGAAGCGTTTCCCCTACACGATCTACTATGTCGTCCTGGATCCCATGATATGGGTGGTCGCCGTTGCGCATCAACGCCGTCGCCCGAGGTATTGGGCGAAACGAAGTTCCGGTTGACCGCGTGCTCGTGAGGCCGCCGGAGCACGAAGCGCCAGCAAGTGATGATGGCGACCACTTGCTGGCGCCGCGTGCTTCCTGCTACCATCACGTCGCCAATTCCCTATAATCTCCTCTTGCTGAATTTCTCCCACGATACTTGAGGTATGACGATGGCGACTGCCGCGACTGCGACCCGTTACGATGTCAAAGATCTGAATCTCGCCGCCAAGGGCAAACGGCGTATTCTGTGGGCCGATAGCGACATGCCCGTCTTGGCCCGTATCCGCGAGCGATTTGCCAAAGAGAAACCCCTGGCCGGTCTGCGTTTATCCGCCTGCTTGCACGTCACGGCGGAGACGGCCAATCTGGCGCGGACGCTGCAAGCCGGCGGCGCCGACGTCGTGCTGATCGCCTCCAACCCGCTTTCGACTCAGGACGATGTTGCCGCCAGCCTCGTGAAGGATTTCGGCATCAGTGTCTACGCCATCCACGGCGAAGATACCAACACGTACTACAAACACGTTGCCGCGGCCTTGGAACATCGGCCGAACGTCACCATGGACGACGGCGCCGACCTCGTTTCCGCGATGGTCTTCGTCGCCCTTGATCGCCTCGATGACGTCCATGCCTCGGTCCGAGAATGGGCCGCCAAAATCCCGCCGGCGGAACGGGCCAAGCGCTTTGCCGACGTTATCGGAAGCATGGAAGAGACGACCACCGGCGTCATTCGATTGCGGGCCATGCAGAAAGACGGCGTCCTGAAGTTCCCGGTGATCGCCGTCAACGACGCCGCCACCAAGCACATGTTTGACAACCGCTACGGCACCGGCCAAAGCACCATCGACGGCATCGTCCGCGCCACGAATCTGTTGCTGGCCGGCCGCAAGGTCGTCGTCGTCGGCTACGGCTGGTGCGGCAAGGGTGTGGCGCTGCGGGCCCGCGGCCTCGGCGCTCAGGTGTTGGTCTGCGAGGTCGACCCGATCAAGGCGCTCGAAGCTGCGATGGATGGCTTTGCCGTCACGACCATCGCCGAAGCCGCCAGGCTCGGCGACGTCTTCATCACCGTCACCGGCAATAAGCACGTCATTCGCCGCGAGCATTTCCTCACCATGAAGGACGGCGCCATCGTCTGCAACAGCGGCCACTTCGACGTCGAACTCGAGTTGCCCGCGTTGAAGGCCGAAGCCGCCACGGTCACCCCCGACGTTCGCCCGCAGGTCGATGAGTTCAAGCTCAAGAACGGCCGGCGCATTTTTGTCCTCGGCCAGGGTCGCCTCGTCAATCTCGCCATGGCCGAAGGGCATCCGCCGTCGGTCATGGACATGAGCTTCGCCACGCAGGCCCTCACCACCGAGTTCTGCGTCAAGAACAAGGGCAAGCTCGGCGCCGAGGTCCATGACGTCCCGGTCGAAGTCGAGCAATACGTCGCCAGCGAGAAGTTGGCGTCGATGGGCATCGTCATCGACACCATGACCGACGAGCAGAAGAAGTACACCAGCAGTTGGGAACACGGCACGTAACACTCTGACGGGCGAGCGAACATCGTGTCGCTCGCCCTTTTCCTTTCGATGTTCACCGGCCTCATTGAAGCGATGGGCACCGTTCGGCGGTTGGAACCGACCGGCGACGGGTGCGAATTGACCCTGGCCGTGCCGTTTGCCGCGGAATTGGCGCTGGGCGAGAGCGTGGCCGTCAACGGAACCTGCCTCACCGTTGTCGAGCGTGACGCCGAATCGTCCCGGTTTCAGCTTGGCCCGGAGACGCTGCGACGCACGAATCTTGGCGCGTTGGCCCCTGGTGATCGCGTCAATTTGGAACGGGCGATGCGCCTGGGCGATCGGCTCGGCGGCCATCTGGTGCAAGGGCACGTCGATGGCGTCGGCCACATCGCGTCGCGAGAACCGGCTGGGGAATACGAAATCCTCTGGTTCACGGCGCCGCAGGATCTCACCCGGCAGATGATCCCCAAGGGCAGCATCGCCGTCGATGGCATTAGTCTAACGTTGGTCGAAGTGACGCCGGATCGCTTCAGCGTGATGTTGATCCCTCACACGCTCGCCGTCACGACGCTGGGGCACAAGTCGGTCGGGGCGCCGGTGAATCTGGAAACCGACATGCTGGCGAAATACGTGCAGAAGCAATTGCAACTCCTTGGCCCAACGGGGCGACCCTTGGCATGACCGTACCTCGTCAGACGCTGTCGTATCTTCGCTCGTTGCTCGATCAACGCGGCATGAGGCCAAAGAACAAACTCGGGCAAAACTTTCTCATCGACCAGAATCTCCTTGATCTGATCGTTCGCGAGGCGGCCCTGACCCGCGAGGATTTGGTCCTCGAGGTCGGAAGCGGCAGCGGGACTTTGACGGGCCGGCTCGCCGACGGGGCCGGCGCGGTGCTGAGCATCGAGGTGGACGCTGACTTCTATCGACTCGCCAGTGAACTGCTGGCGTCGAGGCCCAACGTTCGATTCATCCTCGCCGACGCATTGAAGAACAAGAACGAGATTAACCCCGAGGTGACCGCGACGCTCGACGAAATGCAGCGCGAGTTCGCCTGCACGCGGCGGAAGCTGATTGCCAATCTCCCGTATGTGATCGCGACGCCATTGATCGCGAATATTCTGATTGCCGATCTGGGGTTCGTCGAGTTCGTCGTGACGGTGCAATTGGAGATCGCGGAGCGCCTCTCCGCCAACCCGGGCGAGAAAGCCCACGGTGCCTTGGCGGTCTTGGTCCAAAGTGTGGCGGACGTGTTGGTGATTCGCCGCCTGCCGCCGGAGGTCTTTTGGCCTCGGCCCAAGGTCGAGTCGGCCATCGTCCGCGTGACGCCGAACGCGGCGAAGCGCGCCCTGGTCGGCGACGTCGCCAAGTTCCGGGTCTTCCTGCGGGACCTCTATACGCATCGACGGAAGAACCTGCGCGGCGCCCTGATCGCCATGCCGAACATCGGCCGCGACAAGGCCGAGGTCGACGCGAAACTGGCGGAGCTAGGCCTTGATGGCTCAACCCGAGCCGAGGACCTCGACGTGGCGGCGCACCTGAGATTGGCGGCGGTTTTTGGGTAAAGACGATTCGGGGAGTCGTTATAATTGTTGATACGCAACGGGGTTTCAATCGTTCTGATTTTCAATGAGTCTCCTTTCCGGGATTAGGCATGAACCCAACTTCTGTTTTTGATCTCACACCTCCTGAGAAATTGCAGTTGGTAGAAGATCTGTGGGATGATCTCGCCGCGACGCCAGAGGCGGTTCCGATTCACGAATGGCAAAAGGCGGAGCTGGCTCGGAGAAAGGCCAACTTGCGTAAGAATCCGGTATCGGGGAGCAATTGGGAAGAAGTGAAACGGCGCATTCGGAGCCGGCATGGCCGCTGAACTGATTATCACACCGGAGGCAGAGCAGGATATCGACGAAGCCTATGCATGGTACGAAAGCCAACGGACCCCATCAGTTTAAGACACCCCTCTTGCACCCGCGGCGCATACACTGGTCATTGACAAGGTGACCCCGCGAACACTAACATCTTCCGCCTATGATTTCACCCGAAAGCGAACGCTGGCTTCAAGGCACGCCGGAAGGTCGGGC
>CAZESP010000075.1:0-4492 GCA_964515185.1 uncultured Alcaligenaceae bacterium
ACTCGCACGGAAGTGAAACAGGTTCTTGACGCCGTCGATGGCATTGGGAGCCGGGAGCCGTATGGCTTGATGTGCAAACTGATGTACGGTGCAGGGCTGCGGCTGATGGAGGTGTGCCGGTTGCGCGTGAAAGATGTGAATGTGGAACGAGGGCAATTGACGGTGCGCGGCGGTAAAGGCGACAAGGACCGGATGGTGATGATGCCGCAATCGGCGCGCGAACCGTTGCGGGTTCAACTCGAATGGCGGGCCCGGCTGCACGAAAGCGATTTGCGGCGCGGGTTGGGCCGGGTGGAGATGCCCGACGCATTGGATGTGAAGTTTCCGAATGCGGATCACGAACTGGGTTGGCAGTTCATCTTTGCATCGCGGCAACTGTCGCATTGTCCGCGCACCGATCGAATTGGGCGGCATCATATTCACCCCGCCGGACTGCAACGGGCGTTCGCGACGGCGGTGCGCCGGCTGGGTTGGTCGAAACGGGCAACGTGTCACACCCTTCGGCACAGTTTCGCCACGCATCTGTTAGACATGGGCGAGCATATTCGGACGGTGCAGGTGCTTCTGGGCCACAACGACGTGCGAACGACGATGATCTACACGCATATTCAAATGGGCGGAACGGCGGACGTGCGTAGCCCGTTGGATGCGATGGCGGTGGTGTGAGCGAGAGAACACCGTCGCTGACGCTTCCGGCTCCGCAAGGAATCGCCAGCGCGCGATTAAGGCTGGCGGACAATAGCGGGCGCGTGGTATAGTTGCTATCAATAGCCTTGCCTACCCGCCTGAATACCCTCCTGGTTCGCGGTTCCTGCCATGTGCCGAACTCTTCTAGCGGCGTCCGCCGCTGTCGCCGTTCTCTCGTCGCGAGTCGTTGCCGCCGACACGGCGAGCCTGACCTTTGAGAAGGACGTGCGGCCGATTCTCAAAGCGAATTGCTTCGACTGTCACGGCGAAGGGAGGAAGCTCAACGGCGGGTTGGACCTGCGCCTGAAGCATTTTCAGGTCAAGGGCGGCAAGTCCGGGTCGGGGCTCGCGCCGGGTAAGCCTGACCAGAGCCTCTTGCTGCAGCGAGTCCGCAATCACGAGATGCCGCCGGGGAAAAAGAAGCTCACGTCGGCCGAGGTCGCAGTCCTCGAAAGATGGATTCGCGACGGCGCCCTGACGCTGAGGCCGGAGCCGAAGGAGTTGCCGCTGGGTTATTCCATTTCCCTCGAAGAGGCGTCACATTGGGCGTTTCAACCGCTGCAGCTCGTCGAGCCTCCCGTGGTCAAGAATGCCGCCGCGGCGCGAAATGCGGTCGATCGCTTCTTGCTGGCGAAACTCGAAGCCAAGGGCCTTGCGTTTTCGCCTGCTGCTGACAAGGTGACGCTGATTCGCCGGGCCACCTATGACCTGCTCGGCCTGCCGCCGACGCCTGCGGAGATCGATGCCTTTGTCCGCGATTCGTCACCGGATGCCTACGAGAAGCTCATCGATCGCCTGCTCGACTCGCCGCACTATGGCGAGCGCTGGGGCCGGCATTGGCTCGACGTGGTC
Source organism: uncultured Alcaligenaceae bacterium (assembly GCA_964515185.1). Taxonomy (GTDB): domain Bacteria; phylum Planctomycetota; class Planctomycetia; order Gemmatales; family Gemmataceae; genus CAZESP01. Next base: position 1,540 of record CAZESP010000075.1, read on the forward strand.
GGTTACGCCGACTCGGAGGGTTACACCGGCGAAGACCCCGTTCGCAAGACGGCCTATCGCTATCGCGACTACGTCATTCGCTCGTTTAACGCCGACAAACCGTGGAGCCAGTTCATTCAGGAGCAACTCGCTGGCGATGAGATGGTTCGCCCGCCGTATGAGAAACTCGCGCCCGCTGACCTCGACAAGCTGATCGCGACGGGCTTCCTTCGCATGGCGCCCGACGGGACGGCCTCGCCCGGGCAGGACGTGAAGGTCGCCGGTAATCAGCACGTTGCGGACACGCTGCAAATCGTATCGAGTTCGCTTCTCGGCTTGACGCTTCATTGCGCTCAATGCCACAACCATCGTTACGACCCAATCCCGCAGGTTGATTATTATCACGTTCGTGCGATCTTCGAGCCGGCGCTTAACGTCAAGAGTTGGCGGCCACCCGCCGCTCGCGAAGTCGCCTTATTCAAAGAGGAAGATCGGAAAAAGGCCGACGAGATCGAAAAGGAAGCCGTCAAGATCGACCAGGAGCGACTGAAGAAACAGGAGCAGTACATCGAGCAGACGGTGCAGAAGGAGTTGGCGAAGCTGCCGAAAGAATTGCAAGAGACGGCCCGCACCGCACGCAACACGCCGGCGGCCAAACGCTCGGCGGAACAGAAGAAGCTAATGATGACCTATCCGAGCCTGAACGTCAGCGCCGGATCGCTCTATTTGTATGACCGAAAGTCGGCCGACGAATTGAAGGCCATCGCGGCCAAGGCGAGTCAGCTTCGCGCCACCAAACCCAGCCCCGATTTCATCCGCGCCCTGACAGAGATTCCGGGTCAGATACCCGTGACGCATGTCTATGAACGCGGCGACCCAGACCAACCCGGCGAGGTCGCGGTACCAGCGAGCCTGATGATCTTCGAGCCGTTCGGGGCGACTAAGATTGCCGCCAAGGCGCCAAATCTACCAACCTCGGGGCGCCGACTGGCTTTCGCTCAGAGCCTAACGTCGGGCAAGAACCCGTTGCCGGCGCGCGTGTTGATGAATCGACTCTGGTTGAATCATTTCGGCAAAGGAATCGTTGGCACTCCAAGCGATTTTGGCCTGCTCGGCGAACGCCCGACGCACCCGGAATTGCTCGATTGGCTGGCGAACGACTTCATGGCCGGCGGTTGGCGCATGAAGCGGATGCACCGGCTCGTGATGACCTCGACCGCGTATCGGCAAGTGTCAGCGCGGCGACCGGAACTCGAGACCGTTGATCCCGACAATCGCATGTTCGGGCGAATGTCGATTCGGCGTCTTGAGGCCGAGGCGATGCGCGACGCCATCCTCGCGGTGAGCGGCAAGTTGAACGCGAAAGCATTTGGCCCGCCTGTGCCGGTGACCCACGACGAGGTCGGTCAGGTCGTTGTCGGCAACGACATTCGCAACCCCGGCGACGGCACGCCGATGGGCAAAGTGAAGTCGCTCGATGGCGAGGAGTTCCGCCGAACGATCTACGTGCAAGTTCGACGCAGCCTTCCGCTGGCGATGGTCGAATCGTTCGATGGTCCGACGATGTCGCCCAATTGCGATATCCGCCACACATCGACAGTGGCGACACAATCGCTGTTGCTGCTGAACAATCGGTTCATTCACGAGCAGGCGCGTTTCCTTGCCGAGCGAGTGCAGCGTGACGGCGGCAAGGACCTTCGCGGGCAGATCGTGCTGGCGTACCGCTTGGCTTTTGGTGCCGAGCCGGTGCCCGCGGAGATGGAGCCGTTGGAGCTTTTCGTGTGCCGTCAGACTGAGTTGTTCGCGGCTGCCAAACCCGCGAAAGGCGCCCCCGACCCGACCTTGCACGCCATGACCAACATGGCCCAGGCGCTCCTAAGCTCAAACCGATTTTTGTATATCGACTGAGATAGAACGCTTCTTCGAGGCGTCACCCCATTACCTGTTTGAGAATCGCGCGCATCTTCTCTTGCTTGTCGGCAGAGAGAGGCGCAATAGGCGATCGGCTCGGGCCGACGTTCATCCCCAACAGGTTCATTGCGGCCTTGACGGCGCCGGGGGCGGTGCCCATCGCCATGCCGAGTCTTAGTGGGCTTAACCGCAATTGGGCCGCCTTCGCCCCATCGAGGTCGCCGCGGCGAAACGCTTCAAAGATACTCACGACCAGTCGCGGGACGACGTTGCAGGTGCCGGGCACCGCACCACACGCCCCATACCGCAACGCCGGCTCGATCAAGGTGTCGCGCCCCTGAAAGACCGCAAAATCGCGAGGCGTCACGCGGACGTACTCGATGAAGTTTTGCAGGTCGCCGGCGGAGTCTTTCATGCCGACGATGTTCGGAGATTCGGCCAAACGTGCGACGGTGTCGATGTCGATCTTCAGCCCGCCGCACGTTGAGGGGTTGCTGTATAGAAGCACCGGCACGGGCGACGCCTCGGCGATCCGGCGATAATGATCGGCGATCTCGTTCTGGTTCGGCATGATGTAATACGGCGTGATAACGGAGACGGCCGCGACGCCCTCACGGCCGGCCAATCGCGAGATGCGAACGGCCTCGCGCGTCGTCTCGGCGCCCGTGCCGGCCAATACCGGGCAGCGCCCGTTGACATGAGCCATCGCTGTCGCGATCACTTCCTGTTTTTCGCCATCATCGAGAGCGTAGAACTCGCCCGTCGTACCGAGGACGAAGATGCCATTAACGCCGGCCGCCAGTTGTTCATCAATGAGTGAACGGAGCCTTTCCAGGTCGATGCTCTCGTCGGCCTTCATCGGCGTAACGATCGGAGGAATAATGCCTTGTAGCTTCATGGAGATGCTCGCATGTTTGTTTGAATTACCGCCGAATTCAGGAAGCGTTCCCGTTTGGCAACCGCGTTTGGTAGCCGCGGGCTTTAGCCCACGTTTCCGCCTTTGGTAGCCGCGGGCTTTAGCCCGCGTTTCCGCCTTTGGTAGCCGCGGGCTTTAGCCCGCGTT
>CAZESP010000075.1:4592-21243 GCA_964515185.1 uncultured Alcaligenaceae bacterium
GTCCATTCACGCAGGCTAAAGCCTGCGACTACCAATTCGTTGCCGGCCCTCTCATTCGTCCCGCGTTTGGTAGCCGCGGGCTTTAACCCGCGTTCCTGTCCATTCACGCAGGCTAAAGCCTGCGACTACCAATTCGTTGCCGGCCCTCTCATACGTCCTGTCCATTCACGCAGGCTAAAGCCTGCGACTACCAATTCGTTGCCGGCCCTCTCATACGTCCTGTCCATTCACGCAGGCTAAAGCCTGCGACTACCAATTCGTTGCCGGCCCTCTCATACGTCCTGTCCATTCACGCAGGCTAAAGCCTGCGACTACCAATTCGTTGCCGGCCCTCTCATTCATCACGCCGGCTTCAACGGCTCGCCACTGTAGCTTGCCCAGAGCAGATCGACCGGATGCACTACTTTGACTGCCGGCGATTCCTTCTTCAAGTGACGCGCAATTTGCAGGATGCAGCCGACGTTGCCAGTTAACACGACCTCGGCCTTCGTTTCTAGGATATTTCGCACTTTTCGCTCACCGAGGCGCTCGGCCATGTCGGGTTGTGTCAGGTTGTAGCTTCCCGCCGCGCCGCAACAGATTTCGGTTTCATTGAGCGGCACCAGCTCCAATCCTGGAATCAGCTCTAAAAGCTGGCGCGGCGGTTGGCGAATCTTCTGCGCGTGGCACAGGTGGCAGGCGTCGTGATACGTTGCCCGCATCTTCACCGGATTCGCCGGCTTGATCGGCCCAAGCGTGACCAGAAACTCGCAAATGTCTTTGACCTTCCCCGCGAAGGCAGCGGCCGTCGCGTCGCCGTGCGCCAGATGCCCATAATCCTTGAGCATCGCGCCGCACCCGGCGGCATTGACGACGACGGCATCCAGTTGTTTCCATTCGTCGGTCGTGAACCCAAAAGCCTTGAAGTTCTCCGCCGCCAATTCGCGAGCCGGCTCTTCTTGCCCCGCGTGATAGTGCAACGCGCCGCAACAACCTTGCGACCTCGGCACCCAAACCTCGCAGCCGTTTTTTTGTAGCACGCGAGCCGTGTTCAGATTCGTCTCGGGAAACAGGGCGTCGGCGACGCAGCCGAGAAACAGGCCGACACGTGCTCGCTTCGTGCCCTCCGCGGGCATGACTTCCGGCATGCGGCCGTAGTGTCGTCGCAGTCGTGGCAACATCCCGTGCATGTCACGCAGCGACTTCGGCATCAGCCCCAACAGGCCGCTCTTTTGGAGAAGCCAATCGACGCCGGTCTTCTGCATGAGCCGCGCCGGCGCCAACGCCAGCCGGTTGCGGGCTCGCGACGGGAAGATCAACTCCAGCACCTGCCGCTGAATCCATGGCAAATTCTGCGTTTGTTGTCCCGTTCGCGTAAGGTGGATCCGAAACGGCTCGATGAGCTTGCCGTATTGCACGCCCGATGGACACGCCGTCTCGCAGGCGCGGCAGTTGAGGCAAAGATCGAGATGACCCTTCACCGTCTCGTCCAGCGGGATGCGGCCGTCGATGACGTTACGCATCAGGTAGATGCGCCCACGCGGGCTGTCAGCTTCGAGGCCGGTCTCGACATAGGTTGGGCACGCCGACGTGCAAAGCCCGCAATGGACGCAGTCGAGGAGCAATTCATAGTCGATGTCGGGCTTCGACGCGACGATGGGAAGTTCGGTAAGAGGCATAAATCATCCGGTAGGCAAAAGCTCTAAATCTCGTCAACATATCGGCCGGGGTTGAACAGCCCGCGAGGGTCAAGCGTCTGTTTGATCGTTCTCATCAAGGCCCAATCGCCACGCCGCTCACCCCAGATCGGCAAACGCGATTTCCACTCGTCGGGGCATCGCGTGACAACGAGATTGCCCTGAGCCTGGACGGCCCGCGCACGCAGTTCCGTCAAAATCGGTTCCACTTGTTCCAGCGTCATACCGGCTGGGAAATGCCCGATAACGATGCCGCTGCCGGCGCGGGCAACAATCGCCGGTGTCGGGTTGAGACCGCCGATACGTTCGACGAATGCGGGCAACGCGGCAGGCAATAGGTTTGCATGGAAGATCAAACAAGCGTCTGAGCGTGTGGCAAAGTCCGTCATCGCATCGAAATACGGTGTTGCCATGTCGTCACGGTGGCCGTGAGCCATTTTTTCTTGTTCATCGGGCAGTTCGTGATTCAACTGATAATAGGACCAATCGATAGCCTCGCGGGCACCGTCGAAGCCGTAGATAACGTGCAACGACCCGAAGTTGTAGGGGAACAGCGGTTCCTGACGCCCGGCGTTGAACATGGCACAAGTCGCCGTCGTCAGCACATCGAGGCTCACCGGCCGCGTCTGCGTCGAGTCCATTCGTTTCAGCAATCGATCAAGTTCTTCGGCATAACAACGGGTGACGACAACCGACGAACATTCGGGTTTCGGTTTGACTTTCAGCGTCACCTGCGTGATGATACCGAGCGTTCCGAAGGCGCCGATCTGAAGTTTCATCAGATCGTAGCCGGCGACGTTCTTGACGACGCGGCCGCCGGCCTTGACCTCGTTGCCGGCGTCATCCATGAACTGAATGCCGATAACGTAGTCGCGAAAGGTGCCGTGCCCCAGTCGCCGCGGCCCGCTCGCGTTGACGGCCATCGCGCCGCCCAGGGTCGCCGAGTCGGGTTGCGGCACGTCGATCGGAAGCCATTGATTCTCGCGGCTGAGGATTTCCCGTAACCGGCTGATCGTGATGCCCGCCTGCACGGTGATGGTCATGTCGCGGGCGGGATAGTCGATGACCTTGTCGAGGCCGTTCATGAGGACCGCGTAACCCGGCTTTGGCGGAATATACCCGCGATCAAGCATCGTGCCGCCGCCGACAGGATAAACGGCTCGCCCTTCGCCGCCGGCTTTGCGAATCACCGCGCCCAACTCCTCCACGGTCGTGGGACGTGCCGTTTCCAGCGGGATTCTCGCGTCAATTAGATACTGTTCGGGTCTCACGGCAATCTCGGGTGCGGGGCGTTCACAGGGCAGCGCGGCGGGCGGGTTGATATTGGTGGACGCGATTCGGCTCCGAACAAGCGCCGGCGGTCGGCAGCATCTTCGCGGGACTGCAACGTCCCGATGGGTTGAACGCCGATCGAAGACGAATCATCATGGCGAGATCCTCGGGCGCGAATAGCTTGGGCATAAAGTCGATCTTCTCGACGCCAATGCCATGCTCGCCGGTCACGCTGCCTCCGCAGGCGATGCATTCGCCGAGAATCTCGTTGCTGGCGTCCAGCACTCGCTTTACCTGATCGGCGTCGCGTTCATCAAATAACAGAATCGGGTGAATATTGCCGTCGCCGGCGTGGAAAACGTTGGCGATTCGCAGTTGATACTTCTCGCTAATCTTTTGGATAAACCTCAGAATGTGCGGGAGCTTGGTTCGGGGCACAACGCCGTCTTGGGTGCAATAACTCGGGGCAAGCCGGCCGACGGCGCCGAACGCCTGTTTGCGACTCTTCCACAGAAGCGCCCGTTGGTCGGCCGTCGAAGCGCGGCGTACCTCGCGAGCCTTGTTCTTCTTGGCGATGGCCTCGATCTTGGCGGCGTCGGCGTCGAGTCCGGCCTCCAATCCGTCCACCTCCATGATAAGCACCGCGCCGGCGTCGAGCGGGAACCCGAAATGGAACGCGTCCTCCAGGGCGCCGAGGATCAACTGATCGAGCATCTCCAACGCGCCGGGGATAATACCGGCGCCGATGATGTCGCTGATCGTGTTTGTGGCGTCGTCCACGGATTCGAAGACACCCAAGAGCGTCCGATACGCCGCCGGGTTCTTGGTGATCCGGCACCAGATCTTGCTAACGATGCCGAACGTGCCCTCGGATCCGACAACCACTCCCGTGAGGTCATAGCCGGGGTTGTCTTCGGTCGGGCCGCCCAATTGCACGACTTCGCCGGACGGCAGGACCATTTCAACGCCAAGGATGTGGTTGACCGTTACGCCGTACTTCAGCGTGTGCGGGCCACCGGAATTCGTTGCGACGTTGCCGCCGATCGTGCAAGCGCCTTGGCTCGAGGGATCCGGGGCGAAGTGATACCCTAGCGGCGTCAGGTGTCGTGTCAGCCAAAGATTGACGACACCGGGTTCGACGACGGCGTAGCGGTCGCGAGCGCTCACTTCGAGAATGCGTTTCATGCGGGCCAGGCAGATCATGACGCCGCCACCCACCGGCAAGCACCCGCCGGCAAGACTGGTGCCGGCGCCCCGCGGCAGAAACGGCACGTCGAGTTCGTTGCACACGCGGACAATTTGCACGATCTGATCTGTCGTCGTCGGAAACACCACCACGTCAGGCGTGTTCTTCTCGATGGTGAAGCCATCGCATTCGTAAACGAGCAAATCGCTCGGTGCGGTCAGCAGGTTCGCGGCGCCCACGATGGGCCGCAGTCGGTCGAAAAGGGTCGAGGTCGTAACAATGGCGGTCATTCTGTGGTTGTATCGACGCTTGGGAGAAACCGCTACCACGCCCGGTTACTTGAGAAGTGTTAGCAACATGACAACGGGCGTCTTGGCCTTGATCGCGTGCTTCAATCCGGCAGCCATATGGACCCAGGTCCCAGGTAGAGCCTCGTGAATGTCGTCGCCGAGGCCCACGGTCGCCTCCCCTTTGACGAAATAGAGCATGGCCGGTTTCGACGCTGTATGTTCCGACAACTCTTGCCCCTGCCCGAAACCGAACAGGACAACCTTAACGCGATCGTCTTGAAAGATCGTCCGGCTCAGGATGCCATCGGCGGGCGGTTCGGCTTCTTTCGCCACATCGAGGAAATGCGTGTAGTTGGTCGGCATGTCAGCACCCTTTTCACTCGGCCATCATTCGGCAAGAGCTTGCTCCCATTTCGCAACCGAGGCACTGTAGACATCATAATGATCGGCCAGCCCGCGTTCTTCCTCGACGCGCTGATATTGGCTTGTTGCTGCCGAATCGTCAGCGTCGCTCATGACCTGCACGGCCATACGGAATAGGACGTTGTTCTCTTTGAAAATATGCTGCCGAAGCAACGGGATATACTCCTCGGCGGCGGCGGCGAAATCGGCCGACGCGAACGGAACTGCCGCGCCTGCCTCCTTCATCCGGCGAACGCAATCCCGCCCAACTGTGTGCTCGTGAAGCATCACGCCGATGGGACCGCCTTGTTCGGGAATTCCTCGTAGTTTCAGCATCGGGAACAGAACGTCTTCTTCCTTGGCATGATGGCACTCGTCCGCGAAATGTCTGAAAAACCGCGCCGACCATGCGGCAAACCCGTCGGGGATCGAATGGCCATCCCGAATGCGGGCAACAGCGCCGGCCAAGAGATTCAGGGCACGCTCGATGAGGTCGTGTTCGGTCTTGAGGCGATCGATGCTTTGCATGGTCGTTATCCTTTCTCGTGGGCTTCTACGAAGCGTCGCCTAACACGTCACAATCCCGCGCCGTAGGAGTCGTCGGAGCGATGGCGCTCTTCGGTCCACGGGTCACCGCGCATGTGGTAGCCGCCGTGATCCCACCGCTCCCAAAAGCCCGGGGCGTCCTTGGCCATGAATTCGATTCCGCGAACCCATTTGGCGCTCTTCCACGCGTAGAGCTTGGGCACAACCAACCGCAAGGGGTAGCCATGATCGGGTTCGAGATCGGCACTGCCATGGGTCATTGCGAACAGGCAGTCTTCGTCGAAGAAGTCGGACAACGGCAGATTCGTCGTGAATCCGTACTCGCAATGAACCATGACGTACTTCGCCTCGGGTCGCGGTTCGATCTGCGTGAGCAATTCTCGTGTCGCGACGCCGGTCCAGATGTTGTCGAGCTTGCTCCATCGCGTGACGCAGTGCATGTCCGCGTGAACCGTGACTCGCGGGAGTGAGAAAAATTCGCGATAACTAAACGTCCGCTGGGCCTTCACCAAGCCAAAGACGTGGAAGTCCCAATCTTTGTCGAGATTCGCATACGACGGGGTTGGGCCGTAGTGAAGTACGGGCCATTTGTGGGTCTGGCGTTGCCCGGGCGGGATTCGCTGATCGCGTTTGACATCGTCGCTGATGATCGGCTCGCTCATGGGTGATTCCTTCAACCTCAATAACTCAGGCCGTTCTTGCGAATGTGGACCATCGGCTTGCCCTCTCCTTGGAGCCGGCCGCTGAGGGCCCTTCCGACGAACAGGTAATGGTCGCCCGCGTCAACTTTGGCCGTGACGGAGCAATGCAACACGGCCAATGCCCCCGATAGAAACGGAACCTCGCCGTCGGCCGACGACACCTTCTCCGGCGGTAGTTCCGACAACGGCTTTCCACGGGCGAAGTGGGACACCAGATCGTTCTGCCCCTCACCCAAGATATTAACGACGAACGGCGCCGAGGGCGTCAGCCATGGAGCCACGTCGCGCCCCTTCTGAACAGCCACGGTCAATTGCGGCGGATTGAAGGAACATTGCTGAACCCAACTGGCGAGGAGGGCCGCCGGCGTATCCTGCCGGCGTAAGGTGACGATAAACAGGCCACTGGGAATCCGCCCCAGGGCGGCAGCCAATGATGGCTGAGCGATATCGACAGACACGATTCGAAACCCCAATCAATGATTCGTGCGGCCTCGCGTCGGGAACGACTCCTCTCGCGACGACCGCACCACCATTCTAGCTCTTAGATGCGATTCGAGGGCTTACCACTTTGGGTAAGTGTAGGCGACAACCTTGGCGTAGCTGCTGTATCGCAGGCAGTTGGCCAGCGCGATTGCTTTGGCTCGCTCCGGGTCATTCGACGAACCCCATCCGGTCGCGCCGTTGTAGCCTCGAGCAATGGCGAGATATTGGTTCTTGCTCGACAAGACGATTCGGGCATCATTCATCCCACAATAATCAAGGGCTTTGCGTTCGGCATCCGCTTGCGACTTGCAGTTGTAGGCATAGCCATATCTCTTCGTGGAGGACGAAAATGCCACTGCCAGGTACTGATCGCTCTTGGCTTTCGCCGGTCCTCCGGCGACCACGTTGTCGGCTTGAATCGAGGCAGCAGGAATTACGACAAAGCTGAGGGCCGACAGGAAAAGGAAACTGCGATTCATTGGCGTTCTCCCGTGAGACGAGGTTGTGTCTGTTGGCCCCACTACGACCGGTTCTTTCGTTTGTGACAGCGCCGCGACAAAATCGCGGCGATTGCGCCCACCTGTTGGCAGGTCGGGCAACGAGTTAGAATGGTTGAGATTGGCTGACGAATGGTTGGAACTAGTCGTTGAAGGAGTACCGCGTGAGCCGTCCGTCTCCGTTTCGTCCGAGCGACTCTGATGACGCCCTGCCGGCCGTCGATGAGCCTCGGCAGGACGTCGACACCGACGGCACGCAACGAACACCGGTGACGGCGCGATCGCCTGATAACAGTATCGTGCCCGAACGACAATTGATGGCGGTCATGGAAGCCCTCGGCCGCCTGCCCGATGATTGTCGCCAGCTCATTGCCTGGCGTCACATGGAGAATCGTTCATTCGACGACATGGCTCGCCAGTTGGCCGTCACCCCTGATGAGATTCGCGGGCGATGGTGGCGGGCGATCAAGCAACTGCAAGAGCTGTTGGGAGACTCGTTGTGAACATTTCCGACACTCCCAATGACCTCGAGCGCCGGTTGGCCTATTTGCTGGCCGATTTCGACGAAGCGATCAAGGGCGATGAAACGGCCGACGCGAGGCCATTCCCGACCGTCGGTATTCCCGAACCTGCCCAGACCGAGCTACGCCAAGCTCAGAATTGTGTCCGGCTCTTGGAGCGAATTTGGCCCAGGCGTCGCGGGCCAGCCGTGGCAATCGTCGCGCCGCCACCGATCGCCCCTGGTAGTTCGGTCGGTCCGTTTCAATTGCTGGAGCCGATCGGCGCCGGCGGTATGGGCACCGTCTATAAGGCTCATGACACGCAACTGAATCGCGTCGTCGCGATCAAGTTCCTCGCGCACCAACGGTGCCGCAATCCGCATTTCGTGGATCGGTTTCAGCGTGAGGTTCGGGCCGCATCCTCGCTCAATCACCCTAATATTTGTGCAGTGTATTCCAGCGGCGCTTTGAACGGGCAACCGTATCTGGTGATGGAATTCGTCGCGGGAAACCATCTCGGGTCGCGGCTCAAGGCAGGCCGGATCGACGAACGATCTGCCGCTCGGCTCGTGGAAATGCTCGCACGCGCCATGGAATATGCCCACCGAAACGGTGTGGTTCATCGAGATTTGAAGCCCGGCAATATTCTGCTGGGCGCCGACCCCAGTCGCCATGACAACGCGGGCGCTGACTATCCCAAGATCGTGGACTTTGGACTGGCCAAGCTGATGGCCGAGGATAGTGGCGGACTGACCGCATCAAGTGATGTGTTGGGGACGCCTTTCTATATGGCCGCCGAACAAGCCGACGCCAGCGTCGGACCGATCGGGCCGGCAACCGATGTCTATGGCTTGGGCGCAATCTTGTACGAAATGCTCACCGGGCGGCCCCCATTCATCGGAGACAACATTGCCGAGCTACTCGGACAGATTCGGCACAAGGAACCTGTCGCGCCGCGGCGACTCGTTCCGGCGGTCAACCGCGACATGGAGACCATCTGCCTCAAATGCCTGGAAAAAGAGCCTTCGCGACGCTATTCGAGCGCCCAGGCGTTGGCGGACGACCTCGCCGATTTCCAAAAAGGGAGGCCCATCGCGGCGCGGCCGTTGGGCCGCCTGACCCGATTCTCGCGCTGGTGTCGGCGCCGGCCAATGGTTTCCGGTCTGGCGGCAGCGTTGATGATCGCGGTAACTCTCGGGGGCGCCGGATTCGGTTGGCAATCTCATCGGCTGGCTCGGCAACGAGAAAACGCGGAACGGCGCGAGCAGGAGCTGAATCGAGCCTGGGACGCCGCCGAGGCGACCTACGCCAAACTTGTGTATGCGGATCGGAATTCCGCGGTCTCGACCACTCAGCGATGGGCCGCCGTCGATCAACTGGCCGATTTGAGCGACGACTTGGTCCATCAGCCGCGACTCACCGAAAAGGGCCGCAAGGCACTGGAAGACCTGCGCGAGTCGTACCAACAATTCTTGACAAGCGATAGCCCCGATAGAGCTGTGCGACTCCGAACGGCGCGGGCCTACCGGCGATTGGCACGGCTGTCGAAAGACCTCTGGCAAATGCCCGTCGCCCGCGATTCCTATGAAAAGGCTCGCGACGTTCTCGTCCAACTCGTCGAAGAAAACCCGGCCGATTCCGAGTTGCGATTCGAGCTAACGATCTGCTGGCTCGTCGTCGGCAGCTTCGAGTTTAAGGCATCGGGACAACAGCCGATACCGAGTGCCAAGATCGCCTATGACGAGGCTCATCGGCAAATCGACTTGCTGTTACAAGATTCTCCGGCCAATGTCGATTACCTTCGCATTTCTGCGATGATTCTCGACTTGAAGGGAGCGCTCGCATTGGTCTCGGGCGATCTCGATGACGCTCGGAGACTGACGCTGCAGGCCCTCGAGCAACTCGCTCAACTGGATCGGCTTCAGCCGCTCTCGGCCAGTGATCGCGGCCGAAAGAACATGTTCACCGACAAGCTCATGCAGATTGCCATGGCTCGCAAAGACCCTGTCGAGGCGATGCGATTGTGTCGCGACGCATTGGCCACGCAAACGGCGATCGTGAACGAACTGCCGAAGGACGCCAAACAGACCAGCAACCTGGCATGGTATCACTATCGGTTGGGGACCATTTTTCAGATGCAGTCAAACCACGACGAGGCAGCGAAGGCCTTTGCCGAGTCGATTCGAGTTTATCGCGGATGGGTCGAAGCCTACCCCGGCGTTGTCTACGAATCGCGCCTTCTCTCGAGAGTCCTGCGCACGGCAGGTCACCTCGAGGTCCAACGGAAACGCCCTGCCGAGGCGGAAAAACTCTACGAGCAACAGGTCGCCCTCTGGGAACAGGCCGTGGCCCGCAACCCGGACGATCCCATGTGTCAATTCGATCTCGCCGGCAGTTGCTACACTCTCTCCGATTTCTTGCAGAATCACGGCAGACCGGCCGATGCTGGCCGATGGCGTGTTCGGTCGCTGACCCTCGTCGAGAACCTCCCGCGGACCGAATACGCCGACCCGACGTTCCTTCAGCCGCTGGGCCGTTTTTCGCGAACGCTGGCTGAATGGCAAAAGCGCGAAAACAAAACTGACCGAGTGGAACGACTGTATCAGATATCGGTTGAATCGTTCGATCGCTTGGCGCGAGCCAACCCATCACGCATGGAGTACCATCGGGAGCATGGATACTCCCTGCTTCTGTTGGGTCAGCACCATCTGAATTTCGGCGCCTCCTCGGCAGCCGAGGCGGAGTTTCGTCAGGCGATCGATGCATACGAACAAATCTTCAACGGAGGCAAACCAACCCTCGCCGATCGATTCAGCCGAGCGGTCGCCCATAATCGTTTGGGTGACGCTCATTTGGGGTTGGGTCTGCATTCCGAAGCCGAGCACCACGCTCAAGTCGCCATTGACCAATTGCGCCAACTCGTCGCCGATTCGCCTCGGGAGGCCTATCGCCGCGAGTTGGCGAAATATGCCGCCGAATACGTTGCGATCCTCGAGAAGATGGGTGATCGGATATCGGCGATCGTCGCGAATGAGACCGCCCTGGCGGAAGCGAGGCAGCTTGTTTCTCGATTCCCGAAATCCACGCCGTATCGCCAAGGTTTGGTCATGCGCTATATCAAACATGGCAATCTTCAGACTGCGGTGCGCAACGACGACCTTGCTTTGATGTCATACCGTGCCGCCGTGCGAGCCTCGCCAAATTCCATGTCGGCGATCAATGCCCTGGCGTGGTATCTTTGCACAGCTCCGATTGAATCGCATCGCCAACCCAAAGAGGCCATTCAATGGGCCAATCGACTCACGCAGATGAACCCGGAATCCTCTGGCGTTTGGAATACAATCGCGCTCGCTCGGTATCGCAACAACGATCTCGCCGGGGCGTTGGCCGCGCTGGACAATTCAAAGCGCCGATCCGCAGGGGCGAGCGCCGCCGATCTGGTGATCCTTGCGATGTCGCAGTGGAAGCTCGGCAACCAAAACGAAGCCCATATGGCACTCGTTGACGCAGAGCGTTTGGCCGAGGCCGAGAAGAGTCAATGGACCGATCTGCACATGCTGTTGAATGAGGCCCGTCTCCTCATCGGCAAAGCGCCGCGGTGACCGGTAACCGAATCCGGGATCCGCGGCGTCGAAGGTTCTACGCGGGCCTCGGCGCCGGCTAGCCGACGTAAACACCACCGAGGAAGCTCGGGTCAAATGCAAAGAAGCTCTTCAGCGGTGCCCGATCGCTTCCCCGAAATGCTCTGACATGCGGCCCGCCGCTGGGACCGGCGCCGGTAATAATATCGGCTCGGCCATCGCCATCGACGTCAGCCGTTGCCACGCGCACACCTCCGGTAAACGAAGTGGAGTACGCAAAGAAGCTCTGCATGGCGGCCCCGGTCGTGGAGAAGACCCGGACATGTGGCCCGCCGCCGGCACCCGCACCCGTGATGATTTCCGCCTTTCCATCGCCGTTGACGTCGGCCGCCGAAACATAGACGCCGCCCAGGAAGCTCGTGGCGTAGGCGAAAAAGCCAAAGCGCTCGGTCGTGGTCTCGGGGTTCCAAACGCGCACATGCGGCCCTCCTCCCGGGCCGGCTCCGGTGATGATTTCGGTTCGGCCGTCATTGTCGAGGTCGCCCGCCGTCACAATCACGCCGCTGAGAAAGTTCGGATTGTAGGCGAAGAACCCATACCGTTCGTTGCCGGTGACGCCATCCCAGACGCGGACGTGTGGCCCGCCACCGACACCGACGCCCGTAATAATCTCCGCGAAGCCGTCACCGTTCGTGTCACCCGACGCGACATAGACGCCGCCGGTGAAGCCGGGTGCATATGCGAAGAAATTGCGAATGACGGCGAAAGTACGCCCGTCAAAGACCAGGACCTGCGGTCCTCCGCCCGGACCTGCGGCAGCGATGATATCCAAAGCGCCATCGTGATTGACATCTCCAGTGGCCACGCGAACGCCGCCGGCGAAACCACCGAAGGGCTGAAGCTGAGCCTTGAGCACGCCGGTTCGGGAATCGTAAACGCGGACGGTCGCCGCCGTGCCGGAATCGGTACCCACCACGGTCACGCCCGGCGCTGGGGCGTAAACAAGGTAGGCTTCGCCCCGATTGGTCCCGCTCGAATTGGTTCCAGGCGCTCCAACAAGCAGATCGGCAAACCCGTCACCATTAACATCTCCGGCGCCGGAAACAGATTGGCCCGCGTAACCGGTGTTCTCGAAGCCGCGAATGGTGAACCCGTTGGTCCCCAGGTTGTTGAGAGTCAGAGTCGTGCCGGGCCGATTCGCGTCACCATAGACGACATAAGACTCGCCTCGTTTCGTGCCGCCGGACGCGGTAAATGGTGCGCCGAGAATGATATCAACTAATCCATCGCCGTTCACGTCCCCGGCACCCGACACGCTCTTTCCCGCCAGCGCGTTGTCTTCGAAGCCTCGCAAGGTAAGGCCCGCAGCGCCTAGGGCGTTCAGCGTCAGCGTGGTTCCGGCTCGATTGGCCGCGCCAAATACGACATAGGCCTCCCCGCGATCGGTCCCCCCCACGTTCGTTCGATAAGCGCCGACAAACACGTCGTCGAAGCCATCGCCGTTGATGTCACCGGCTTTCGCGACCTGGTGCCCCGCTCGAGCGCTGGACTCGAAGCCGCGAATCGTGAAACCACCGGCGCCCAGGTTGCTGAGTGTCAACGAAGTGGCGGCCAGCGCGGTTCCTCCAAAGACGACATAGGCTTCCCCGCCATTGGATCCGCCGGCGGCAGCATTCATGGCGCCGACAATCACATCGGCAAACCCGTCCCCGTTCACGTCGCCCGCGCCGGAAACATTGGTCCCCGCGTAACCGCCGTCGTCGAAACCACGAAGCGTGAATCCGTTCGTCCCGAGGTTGCTCAGCGTCATCGTCGTGTTGGCTCGCGTTGATTTGCCAAACACGACGTAAGCCTCGCCGCGATCAGTTCCGCTCGACTCGACCAACGGCGCGCCGAGAATAATGTCGGATATGCCATCGCCGTTGACGTCGCCCGCGCCGGAAACCGAAATCCCAGCTCCGGAGTAGTTTTCGAAGCCACGCATCGTGAACCCGTTGGTGCCGATGGTGTTGAGGGCGAGCGTCGTCCCGGCGCGATTGGGGCTGCCAAACACAACGTAGGCCTCGCCGCGATTGATACCGCCCGCGTCTGTCTGATGAGCGCCGATGACAATATCGGCGAAACCATCACCATTAAAGTCCCCAGCACCGGCAACACTGAAGCCGGCATAGGCGGCATCCTGGAACCCGCGAATGGTGAAGCCATTCGTGCCTAGACTGCTCAGCGTGAACGAGGCGCCGCTGCGATTGGCCGCGCCGAACACCACATAGATTTCGCCGCGATCGGTACCCGCGCCGTCGATCAAGTGCGAGCCAATGACCATGTCATCGAAACCGTCGCCGTTCACGTCGCCGGCCATGGAGGCACTGTAACCGGCATAGCCGCCATTTTCGAACCCCCGCAGCGTCGCCCCTTGATTGCCGATATTGTTGAGCAACACCACCGGCGAGGCGGGGACCGCGCGATCCTCCAAAGTCTCTAATCGAGGCCGGAACGAAGCGTGAGACAACGAAAGCGAAGTTCGATGGAGCCGCATCGCGAAACCTCGGGCAGGGAAATTCAGGTATTCGGCGAAACTCTAGCCGACTCTACCTAATGATGCAATTTTCCCCGGCCGGTCCGGACAGCTTGCTTCCGAACGATGCGACGGCGTTCCGCAAAACGTGCTTTTCACGAACAACCGTGAGGGCTGGCAGAGTTGTTGAGGTCCTCAATCTTGCCGGAGGATCAGAGGGTTCCGGGACTGTCCACCGACAAGGTTCGCCGAATTTCGTCGGATACCAGCCCAATGGCAAACGGCCTGACGACATCGGGTAGGATCACGACGTCGTACAGTTCCTCGACGATCCCATCCAAAACCAGACGATGGACGGCGTCGCCGCTTCGGAGGTCGATGACCTCCAGGCCACACCGTGGCTCCGCGCGGCGTTTGGTCAATTCCGAATCGAGTGCCAACCCTGAAAACGTCTTGTCGCGTCGAGGGCGTGACAGGCCGACGATGGCATAGTCGCCGACAATCGCCATGCCTCGCAAGTAGCCAGGGCAAAACGTGACCGGCTCGAACTTGCCGGCCTTGAGATCGACGCGACCCAGATACCCATTGCCGCTGTCGGACAGCCACAACTGCCCTCGATGAAATCGTGGCGAATGAGGCATCGACAAACCCTCGACGACAACGGCATTGGACGCCAAATCGACAACGACGCCGCCGTCACGCCGCGAATTGCGCCATCCCTCCGCGACGTCGGATTGACTGACGGCCGTCACGAATCGAGGGTGACCATTGTCCAAGGCCAACCCATTCATGTGGCAACGATCCTCGGCAGCCAATCGCGATTGCCAGGGCGGTGACCAGAGCGGGCGAAAGCTATGGTTCTCACTGATGGTCGCGATACAACCGAACAACGTGTTCACGAACAGTAACCGCCCGTTGCCATCGATGGCCAGATCGTGAATATCAATGTCTCCCGTCGTATGCGCCGCCTGCGGCACATAAAGCCGGTCGTAGCCTTGGTACGACTGCCCCGGCGGAAGATAGTTCGCGAATCGCCAAAGCTGGAACAACGACGACATCCAGAGCGACTGGCCGTCGCTCCAAAGACCCATGCAACGATTAAACG
Organism: uncultured Alcaligenaceae bacterium; assembly: GCA_964515185.1. GTDB lineage: Bacteria > Planctomycetota > Planctomycetia > Gemmatales > Gemmataceae > CAZESP01. Next base: position 19,347 of record CAZESP010000075.1, read on the forward strand.
TGCGTTCGAATATCGACAGTCGCCCATCGGGCTGAAGGCCGATCAGAAAGAGCTTGCCGGCCTGATACGTCGTGAATGCCAAGCTGATCCGTTGCTCGGCAAGCCAGTTCGGAAACTGGCGTGAGGCGTTGAATTCCAATCGCGGTTCGGCGGCCATTGGCGAGTCTCCAGCGGGGGCGTGGCTCGCGGTGGATCGTGATTCAAGTCAACCCGATCGTAAACCCGCGGCTTGCGTCCTCATCAACCTCTTGTTGAAATATATCGACTTCGACAAGCCACTGCCGTCACCCGCGAGGGTCACCCGATGCGTTTCTTTGTTATCGCCGCATGCGCGATGGCGCTCTCCGGGCATGCATCGCCGCTGCGAGCACAGGGCGTCAAGAAATTGGAAAAAGTCTGGGAGTTCGCGACTCCTCGAGAGTTTCCGCAAGGGATGGTTGTCGATGCGCTGCGACGGCCCTATTTGCATGTCGCCATGAAGAACGGCGGGCTGATTATCCTCGACATTTCCAACGAGAAGAAACCCCAAGTCGCCGCCAGAATTAGCACCAGTCAATTGATGGACCTCGACGTGATGCATCTGGCCCAGCGTGGCGAATATCTCTACTTGGCCTTGGGCGATCATTTCAGCGCTCGCGGTTCGGCAACGGGACTGGCGGTCGTCAGCGTCAAATCACCGAACCGGCCGCACGTGACCGGCATTTGGAAGTCGCCTGATATGCTCCGAGGAAGCGCCATCGTCGTAGTCGACGGCCCACATGCGTACCTTGGAGCGATGGCCGCGGGCGTCATGACGTTCGATGTCTCAGCTCCGGCGAAGATCCGACATCTCTCGACGTTTCAACCGGACCCCCATTTCCCACGAAAGAACCCGAACGCGGTGCAACATCCGAATGCCCGCGGCATGGTCGTGCGCGGGAACATGCTCTTCGTCGCCAACGACGCCGGCGGGTTACGAATCCTGGATGTGAGTGATCGAAAAAAACCGAAGGAAATCGGCCGATACGTCAATGCGGCCATGGCGAATAAACAACAGGCATTCAACAATCTCGCCCTCGACAAGAATTTGGTTTTCCTGGCCTGCGACTATGCGGGTCTCGAGATTCTCGACGTGAGCAACCCGCGTGAGATACGCCAGATCGGTTGGTGGAACCCGTGGGAGGCGCACCTGCCGAAGAATCTCTGGTTCAACAGCGGCGGGCACACAAACCAGATTGAGTTCGACGCCAAGCGAAAGGAAGTGTACCTGTCATCGGGCGGCAGTGAGCTTCAGGTCGTGGACGTGAGTCAGCCGTCGAAGCCTCGACTCTCGGCGACTTATCGCGACGCACGCGGAAGGGTTGGCGTGTGGGGATTGGCGATGAGTCGCGATCGCGTCTATCTGGGTTACATCACGGCCGCGATTCCCTTCCCGGGCACCTGGGCCGGCATCATCGCGGTCGAGCGGTAGCGAAGGGAATCTAATGCCCCCGACAGGATTTGAACCTGTGACCTGCGGTTTAGGAATCGGCACCGGATGGTTCCGGGTGGTTTCTTCCATCGGCAGCCCCGTAAGGCATGTTCGCCAGAATGTCAGAATGTCTCATGGCGAAAATGAGCAAGGCCAACCCCTCTCGAGGGATGGCCTTGCGACGATACCTACCCCAGCCGGCAGCACCGGCCGTTGGCGCGACATTGCTTGCCTTCTCACCTTGGAAACACACCACTCCAGAAACGCTTGCCCGAAACGGGACGGCTAGCTGTGCGAACTCGCTCGATGGGGACGTGGTGGGAAGCCCGTTCAGGCAATGTGGCTGGTGATGCCGCTCCTGAGGCTCGGCCCAGACAAGAAAACTTTTGCCAAGCGGTTCCGCGAAGCGCCGTTGATCGACCGACATGTTCGACGCTCGGGCCGTAA
>CAZESP010000076.1:0-21177 GCA_964515185.1 uncultured Alcaligenaceae bacterium
CGATTTCGCCGTGTCGCGGGCCGGCGTGGATAGCGGAGAAGGGATGGATTCAGGCGATCCCTCGCCACGGGCCGTCGCCGGCTCGCGGCAAGGGATGTTTCCGAGGTGCCAAGATCAAAGGGTCAAACTTGCTTCGCGTAGTGGAACACCCGGTAGTCGTCGGAAAGCATCATCTGATAGAACGACTTCGGCCAAAATTCCTTGCTGAACCAAAGGATGAAGGCGGCCTTGGTTTCGAACCAGAATTCGCCATAGTTGGGGTCGAAGAAGCAGACGTCTTGCGCGACCCACGCCGCCATGTCGTGGCCGACTCTCGCGTCGTGATGGACAGGCTGATCGACCGCCCGTCACTAATCCGAGATTCGGAAAGAAAGTGTCAATGGCGACGAACTCATTTTGCCTGTGGAAACCAGTGCCCCGTATCCGGCCAGGGCGGCGACGACGAGCTGGCATGCCAAGCCGGACGGAAAGAACCAGGCCCCAACGTCGGCCGTCACCGGAGCGGCAAACAGCAGAATCACGACGAAATTGGCCACCGCCAGGGTCAACAGGCCAAAGCGAATCATGATGAACAAGCCCAGCAGCGTATTGAACGTCATCACCGACGCAACGGAAAGCGAATCCGCGTCCTTAATGCCGGCATAGACCGGTAGCAGTGCTAAGGCCGCCGACGCCGCGACGGCCAACCATTCACGTCTCAAGAGCAGATACAACGAAAAGGTGAGGAAGAACCCCGTCAGAGCCGTCATGCCGGCACTCGAAAGAGCCGTGGCCGTCAGGAAGATCGGCCCATCGGTGAGGACATTTCGCGTGTAGACGATCGGCGACAATTCCCCGGGCCGGAAACGGTCGATGGCATGCCCCTGCAGATTGCCAAAAACCAAGGTGGCCATCGCCATTCCAACGCCAATCAGAATATCGCGCCCTAACAAGGGATCGTTCCAACGCCCTTGCAACAGGCGATTCCAACCGATGACCCGCCAAGGCCATTGCCGGCGGACAAAGGGCTCCAGGGCCAAGTACGCAACGAAAATCAAGATCCCGAGCCAGACAGCCACGCCCAGCACGGCCTCGAAGACCGCGAACATTCGCCAATAAGAAAGCCGCAGGTGAGCCGTGAAGAGCCAGGCGATCAAGTAGACCGCGCCTTGAAAAGCCGCCAGAAGAGCCGCCCCCTTCAGATTGGCCCGTCGCCGGCGCCAGTTCCAGATAGCCAGCGGCGTACCCACCGTGAGAACGCACAGGCTCATCAACAAAATAATCGCGTTGCCCGCCATGAGGCGAGGGTCGCGAAATGCCGCCATCGCATAAGAGTCACCAGCAAGATCATCGGGCACGGCCCGAAAGAAAACGACGCGACCATGGCGGATGCCGGCCTCGGCGCGGATCGGCAACTCCGGCTGGTCTCGGTAACGGCCGACCCATGCCAGGCGCTGCTCGACATACAGCGGCGGTTCGACCCGCGAAGGAACCGTTTTTTCCCCGTGAATGCCGGCCGCGTTGAGCAAGGCCCCGGTATCAATTTCCGGCGCGAAGCCACCTCCGCCTTGGCCATCGGGAACAACTTGCAGCTCGATAAGGCGCCCCTTCAAATCGAGGCAAACGCGCGCCTCGCCGGGCTTCTCGAAGGGCGGGGTGTTGGCACCGACTTGACCATGATGGATCGTGAAGTTGGGTTCGACGTTTCGCGCGACTTCCGTCAGCCCGTGGGGGCTTTGTCGATACCAAAAGAAGATGACAGCGGGCACGCCGTTGTCGAGGCCCTTCCAGCGTTGTTCCGGCGTGTCTCGCTTGCGGATTTCGTCGAACAACGAGGGGCTATCCGCGACGCCATAGGCTCGATCATAAGCGGGCAGGTCGTAGTGCAATGCCCGCAAGGTGTCGCGAGCCTTGACCGCCAACTCGCGCGGCGAACGATCTCGCGGCATCCACGCCGGCAACCGGAATCGGTCGTTCAATAGCGCGAACATAACCAACGCGATGACCACAAAGGCCGCGATGCCCAAAGCCAACCCGGGACGCAAAAGCCCTTCGGCGGGTGCGTCGGCGACCAACGAGGGTGATGGCGTCTGGCCGGCGTCGAGCATCAGTTGGAGGGCATCGCGACCCGGCAGTTCACCAAGAATCTCATAGGCCGTCCGCGGTCGATCCGCCGGATTCGGATCAAGGCAGCGGACGATGATGCGCTCGATCCGTGGGTGGAGATCGGGAACGATTTCGGTCGGGGGCCGCAACGGCGGCAATTCCGAGACGGGAATCAAGTCGCGCTTGCCCCATTTCGGGAACGGCCTTTGACCGGTAAACATCTCGTAAAGGATCAGCCCGACGGCGAACAGGTCGCTTTGGGTGGTGACCTCGCGGCCGGCCAGTTGCTCGGGCGCCTGATAGGCCGGCGTGCCCTCTCGGACAGCGGCTTGCGGAACCGCGTCAGCCGCTTCGGCAAGTCCGAAGTCGCTCAGACGCACCGTTCCGCGACTGTCCATGAGAATGTTGCTTGGCTTCAGGTCGCGGTGAACGATTCCAAGATCGTGAGCCGCGCCCAGTGCCATGCAAAGTTGACGGCTAATCTCCAAGGCTCGCTCGATGGGGACGCGGCCGACACGCTCCAAGACCTTGTCCAACGCAGGGCCGTCGATGAATTCCATCGAGATGAACCACAGCCCGTCGGCCTCGCCCAAATCGTAGACGCGGCAAACATACGGATGCGATATCTGGCGAGCGAGACGCACCTCGCCGCGAAGTCGGGCGATACGATGTTGATCGAATCGAAACTTGGCACTGAGAAATTTAAGGGCGACCGGCTGGCCCAAGAGTAAGTCGTCCGCCTGATAGACAACGCCCATGCCGCCGGCACCGAGTCTCCGAACGATCCGATAGCGACGGCCCACCATGTCGCCCATCGCCAATTCGGCCGGCGGTTCGTCGATGGGAATTGGCTTATCGTCTTCGGCTACCGGTGGCGTCATCGCCGGATTCGCGGCCGTATCTGTCCCCGGAATCAGTGTCTTGCCGCAATCCAGGCAAAAGCGATCTGCCGGGTCAACGGGCCGGCCACACGAGGGACATTGGGCCATGGGTCTTCCGCCGATCCGCATTCGACCTAGCTGAGGATTTCCCGAACAACTCGCGCCGGCTCGACGCCAATCAGCTTCACATCCAGGCCCTGCGATTGCACCGAGAATCGCTCGGCATCGATGCCCAACAGCGAGAGCATTGTGGCGTGAAGGTCACGGACATGTACCGGATTCTCGACCGCAAAGTACCCAAGGTCGTCGGTCGCGCCATAGGTCACGCCGCCACGGACGCCCCCGCCGCAAAGCCACATGCTAAACCCGCGCATGTGATGGTCGCGCCCCGCCGTCTTACCCTTGCCCTGAAACATGGGCGTGCGACCGAATTCACCGCCCCAGATGATAAGCGTCTCGTCGAGTAGCCCGCGCTGTTTCAGGTCAGAGATGAGCGCCCACGTCGGTCGATCGGTCAAGTTGCAACAAGTCTTCATGTACGGCACGATGTCGCCATGATGGTCCCAGCCACGATGATAGAGCTGGATGAATCGGACGCCTCGTTCAACCAGCCGCCGCGCCATCAGGCAATTGGCGGCGTAGGACCCATCCGCGCCTTGCGTGCCGTACATTTCCAAAATGTGACGCGGCTCGTCGGATAGGTCCATCAACTCCGGAATGCTCGTTTGCATCCGAAACGCCGTCTCGTATTGGCTGATTCGCGTGACCGCCTCGGGGTCGCTCAGCGGGTCGGCGGCGCCGCGATTCAATTGGCCGACGGCATCAACAATGTCGCGCTGTTGGCCGCGACTGACACCCGGCGGATTCGACAAATACAGAACCGGGTCGCCCGCGGACCGGAACAAGACGCCTTGGTGACGCCCCGGCAGGCAGCCCGCCGCCCATTGCCTCGCCGCGATCGGCTGAGGGTCGCGCCCACCCTGGCTGGTCATCACAACGAAGCCCGGTAAGCTGTCGGTTTCACCGCCCAAGCCATAGGTCACCCACGCCCCCATGCTCGGCCGGCCCGGGAACGGCACGCCGGTGTTCATCAACGTGTTCGCCGGGTCGTGATTGATCTGATCCGTGTGCATCGACCGGATGATGGCCATGTCGTCCGCCAGCTTCGCTGTCCACGGCAGGATATCGGCAATCTCCTGCCCCGATCGGCCATGACGTCGGAAACCAAATTGCGGTCGCAACGCCAGCAACTTCGCGCCTTGCAACTGCGCGATGGGCTGGCCCTTGGTGAACGAATCCGGCATCGGCTGGCCATCGATGGCGGCCAATTTCGGTTTGTAATCGAACGTCTCCAAATGGCTCGGCCCGCCGGCCATGTAGAGAAAGATCACCCGCTTCGCTCGCGGTCGATGGTGCGGAAAACCGGGCAACGCTGTCGATGCTCGGGATGTTCTCGCCGTCAGTGTCGAGAGCGCGACCGAACCAAGGCCCAAGGCCGTGTCGCGGAGAAAGGCGCGCCGAGTTGCGGTCGAGGTACGGGGCATTTGGTTTCCTCCAACCTGCGGTTCATCGTTTCGCGCTCGCGCGATGCCAACCGTGCGAGAAACGACGAACAGCTTATATCAATCGAACGCGCACGATCCGCCGACTCCCAAATCTTACCACCAACCCGTCGATAATCTCAAGCATCGCGGTGGGATCGGTGACTTTGACCTTGTCGGGGCCGATGGTGACGGCACCCTGGCCCAAGTTACGGCGAGCCTCGTTGCCGCTGGCGGCAAGCTTTGTTGCCACCAACAATTTCACGATGCCGATCTTGCCGTCCTGCAACTCGGACCGGGCCAAAGTCGCCTCGGGAATGTCGGTCGGGTCTTCGCGGCGCGAGAACCGCTTTTCCCATTCGGCCCGGGCCGCCTTTGCCGCATCGGAGCCGTGGTAAAACGTCACTATGTCGGCCGCGAGGCTCTTCTTTGCCTCCATCGGATGCGTCTGTGCCGGATCGGTCAGGCGCGTCAGTTCATCGGCCGAACGATCCGTGAGCAACTCGAACCACTCGCGCATCAGATCGTCGGGGATGCTCATGGTTTTGTCGAATTGCGATTGTGCCGGTTCACCGACGCCGACGTAGTTACCGAGGCTCTTGCCCATACGGCGTTGACCGTCGAGACCTCGCAGAATCGGCAGCGTCAGACAAACCTGGGCCTCCTGGCCGGCGTCGCGTTGAAGGTCGCGGGCAACCATGAGGCTGAACAGTTGCTCGCTTCCGCCGAGTTCGACGTCGGCCCGAATCTCGACGCTGTCATGGCCTTGCATCAGCGGATAGAGGCACTCGTGCAGGTAGATCGGCGTGCCGGCGTTGCGCCGCTTTGTGAAGTCGTCGCGCTCGAGCATTCGCTGTACCGTGATCTTGCTCGTGAGCGCCAACACGTCAAGCAATCCGAATTTGCCGAACCAGTCGCCGTTGGGGTGGACCTCGGTGCGGTCGATGTCGATGATCTTGCGAATCTGCACGAGATAATCGCGGGCGTTGGCCTCGACTTGTTCGCGCGTGAGCCGAACGCGAGCTTGATCGCGGCCCGATGGGTCGCCGACCAGGGCGGTGTAGTTGCCGATAATCAGCACCGCCTGATGTCCCAGTTCCTGGAAGAGCCGCAGTTTCCGAAGCGGGACCGTGTGGCCGAGGTGCACGTCGATGCCCGTCGGGTCGATGCCGTACTTGACCCTCAGCGGCTTGCCGGTGGCAACCGATCGTTCCAATTTCTGTTTGAACTCGCTGAATGGCTCGATCTGATCGGCGCCGCGGCAGATTCGGGCGAGTTGTTCATCGGCCGGTATCATGAAACGTCTCTCAAAGCGTCGGCGGACACGGGCGATCAGCAATCCATTTGATAGCGACCAACCGCCTCGAAGGCATGAGGATAGTGTTCGATCCGCGGCTCGGCGTGCCCCGGCGGCCAGGCGATGGCAATCACATCAAACCGGCAGACCGGATCACGCAGACGTTTGCGATGAAGGAAATGCAGCGCGGCTTTGGTGAGGCGGCGCTGTTTCTCACGATCGACGGACGCAGCCGGAATCTCCGGATCGGGCGATTCGGTGGAACGGATTTCGACAAAAACAAGCTCGCGGCCATCGACGGCAATGAGATCGATTTCGCCTTGGGAGCAGCGGTAATTGTGGCTGATGAGGTGAAAGCCTCGCCGGCGAAGATAACGAGCGGCGGCGCGCTCGGAGCGATTGCCGAACCAACGCCGCCACCAGGGCCATTGGGTGAGCATGGCGAAACCAACCGCGTTGTTCCGCGGCACGAGAGCGCACCAAAGCGCTCCCTGGAAGCATCGCGAAACGCGATTCCGAATTGCGACACCCCACCGATGCGTTACGCCGTGGTGTCGGCGGTTCGCGGGGCGCCGGCTGGGGCAGCGGCGCCATTCGCGCCAACGCCCGGTTTCGGCGCTTTCTTTTCGCGTTCGCGAAGGCGGGTCGCCTTGCCGACTCGCTTGCGAAGGAAATAGAGCTTGGCGCGGCGGACCTTGCCGGTCTTCTTCACTTCGATCTTGGCAATCTTCGGCGACAGAAGCGGAAACACTCGTTCAACGCCTTCGCCGCCGACGATGCGGCGAACCGTGAACATCTCGCGAACGCCCTCGCCGCGCTTGGCAATGACCACGCCGGTGTAAACCTGAACGCGTTCTTTTTCGCCTTCGAGGATACGCTGGTGAATGTCGATGGTATCGCCGACCTCGAACGGGGAAATATCCCGCTTGTTCTCGACCTCAATCTTCTTCTTGTCTTTTTCCTCGATCGTCTTGTAGGTGCGAAACGCTTCGGCCTGTTCGGCGTCAATCGCCGCGAGGATCTTGTTCTTCATCGTCGTCCGTCCTTTCACCAGTTAGTCGGATCGTCCGGCTTCGACGGCGCGATTGATCGTCACGCCATCGAGCGATGGCCCCATGGTCGCCGGAGAGCAACACTTCAGGGACCGCCATGCCGCGAAACTCGCGCGGCCGCGTATATTGCGGATACTCGACCCGTCCCGGCTCGGAGTGGGAATCGTCAGCGGCACTGGCCGCGTCGCCCAACACCCCCGGAACCAATCGGATCACTGTGTCCATCACCGTCATGGCCGGGACTTCGCCACCGTTGCAGACGAAGTCGCCAACCGAAATCTCCAGCGGCTTCAACCCGAGACGAATACGTTCGTCGAAGCCCTCGTAGCGCCCGCAGAGCAACAACAGCCGCCGGTGAGCCGCCAATTGTTCGACCATTCGTTGCGTGAACCGTTCGCCCGCGGGGGTCATCATCAGCAACAACCCCGGCTCGGCCATCGCTTGCACGGCCTCGACACAGGCAAAGACCGGTTCGCACATCAGGATCATTCCCGGCCCACCACCATAGGGCCGATCATCAACCTTGTGGTGCTTCGCGTCTTGGCTCCAGTCGCGAATATTCCAGCGGTGAACCTCAACCAGCCCCCGTTGCTGCGCGAGCTTCAGGATACTCTGGCTGAGATACCCGTCGAAAATCTCCGGAAAGAGTGTCAGGAGGTCGAACCGAATCATTACTCGTTGGCAGCAGCCGGCTTGGCGGCGTCCGCGGCAGCCGCTTCTGCCTCGAATCGTGCCATGTACTTCTTGACCAGCACCGCAACATTCTCCGACGGCTTGGCCCCGACGCCGAGCCAATACTTGATCCGGCTGGGGTTGAGGCGAACCCGCTCGTCGGTGTTTTTCACCATCGGGTCATAGGTGCCCAACTCCTCGAGTTCGCGACCGTCCCGAGGCTGGCGCGAGTCGATGGCGACGATGCGGTAAAAGTGCCGGTGCTTCCGGCCCATTTGTTTCATGCGAATGCGAACAGCCACGGCAATCACCTTTCCAAGCGACCATATCAACGAAGACGGCTATTGTACGAAGAGTTGCAGCACATCGGCTAGACCAAACGTCACCAACAACCAGATTCCTCTTGCGTAAATGGTCAACGCAGCCGCACGCCTGATAGCAACTATCGTCGCCACATGACGGCCCAAGGTGTTGACCCGCTACGACCTTCCCACATCGCAAGCAACTGATTGTACTGCTTCCATCCACTGATCCCCGGGAAACTCGTCCAATCGCGGCCACGATGAGTCAAGACCGTAATGTCGTGGGTCGAGCGAAACCGCGAACAGACTCGCTCCGATATTGTCCGGTCGTAAACGTCGTGTAGCTCAACAATTAGATCACAGTCGCTGATCGCAGGGACTTTATCGGGATCGAGAAGCACCGCTTCAGCGCCTTCGCAGTCGGAGAGAATCAGTGTGCCGCGGCCGGCAAGTCTCTGTAACTCCGCGATGCCGCACTCGCCGCCGACATCCACTCGATCGTCCACTCCATTCAATGACGCCAACTTGCGACAGAGTTTCTGGGCAACTTCGCTCATGTCGAATGCAAACACGCGGGCCTGCAGCATTCGCCGAGCCATTCCAACCGCGTAATACCCCTCGCCACATCCAATGTTGATAATACGGGTGTAGTGGTTCTTAACGGCATGTTCGATCGCGTCATGTAACTCGGCTTCGTAGCAACCGAGTAGTCGCGGCAACAACGGTGCGCCGTAACCCTCGGTCACGTATTTCATCCCACGAAACGGGCCGCTCTGAACGGTACTGCCTGTCCGTGCGGCGAGCATCGTTACCAGTATCGATGTGCGATATCGGAGAATGACATCAGTGATTCGGCCAATTGCTTGTGCCGGTTCGTTCTGTCCCGAAGCGACCAATTGCTCGATCAGCGAAAGCGTTCGACTGTGAATGTCGTTCGAGGCCATCGTTTCGCCTAGTCGCGGGTGACTCCGAACGGAGTAGTAATGAGCGTCGGCCGGCTCACCTACTTCTTCTTCTTCTTGTTCTTCTTCTTTCGCTCCTCGGCACGTTCCTTGGCGCTCTTGCGGTGGCCGGTGCCGACTTTGTTCTGCTTCAGTAGGTTGCTACCGGGGTTGAAGGCTCCCATTTTCCCCAGACCCGTTACCATCTTCAGGCGCTGCCACAAGCTCATCGATGCCATCTGCCTCATGAGCGTTCGCACCTGCTGAAACTGGACCACGAACTGCTTCACGTCGTGCGGTTCGACTCCACAGCCGGAGGCGATCCTGCGACGACGGCTCAGGTCGATGATGTCCGGGTTCTTCCGTTCTGCCTTCGTCATTGAGTCGATCATACCCTGAATGCGTTTCAACGACGCCTCGGGGTCTTCGTCGGCCGGCATCATTTCGGCCATGCCCGGCATCTGGGCGATAAGATCCTTCATCCCGAGCTTCTTGATCTGCTCAAACTGTTTGCGGAAATCGTCGAGGGTGAAGTCGCCCTTTTGCAGCTTCTCCTGCTGGCGCTTCAGTTCCTCCTGGTCCAAATCCTGCTGAACACGTGCGACCTTTTCGACCAACCCCATGAGGTCGCCCTGACCCAAGATTCGTTGGGCCATGCGGTCGGGGTGGAACAGTTCGAGTTTGTCGAGTTTTTCGCCGACACCGATGAACTTGATCGGAACCTTGGTCACTTCCTTGATCGACAAGGCGGCGCCGCCACGGGCGTCGCCATCGAGTTTCGTCAGAATGACGCCGTTGAGGTCGAGGGCGTCGTTAAAGGCCTTCGCGGAATTCACCGCGTCCTGCCCGGTCATGGCGTCGCACACGAAGAAAACCGAATCGGGCCGGCAGACGCGGTCAATCTGCTTCAGCTCCTCCATCGGCATCTCGGCAACGTGAAGCCGGCCGGCCGTGTCGAGGATGACCGTGTCGAGGAAGATCTTTTTCGCATGGGCCAACGCGTTACGGCAAACGCTGACGGGGTCGCCGGTCTCCGTGTAAACCGGGACATTGATCTGCTCGCCGAGAACGCGCAACTGTTCGACGGCAGCGGGACGCTGGAGGTCGGCGGCGACCAGCAACGGTTTGCGGCCCTGTTCGCGAAGGCTCAGCGCCAGTTTGCCTGCGGTTGTGGTTTTGCCGCAGCCTTGCAAACCACAAAGCATGATGACCGTCGGCCGGTCTTTGGCAAAAAGGATGCGATGATCGACCGGCCCCATCAGTTGAACGAGTTCTTGATAGACGATGCTAATGATCTGCTCGCCGGGGTCGAGGGATCGCAACACCTCTTGCCCGATCGATCGCTCTGTGACCCGGTCGATGAACTCTCGGGCAACGGTGAAATTGACATCGGCTTCCAGCAGAGCGCGGCGGACTTCCTGCATGCTCTCGCGGACGTTCGCCTCGGTGATGCGACCGCGACCACGGAGTTTCTTCAGCGCCTCGCCGAGTCCGCGTTGAATGCCTTCAAACATGATTCCACCCGTTTCGGAAACGGTCCGCCCGGCTCAAATCCCACAAGCAGTTACGGCTACGACACTCAAGTATGAATTGTCAATTCTAGTCACCGACAATGTCGCCATCAACCCGCGAGCGACACCCCATCTCGGAATAGGACTCGGCGCGCCAGGAGTATCGCCCGTTCCGCGACACGTCGTGGAAGCATCGATTCGACGCGACCGCGATGCCATTCGGATCGAGGCGCTGATCGGCGTGCGGCGAAAGCAGTCTGCGGCGCTGTTCATACAACAAGGATGATTACGAAGCGTCGTTTTGCGATCGGCGGCGTAATGGCATAAAGGAGTCGGCATGAATCTCGATTATCTGATCGGCGCCGCCGGGGGCGCCGTGGTCGTTGCCATCATCATGGGGCTGATCATTCTGTCGATCCTGAAGAAAGCTGCGGCGATGAAGAAGCCGCCTGAGCCGCCCAAGCCTGTCAAGCCTTCCGGCGCCCCGTTGCGGATGCTTGCAGTGCTTCAACGCGAAGCGCGGCTGCTCGATTTTCTCATGGAGGACATTGGCGGCTATTCTGACGCCCAGGTCGGCGCCGGCGTGCGTGAATTGCATCGCCTTTGTCAGACCGCGATCAAAAAGACACTCGACCTCGAGCCGATCCTCGTTGAGAATCAGGACGATCCGGTGGAAGTCAAGGCGGGCTATGACCCCTGGGCGATTCGGCTGGTCGGAAACGTCACCGGTGAGCCGCCGTTCAAGGGCGTGGTCAAACACCAGGGCTGGCGCGTCAAGTCGATGCGGGTGGCCGAACCGCCGGCGGGCGCCGATGAATTCGTCGTCATGCCCGCCGAAGTCGAGATGGCGTAGAATAACAAGCCGTTTCTCGTTTCGCGCCCCCAAGTTCGGGCGCCCAACGTCAGGCGGTTAACTCGGAAGCCATCCATGACCAAGTCTCGTTACGTCGTCGGCATCGACCTGGGCACCACCAATATCGCTCTGGCCTATGTCGATACCAGCGCCGGGCCGATTGAAGACGCCAGGCCGCAGCCGTTCACCATTCCCCAAGTCGTCGGGCAAAACGACATCGGCGACCGCCCTTTGTTACCATCGTTCTTGTATCTTCCGGGGCCGAATGAGTTGCCCGCGGGAAGTCTGAAGTTACCTTGGGACACCCATCGCGACTATGCCGTCGGCGAATTTGCGAGGATTTTCGGTAGCCAGGTCCCCACGCGGCTGGTGTCGTCGGCCAAATCTTGGCTCTGCCATCCCGGCGTCGATCGCCGGTCGCCGTTCTTGCCTTGGAAAGCCCAAGCCGGCGCCCGTCAGGTTTCCCCGCTCGACGTGACCATCCGCTACATGAAGCATCTGGTCGAAGCGTGGAATCACACGATCGGCAAAGATGTCGCGGCTAATCGGCTCGAAAACCAGGACGTGATCCTCACGGTGCCCGCCTCGTTCGACGCCGCCGCCCGTGACCTGACGGTCGAGGCCGCCAAGGCCGCGGGTTTCGACCATCTGACATTGCTCGAAGAACCGCAGGCCGCCTTCTACGCCTGGCTCGATGCCCATCGCGCTGATTGGCGTGAGCGGGTCCATTTGGGAGATCTGATTCTCGTCGCGGACGTGGGTGGCGGAACTACCGACTTGACGCTGATCGAGGTCAGCGATGACGCCGGGAAGCTGGTGCTGACTCGCGTGGCAGTCGGCGACCACCTGCTGCTGGGCGGCGACAACATGGACCTGGCCTTGGCCCATGCGGCCGGCAAGGCGATTGGCGGCAAGCTCGACTTGGGGCAAACGCTGCAATTGGGCCATAGTTGCCGGCTCGCGAAGGAGACCCTCTTCGCCGACGCGAATCTGGCCTCGGCGCCGGTGACGGTACTGGGTCGCGGTCGCGGCGTGATCGGCGGCACACTGCGCACCGAGCTGAATCGCGTCGATGTTGAAAAGCTCCTCGTCGATGGCTTCTTCCCGCATGTGCCGATCGACGCTGAGCCGTTGGGGTCGCGCTCGGCCGGCCTCACCGAACTCGGCTTGCCCTATGCCAGCGATCCGGCGATCACGAAACACCTTGCCTTCTTCCTGCGTCGTCAGGCCGAAGCGTTGGCCCAACGCGAAACGCCATCGAAACGAACCTTGCCGAACGCGGTCCTGTTTAATGGCGGGGTATTCAAGGCGACCCCGTTGCAGAAGCGGCTGCTTAGCGTGTTGAACGAATGGGCAGCCGCCGACGCACGCAAACCGAAGAAAGGGGAGCCTAAGGGTGTGCGCGCTCTGGAGGGGACCGACCTCGATTTGGCGGTGGCTCGCGGCGCGGCCTATTACGGGCTGGTGCGGCGGGGCAAAGGCGTGCGCATCCGTGGCGGCACGGCCCGTGCCTATTACGTCGGCATCGAAACCGCCATGCCCGCCGTCCCCGGGGCATCCCCGCCGTTGAAGGCTTTTTGCGTCGCTCCGTTCGGCATGGAAGAAGGGACCGAAGTCGATCTACCCGAGCAGGAGTTCGGTCTCGTCATCGGCGAGCCAGTGCAGTTTCGATTCCTCGGATCAACGCTTCGCCGCCAGGATGCCCCAGGTATCATGGTCGAGGAATGGGAAGAACAGATCGAGGAACTCGAACCCGTCGCCGTCACCCTGGAGGCCGCCAAGGGTATGGGTCGCACGGTGCCGGTCCATTTGCACAGCAAGGTCACGGAAGTCGGGTTGTTGGAACTCACCTGCGTCAGCCGTGACGGTAAGAATCGCTGGAAATTGGCCTATAACGTGCGCGAGAAGTAATGATCGGGGCGCTTTGAGCACGAAGCGCGAGCATTGGCGCTTTGAGCACGAAGCGCGAGCAAGTGTTACGCCTTACACTTGCTTGCGCTGCGTGCTCGTGACGCTGCGTGCTCGTGACTCGCGATGGGTAACTATCTGAGCGCGACGTTTTTCATACCATAACGCCGGTTGTTCTCGGTTGGAGTTGTCGTCGATGTCCGCAAACTCGAAGTCGATTGCCGCGCCCGTGGCTTGGGCGCTGCTCATCCTTGGATGCGCCTACCGCTGTCTGCCAGCGTTCGATTTGCCGGCGATTCCCAATTGCGCCATGATTGGGGCGCTGGCTCTGTTTGGCGGAGCGCGGTTGCGGTCGTGGCAGGCGATGATCCTGCCCCTGGCGATGATGGCCCTGAGCGACTACGTTTTGTGGGTCAAGAAAGGCTGGCCCGGCTATAGCCCATGGGTCTACGCGAGCTTTGTGATCTACATGATTCTCGGCCGCTCGCTCAAGCAGACCGAAAAGGTGTGGCGCATCGGCGCGATCAGCGTCAGCGGCAGCCTGCTGTTCTTCCTCATTACCAACTTTGGCGTCTGGTACGGGTCGAGCGTGGACCCCGCCGAAATCGGCGGCATGGCGATGGTTCAGAATCTCGACCCCAAAGGCCGCTACGCCACCATTCTCGTCTACGCTCGCAACTGGAAAGGCTTAATCGCCTGCTACACGATGGCGATTCCGTTTTTCTGGGCGACCCTCGCCGGTGACCTGTTGTTCAGCGGCGCATTGTTTGGGGTCCACTCGATTATCACGCGAACCGGCGGGCGACCCGCGAAGGTGACATCATGAAATTCGCAGCGACGATATCGTACACACCCGATCAATCGAAGATTGTCGCGATCCGGCCAACTCACCGCGAGTATCTGACGGGTCTTCTCAAGGCCGGCAAGCTGGTGGCCGCGGGTCCATTCACCGATGACAGCGGGGCGCTCATCATCTACGAAGCCGACACGGTCGAGCAGGCGGAGGAATTCATCAAGGGCGACCCCTTCTGTACCGGCGGCGTTTTCCTGAAATGGGAGATACGCCCCTGGCGTGTCGTTTTCGCCAACCGCGAACTGTTTCCCGTGACGTGACCCGTCACGCGACGTTGCGTTTGATCATCGTGATCTCGTTCCCCTTCGCATTGTGGCGTACTTCATCCATGAAGGTACGGACGAGAAGGAGTCCGCGCCCGCTGACGCGATCCATATTGGCCGGGTCGAGCGGGTCGGGCAATTGGGTCGGGTCAAATCCCGGCCCATCATCGCGTATCGTATAGGTGCTTTCTTTCGGCGTGTCACGGACGGTGACATAGACGCGCCGGCTGGCATACGGTTCGGAATGCCGTCGCTCGTCACAGAGACGATGATATTCCTTCTCGTTCGTTTCCCTGAGTTCCGAAGTCAATTCAAGGTTGCCGTGATGCATGGCGTTCAGGGCCGCTTCGCGAAGGGCCACGGTAAGCCTTACCAGGCCGGTTTCATCGCCGCCGGCCATCATGAAACGACTGTCTCTTAAATAGGCGATAAGCGGTGGAATCAGGGCGGGGTCATTTTCGAGAACGAAATGGGCCTCGGTCGCATTGAGGCACCGCATCAGATTGGAACGTTCTCGCTTGGCGCGCATCGTGTCAATCACAGACAAGACGGTATCGGTCAGTTCGTTGGCGAGCAAGGTTTTGGGGACATAGTTCGCAGCGCCGCGTCGCAATGCGGTATAGGCCGTGTCTTCGCTGCCGTGGGCCGTAATTAGAACCACTGGGATTAAGCCGTGCCTCAAGCGAATCTCCTCGACCAATCGCAGCCCGTCCATTTTGGGCATGTGCAAGTCTGTAAGAACCAAGTCGGGATGGTCGCGCCCAGCCACTTCGAGGGCATCGACGCCATTTTCCGCTTCGAAAGTCTGCAACCCACCATATAGTTCCCAATCCGCATCTTTTTGCAAGATGCGTTTGGCGAGGATGCGATCCATGGGGTTGTCATCCACGATGAGAATCTTGACCACGGCTAGTCCCTCCGTTGCGAGTAGGCTCTGTCGTGATGATACATGCCGGCCCGTGCTTGTCACTCGAAACCCGGCTCAAATACTCGATAGTCGTCAGCGGACGAAGGCCAGCATGGCCGGCATAATGCGGTCGATCTCCATGAGAGTCTGGGCGAGTAGGTCGGCGGCGCCGTCGAGATTCCCAATTCGGCTGCGGTTTTCTAACTCGACGCATGGGTCGGCGGCAGCCTTGGCCCCAAAAAGATTGAGCGAGTTTTTGAGCGGATGGGCGATGGCGTGAATCGTCGCTGCATCACCGCCAGCGACGGCCTCCCGCAGCGACTTAATCCACTTGGGCACTTGAACCAAGAAGATACCGGCCATCTCCTTAAGCAAATCCACGTCGCCTCCGACGTGGGCCATGGCGGTATCCCAAGCCACCACCCGAGCCAAGTCGGGCAGCCCGACAGCCGTCGCGGCGCCATCGTGGCCGGATGATGGTGCCGTCACGGTCAAGGCAGCAATGGCGGCATATAGCTCCTCGGGCCGCACCGGCTTTGTCACATACCCATCCATGCCCGCGTCGATGCATCGCTCGCGATCCCCTTTGAGGGCGTGGGCTGTCATCGCGATCACGGGAATGCGACCTCCCCGTTGGCGCTCGCGTTCGCGAAGCCTCTGGGTCGCCTGAAGCCCGTCCATGACCGGCATTTGAACGTCCATGAGAACAAGGTCGAATCGGTCACGTTCCAAAGCATCAAGGGCCGCGGCACCGGTTTCGACCACCTCGACGCGATGGCCGTGTTTTTCCAAGAGCCGGATCGACAGTTTTTGGTTGATCGGATTGTCTTCAGCCAAAAGGACCCTGAGCGATCGTCCCGGCGACGGCGGCGGCAATGGAGTCCGGTCAATCCGCTGCGGAGCCGCGCCCAGCGCTTCCTGAATGGCTCGCCATAACTCCGCTTGCCGGACGGGCTTCATCAGATAGGCAGAGACACCCAGTTCGCGACAACGGGTCGCGTCTCCGGGGCGCCCACCGCTGGTCAGCATCATCACCATCGCCCGGGCAAATTCCGGGTGCCCCTTGATCCGGTTCGCTACCTCAAACCCGTCCATCCCCGGCATCTGAACATCGAGCAGAATCAGCGCGAACGGCTCGTGCGCCAAGCTGGCAGTCTGCATCAGCGACATCGCAATCACGCCGCTCTCCGCGACGGTCGGAACCATGCCCCAGTTGGCGAGCACCTCTTCAAGGATTTGCCGGTTGGTCGCGTTGTCGTCCACGATGAGCACGCGAAGCCCCCGCACATCGACCGCTTCCGGCAGCCCTGTCGGCGACACGACAGGCATGCCCGGTACGAAAGACGCCGTGAAGTGAAACGTACTGCCCATGTTCGGGCTGCTCTCGACCCAGATTCGGCCGTTCATCAATTCGACGATCTTTTGAGTGATTGCCAAACCAAGACCGGTGCCGCCGTACTTTCGCGTCGTGGAGCTATCCGCTTGGGTGAAGGCCTCGAAGATGAGTTTCTGCTTGTCCCTCGGGATGCCGATGCCGGTATCGGAAACGGAAAGATGAAGCCGACAATCGTCGCCGGAACCGGGGTCGCCGTTACGGTCGCCGGCATTGACCACGCGGACGACCACCTCGCCGGCCGGCGTAAATTTTAGGGCGTTGCTTACGAGGTTGACGAGAACCTGCCTCAGCCGGCCTGGGTCGCCTCGCAAACCATCGGGAACATCCGGCGCAACCCGAGCCGCCAACTCCAGCCCCTGTTGTGTCGCTTTCGGTCCCAAGGTCGCCAGCACGTCACCCACCACATCTCGCAGGCGAAAGTCAATGGCTTCCAGCTCGACTTTCCCCGCCTCGATCTTGGAGAAGTCGAGGACTTCATTGATGAGGCAGAGCAAATGGTCGGCCGATTTCTTGACCAACTCCAGATGTTCGCGCTGGTCCGGGGCTAGGGGCGTGTCGAGAGTCAACTCGGTCATGCCGATAATCCCGTTCATCGGTGTGCGAATCTCGTGGCTCATATTGGCCAGGAAGACCGACTTGGCTCGATTGGCGGTCTCGGCGGCATCCTTGGCCGCCAAGAGCGCTTCCTCCGCCCGTTTTCGCTTGGTGATGTCGTGGACGAACGCGCTGAATAGATGCGAGTTTTCCCAATTCAAGACAGAGACCGTCAACTCGACGGGGAACTCGTGCCCGTCACGGTGGATCGCGTGCAGCTCCAGGCGTCGATTGAAGATGGTCCCGGTTTTGGTTTGGAGGAATCGCTTCAGACCATCTTGGTGCCCGGATCGATGGCGTTGCGGGATGATGATGTCAGCAACGAGTTTTCCCAGGACCTCGTCGCGCGACCAACCAAAGGTCTTTTCGGCCTG
This sequence comes from uncultured Alcaligenaceae bacterium, assembly GCA_964515185.1. GTDB lineage: Bacteria > Planctomycetota > Planctomycetia > Gemmatales > Gemmataceae > CAZESP01. The sequence continues at coordinate 17,431 of CAZESP010000076.1, forward strand.
CCCGTTCCAGGAAGTGATACGGCCGTCGGTATCCATCATGACGTGAGCGTCAAAGGCCGATTCGATGACCAAACGCGAGCGAGCCTCACTGGCCTTGAGTCGTTCATCGGCTTGGCGCCGTTCGTCGGCTTCCAGCGCCAGCGAGACGAGGGCCGCCAGCGAGACGGCGAAGTTTCGCTCCTCATCGATCCACGCGCGAGGCGTCTTGGTATGCTCATGGCACAACACGCCGATCACTTTGCCCCGGCGCCGAACCGGGGCATCGAGCATGGCCGTGATATCGAGCGGCGAGAGATAGTTGGCAGCGAACTCGGTCGTCCGCGGATCGGTTCTCGCGTCATCGGCGCAGATGACTTCCTCGGTCTGAAGTGCCCGAAAATAGATGGGGAAACCGGCAGCGGTAATCTCCAGTCCCGCTGAGTGCGATGCGGGGCCTATTTCGAAAAGATCATCACAGCGAATGCGGGTCGAATCGTCGGAGAATCGCCAAATGCTGGCCCGCGCGACGCCGAGAGTTTGGGCCGCCACCTCGGTAAACCGCCGCAGAGCGGCCGGCAAGTCGTCCCCCATTGCCACTTCGTCGGCCGTCAGCCCCATGAGCGCCTTGTTGAATCGCCGCAATCGATCCTCGCGCTCGACGCGCTCGCACTCGACCCGTTTGCGCTCGGAGACGTCGTGAATCGAGCCCGCCATGCGCTGGGCGCGGCCGTCCGGTCCCCAGATTGCCTGGCCGCGTGCGTGAAACCAGCGATAATCGCCGTCCTTGCATAGAATGCGATGCTCACAGTCAAACGGAACCTTGCCTTGAAGATGCCGGCGCAACGCGTCCTTGACGAGCGCGCTGTCGTCCGGATGCACGCGCTCAAAAAAACCATCGTATGATGCGACGAGTTCTTCGTCGGCAAAGCCGAGTAGTTCCTTGAAGCGCGCACTCCAGTAGACCGCGTTGGTCTTAATGTCCCAATCCCAAATGCCGGCGGCGGAACCCGTGACCGCCAGGGCGAACCGCTCTTCGCTGGCCCGCAACGCCCGTTCGGCCAGCACCCGTTCGGTCACGTCCTCCCAGGCGCCCATGACGCCGATCACTTTGCCATTCGCGTCGTGAAGCGGGATCTTCGAAGTGTCCAGCCAGATCGTCTTGCCGTCGGCCCGCGTGATCTCTTCCAGGATGTGGTATTGCGCGTCGTTCGAGTCGATGACCTCGCGATCCTTGGCCATGAAGTAATCGGCTTGATCGGGCGTGATCGACGGCAGATCGCGGTCGGTCTTCCCGAGCAACTCATCGGGATCTGTGAAACCCAAGGCGCGACAAACCACGCGATTACAGCCGAGATAGGCCGAATTGGTGTCTTTCCAGAAAATCCCCTGCGGGATATTGTCCATGACCATTTGCAACATCTGCTTGGATCGGCGCAACTCTTCTTCCATCCGCTTGCGGGGGCTGATGTCGGTGCTCATCCCACAGATGGCGATGATGTTCCCGCAATGGTCGCGGATCGGAAATTTGATCGAGATGTAGGTATGCGGGCCATCGACATGAGGCGCCGTCTCTTCGATTTCGAGCGTCTCACCGTGGTCGAGAACGCGAAGATCGTTCGCGCGAAAGGCATCCGCGACTTCCTTGGGGAAGATGTCGTGGTCGGTTTTCTGCGTCAGTTCCTCGCGGGTGAATTGAAACAGCTCCTCGTAGCGCCGGTTGACGGTGATGTACTTGCCGTCGCGGCCTTTCATGTAGATGACGGCCGGTGAATTGTCGAGCACGGCTTGAAGTCGCTGCTCGCTCGATCGCAGGCGCTCCTCGACGATCTTGAAATTGGTGATATCGGTGTGCGAGCCGGACATCCGATACGGATGCCCCTTGTCGTCGCGGGACGCCACGCCCCGCGCCAGAATCCAGCGATAGGAACCATTCTTGTGACGCAAGCGGTGCTCAAGCTCGAATTTCGCGATGCGTCCGGCGATATAATCGGCCACCATCTGCGTTGCTCGAATGCGATCATCCGGGTGCAATCGCGATTCCCACTCATCGAACGACGAGCCGATCTCGTCGTCGGCGCAGCCGAGCATCTCTTTCCAGCGAGGCGAAAAATAGACCTCGTTGGTGCGAACGTCCCAATCCCAGATGCCGTCGCCGCTGCCTTGGACAGCCAACTGAAACCGCTCCCGGCTGGTCTTAGCGGCATCCTCGGCGGCTCGTCGTTGCAACAATTCGTCTTCATAGCATTTGTTCAGCCTCGCGACGTCCTCGAAGGCCGTCACCAAGGCGTCGAGCAGAAACTCCCGATCTTGATTGAGTGTAAATGTGTGGCCGTGAAACAGTATTTTGGCGGCGGCCTGATCGGGGGAGACCGAACGAGGGCCCCGCGTCAGGGTGCGGTTGAAGATAGAGACGATTTCTGCCGGCGTCCGATCCCGGCCAAGAAACCCGTCAGCACCGGCTTCCAGGCCACGCAACACGCTCATCGGATCGGCCCGTGCCGCATGGGCCAGCACGACCATATGAGCGAATCGCGGATCCGACTTCACGCGCCAACAAAGCATGAAGCCGGCTTCGTTGGGCAACAGCAAGTCGATCAAGGCGGCGTCAAACTTCTCCGCCGCGAGCACCGCCAGCGCAATTTCGCTGTCGGCCGTTACTTCGACGCCATACCCTGCTTGGTGCAACGTCGTGGCCAGCTCACGACTATCGTTCGGATTGTCTTCAACAATCAACACACGCGACATGTTTCGGCCCCGGCAGCGCCCAATTCGGCGCGATTTCTGTGTGACCCAAGATAACCGCTCGGACGCCTGATTGCCAAGAATCTATGATAATTCCTTGTCGAATTCGGTCACAAGCACCCGGAGACGATTTCCATCATGGTAGCCGATCTCTCGTTTCACGACCGCCCGCTGGGCGGATTCTTCGGCGTTCCCGAAAATTCGGCTGAATGGGCCCGGTATCGTCTTACCGACGAACAGGTCCGATTCTACCACGACTACGGCTATGTCTCCGGCATTCGCATCCTTGACGACGCTCAGATCGAGCAGCTCCGCGACGAGTTACGCGGACTCATGGATGTAAACCATCCCGGCCACCAGTTGTTTCACGAATATCACAGCAACGAATCCACGGACCCCAGCCGCGTCTTGTTCCACGCCCTGGGAGCGTGGCGGGTGTCGCCGGGGTTTCACGACGTTATTTGGCACCCGGCCTTCACCGTCCCGGCAAGCCAGTTACTCGGCGGCGCCGTCCGATTCTGGCACGATCAGCTCTTCTGCAAACCGGCCAAGCACGGCGGCGTCGTCGCCTGGCACCAGGACTACAGCTATTGGACGCGCACCACGCCGATGAACCATCTGACGTGTTGGATCGGCTTGGACGATTCGGATCGTTCCAACGGCTGTTTGCATTACATATCGGGAAGTCATCGCTGGCCACTGCTGCCCATCACCGGTCTCGCCGGCGACATGGAAGCGATCCGCGGCGTATTGAATGACGAACAATGGGAACAGTTTCAGAAACCCGTCGCGATTGAGATGCCCAAAGGGTTCGGCAGCTTCCATCATCCGTTGATGGTCCACGGCTCGTTCGCGAACAAGACCGACCGCCCACGCCGCGCGACGGTCATCAATGCCTTCCTCGACGGGACGCTCTCGGGCGTCAACGAGCCGATGCAGAAAGACATCCCGCCGATCCCCGCCGGCGAAAAGATGCAAGGCCGATTCTTCCCATTGCTGTACGACCCCTCAGCGGCGTCAGGGTGA
>CAZESP010000077.1:0-17605 GCA_964515185.1 uncultured Alcaligenaceae bacterium
CGCGAAACGCCTCGGAGGTTGCCACCGCCGTCGCAGATCTTCGCGCCGCCGCCGAAGAGCGCGCCAAGCAAGCCGAGATCGACCGGGCCAAGGCCGAGGTCCACGCACAGGAGCAACGCAAACGGCGTCGCATCATGCAGGTCGCTGCCGCCCTCGTCGGCGTCATCTTGTTGGCAGGATTCGGCGGCACGAGCATCGGCTTGATCCAGGCACGACGGGCGCGCGATCGGGAAGCGTTGGCAAAGGTCAACGAATCAAAGCGAGCCGATGGCGAAGCCGCCGCCAAAATGATGTCACAAACAATGACTCGACTGGCGTTGGATACAAACAACGAGATGGTGTTCGGCCTTCAGAATACGTTAGAGAAAGAACCTGGCACGCAGGCGCTGCGGAAGTCGCTTTTAGAGTCGGCGAGGCACAGCCTGGGCAAGTTCCTCGACGAGGCCCGCAAACAAGGATCCCCGGACCACACTCTGGCTGTGAGTCACTTGCGCATGGGAGACATCGAGTTGAACCTAGGCGATACGCTCGCAGCGCAGAAGGAGTATCAAGCGGGTTACGAGATGGCGGCACGTCTGACGGAATCCGATCCAAGTAACCCAGAGGCTGTCCGCGACCTGAGCATCAGCTACGAGAAACTTGGCGATATCGCGCTTCGAATAGGGCAGATCAAAGAAGCACTCGCGTTCTTCGAAAAGAAGTTCGCGATTGATCAACGGCGAGCGGCTGCGAACCCGTCAAACCGTACGGCTCAGACTGACCTCAGCATCGGCCTGATGCGCCTGGGCGACGTGAAACTGCGATTCGGGCAGACCAACGACGCCTTTGGTTTTTACCAGCAAGGCTTGGCGATCCGGCAGCGACTCGTCGATAACGACCCGACGAACTTACTCGCGCAGCGTGAACTGAGCATCGGCTTTATCAAACTCGGCGACGTGACGCAGCGGCTTGGCCGGGCCAAGGACGCTGTGGCTTTTTACCAGAATTCGCTGACCATCCGCCAACGGCTCGCCGACGCTGACCCGAATAACCCCCAAGCGCAACGCGATCTGAGCATCAGCTTCGAGCGGCTGGGCGACGTGTCGCTCCTGACGCAACAAGCCCGGGACGCTCTCGATTATTTCCAGAAGGCACTGGAGCTGCGCATGAGGTTATCGGAGGCCGATCCGCGCAATGCCCAAGCCCAACGCGACCTCAGCGTTGGCCACGAGAAACTCGGCGACACCAAGATGGAGTTGAACCGGCCCAAGGACGCGCTGGAACACTACCAAAAAGAAGCGGCAATCCTCCAGAGATTGGCCGACGCTGATCCCGCGAACGCTCAGGCTCAGCACGACCTCAGCCGCAGTTTCGAAAAACTTGGCGACGCCACGCTGGAACTGCGCGAACCCGGCAGGGCACTCGCTCATTTCCAACAGGTATTGACGATTCGTCAGCGCCTGGCGGCGGCCGATCAGAAAGACGCCCAGGCCCAACGCGGCCTAAGTATCAGCTACCTCAAACTCGGCGACGTGACGCTTCAATTGGGTCGGGTCGACGAGGCCCGCTCCTTCTATAAACAAGGCTTGGCGATCAACCAAAAGCGGGCTGCTGCCGATCCCGCCAACGCCCGGGCCCAGACCGATTTGTTCGTCAACTACACCTATCTTGGCCAACTCGAAAAAAATCAGCACGACTATGCACGTGCCGCCGAATGCTTCGCGAACGCCCGCGCCGTGCTGCTGCCCTGGCACGAGAAAAGGCTCTTGGTCGGCCAGTTCGCGAATGCCGTCACGCACATGGAACAGGAATTATCATTCTGCCGCCTCGCTGAACAAGCTCTCGCCAATCTGGACTTCAATTTCACACAAATGCCCAACCAAACTGCGCGTTTGTTCGCCATTCGCGTGAAGGCGCTGCTGCATCGGAAACGGCCTGCCGACGCTGTCGCCACCGCCGAGCGCTTCGCCGCGTGGGCCGAGACCCAAGAGAAGGACCGCGACGGGCAACGCTACAACGCCGCCTGCGTCTTCGCCCTCTGCGGCGATGTGGAGAAGTCGCTGGCGCTCTTGGAAAAGGCGAAAGCCGGCGGCTATTTCACGGCGCCTCGCATCGCGCACATCAAACAGGACACGGACTTCGACGGCATCCGCAAGCACCCGAGGTTCGCGGCCTTTGTGGCGGGGCTGGAGAAGAAATAAGAAGAGACGATGGTTCATCGCAAAGGGCATCGAGAAGTCCCGAAGATGGCTCTCTCGGTGCCTCTGTAATGAATCTCCTCGACTCGGCCCGTCACTTGCCCAGCAATTCGGTGAGAAGCGGTTCACAGTCGTAGAGTTTGCGAAGCGCTTCGATAACGGCACGCGAATGAACGGCGATGTGCCTCGCTTGATGGTCGGTGTAAACGAAGTTGCGCACCAACCCGTGACGGTTGCGGTCGAAGTTAATGCCGACCAACTCGCCAGCCCGATTCACAACCGGACTGCCGCTGTTGCCCCCAATCGTGTCGGCTGTCGAAACGAAATTGAACGGCGTCGTCATGTCGAGCTTCGCCTGCCCGTCTTGCCAGCGAGCCGGCAACTCGAACGGCTCTCGATGACCTTGCAATTTCGCACGGTCAAACGCCCCTCCAAATGTCGTGTTCACGGGTAACGCCGCGCCATCAACCTCGTAGCCTCGGGCAATTCCGAAAGCGAGCCGCAGTGTGAACGTCGCGTCGGGGGCCACCGATCGCCCGAAGGCTTCAAATCGCAGATTCGCGATTGCCGAATATCCCTGACGCTCGATCTCCTCAATCTCGGACTCGTATCGTTTGCGGAGCTTTCGGGCTTCGGCGTCAATCGCGTTGGCCAGATTCAACATCGCGTCACCGCTGGCGGCGAGCGATTTGGGGTCAGCGGCTAAGTGTTTTCGCTCGGCAGCGTCGAAGAGCTTGCATCCGGCGACAAGCTCATTGGCCCGCACTGATGGAGGCTTACCGGCCAAGGCCAACTGGGTCAGCGGATGAGCGCCTCCCAACTGTTCGGCCAGGAAGGACAGCGACGTCGCCAATTTGGCCCGCTCCAACGGCGCGTAAATCGGCGCCGGCGAGAAGAGCTGAAACCGCAGCGATTCCAAGTTTGAGTCGCGATATTCGCGAAGCCGCTCCGCACTCGGTTTGGCCAATTCTTCCTGAAGGCGAATCAAGTGGCGCGCGATGGCAAACAACTCGCTATAAAAAGCGTCGCCTCGTTCGATCAACGCCCACTCGCGCTCGAATGCTTGCAATTGCATCTGAGCGACGGAAATGCGATTGACCCCTCGCTTGGCCGCGGCCGACGTCGACGGTTGGACGCTCGGCCCAGCCGTCGCCAGCAACTCGGCCTCGGCCGATTTCTTGCGAGCGAGCAACGCGGGGTCGAGCAGTCCCTGATATTGGCCGGCAAAAGCCTTTCGCGCATTGGCGACGCGATGAAGGTCATTGGCGGCCATCTTCGCGTAGTCTGGCCCCTGCTCGCGGAATTGCAGCAGAGCCGCCTCCAGCGTTCGCAAACGCGCGAGTGTGTAAGGATGCGAATGATCGCGTCGGTGAACCAGCTTGTCATAGGTCTCAAGGCGATTGGTGGTGCCGGGGTTGCCGATGACGAAGACCAGATCGCCCTCCGCCGGCCCCTTTTCGCTCCAGCGATGGTAGTGAATCACCTTCGCCGGTCGCCCGTTTTCGTAGGCGCGGAAGAAGCAGATATCGAGATTGAAACGGGGGTATTCGAAGTTGTCCGTATCACCCCCAAAGAACGCGATGGCATGTTCGGGCGCCATCACCAGGCGGACGTCAGTGTATTTCTTGTAACGATACAAATGGTAAAGCCCGCCATTGTAGAGGGTGACGACATCGGATCGCAGGCCGGTCTTGTCGAGCGACTCTTTCTCGATATCGGCCATGATTTTTCGCCGGGCCGCGGCCGCCTGTGCCGGCGCGAGGTCGGCGCCAACGCCGCCTTGAACGCGAGCGGTCACGTCGATGATCTCTTGCAAGACGTTCAATTCGAGGTCCGGGCATCGAAGCTCGTCGGCGGGGGTCCGAGCGTAATAGCCGTCGCGGTAATAGTCCTTGTTTGGTGGGCTGAGCTTTTGCAAAGACTCAGCGCCGATGTGGTGATTGGTGACGATCAAGCCGTCGGGCGAGACGAATCCGCCCGAGCCGCCGCTATTGAATCGGACAGCAGCCTTCATTGCGCGCTCGAGCCAGGCATCGGACAGATCGAAGCCATGACGGGTTTTCAGGAGTTCGCGGGGCGGGTCGTTGAGCAACCACATCCCCTCGTCGGTGCGGGCGTTCATGGCAAGCCATCCTAAGGCGATCATCGAAAGGAAAGCGTGACGGCGCATAGCGGTGTCTCACAAGGAAAACGAGGGACACCGCCAGTATAGAAAGAAAAAGCCGCGACGCGCATCGGTGCGGGTCGCGGCTTGGATGGGTGATGAGGTTTACTTGGCGCTGATGTAGGCTCCGCCCAAGAACGCGGAACCATAGGCAAGGAATCCGGGTATGTTCTTGCCGGTGACGGCGTCGAAGATCTGCGTGTCGGCGACGCGACCCCCACCCGGCGTGGTAACGATGTCGGCCAAACCGTCACCGCTCACATCCACCGCCGCCACGCGAACGCCGCCGGCAAAGACGGCCGGATAGGCGAGGAAGTCGCGGAGTCGCCGGCCATTGGCCACATCAATGACTTGGACATGCGGCCCACTGGTCCGCCGCGGGCTAGCCGTGCCGCCGTAACCCACGCCGGCAATCAGATCCGCGTTGCCGTCACCGTTGACGTCGCCGGTCGCCAGATTCAAACCGCCGTTATAGCTTGAGTCGAAGAGCAGGAGGTTGCGGAATTCGTTCAAGGTCATGCCATCGTAGACACGCACGCGCGACGATTCCGTGGCAGTACCCGCGAACAGATCGGCTCGCCCGTCACCGTTGACATCGCCGGCCGCTACCGTCACGCCACCGCGATAGACGGTGTTATAAGCGAAGAACCCACGCATTTCTTGGCGCGTCTCCGCATCCCAAATGCGAACGTGGGCGCCGCCTCCGGCACCGGCACCGGTGACAATGTCGGCCTTCCCGTCGCCATTGAAGTCAGCGGATGCGATGTAGACGCCGCCGCGGAAGCGCGGGTCGTAGGCAAAGAATCCCCAAACCTCGGCACCCGACGTGCCATCAAACGCTCGAATATGCGGCCCGCCGCCCGTGCCGGCCGCCGTGATGATATCCTGTACGCCGTCCCCGTTAACGTCGCCGGTCGCCACGCGAACTCCGCCGCGGAACGCCGGGTCATACGCGAAGAAGTCCATTCTCACCGAACCGTCCGTATTGAAGACCCGCACTTGCGGTCCACCGCCGGAATCGGCCCCTGTCACGATGATGCCCGGCGAGGGAATCACCGAAACATCGCTCGCCGAGTTGTTCGCAGCGACCGGGTCGGTGACGCCGGATGTCACCTTGGCGGTGCTCACCAGCGCACCTGTGGCGTCGGATCGAACCTTGCCGGTAACGGTAAACGTGACGGAGGAATTGGCCGGCATCGACAGTTTCAGGTCGATATCGCCTTTGCCGTTAATCGGCGCCACGGCGCCGCCGGCGGCCACACTGGTCCAAGTAACCGACTCAAGCTGACCTGGCAGCGGATTCTTGAGGTTGGCGTTGTCAATGTTATCCGGGCCACTGTTGGTTACGGTCACCGTGTAGGTCACGGTGTCGCCCGGCAGAGCCGTGATGAGTCCGTTATCGGAAACGGTCACCGATAGGTCAGCCGACAGCCCGATCTTGCCAATCTGGCTCGCGCCGAACTCCGTGAACCAGAGATTGTTGTCCGAGCCGACGGCAATCTGACCGGGCACGGCACCATTGGTAACGCCGGTCGCAATCTCGGTCACGGTGCCATCGGTGCGGATGCGCCCGATGCGGTTGGCGGCGCCCTCAGTGAACCAAAGAGCGCCGTCAGGTCCCGCGGTGACGTCTTCGATCGACGTGTTCGCGGTTCCGAATCCGTTGAAAACAGTGGCGACCCCCGCCGGCGTCACGCGAGCGATTTGGCTGGCGTTGCCGGAACCGACCCAGATATTGCCATCGGGGCCGACGGCAAGGCTGATTGGGTTCGGGAGCGAGCCGACGGATAGCCGGCTGAATCGCGGCGTTCCGTTCTGAAGTTCGGCGACGGTCACGCCTCCGCCGGGGCCTTCGGCGAGATAGATTTTGCTGTCGGGGCCAACCACCATGTCATTGACGATCGCGTTCGAACCGCCAAAGCCGCTGTATACCGTCAGTTGCCCGCTCGGGGTCAGCTTCGCGATTTTGGCGGCGTCGATGGAGCCAACCCATAGGTTGCCGTCCGGCCCTTGGACGATGGAAAACGGTGAGGTCAGAGTGCCTGTGTTATATTCAGTGACGACGCCCGTCGCGATGTCGAGTCGCCCCACGCGATTGGTGCCGGTTTCGGCGAACCACACCGCGTTGTCGGGACCGATTGTAATGCCCGACGGAGCGCTACCAGCCACCGGTAAGGCATAGTGCGTGACTTTGCCATCCGGGGCGATGCGACCGATTTGATCGATCTTGGATTCAGTAAACCACATCGCTCCGTCGGGACCGCGAACGATTCCGATAGGTGCGGCAGGCCCGACGCCGGTCAGCCCGAATTCGCTAACCACCGCGGGCACCGATCGATCTTCCAAACTCTCCAACTTCAGCCGTGACGACACGCGGCGGTTCATGGCAATCCCTCCCCCCGTACCCGGGACGTGATCCGTGCGCTATCGGAGTATCGGCTGGAATCGGGGCAAGGCTTGCGGAATATTCCGAAAAAATCGATTCGACGGCGTAAGGTCCGAGCAACATCTGCGGTTCACGCAGGAATTAGTCGCGATGCGCGATTCTCGCGCGACGTCTCTCGCCGTCCCCGAGGCCGTGTGGATACAGTCGCCCACGAGTCGCCTAAGTCTCTTTCAATCGTCGCGCCGCTTCGCGGAGCGTTGCCGAATTCGCGGCATGTTCCGGTGAAATCGATCTGTTCAGAAAATCGGCGCACCCACACACATGTTCGCCAACTGGCCTTGCAGAGATCGACCGGATTGTGTTCTAATCCCGCATAGTGAACATCCTCACACTTCTTTGTCCTTCGAAAGGACCGAACATGGCGCGACGTATACTGGGATTGATGTTGGTTGCCGGAATCTTCGCGGTGGGCCGATTGGCCATCACCGCTGACGAAAAGAAAGGCCCACCAGATGAGAAGGTCATTGCCGAGGCCATGGCCAAGGCAGCAACCCCAGGGGAGGCCCACAAGAAGATCGCCTTCATGGCCGGCTCATGGGAACTAACGGTCACCATGTACATGGACCCGACTAAGCCCAATACCTCGAAAGCCACTTCCGAAATCAAGTGGGTCATGGGAAATCGCTACCTCGAAGAAAAAGTGAACGGCGATTTCATGGGCATGCCGTTTCATGGCCAAGGTTGGCTCGGTTACGACAACCTGCGTCAAACCTATGTCGGTGCCTGGATCGACAACATGGCCACCGGCATCGCTCGCTCGACGGGCACCCTGAGCACGGATGGAAAAACCCTCGAGATGAAAGGCGAGGAAATCGACCCCGTAACCGGGAAGAAAGTTGCGACCCGCGACGTCATGTCGATTACGGACAACGACAACTACACTGGCAACTATTATCGCACGATGGAAGGGACGGAGATCAAGGTGATGAGCATCGTCTACAAGCGCAAGAAATAGATCGTGCAAGGCGCTCGCCCTCCATGTTGCGGCGAGCGCCTTTTCAGTTACGGCGTCCGGCGATAGATTCCCCTCATGCCGGAACTTCCTCTAATCCCTGCAACCGTCATCGGATCGTGGGCCTTTCCCGGTTGGTATTGCCACTACATCGAGGCCGCGACAGCTCAACCCGACCGATTCGGCGACGAAGATCGCCATGAGGTCGTGCGCGATGCCGTTCGCCTTGCCGTGGATGACCAATTGCGGGCCGGCGCCGACCTGATTACCGACGGAGAAATGCAACGGGTGGATTTCAACCTTGGCTTCTACGATTATCTAACGGGAATCGAACCATTGCCGGCGGCTCGAAAGTGGGGGCCGCCCGCTCACGATCAACGAAACCGCTACCGTTGCGTCGCGGAGTTGAGCGCTCCGAGCGGGCTAGGCCTCGTCGCCGAATACCGCCGGTTGCGTGAGATTTATCCAGCCGACCCGGTGAAGGTTCCGATTCCGGGGCCTTACACTCTGGCGGGTTGCCTCGATGGCACGGGAATCTACGCCAACCGGGATGCGGTGGCCGAGGCATTGCTGCCGATTGTCAATCGCGAGATGAAGTCCCTGGTCGCCGCCGGTGCGGATTACCTTCAACTCGACGAGCCGAGCTTCGCCTGCCATCCCCATCAGCCGGAACGATTCCTCGATTTTTTGACCCGCACGGTCGCCGGCATCACCAAACCGATCAGCCTGCACATGTGCTTCGGCAACTATCGCGCTCGGGCCGTGGGGCATCGCAGCTATCGACCTCTGTTTCCGCATCTGACACGGGCGCCGATCACACAACTCGCCTTGGAATTCGCCAGCCGCGAAATGGCCGAGATCGAGCTAGCTCGCGAGATCCCCGCTCCCATGGAGTTGGCCGCCGGCCTGATCGACGTGAAGAACACCTGGATTGAGCCGCCGGAGTTGGTGGCGGAGCGATTGCGAATGGTCCTTCGCCACATCGAACCGGAACGCGTGAGCGTGACCCCCGACTGCGGATTCTCTCAGACGGCCCGTTCGATCGCGATGCGAAAACTCACAAATATGGTTGCCGGCGTGCGTATCGTCCGGCGAGAACTTGGTCGGGAATGACGCCGACTTTGAACCGGTGGTCCGCGAGGGTCGCCATGCCGGATTATCTTGCGATTCGCGTCGTCATGATGCCCAAAGATACGAACCCTCATGGGACGATTTTCGGCGGCATCTTGTTGTCGTATATCGATCAAGCCGGTGCGATTGGAGCGCGACACGAGGTTGTCTTGGCGGGTGGCCCGTTGCCAACGGTCGTCACCGTGGCGATCAACCGCGTCGAGTTTCGGCATCCGGTTTTGGTCGGCGACGTCGTGAGCTTTCGCACCCGATTGTCTCGAATTGGCCGCACATCGATCACGATGACCGTCTTCGTCGAAGCCGAACGAGCCGACCAACTGATCCCCGTCACCGAAGCCGAACTGGTTTACGTGGGCATCGACCCGACCTCGCCTGATCGCAAGCCAATCCCCCTTGTGCCAGCCCCCCGGCCGTAACGGATTCCACGATCGTTCCTGTGATTCTCACCCCTTCATAGGTCGGAATCCTACGCCACCGGCAACGAAGCACAACTGTCATATTCTTCGAACCGCAAAAGTTAGCGATGAACTATGGTCTGTATTCTGCAATTAACAGGCAGACGAAACGGTGTGCGTTGGTATCTCCTCCGCAGAGGTGATTGACAAACAGCCCAAAGTAACCAGCGTCAACAAGCCCGGCGATACCACTTTCAAGACAATCAGTATCGGCAACGGCGATAAGATCGAGTTCGCCAAATACAAGCCGGAAAAGGACGATAAAAAGGGATGGGGAGAGTAAAAGGGCGAACGTACAAGATGTTCGTGATTACGAAAAAGGTCAAATCGCAGACTTTCATTGTTTGGTAACCCGAGAAGCCCATTTGGGCCGACAAACTGTCGAAGACAAAGACGGTGATTCAAGGAATTGGCAGCGGCTCGCCAAACAAACCCATGAGAGGGGATGATTGCCATGTATCCATCAGCCTGCCCAGAGGGGAGCAACGGATGTCACGATTGACGTGTGGCGGAACAAGAAATCAGTAGTCACTTTCTCTTTCGTGGTGAAATGAGGTACACGTCAGATGCCGGACCACGACAACCGCATCGTAACGTTCGGGCGATCGATCTGAACGGTAACCCTTCTATGCGGCGAGGCCCACAAGCAATGGTTGGTCGTTCCGACTTGGACTTCAAGGTGGAACACGCCCGATAGAAACCCGTCAACCCAACCGCGGATTCCGACCCCGTCCATGAGGTTTGGTGTCAAGCATCCCGGTTGGGAACTTTGCCACCTCGCTGCTGACCGACGCCACTTGATTCCTCGCCATGCTGAATCGCGCGTCGCGTGATGGGCCGACTAATGCCGCGAAGGCGGTGGACGCCTACTTGAATGGGCAATCGAAAGCTATCGACGAATACATTTCCTGGCTCGAGACTCGTGCCGCTGTTGAGGATCAAATCCGCCGAGACTACTATTCCGCCAATCGTCGATGGTCGAACAAACCATTTTGGCGCCGGCGTTCTAACGACGACGCCCGTCTACTTGTCGAGACACAGTCATCATGACGCCGTCGCCATCCGTCGATACGGATCGGGATTCAAGTTCCTCAAGATGGGGATCTCCGAATCGCTCGATCGAACCGCATCGGGGATGTATCCCTAACTTGGTTGTTGTCAGCTACTATACAAACGCACACAATTCGGATAGGATATGCGCCGTGGTATCCGGCAATTCACAACGGATTCCGATCTGCCAGACGGCGGAAGGCTCAAGGCGACCCATCCCATGGCAGCCAGCGACAAACCAATCCGAGATTCCCACAAGGGGCTTGCGATCTATCATCGCTTGGCCGCTGGGGACAAGGTCGCATCCGCCGAATTGGCTCAACTCTATCTTGAACCCTTGATCGACTGGCTTCACCGCCGATTTCGTAATCTCCCCGAGGAGTGCGAAACGGCGGCGGGCGAGGCGATCTTGGATCTTATTCGGCATCCTTCGCGGTTCCAATCCGGTCGTGGCGACCTGTTTCGGTATCTCTGCATGGCTGCCCGAGGCGACTTGTTGAATCTCGTGAAGAAGGAACGTCGGCATCGAAGCCGGCAAATCGCGATTTCCATTGTCGAACATGGTCCCCACGCCGGGAAATACCTGGGACGCGAACATGACCCCGCGCTGGAAATGGAGATGGGCGACCCGCTGCGGTTCCGAATTCCGCCGGGGGTCATCGAGGAACTCTGTGAATCAGAACGCCGCGTTTGGGACCTGATGCTCACCGGGGAGCGTCGAACAACCGAGTATGCCCGCGTGTTGAACCTCGCTGATCGACCCCTCGCGGAGCAACGCCGAGCGGTGAAACAGGTCAAGGACCGGATCAAACAGCGGTTGAAACGTGCCCGGGAGAAATCATGACCCATTTGGGCCGACTCGCCAGGCGTGTCGAGTGTGATCCCTCGTTCGTCGCCCACGCGCTGGCGTTGTTTGGCGCGAGCGAAGGCTTGGATGACGCCGGCTTGATCGATTGCCTTTCATGTTCCGCGGAGAATCTCGTCATGATTCGGCTTTGCCGCATGCCCGACGCCGACCCGCCGGCGTTTCGCAAAGAGGTCGAACAAATCGCGAGCCGATTCGGAGCGGATCGCGTGGCATTGGCACATGCCATTCGGCGCGGACAAATATTGGCAGAACTTCGTCGCGAAACGGTGTTCAATCAGGGTACACTGATGGCCGCCCGCGATGCCGATCCGCCGGAGGTGGAAGAGCCATGAGCGTGCCGTTATGGGTCTTGGAATCTGCCGACGAGTTCTGGCGCGCGTCGGAGAAACCGATCGGTTTTCCGCGCGATTTGCGTGGGCCGATCTCGCTCGGGTGGCCTGTTTCCATTGTCGAACGACCCCACCTGCGACTTGCAACAGTTGCGCAGTGGCTTGGCGAAAACAGCCTTGACGTTACGATCCCTCTCGCCGATCGGCCTTTGCGAGCATGCCTCGTGGCACATCGAGGCATGGGGATTGCCTTTCTGGATTGCAACGACACGACAAACGAGCGCCGGTTCTCGCTGGCCCATGAGATGGCCCATTTCCTGCGCGACTATTGGGCGCCGAGGCGACGAGCAACTCTGCAATTTGGGCCGAAAATCTCTGAGATTTTTGATGGCCTGCGACCGTTAACCACTAACGAGCGCCTTCACGCGGTGATACGAAATGTGCCGGTCGGCTGTCACGTTCATCTGATGGCGCGCTCCGTCGACGACCGCTTTCCGTCGCGACGAATTGCGGACGCCGAATGGGCCGCCGATCGCCTTGCATGGGAACTGCTCGCGCCGGCCCATGTCGTTCTCGAGTTGGCCTTGGACCGCGAATCCGCGGAGTCGCGCCTAGTGGCTGGCTTCGGATTGCCCGCTGGTCAGGCGTCGGCCTACGCGAGAAATCTCTTTCCCGAGGTCAGCCGTGACCCGTTGGTGAGTCGATTTCGCGAAATGTTTGTCGAACTTTCAAAGATTGACGGGAATTGATGAAGGAGGAGCCGAGATGGCGGCACGAACCAGAAAGACCGTTCTTGATCCGGCGCCCGTCATCGACACGGCTCTTGGCGCGATCCCCGAGGTGACGGCAGCCCAGTTCGCGGAGTCCTTCGGCGAAGGCTGGGAGGACGCGCTCAATCTCGATTCTTGGCGTTGCGGCGTCGATTTGGCGCAAGAGTATCACCGGATCGAGACGGAAATTCGCGAGGCGGTCCACAACGAATCGAGTTACCAAACGCAGATTCGCGAACGGGTTTTCCCAAAACTCGCGTGGGAAGGAGCCAAGGCGCCTCGGGGCGCCGGAGCCTATCCACCTGTATCGGCCGATGAGATTAGGACCATCCATCAACAGTTGCTTTTCTCCGGCGGAGTCGAGGCGTGCGACGGCACGACCGAAGTCCACGATACATTGCCGCTGACGATCTATCAGATCGGAGTGAGCCTTGTGTCCTACGCGGGAAATCAAGGCACCTGGCATCAGCGATTGTTTCGGCGCGACTTGCGGTTCCACAACGCGGACCCGATCAACGAGGTCTTGGAGTTGTTGGAGCGACGCGGGCGTCGGGGCGGGTTGAATCAACCCGGCACCGGAGAGCGATTCTCGGAATTGTTTCAACGTGCCGTGATGGCCCACGCCGAACGCGCGATCTTGTTGCGTCATTCGACAGCCGCTTGGCGAATGGGTCACGGGAGCCCGACGCCGTTGGAACTTCTCACCGGCGGTGGACTAACCGACTTGATGATCGTTGCGACTCGAACGATTCGCGATTTGGTATTGGGGCATCAGAAATTCGTTTTCGTCGCCAGCGAACCTGCGGAGCGCATGCTCGGCACGATCGGCCAGGCATTGCAACCCTACGAATTCGCGATCGTACTGAGTCTCAACGAGCGAATTGAGACGTTGCTGAAGAACTCGACGTTTACCACGTCGGCGGCCGTAGACACCCATTGGGATGGCGTTTCGTTGTCACCGGCAAAATGGATTCGGCGTTTTATTGATGATGTTGCGTCCCAAATCGTCGTGGGCGTCTTTCGCGCTTCGCCACTGGCCCCGCCGCAGATCTTTTACGCTCACGTCGATCACGCTGATGTGGCGGCACGCATTGCCATAGCCGATAGCGCGCTGGTGCCGCAACGGGGATTCCCGATGCTCATCGATTTGGCGGATCGCGTGTGCGCGTCCGTCTACGGCAGCGGAGGGCTGAACCAGATGGCCGCGAATGCTTACGCCGGCGCCGGCGTGCCGTTTCGATACTTGAGCGAACGCCAGACGAGGAACCGTTGACCCCAATTCACGCGAGCCGCTTGGAGGATCCATCATGACCGACACCACAAACGGGACCACCACCATCCGCGAGAAAATCGCCGCCGACATTGCCACCGTTGGCCCCTTGCCGGAAACGGTGCCCGGCGCGATCGGCCGAACGATGTTCGACCTGCCCGGTAGCGAAGACCTATCGGTCACCGTATTGCTGCCCGCCGAGAACCTCCAACGCGCACCGGCCCAGGCGATGGTTCGCATCTTCAGCCAGAACGACCGCCGCAAGTATCTGGGTGTCGTGACGGCCGGGCCATTCGCCGAGCCGGACAGCCTCAAGGGCGATTCGCCGATTCTGGTCACCGTCTCGACGCGCGGCGGGTCGTATTTGCCGCCGTTTCATGGCCGAGTCGTCGTGACGATCCTGGGCGAAGAGCTTGCCGACGGAACCCTGACGCCACCACGGTTGCGGCCGTTGCCCAACAGTCCCGTTTGCGTGTTGTCGGACGACGAATCCGCGGCGGTACTGAAAGCTCACGGCAATTTGCGATTGGGCCTGGCGGTTGGGCATAGCGAGTTGGTGGTCGGCGTGCCGTCCGATGAGAAGTCGGTCCTTCCGCGCCATACTGCGATTCTCGGCACGACGGGCGGCGGCAAATCGACGACAGTGGCAGGACTCATCCGACAAGCACAGGCCGCCGGCATGGCCGTCATTCTGCTCGATGTCGAAGGCGAATACGCTCGCCTCCACGAGCCGACCGACGACCCTTCGATGCTCACCCGATTGGCCGAACGCGGACTCGAACCCGGCGGCATTCCCGGAAATCAGATGACGCTCTATCACCTCGTCAATCGTGACACAGTCAACCCCAAGCATCCGAATCGACGACCGTTCTCGGTGCAGTTCGCCCGACTTTCTCCCTATGCGGTTATTGAGATTCTCAACCTCACCGAGGCGCAGCAGGAACGGTTCCTCAAGGCGTACGACATTACCAAGGAACTGATGCGGCGACTCGAGATTTTTCCGGTGAAGGGCAACGACGAACAAGAACGAATGGCCATCGAGATCGACGAATTTGAGCGAGGCTATCCGCGGTTGACGCTGTCGATGCTGATCGATGTCGCTGGCGCCTGTCACGATCACATTGAACGGCCGGCCAAAGAGGGTCGGGGCAAGGCCGCCGACGCTGACGTGGCCCGCGAGTTTCGGTTGTTTCATCGGCGTTTCAATACCGACGATGGCAAGAAGGCGCTCACGATGTTGCTCAACTCGTCGCAGTTGCCGGCAAGCTCGGTATCATGGCGAGCGTTGTTGGGCCGACTGGGGCGACTGAACCGGATGAAGGTCTTCTACACCGAAGATCGCGACGCCTCACCGCCGATCAAATACAGCGACATGCTCGAACCGGGTCGCGTATCGGTCGTCGATCTTTCCGACACCGGCATGTCGGAATTGAACAACTTCGTCATTGCCGACCTGTTGCACGGCATTCAGGAAGCCCAAGACCGAGCTTGCGAGGAATTCGAGAAGAACCCGACCGCCAAGCCGCCGACGAAGGTACTCATCATCATCGAAGAGGCTCACGAGTTTCTGTCCGCCGAGCGAGTCGAGAAAATGCCAATCCTGTTCCAACAGGTTGCGCGATTGGCCAAGCGCGGTCGCAAGCGCTGGCTCGGGCTGGTCTTCGTCACGCAGTTGCCCGGGCATCTGCCGCGTCAGGTGTTGTCACTGTGCAATAACTTGATCCTGCACAAGCTGATCGATACCCATGTGCTGAGCATGTTAAAGCTTGCCGTCAGCGGCATCGATGAATCGCTTTGGTCGCGACTACCCGGCTTGGCGCCGGGGCAAGCGATTGTCTCGTTCGGCCACATGACGCGACCGCTTATGGTTGCGATCGACCCCACGGGAGCGAAGTTGCGACTGGTGGATTAGCCTTCACGCTTAACTAACGAGGTTTCCCCATGACGACGGCCCTTGCGTCCGATCCGATCCCGTTGCGCGCGCTGAATCAGGTTTGCTACTGCCCGCGACTGTACTACCTGCAATACGTCGATTGCGTTATGCCGATCAACGAGCATGTGGCCGGCGGCCAATTCGATCATCGCCGAGTCACCAACCCCGACTTGACCAGCCGATCCCGCAAGGAGGGCGACGCTGTGC
Organism: uncultured Alcaligenaceae bacterium; assembly: GCA_964515185.1. Lineage (GTDB taxonomy): Bacteria > Planctomycetota > Planctomycetia > Gemmatales > Gemmataceae > CAZESP01. Next base: position 15,753 of record CAZESP010000077.1, read on the forward strand.
TGACCCGCAGCGTCCATCTCTCTTCGGAGCGGCTTGGCCTAACGGGCGTCCTCGATATGGTCGAGGAGAAGGCCGGCGAGCTTTACCCTGTGGAAACCAAACACGGGTCGGCCCCTCGTGGCGACGATGGTAACCCAACCTTTTGGGACAACGACGCCGTCCAGCTCTGTGCCCAGGGATTGTTGCTCGAAGAAGAGTATGGCCACCCGATCCCAATGGGGTTCCTCTATTATGCCGGCAGTCGAGAACGGGTGCCAGTCAACCTCGACGAGTCGCTTCGGCAGAAGACCCTCGACGCGATCCGTTCGATTCGCGACATATCCTCGCGTGACGCCCCGCCCGAACCGTTGGCAGCCGACCAACGCCACAAATGTTATGGCTGTTCGCTGGCGCCCGTTTGCCAGCCGGAGGAGACTCTTTACCAGATCGAGCGCCGCGACCTTCCTGCCGATTCCGCTCCGCCGGCCGGCATCACTCGCGTCGTTCCGCAGACCGATGAGGGTGCCGTGCTCTATCTCCAAGAACCCGGAAGCTATGTCGGAAAGCGCAGCGAGCATCTGGTCATTCGCAAGGATGGCCAAGAGTTGAACCGCATTCCTTTGCACGCGATCCGTCAGGTTGTGGTCTTCGGCAACGTGCAACTCTCGACCCAGGCGCTGGAATGTCTGACGTACAACGAAATCCCCGTCATCTTCCTCACCGGTTACGGGCGCTTCATCGCCGCCCTCGAACCGGCGCCGCGAAAGAACGTGTCGCTGCGCGAGGCGCAATTCCGGCGGTTCGCGGACACCAACGAGTGCCTTCAATTATCGTGCGAGGTAGTCCGGGCCAAGCTGATGAATCAACGCACACTCTTGATGCGATGTCTCCGGGATGATGATACCCCAGGCCGTGACGAGCCGGCGGCCCGTGACCTCGCGGAGCTATTGCGCCGGTTGGAGAACGTGACAGACCTTAGCGTTATTCTGGGTATGGAGGGTCAGGGCGCGGCATTGTATTTCGGCGAGTTCAGCCGATTCCTGAAAGCCCCACCGCCGGGCGAACGAGGCTTCGACTTCACCCACCGCAACCGGCGCCCGCCACGCGATCCGATCAACGCATTGCTGTCATTCGCATATGCGTTGTTGTGCAAGGACTGTTTCAGCGCGGTCTGTACGGTCGGCTTCGACCCGTATCGCGGCTTTTTCCACGCCGGCCGGCACGGCAAGCCGTCGCTCGCCCTGGACCTAATGGAGGAATTTCGCGCGATCATTGCCGATTCGGTCGTGTTGACACTGGTGAACACGCGCACGATCACCGCTGACGATTTCGTGCAATGGCGTGACGCCTTCCAACTGACGGAGGCCGGCCGCAAGAAGTTCTTTGGTGCCTACGAGCAACGGATGGCCGCGATGGTGACGCATCCGGTGTACGGCTACAAGATGAGTTACGCGCGAATGATCGAGGTACAAGCTCGGACCCTGGCGGCCTACCTTCGCGGCGACATCCCGCGATATACGGGTTTCACCGTGCGTTGACAGTCGGGTTGACGAGACGGAGTGCGACAGCTCCCGGAGTCACCGGGGATGGACAGTTACCTCGTGGCTTATGACATCAGCGATCCGAAGCGATTGCGCAAGGTGGCGACGGCGTGTGAGGACTACGGCGTCCGGCGTCAGTATTCGGTGTTTTTGTGTCGATTGAGTGCAACGGACTTTGTGCGACTGCGAACAAGGCTGTACGATCTGATCAAACACGACGAGGATCAGGTATTATTCATTCCCCTCTGCGCCCGCTGCGTGCAACAGATAACAGCGCTGGGCCGCCCAATGGAGCCGCCAGAGGCCAGGGACGTCGTGGTGGTGGTGTGAGGG
>CAZESP010000078.1:0-17483 GCA_964515185.1 uncultured Alcaligenaceae bacterium
CGACGCAGTTTGGACCGGAACTGAGCGGACTGCAATGGACTGGTGTACATGATGGTGATGCAAAAAACCTCGGGAATTGTAGGATTCCCGAGGTTTTGCGAAATTGCGGACTGGGCGCTACTGGATTCGAACCAGTGACTTCCACCGTGTGAGGATGGCACTCTAGCCGCTGAGTTAAGCGCCCCAGCACACGGCCGCGATGGGCCGTGCGGTTCATTCTTCAGACCTTTGGCGGTGGCGGTGGGTTCGGGGCGTCCTCAAAACGCGGAGCCGTGTTCATTCGCGGCGGAGCAGCCGGCGAACTCGGCGGCAGCGCGGCGTCACCCTGGCGGTAGCTGCCCTCGACCTCATCCTCCAAACCCTTCACACCCTTTTTGAACTCGACGATCCCTTTGCCCAAATACCGGCCGATTTCCGGCAACCGGCGGCCAAAGAGCAGGACACCCAAGCCGGCGATCACCAGCAACTCGGGAAGGCCCAGGCCGAATATCTGAAATCCGAATAGCGGAGCCATGACGGATACCTCGTGGCGAAATCAAATGATCGGACCCGATGCCGGCGGATTGTCTTCAAATTTCGGAGCGGTGGCACCGATCCGTTGTGGGGGTCGAGGAGCCGGCGGCGGAACGTCGTCGACTCGCGGCTGATAGGTTCCCCCTCCCATTCCCCCCATTTCATCCTCCAATCCATGAAGGCCTTTCTTGACTTCCATGAGCGTTTTACCGAGCGAGCGACCCACTTCCGGCAACTTGCGCCCAAACAGCAAGACGCCCAGCACGAGCAAGATCACCATCTCCGGTAGGCCAAGACCAAACATGACGCACTCCCTCCACGATGGGGATGACCAAAAGTCAGGTTGGAGGGGTCGGAACAACGATCCCTGCGGGGAACCCCTTCGGTTGGGGTTGATAGAAATTGTAGCAGCGCCGGGTGATCGTCAGCAAGTGGTGAAATCCGAATGTCGTTGAATTTCGAGATCGTCAGCCCGCGCCGGATGATGCCACCCGGCGCGGGCTGACGTGGGTGAACTCGTCCTAAACGGACTGCGAAACGAGTTTCTCCGGCACGATGAGCGGTAAGGCTGAGGCCGGACTCGTTGTCGTCGCGGGAATCATCGGCCAGCGCTTGCCGGGGGCCGCCGACAGCTTTTTCACCGGCCCGAAATATAGATCCTTTAAGTATCCAAAACCTTTCTTGATCGACCGCGCCAGTCCGATCATGCCATAGACCTGATAGAAGGTCCGAACTTTCCACAGAGGATCACGAAAACGGATGGCTGTACGGATCAAGTTCAGCGGGTTGTAGAAACTCGCATAGGCGAAGTAGATGTTCATCTGCTTCCGCCACGGCTTGGGGTCGGCGGTCGCGATGCAATGATTGCCGTCGTAATGATGGTCTTCGACGGGCCGACCATTGGCCGCGCCGATCACCATGCCGTTCTCGTACGGCTCCTCGTAACTCTTGCTTCCGACCGAAGGCGTCAGAATTGTCACCTGCATGCTGACGGAGCCGGTCCGTCGCAAGAAATCAACTTGATTCACCAAACCGTAAAGCTGACCCCGAGTATAGAGCGGCTGCCCGTCGTGGTGCATCATCATCGACATGGGGCAGATGCCCAACTCGCTCATGCGTTGAAAAGTGACCTTGGTCTTGTCGGGGCTTTGGCCTTTCTTGACCAATTCGGCGGTCATGTCTTCGATGCCGAACCAAATGGCCCGCAGACCACCCTCGCGGCAGAGCGGCAACAGGTCGAGGTTCTTGTGAACGTCGAACTCGGTCGCTTCAGTGCCGAAGAACACTGAATCGCGGAATGGCTTGCCATTGGCGCGGCCCTTGGCCAGTTCCGTAAACGTCTCCAGCACCGTTTCGCGGTTGTTGAAGAAGTTGTCGTCGGTGCCAAAGAACCGCTCCAAGCCCGTGGCGTTCGCCAATTGCGTAATCTCGTCTCGCAGACGAGCCGGGCTCTTCCACCGGAAGGTGAACTGATTGTAAGCGGGAATCGGGCAATAAGGGCAATGGAATTTGCAGCCGTGCGTGGTGACCAACGAGATCATACCGGCGTAGCGATGGATCTTGTTGATCGGCAAGGTTCGGCTGGCGAGGGTCGTGCGATTGTGAGGCGGTTCCAGTAACTTGATGCCGACCATCGGATGCGGCAGCTCGTCCAGGTCTTGCACGAGGCGTTGAATTCCCGTGTCGATGAGCCGTTCCAGCGGCGCTTTCTCATCGCCTTCGCGGAATACTAAGCCGGGGATATCGTCCAACAGCCCCGAAACGCGCAACCGATGAAACGTCTTTCGTGGGTGTTCGTTCTTGCCACGGAATTGTTCGATACGATCCAAAAGTTGCAGGACGACGAACTCCTCGCCCGTGACAACAACGTCGGCGGAGTAACGGCGCTGTTCATCGAACCCGAAGAAATCCCACGGTTCGTAGATGGCCTTGGCACCGCCGGCGACGATCAACGGCCGATTCTCACCAAGTCGGTAGGCATCTTGAATCAGTTCATAGGCCTTGGCCGAGTGAATCTGCATGCTCGAAACGAACAGCATTTGCGGAACCCTGCCGTCGATGCGAGCCTCGCTCGGGCGGAGTTTCGGGTTCCATTGTGTCAGGACGATGCGCGTACGTGTGTAGCCGGCCTGATAGAGAGCCGCGGCAACGGCACGGGGGCCGGCAGTCAGCAGTCGCATGTCAGCAAAGAGAAACGGCCCAAGGCGCGTGCGCATGTCGAAGGCATACGCCACCAAGACTGGGATATCTGATAGTGCCGGATTGGAAGCGAGTCGTCGTTCCAACACGTTGTATTCGCCGGGGCGTGTATAGCGATCATTCTTCGGTCGGCTCAACAATTCCATAAACCAGTTTGCCTTTCGAATGACGGACCAGGCAGGAAGTCGCTCTCGCAAAATTAGGCATCCAAGGCCATTTTGGCAAGAGCATAACCGTTGGGTATTTCGTGTCAACCCCTTTGGCGGTCAACGGAATACGGACACGACGGCGGGTTATTCTCGCTGGTCACTGTTGTGTAGCGACGGAAAGCCGGACGGTCACCGGGAAATGGTCACTATATCCGCGTTTGAAGCTACCTCCCTTGAATTCGTCTTTTTCGCCTCCAAAGCGCCACGGCCGCCGTTTGGAGTCTCCGGGACGAATCAACCCTTCGGTGACCACGCCCAGTGTGTCGATATTGCAACTCCAGCCTTCGTTGTCGAGCAACCCCGGTGACACGCAGACATGGTCATAGATCAACGGCCGGTCGTAATAATGGGTCCCGAATCGGTCCGGCGTGCGACCAGCCATGAGATTCAAAAGCATTGGCTCCGAACCGCCCGCCGCCACTTTCGCTCGATCGCCGATCGCCTTTAAGTGATTGGTAACCGCAACCGATTCTGGTGAATCGTTGAAGTCTCCGCATACGAGCAAATCGGCCCTTGCGTCGTTCAGATGTTTCTTGCGAAACACCTCGTAAAGGGTATCCGCGTAGCGCTCGCGTCCTTCGTCGCCGTGGCTTCCATCGCGTTGTTGCAACTGCGAAGTCCAATGAGACGACAGAATCGTCAACTCATGTAGATTCACGACGACGCAGATTTCAAGGATGCGCAATCGGCTGCCATGAAGCCGGGTCCGCGTCGCGTTCACCGGGAGACGCGTGATGAGGGCCGTGGCGATGTGCCGGCCGCTGTTGACCTCTTTCATTTGCAGATTCTGATACGGCGCGGTCTCTTGGGGTAGTTTTCGATTCATCGATTCGCGGAGGAGGTCGGCGGCGCGGACACTTTCTACTTCCGCCAGACACAAGATGTCAGGCCCGCGACCACCATTCATCCGCATCAGAATTTCACTCAACCGATCGAGTTTCGACGTTCTCGCCTCGGCGTCCCACGAAAACCACTGGTCGTATGGTTCGTCCACGCGAAGTCGCTTGTCGTCTTGATCGTCGAAAAGATTCTCGACATTCCAAAAACAAAAGAGGTATCCGCCGTTAGTTGCCGGTGGAGCAACATCAACACTGCCGTTCGGAATGGAGCCGGGAACAGGGTCGCGATTCTTGCCCTGGCAGGCAATGTAGGTGACAACGATAAGAACCGCGAGGATTGGCGGGGCCACCCGTTTCGCGCTCGCCTTCCTGTATACAACTGCCATGTATTCGTCCCTTCCTAGGCCATGTCACGACTACGGAACGCTCGCCACCTTCGAGGCGCTTTGGCGCGTCAATCGAGAGACGACAATCAGGGTCAAGAATCCCAACGGAATCGTGACAATCCCCGGCTGACTGAACGGCACCAAGGCTCGATCCGCCGACACCCCATAGACGTCGCGGAATGTGTCGCCGCTCAACAAGATCCACGCCAATGAGGAAATCATGCCGACAACAATGGCGGCAATCAACCCCTGTTTCGTGGTGCCTCGCCAAAACAACAGCATCACCAACGCGGGGAGGTTCGCCGATGCTGCCACGCTAAACGCCCAGCCGACGAGATAATTCACATTCATTTTCCGGAACAGGATGCCCAGAACAATCGCCACGAAACCCACGACAATGGCGGTGAGTTTTCCGGCTCGAACCTTGGTGTGATCGGAGATTTCCAAACGTAGGAACCCGGTGAGAAGATCGTGCGCCACCGCGCCACTGGCGGCGACGATGAGTCCGCTCACGGTCCCCAACACCGTGGTGAATGCGATGGCCGAGATAACGGCGAACATCAACCCCCCGAATCCGCGCGCCATCAACGGGGCGGCCATGTTGCTGTCGGTCACATCCAGCGAGCCGCTGGTCATCGCTCCCAACCCAAGAAAAAGCGTCAGAATGTAGAAGAAGCCGATCGCGGCGATTCCCACCACGGTGCTGTTGCGCGCGGCCATCTGATCCTTGACGGTGTAATAGCGAATGAGAATATGTGGCAGCGACGCCGTTCCGCCAAACAAGGCCAGCATCAACGACAGAAAATTGAGCTTGTCGCTGGGCCTCTCGCTGCGAATGCCGCGGAGCGACGGATGGTTGCCGGGACGCATCACCTCGCGTCCGGGAACCTGTTTCGGATAGTAAATCGTCGTGGCGGTCCCGTCTCTGTCCTCAACGCGTTCGGAAGACCAGAGAACCAACTCGCTCTGTTGGATCGTCCGCAAGAAAGCAATTGGCCCCAACGGCCCGGTCGATGACGCGCCATCGGGCAAGGCCGCCAGATGCCCGACCGGTGAAAGATCCGTCTCGCCGTCGCCACGACCCTGCGGCAATCCGTTGATCAGCCGCTGTCCACCCGCGACCACAGCGACCGTCTGACATCGGACCAATTGATAGGGCTGAGTCGACCGTTCCCGCCAAGTTTGAATCTCGCCCGTGCGCGAATCGATCAGCCGCACATAGGGAGCCTTTTCCCAAGCACCCGTTGGCGGAATGGGCCGAAGATCCTGATACGGGGCGCTGCCGAGCCGTAAGAGAAACTCGGCGCGGCTTGCGGCCTCAATCGGCGTGACCCATTGCTGATTCGTCGAAAGGCCCTTCGCGAGGATAAGGACCGTCAGCACAAGGCTAAACGCAACCAGCAGCGAGCCTTTGAGAAACTGAACGTATGTGGTGCTCACCATACCGGCGGTAGTAACGATCAGGACGACGACCGCGCCGACCAAGATCACGCCGGCATAATGGGGAAACCCGAGCAATGGCCGGATAAGGGCGCCGGCGCCGACCATCTGCGGAATCAGGTAGAAGGTGCTGACCGCCAATGTGCTGATGGCCGCGGCGAGGCGAATTCCCGGCGAGCGAAACTTCGCGTCGAGGGCATCGGCAAAAGTGTACTTGCCGAGTTGTTTGAGCGGCTCGGCGACGACGAATAGCGCGACAATCCAACCGGCAAGGTAGCCGATCGAATAAAGAAAGCCATCGTATCCGTAAAACGCGATCATGCCGCAGATGCCCAGGAATGACGCAGCCGAAAGGTAATCACCCGCGAATGCGACGCCATTGACGGCCCAATGAATCTGACCATGTGCGGCGAAATAGCCTTGCGCCGACCGTGTCCGCGACGCAAACCAGAAACTGATGCCAAGTGTCAGGACGACAAAAAGGGCAAAGACAGCGATGGCCGTCCAAGAGGCTTGATGAATCACCGCCCTGCTCCCGGATTCGTCCGACGGCTTCGCCGGCCGAGCCACGAATAGACGAGGGCCATCACGACCGCGATCGCGATAAGCCCAATACCGAAGGCGACCGCGAGATTAACGCCGCCGGGCAAGGTTGTCTCAGTCACCGATGGCGCGAACGCGTTCACGATTACGAAGCCGCCGTAGAGGAACAGAAAAAGGTAGAAAAGCCCCATCCCAGGCGAAACGAGTCGAGGCGAGGTCGAATTGGACATTGGCGCGATGCTCGATGTGGAGGGGTCGATGGCGGATCATCTCTTTCTAAGTCGCTGCTGGCACGCCTTGCGATTACTCGCCAAGTGCATGCTTCCTGGGATCAGTTCTAGTCCTCGCTCATAAACGGCCAATGCCTGTGCCCAGCTTTTCGCATCGATAAATGGCTTCGCCCAACGGTCGCAGACCGCCTCGGCGTTGTTGGTCAGGTCCGGATCGCGAGGATAAACTTTCAAACCTGCCGCATAGACTTGGACGGCTTTTTCAAATTCGTCTTTTTCTACGAATGACCTGGCCCATCCATCGTAAGCGGCGACGCCCTGTTCCTTGGCGTAACGCGGCGAGCCAACAACGGCGGCGTATTCGTCGAGCAAAGCAATCGCCTCTTTGAATTTGGCGGACCCGATTTTCTCTTGCATCAGCCGCCCCACATAATTCGCACCGGCTTTTTGAACCGCCAGATTGTTCGGGAATCGCTTGCGGAGGCTCTGGGCCACTCGCGCCAATTCCGCGACGCCTTTATCCGCGACAGCCTTGAGTTGTTCCTGGGCCAAAAAGGCCGCTTGACTCGCGTAGCGCTTGTCCTTGGGGTGCGCGGCCTCGCCTTTGTCGAGAGCCGCGAAGGAGCCGTCCATGTCGCCGGCCTTCAGACGCTCGTTCGACCATCGAATGAACAAGTCCGCTTGCCAGTCGCGGATAACCTTGGCGGCATTCGGATCAACTTTGGCGACGGCGGCGTTGACCGCGTCGTGGGCCTGCATCCAATTCCCCGAAGCAAGTTGCAACTCCGCCGGCGCGAGGAACAACAAAGCCTGTGCTCGTTCCAACTCGGGGTCACGGGTCGCCTTGAGCCCGCGTCGCAAGACGGCAACGGCCTCGGTTTCGCGTCCGGCTTTCATCTCGGCGCGAGCGAACTTGATCCAGGTTGCCTTGAAGTTCGCGCGGGTCGCCGGCTCATCGGGCGCCAGACGCACGCCCAGTTCGCCGACCTTGACGGCTTCGGTGAAGCTTCCTGCGTTGGCCAAGGCCGGTCCCCAATTCGCCAAGGCGGCCAATGCGTTCCGCGTCGCTGCTTGGCTGGCGGGATCGAGGCAAAGCGCGCTGAAGCCGGCAATGACGGCCTCGTGATATCGCCCTTCTTTTTCATGTTCCGAGCAACGGTTGGAATAGACGGCGGCGATCAACTGTATCTCGCCGATCTCTCGGCGTTTGTCCGCATGCTTTGATGGGACATAAACGTCGCCGTCAGGCCGGCGCAGCTGGGCACTGGTCTGATCGTCCCGACGCGGATTGAAGCCGTTGCGATTCGTCGTCTCGACATCAAGCGGTTTGTCGCCGTCGAAGAGGATCGCGAAAATATGCTCGGGGATCTCAATGGCTCGCGTTCGCTTGCCGAGCCGCTTCGCGAGTTCGCAATACACGATCGTCGCTGACAGGCAGTTGTATTGGCCCTTGTCGAGCAAGGTGGCCAGAGACGATTGCCGACCTGAATATCCGCCGCGGAACGGCCCGGCGTGCAAGTGTCGAAGGAGGCGTTCACCAACGTCGGGGGTCTCGCGAGCGCCGGCGATGGCTTGCTTGGCATTCGCTTCAAGAGCGTCCAGCTTGACCAGATACTCGTTGCGCTTCGCCTTGTCAGTGACGCCCGACGCCAACAGGTACGCCTCGGCAGGCGTCCATCGGTCAAGTCGGCCATCGCCCGCATCATCGAACAAGTCGCGTTCCTCATCGGTCGGCGTGGGCGACTCTTTGAATTCCGCGATGATGGGAAAGGCACGAATGGCCGGTACCGCAATAGGTGACTTGGGCGGGTCGGTCGCGGCTGGGAATTGCGCTCGTGCCGCGATCGCACTCAGCAACAATGCTCCGACGCAACAACGAATTCGCATGGGTCCCCTCCGGAAATAACATAACCCCATGGGGGTGACACCCATCGTTTTCTCACACCATGACGCCGCTGACAAGTGCCAACATTAGCAGGCCCGCGTCATCGGCCGACATCTCAAGCCGATGGGGCCAGCCGCGTCGGGCCGACGACCATGAATCGGCCCCATCGACTTGTTGCCTATTTCAGTGGCTTTTGCGACGGTGGGGGCGAGAGTGGCGTGAATGTCGCCAGGTGTATTTCGCAATGCTCCGCCGCCTAGCGAGCCGGAGGTATGGTCAGCATGGGCCGGTCATTGGCATCACGAATCGACGCTGCCAATTTGGCGCTCTTCGTCAACGGCAACCTCGACGCCATCAGTGAGTTTTTCACGCCGGACTATGCCTGCCGGATGACCGATGAAGTTTTCACCGGTGGCCATGACCTGATACGCAAAATCCTCGGGATGTATCGGCGAGCGTTTTCAGATTTCCGCGTTGAGGTAGAGATCCTTGTCAAGACCAAGGACCGAGTGGCTTGGCAGCGAACGCTCCGGGCGACGCATCGAGGCAATTTCAAGGGGTTCCCCGCGACGGGCCGGCCGATCGCGTGGCGCGACATGATTACGAGCCGGTTTCGCGATCGACTCATTGCCGAGGACTGGTTCATTACCGACCTCGCGGAGCGCCTGTTGTCTGCGAGAAAGCGGTAACGGGCTTCGGAATCTATTACCGGGAAATGGAGTCGACCGATCCGCGACGCCATCCGATCGAGACTCGTCAGCACGCCCATTGATTAATCGTTGTGCGGCAATCGTTTGCATTCCCAAGTAAACCGCGCTAGAATGCATCCTTAACAACGAAGGAAGGAGCCAACTTGATAGCGGCGATTTTGCTCTCCTTGATCCCGATCACTTTAGACGTTTCACCCACGACCTTCGTGGTACATTCGGCGTCGGGCGACCCGATTCGTGGTCCGATTCAGTCGATTGCCGGCGATGGCACCGTGACGCTGGGTGGTAAGAACGCGGGAGTATGCAGCGGCGAAGAATTGCTTTCGATGACCCGCGCGGACGGGAAAATCCCGTCGCCGCCGAGAGTGCCTCACATTGTTCTTACGAATGGCGATCAATTGCCCGCGGAAGTCATGGGCATCGACCAGGATATAGTGAAGATTCGCGCGAGACTCGGAGGCACCGATTCGACGCAAGAATTGAAAGTCCCTCTGGCGGCCATGGCAGTAATCTGGTTTCGCCCGCCGCCGGCTATCGACGCCGACTCCCCATTGCTGAAAGTGATCTCCGAGCGTCGTCGCCGTGATGTGATTGTCCTCGCCAACGGTGACACGCGCAGCGGCAGTGTGTTGAGCTTGGACGGCGAGAACGGCGCCCTTCGATACCGAGATGGCAGCCGAGACGCCACGGTGGAGCGCCCGTTGGTGGCTGCCATCGCCTTCAGCACCGATCTGTCGCGGTCTTTCCGCCCCAAGGGGCCGTATCTGCGAATGACGCTCGCCAACGGAACGCGGCTGAGCCTTCAGAACGCGGTCGCTGATGAACGCACGTTGAATGGCAAGACCACTTTTGGTGAATCTGTCCGTGTCGCAATGTCTCAATTGATCGCCATTGAAAGGCGTCAGGGGCGATTTGTCTTTCTGTCCGACCAGAAGCCGGCACGTTATGACCACACGCCTTACCTGGGTGCGAGTTGGCCGTATCGGCCGGACGCAAACGTGACTGGGACAGAAATGCGTCTTGGCGGAAGTTATTTCGACAAGGGCATCGGAATGCACAGCGAAAGCCGATTGACGTATCGACTCAACGGCGACTACCGCCGATTCGAGTCAATCGTTGGGCTGGACGATCTATCCGGCCAACGCGGCCAAGTGCGAGCGAAAGTCGTTGTGGATGGAAAAGATCACGCCGTCGGCACGGCCGGCCAACTCGGCGCCGGTCACCCCGTATTTGTGAGCGTTGACGTCAGTGGAGCGAGAGAATTGACGCTGGTCGTCGAATTCGGTAGCGGCGGCGACGTCCAAGATCATGTAAACTGGGCTAATGCCCGGCTCGTGAAATAGCAGCCTGCCTCGGACCACCATTGCCCCAAAGCCTGTTTCCTTCCCTTGAGGACCAGTTATGGATCGCAACCATCAACCGTGCCTGGATTGTAACGGAGCGGACCGACGCGAATTCCTGCGAACCGTCGGCGTGACGGCCATCGGCGCCACCCTCGGCGGACTGGCACCGGCCACCCGCGTCGTGGCCGCCCCGGCCCCGACCTCACCCGCGGAGACTGCCGTCAAGGCACTTTACGACTCGCTCACAACCGAACAACGCGCGAAGGTCTGCTTCGACTGGGACCACAAAGACCCCAAACGCGGACTTCTTCGGACATTCGTTTCGAACAACTGGCAGATTACGCCGGAGATGATCACTAGCGGCTTCTACACCAAGAAGCAGCAGGGCATCGTTCACGACATCTTCAAGGGGTTGATTAACCCCGAATGGTATCCGAATTTCATGAAGCAACTTCGCGACGACTCGGGTGGCAAGCCCTGGGGGACCCACCAATCGATCGCGATTTTCGGAAAGCCCGGCGACGCGAAGTTCGAGTTCGTCCTGACAGGTCGCCATCAGACGCTACGAGCCGACGGCAATTCCGAGGCGAGCGTCGCGTTTGGCGGACCCATCTTCTACGGCCATGCCGCCGAGGATTTCAACGAGAAGCCGGATCACCCCGGAAACGTCTTCTGGCCGCAAGCCTTGGAAGCGAACAAGGTCTTCAAGATGCTCGACGGCAAGCAACAGGCCAAGGCCCTTGTCGCGAAGAGTCCACCCGAAGCTGCGGTCGCCTTTCGTGGTCCGAAGGGTGATTTCCCTGGCATCGCAGTCAGCGACTTGGCCGACGACCAGAAACAGCAACTGAAGAAGGCGCTGGCCATGCTCGTCGAGCCGTTCCGCGAAGCCGATCGAGCAGAGGCCATGGAATGCCTCAAGGCGCAGGGCGGCTTGGATAAATGCAGCCTGGCGTTCTACAAGGACCAGGATATCGGCAACGATAAGGTCTGGGATAATTGGCGACTGGAAGGCCCGTCATTTGTCTGGTATTTCCGCGGAGCGCCCCATGTTCACGTTTGGGTGAACGTGGCCAGCAGCCCCGAAGTGAAGCTCAACGCACGGGGATAACACAACCGGAAAGGGACGCTTCGAAGAAGCGATCATCGGCTTCTTCGAAGCGTCCCTCTCTTGAAAATGCACTATCGTTTCGAGAACTGGAATGCGCGGCGAGCGCCTTTAAGGCCGTACTTCTTGCGTTCTTTCATGCGGCTATCGCGTGTCAGGTAGCCGGAATCAGCAAGTTTGCGAACCATCCCGGTCGGTGCGGCTGCTTCACCATCGGCGGTCGGCGGCGCGGCCGTCGGCTCACCGACGGGGCTGAACATCGTTTTCAACGCGCGGGCGATTCCCTGGCAGATCGCGCCAGCCTGGCCCGTAAAGCCGCCGCCGTTGACGTGAATTTGCACATCCACCCGAGTCCGCATCTCAGTCAGGTTCAACGGGCCATACACAGCTGCCCTATCCTTCTCTTCGGTGAAGTAATCTTCGACAGTCCGGCCATTGATCTGAATCTTGCCGGAACCCTGCTTGATGCGCACCCGGGCGACCGCCGTCTTTCGGCGGCCCGTGCCGAGATAGACCTGCTTCTTCGGATCGGCCATGAGATTTCCTCAATATCGTTACCCAGCGATCGATGCGGGCACGGTTTTGATTAGACCTTGAGTTCTTTGGGTTGTTGGGCCTGATGCGGGTGAGCGGAACCGGCGTAAACCTTCAGCTTCGTCATCTGCTGGCGTCCGAGCCGATTGCGCGGGACCATGCGGCGGACGGCTTGCTCCAGGATGAACTCCGGGTGCCGATCCTTCATCTCACGAGCGCCGACGACCTTGAGCCCGCCCGGATAGCGGGTGTACCAGCGGTAGGTCTGGGTGTCCCACTTCTTGCCGGTGAATTTGACCTTGTCGGCGTTAATGACGATGACAAAGTCGCCTGTATCAACGTGCGGTGTGTAATCGGGCCTGTGTTTCCCGCGAAGAATATTGGCGATTTGCACCGCCAACCGGCCGACGACCTGATCGGTCGCGTCGATGACCCACCACTCGTGCTTAACGGTTTCCTTCTTGGCCAGCGTCGTCGTCATGGCAATACCCGCGCGTAAACGTCCCACACTTGAAAACGTTTATGATAGGCCGGCAGAGAGTCGAGTCAAGAGACAAACCGCCGGTTTCGCAACTCGCAGGCTCTCCAAGAATCGCACGTTATCGAGCCGCGGCGATTTCCGTTGCGATCAGTTCGGTAAACCTTAGCGCCCCGGCAGTGATGAGATGGTGCGAATCCACGAACTCACAGTCCGGGACCCAGTTGCGGGCGTCGATGACTGGCACTCCAAACGAATGAACGAATACGCCGATCTGTTCGCGGGCCCCTGGCGAATACCAACCGGCGAACTCGTTGCCCTCCGGCATCAGCAACAGGATCAGCCTTATGCCATGTTCGCGACATAGCTCAACGCATTCTCGTACTGGCGCGCGTGCCCCGTCGCTGAGTCGGAATTGGCTTACCGTCGCATGGTACTGGCTTCGGGCGAGGGCGATCCGCTCGGCATACAACTCCGGTGTCACAACGGTATATCCAAGCTCGTTCCAACCGTGGGCGTCGCACATTCGGCCGGCCTCGGCCCGCAATTCCGGCGGGACGTCGTTGCGAGCGACGCGAGCCAACAAAGGAAACCGCGACGCATATAACGGCACAAGATTCGACTGCCGCCAGCGGGACCGAACGTCTTCGCGCGGATAGCCGTGGCGTTCGACGATTGGTAGTTCGCGATACCAAAGCCGTTCGCCGTGGAACGTCGCTTGTTCATGAGATGCGGGACTATCACCGCTCAATAGCGGCGGAAGGATTTCGAGCATGACCACGTCCGGCCGATGTCCCGCATCGAGGATTCGCTGTAAATAGACGCGCTGGGCGATAACTCCGCCACCGGGCACGGCCATATTTGCCGCGACGACGGGCTTTCCGAGTTGCGACGACAATTGCTCCTCGCTCCGCTTGGCGTTGAATCCGCAGCCGACGCGCGACGAGCCAAGGGCGATTATCGTCCATGGCCGGTCGGTTGTTGCAACATTCAAACGTCGCTGCAACCGTTGGAACTTGTCGTAAAACAGCGGGTCGCGGTATTGTGGCCGCCAAGGAACGACGATAAGGCTAAACCCCAACTGAATGGCGATGAACGTGATTGCAAACGTCGCCAACGTCACGCGAGTTCGACGGGCAACCGAACTGGATCGAGGTCTTTTCATGGCGTTCGCCCAAATCGTCGGCCTCAAAACTGAAAGTAGATGAACACCTTGCTCGTATCGGGGATGAGGAGCAGCGTCACAGATAGCGTCACTGCATAGCCCATTCCGAGGACCGGCGCCGGCAACCGCGTCCAAAACCGGCGCCAGATTCCCGACCGAGAAATCCAATGACACGCGATGAGCGCCATCAGTGAAAGCCACACGCCATGAACGTGCAGAGGCAACGATTGGCCAGTGCGATAGACAAACATCCGTTGGAACATCCCCACGGCGTTCTGAACCGACGACGAGCGAAAAAGCACGAAGGCCAGCATGACGACGGTGAACGTCATGGCGACTCTTGCAGCGTTACCGATCCACGTTTCGAGCGCAGCATCCCATCGTGGTCGAGCTTGGCAAAGCGCCCGGAACTGGCGGTGAATGATGAGAAAGGCGCCGTGGACGATGCCCCAGAAGACAAACGTCCAATTGGCGCCGTGCCAAAGCCCACCCAGGGTCATCGTCACCAGCAGATTTATCCCGGTCCGCCACCCTGCGCCGCGGCTGCCACCGAGAGGGATGAAGAGGTAATCGCGAAGCCATGTCGAAAGCGATATATGCCATCGACGCCAAAACTCGGAGATGTTTCGCGACAGGTACGGCATGTTGAAGTTCAACGTCAGCTTGTAACCAAGTATGTGGGCACAACCAATGGCGATATCGCTGTAGCCGGAGAAATCGCCGTAAATCTGAAGGGCGTAGGCGACGGCCGCGAACCAAGCGGCTGACGTTCGGAAGACCGTTGGATCGTTGAACACCGGGTCCGCGTAGAGTGCCATCCGGTCGGCCAGGGCGAGCTTCTTGATGACGCCCAGCAGGATGAGTGAGCAACCTAGATGAATCCGCGGCCAACTGATTCGTTTGGGGCGCCGAATCTGTGGGAGGAAGTCGCGAGCGCGGACGATCGGCCCGGCGACCAGGTGCGGGAAGAACAAGATGAACAGCAGGAAATGGCCCAGGTTACGCTCTGCGGGTGCCTTTCGCCGGTACACGTCCACCGTGTAGTTGATCGCCTCGAAAGTGTAGAACGAGATACCGACAGGCAGGATCACGGCGAAGATCGGCTCGCCGGCGGCCCCGTCTCTAATACCGGCCCGATGCAGCAAATCGAGGAAAGAATCGACAAAAAAGTTAGCGTACTTGAAATAGGCGAGCAGTCCCAGATTCATTACCAAGCTGCCAACGAGTAGCGCCTTGCGCCACGACTGCGTTCGTCGTGACTCCATGCCAAGAGCGATGAGGTAGTCCATGAAGCTCGTGGCGCCTACGAGCATGGCCAACCAACGATTCCAGCAAGCATAGAAATAGACGCTGGCACCGATGAGCAGCCAAACCCGGACGCGGTTCCAATCGAGAAGCCGAGGCAAGGTCGTCGGGATGATCCAATAGGCGACGACAACCAGGACGAAGAAACAGATGTAATCCCAGGTACAGAAGAGCATCGTCCGTGTCCCGAGTCTCGCTGCGTCCATTTGGGGCGGGCGATCATATCATCATCGGTGGAAGACGGTCAATCGGGCCTCGTGGGGGCCGGCGAATCATCTGATGGGAGTGCGAATGTCGAATCTCCGCGACGCGACGGGTGCCGACGTACGACGCGCCTGCCGCGACGGATCCTGGCGAGGGCCCACGCCCGGTCTTGCCATGGGATTTGTGCAAGCGAATCTCGTCGTGTTGCCGCGCGATTGGGCCTACGACTTTCTCGTCTTCTGCCAGCGAAACCCGAAGCCTTGTCCGTTGTTGGATGTGACCGAGCCGGGCGACCCGGTGCCGCGAATCGTCGCGCCCGACGCCGACATTCGCACGGACGTCTCAGCGTACCGCGTGTTTCGTGATGGAGAATTAACAGAGGAATGCAGCGAAATCAAGGCACTCTGGCGCGACGACCTCGTCGGGTTTTTGCTCGGTTGCTCGTTCACGTTTGAGAATGCACTACTTCAAGCCGGCGTTCCGGTGCGTCACATCGAGATGAACCGCAACGTGCCCATGTATCGCACGAATCGCCCGTGCCGGCCGGCGGGCCGATTCCATGGGCCAATGGTGGTATCGATGAGGCCGATGACGACGGAGCAGGCCATTCGAGCAACGGCCATTTGTTCGCGTTTCGGACGCGCTCACGGCGCTCCTGTCTGGGTCGGCAGCCCGAAGGCCATCGGGATCGACGACCTTTCGCGCCCGGATTACGGCGATTCGGTCGAGATTCGCGACGGCGAAGTTCCGGTATTCTGGGCCTGTGGCGTGACCCCGCAAGCCGTCGTGTTGGAGTCGAAGCCGCCGTTCGTTATCACACACAAGCCGGGGCACATGTTCGTGACCGATTGGAATGATGCCGACCTCGAAGGCGATTGAACTACTCCCAATCGTCAATCGACGCCGGCCAATCATCCTGAAGCAACCGCGACAGCGGCCGGTCGCGCAGGACCTTTCCGCCGGTCTGACATCGCGGACAGTAGTTGGTCTCATTGTCGGCATAGCGAATGCGTTGTACCTTGGTGCCGCAATCCGGGCAGGGCAGGCCGAATCGGCCATGCACCGCCATGCCGTCGCGAAACGCCGTCACCTTTTCCGGGAACCGGTCGCCCGTTTCGCGAATAAGCCGATCTCGCCAACCCAAGAGAACGGTACGAATTGAATCGAAGAGCCTCGCGATGTCGTCATCAAGGAGCCGGTGAGCGAGCGTGAGTGGAGATAGTCTCGCATGATGGAGGATCTCGTCGGAGTAGGCGTTGCCAATCGCCAACACGACTCGCGGATCCGTGAGCGATCGTTTGAGGGTGTGATTTTCCCGCGTGATCGCCGAACGAAACTGTTCGAGGGTTGCGTCGATGACTTCCAATCCGCCTGGATCGTGCTGTCTCAGATTGCGGGCGCCCCGGACGGCGTGCATCGAGGCTCGGCGTTTGGAGCCGGCTTCGGTCAGAATCAGTGTGCCAGACGGGAAATCGAATGCCGCCAATCCAATCTTGCCGGGTGGTTTGGCACCGGGCGGCTTCCAAAGCAATCGGCCGGCAATCATGAGATGGAGGACAATGAAAAGGTCGCCTTCAAACTGAAAGACAATTCGTTTTCCCAGTCGTCGTAGACCGGAGATCGGCTTGTTGTTGAAACATTCAAGCGGGGGTTCGAATGACCTCAACAAGAATGGGCGGAAGAGCCGAATCTGTTCAAGCGATTGGCCAATAATTCGCGGGCGCAGGCAATGGAGGTAGAGTTCGATGTCCGGAAACTCGGGCATGGGGCACCCGTAGCGAGGACACGGAAAAGGCCAAAGCGCGTTGCGTGAAAACCAAAAACCCCGCCGAGATAAACTCGGCGGGGTTTTCGAAGAAAAAGACCCGGCGATGACCTACTCTCGCGCTATTCGCACTACCATTGGCCCCAGATGCTTAACGGCCGTGTTCGGAATGGGAACGGGTGTGGCCATCAGGGTATGCTCACCGGGAGTATCAAGAAGGTGATGGAAAGAGTTAGAGAGTGTCGGCACGGGCCGAGGAAAGGAACAATGCGGCGAAGCGTTCGGCTGTTAGTACCGGTCAGCTGAGACCATTACTGGCCTTACACATCCGGCCTATCGACCTGGTGGTCTTCCAGGAGCCTTCACCTTACGGAAGGAGACCTAATCTTGGGGAGGGTTTCACGCTTATATGCTTTCAGCGTTTATCCGGACCGTACGTAGCTACCCAGCGATGCCATTAGCACAACAACTGGCACACCAGAGGTACGTCCCTCTCAGTCCTCTCGTACTAGAGAGAAAACCCCTCAAGTCTCCTGCGCCCACAACAGATAGGGACCGACCTGTCTCACGACGGTCTAAACCCAGCTCACGTACCGCTTTCATTGGCGAACAGCCAAACCCTTGGGAGCT
>CAZESP010000079.1:0-17477 GCA_964515185.1 uncultured Alcaligenaceae bacterium
GGTGCTAGGCCTCCTCAAACCATGCTTGTAGTTATAGGCGTGAAACGGCAGTTCGTGCTAACCTTGACTTGCGATTCTTCGAGAAGGTAGCCTTACGCCGGTGCTTTCTACTCTCTCCCTATGGTGATACCAATGGCAGTCAAAGCAATTCCCGACGGATACCACAGTGTGACGTCATACCTCATCGTGCGAGGTGCGGCGAAGGCCATCGAATTCTACAAGGAAGCTTTTAACGCAACGGAGTTGTTTCGGATGGCCGACCCAAGCGGCAAGATCGGTCACGCGGAAATCATGATCGGCGACTCTCCCGTGATGCTGTCCGATGAACACCCCGACATGGGCGTTGTCGGCCCCGAGACACTTGGGGGGACTTCCTCAAGCCACTTGATTTATGTCGAAGATGTTGATCGGCAGTTTCAGCAGGCGGTCAACGCCGGCGCAACGATCCTTCGTCCGCTGAAGGATCAGTTCTATGGAGACCGGTCCGGCACCCTGCGTGACCCGTTCGGCCATCAGTGGACGATTGCTACCCACAAGGAGGATGTAGCCCCGGACGAATTGCAGCGACGGTTTGAAGCGATGATGAAACAAGCTGGAGGTGATTAGGCCCGCGAACACGACACGCGAGCAACCGAGTTGAAAAACGGTTGCTCGCGCGTGTCGTGACGACTCGGATTTGTGCCTCCAATCAATTTCGTATGCTCGCGGGAACGACGCCGCTGCTGGGCGTCAATTCCAGCCGGATCTGACTGCCCGTCGGTGTGGCCCGGACCGAATACGGGCGATTCTGCCAGGTCATCGTTCCACCTCGACCGGGTACCGTTTCTTGCCAGATGACACGTCCATTATCACGAAGTTCGACGATCATCTGACGCTCCGTGGTGGAAGCCGTGTTGGCCGCCGGCATCGGCAGCAAGGCCGCGCCGGGAACCGCCACCGATGCCATCACCTCCGATGGGCCACGCGATGACTTCCATTTCTTTTCTTGACTGATCTGAACCGGAATAGTCGGCGGAAACGCAGCCGAGCGCATCTCGTCGGTCGGCGTAACCTCGCCGGTGACCTTGATCGATTTTCCGTCGGGGGCTACCGCCAGCTTGACATTGCGGAACGCGGGGATCAAGTTCCCCAGTTTCGCATCGCTGATGGTGAAGCCGGTGCGGGCATTGATCGTTCGCTCAAAGGACTGCGTTCCTCGAGCACGCGTCAGATGAACCGGCAACGTTTCCGTCGCGTGGGATTTCTCGGTTCGCAGGCCGCTATCCGTGACTCGCAGCATTGCGACCAAAGTGTTTGCCGGCGCGGGGTGAACCTGGATAGCCACGGCACGTTTGACGGCTTGTCCACCGTTCATCGCAAGCAGTTGAACGAAGTGAGTCCCTGGCACGGGCAAGGTGACGAAGCGCTCGATTTTCGTCGTCGAGTCGGCCATTTCAAGCGGCTGATCGACGCCGAGGTCCCAGATACATCGATCGGCATTCGTTACCTGGGCGATGAGCCGGAAAGTCGCCGGCGCCGTCGAGACGGCACTGAGCGGGACGGCTTCCAGAGAAAGGATGCTGGGTACGCCTGCCGTCGAGGTTGCCGGCGTGGCTTCCACGGAGACAGTTCGCTCGTGTTCCTCACCGACGAAGTTGCGGACCATCAGCTTGATCGTGTACGTCCCGGGTTTGGCGTAGTCATGCGTGACCGTGGCCTGTTGCGGTCTGGCCGGCTCAAGCGGGGTTCCGTCGCCGAAATCCCACCACCCCTCACCCGCAAAACGATTGTGCAGCGTCACCTGCAAGCCGTCGGTCTCCACCGCGAAGTTGGCCAATGGCCGCGATGGTTTGACAACACGATCAACGAGCGGCGATACATACATCATGGCCGCCCCGGAAAGCAATCCGGTGACCGTCATCAGCATCATCTTGATTCGCCGGAAGAACCCCGGCCGTTCAGGCTGACTCGACATCGGCAATGTCCTCCATGACCCAATGACATTCAATGGGCCACGAGTGTACGACATGACCTTATCGGAAGTCGAGACGAACCGTCACCGCGAAACGGGTTCGACCTGCACGAGGTTGTCAAAGAAGGTGCCGCCCGCGCCAAAATCGGTGAGTGTTGTGCTTGTGGTGACATTGCAGTTGACGCCTTCATCGGTGTATTTTCGCCACCAACAACCAAGCGTCACCACCACCCCTGGCTTCACAGAGTCCGCGAGTCGTGCACGAACGCGGAAGCTACCGCGGTCGTTGAAGACTCGTACCGCTTGGCCGTCGGTGATTCCACGGGCCGTCGCGTCGCTGGGGTGAATCTCCAACCATCGCTCGCCCGCCGCGGCTCGAAGGACATCGACGTTGACGAAAGTGGAATTCAGGAACGAAGGGGAAGGAGGTGTTAACAACTGTAAAGGGTAACGGTCTGCCAAGTCGGGTCGCGTCAGGGGATCTTCCGAAGGAGGCGTGTAGTTGGGCAATGGATCGAGTCCATTGGCCTCAAGTGCGGGGCTGAACAGCTCGCACTTTCCCGATCGCGTATTGAATCCGCCCTCGGCAAATGGTGCAAATTCGCGGGGAATATTCAGGCGAATCGGGCCTTCGCGTCGCAATCGCTCGCGATCGATTCCGTCAAACCACGTCGCCGATGGGAAGCGGCCGTTCGGCAACACGTCGAGCGCCTGCCGCGCTAAGTCCTCATCAGTCGCGTCGAACAGATCGCGCTCGAATCCGAGAGCCGATGCGAGTAAACGAAAGACCTCCGTGTTGGGCTTGGCCTCGCCAAGTGGTTCGATCGCTTGCTCGTTTGTTTGAACGTAGGCATGGCCGTAGGAGCCATGAATATCGAAGTGCTCTAACTGCGTCGTCGCGGGCAAGACAATGTCCGCGAACTCGGCGGTATCGGTGAGGAATTGATCGTGGACGACAGTAAAAAGATCGTCCCGATTCAACCCCGAAAGTACCCGCGATTGATCGGGGCAGACGGCCGCCGGATTCGAGTTGTAGACAAAGATCGCGAGGACGGGCGGCCCGGGTAGCTCGCCATGAAGGGCTTCTGCCAATTGAACCATGTTGATCGTGCGGGTACCGGGCCGGATCAAGTCCGGGCGTTGCAGCCTGGCCGTATTGAACGGATAAAGCTTGCTGGTGCTCAGCAAGGCACCTCCCCCAATGTGGCGCCACGCGCCGACGATTGCCGGAAGGCATGTCACGGTACGAACAGCCATTCCTCCGCCACGATGGCGTTGCATGCCGTAGTTGACTCGAATCAACGATGGGCCCCCGCGCTGCTGGAACGACTGCGCATAGCTCGACGCCAATCGCGAGATATCCTCGATCGGCAAGCCCGTGATCTGGGACACGACTTGGGGCGCAAATTCCCGCATGACACGATCGCGTAGTTGTTCTCCGCCGAGGCAATAGCGGCTGATGTAATCGTCGTCCTGCCACCCCTCTCGCCAGATGATGTGCATCATGCCCAGCGCCAGAGCGGCATCCGTGCCGGGGCGAACCGGAACCCACCAGTCGGATCTTGCCGCGGTGGGACTTCGGTATGGATCAATGGTGATGATGATCGCACCGCGTTTGCGGGCCTGAATCATCAACGACCAAAGATGGCTGTTGGTGACGACGGTATTCGATCCCCAGTTGATGATCGTGCGAGCATTGACAATCGCTTCCGGGTCGATGACCGCCCGCGTGCCCAACGTGATTTCGGAACCGGCAACGCCAGCCGTAGCGCAGATGGTGCGATCCAGCAGCGATGCGCCGAGGCGATGGAAAAATCGCCGGTCGAGGCTTTCGCCTTGAATCTTGCCCATCGTCCCGGCATAGCTGTACGGCAGAATGGCTTGCGGACCGTGAGGCGAATCGACAATGGCCCGAAACCGGCCGGCGATCGTCGCGATGGCTTCGTCCCAAGAAATCGGCTCGAATCGCCCGGAACCCTTCGGCCCAACCCGCTTCAGTGGCTGGCGAAGGCGATCGGGATGGTAAGTGCGGTCGAGGTAGTGAGCGACCTTGTTGCAAAGGAACCCGCGCGTGAACGGGTGGTTCTTGTCGCCGCGGAGATCGACCGCTCGACCATCCTGGACAGTAACGACCATGCCGCAACTATCGGGACAATCGTGAGGGCACACGGCTCGAACGACTTTCAGATTCATGCCGGCCATGATATTTCGGCTCCCGTTTGACGCTCGCGCCCGACGACGGGTCATCTCAGTCGAACAATAAGGAAAACAAGCCACTTGTTCAATCGATCGACCGATTCCGCACATCTTGTTTTTCGTCGCGCTGAGATAAGTTGCATCGGAAACAATAGTGAGGTCCAGTTTCTCTCGACGGGCCCTTGTGAATCCGTAATCAACCTATCAGACTGCAAAATCTCAGAAGACGCGGACTTATCCGCGTCAATGGTCTATAGTAACGGTGTAGCCTCAAGACGCGCCAATCTCGAGGCAACGAACGTCATCGAGAATCTCATTTGGTGGGCCGATGCCTGCACCGACAACTGCCACCGAGTTGGTTGATCTGGTCACACGAAGCGGGGTTGTGGAAGGCAGCCGGCTTACGAACTACATGCAGGAGCTTCAGGCGACCGGCAGCATTCCATCGGAGCCGAGTCGATTGGCCGGCCTGATGGTTCGAGATGGGATTCTCACATTCTTCCAAGCTGAACAATTCCTCATGGGAAAGTGGAAGCGTTTCAGCATCGGGAAGTACAAGGTCCTTGAACGCCTTGGCTCCGGCGGAATGGGTCAGGTGTTTCTGTGCGAACACAAGCTCATGCGCCGGCGAGTGGCGGTCAAGGTCCTGCCAACGGCCAAGGCGGACGATCCGTCGTCGCTGGAACGTTTTTATCGCGAAGCCCGCGCTGTTGCGGCTCTCGATCATCCGAACATCGTTCGGGCTTATGACATTGACCAGGATGAGAACCTTCACTTTCTCGTCATGGAATACGTCGATGGCTCCAGCCTCCAGGACCTAATCAAGAAGACTGGTCCCATCGATCCCGTCCGTGCATGCCATTACATCTATCAGTCGGCCATCGGCATCCAGCACGCCTTCGACACCGCGGGATTAGTTCATCGAGACATCAAGCCTGGCAACATTCTCGTTGACCGCAGCGGCACGGTCAAAATCCTCGACATGGGGCTGGCGCGGTTCTTTCACGATGAAGATGACCTACTCACGAAGAAGTACGACGAAAACGTCCTTGGCACGGCGGACTACCTCGCTCCGGAACAGGCCATGGACAGTCATAGCGTTGACGTTCGGGCCGACATCTACAGTCTGGGCGCCACGTTCTATTACATGTTGACGGGCAACCCGCCGTTCACCGAGGGCACGGTGGCCCAGAAGCTGATTTGGCACCAAACCAAGCCACCCAAGCCGATCGCGGACTATCGCAAGGATGTTCAGCCGGAGATTATCGCCATCGTTCAGAAAATGATGGCAAAGGACCCAACAAATCGCTTTCAGACACCTACCGAAATCGCCTTGGCCCTGGAACCGTTTGTCCGAACGCCTATCGCGCCTCCAAGTGATGACGAGATGCCGCGATTGAGTCCCGCAGCCACAAGCGCTCCGGCCGGTACGGTCCCTGTAGGTGCCGGCAAGGGGATGCCGAGCATGCCGGTGTTGCGTCGTTCGCCCGCTCCAAGCATGGCCGTTTCCCCGCCTCGACGGGTTGAACCAATGGCGGCCCCGCCCGGATCTGGCTCGGTTCCTCACGCGGCAGAATCGCCCAAGGCTGATGTCGCCTTGCCCGGCTCCGCTGACCCGATTCGAGCCACTTCGCCGCCTCCGGCCACGCCGATGCCCACACCGGCGGATCCCAATCCGGTGCCGTACAAGGCGCCAATCGTTGACCCGGCCGCGTCCGCCGTTGTCGCCGATCCCGAAGAGTGGGAGGATCTGGGATTCGAGACGCCGGACCCGAATGCCCATGCCGATACACAGCCCAATCCGTCCGTCTATGAACCACCATCGATCAAGCGATACTCGTCGAAACGACTCAAAGGCGAACCCGGCGCGACACCAAGGTCGCGGAAACCGTTCGTCATCCTTGGCGTGTTGGCTTCTGTCCTGGTGATCGGCATGACCATTGCCTATTTGCTCGGGCTTTTCCGCCGAGGAGTCGTCACGCCCAAGACTTCGACGGAATCCGTGCTGACTCCGCAACGGCTGGTCGTGAATCGGAACGATTCGCAGCCTGGCCAACTGAAGTCAGTCGCCGCCGCATTGACCCGTGCTCGCAAGGGCGACCAAATTGTGATTCAAGGTCCGACCCATGCCGAACATTTGTCGATCGAGGACGGAAGCCGGTATCCAACCGGGATCACGTTTGAGTCGGCTGATCCCGCCAAACCAGTCGTTTGGCAGTTGCCGCCGGAAATCTCGGAGGCAAAGTCGCTCATAACGTTGGCTGGTGTGAATGACTGGCACTTCCGCAGCATCGTCTTTGACGGAATGGGCAAAGTCGAAAACGGCATCTACATGACTTCGGTCTGTCCTGGTGTCACATTCGAAGGGTTCACGATTCGAGGAGTGAAATCGAACGCGATCAAGCTGAACAACACGGTCGGGGAAAAAGAACGGCCCGTTCGGTTCCGCAACGGTCGCCTCACCACGGCGAAGCCTGCCGAATCGGGCGTGACACTTTTCGCCTACCCGAAGATCGTCGCCCATCCCGCCAATCGTTTCGTGTCGGTTTCTGACCTTCAGATTGACGGCCCATTCAAATCCGGTTTTGTAATCGACGGCTCGTTGACGGACGTCGAAATCATCGGGAGTCGCGTTTTCAAGACGAACGACGGAGTCGTCATGAGGTCGCCAATTCCCGGCCAGTATTTTCAGTTCACTCTTAGGTCGAACACGTTCGTAGATCTGGCACGGGCGGGCGTCACGTTCGAAGGTGGCATTCCAGCCCCTGCAGCGAACGCGCCGGAATCGGACATTCGCTTGACTCGAAATTACTTTGGGAACACGAAGCTCACGGGAATGATCAACGGTCCGCTGCCGAAGCTGACTGCGACGGGAAACGCCCGCAGTAAGTCAACGGCAGACGGCAATCTCTTCAAGGCCGCCGAAATTGATCAAGCCTTCTCGTCACTCGACCCGAATGAGCCGAAAGCGTTCCTGCGATACCCGAAGAACAGTCCACTGGGTAAGTCGGCCGATGGACCGATCGGCGCACCCCCTGTCGATTAGTCGTTTCGGATAATTATTCAGCAGTCGTTTGCCCCTGTACCGTGATGCCCAGGCCCATCACCGCGAGCTGACCACCGGCCATTACGGGTTGGCGGATGAGAACCACTTGCAGGTTCCCCGGCTTCGGCTCAAGTTTCACCGTCTCCTCTGGCTTGGTATTCGGGATGAGCATCATGACGGCGGGATGGGATCCTCCCGAAGCATGACCGCTCAGTTCGTGGAGATCCTTCACGTCGAGAATATCGGGCTTCTGGTCCTTCGCGGCGGGGCAAAGCAAGAAGAACTCGTTGTACGGGGCCGTGCCCATGTGATCACCATCCATCGGTTGGAAACCGAGACGAAGCGTGTAGGTGCCGGCGGCGATTTTCTGTTTGCGGAAGTCAATCCACGCATGCGGAAA
Organism: uncultured Alcaligenaceae bacterium; assembly: GCA_964515185.1. Taxonomy (GTDB): domain Bacteria; phylum Planctomycetota; class Planctomycetia; order Gemmatales; family Gemmataceae; genus CAZESP01. The sequence continues at coordinate 7,594 of CAZESP010000079.1, forward strand.
CTGTACAGCACCAACCACCGTCGACTGTTTGATCTCACGATAAGTCAGGCCCGACTTCACTTGCTCGGGGGTCGCGGTCGAATCGACGGTCTTTCGCAGCCATATCGTGCAATAGGCTTCACCCTTGGCGTTCGTAACACGAATGGCTTGATCGGAGAGCAACTCGCGAACGGGCGCACCCAATTCCTCGGGCGGTGAGGTTTTTTCGACTTTCGCGGCAAGTTTCGCTTCGTCAGCGCGAACAGCGGGCATCAGCGCCAGCATCGTAACCAGGGACAAGGTGAAATGACGCATGGTGTGTTCCCGTTTCGGTGGAGGAAAAAAGAGGCGGTCGGGAATCCCGACCGCCCCGACCGATTGTTTCCATTCGGCGCCGCACATCATTATCGAGTAGAGAATGTTCCCACATAAGCGCCGCGGCGGTCGCCGTCGTTCCAAGTTTCGTTCAAGCCTTTGCCATCGAATCGATGTTCAACCGTCATGGCTGCGATGGCTTTGACGCCACGGGCCAAAGGCGGGTAATAGGCGCTTTCGTTGCCGCATCCGCGATCGTGGTGAGAATCGAGGCAACGCGTTTCGACGACAACATTGCCGGCCTTCAACTTGGCGCAAGCACCGCCCTTGCAATTGCAGATTTCCATGTCGATCGCCGCTGGGCGAACTGCGATGATGTTCTCCACCAATGTCCCCGCTTGTTCCTTGACGAAAGCAATCAAGGCTTCACGTTGAGTCGCATTAGCCTTCTCGTCCACGAAGATGATGGCCTTGCCGGTGCCGAGTTGTTTCATTCCGAGGGTTTCACGGGCAGAAACAACCGCGATAACTCCGAGGCCGTCGAGCTTCGTTCCCGCAACCGCGCCGTTGTCAATCTGCCAGGCCATCACACCATGGCGACCCGAAAGTCCGGTATCGGCGTTGGCGAAACAGGCGCCGGTATACACATCGCACGTGCGGGCCTCGACGTACTTGCCGGTTATCGGTGAAGCCGGCAACGACGAAACACCGAGAGCCGCGACAACGGCGGCCAAGAACAAGTTTCGGGTCATGAAATCCTCCGTTGGGAAGGCGAGTTTTTGTGCGCGAACTACCGCTTGATTATCGACCGTAGGCGGCCCGTGCGTCAAGGGCGCGAATCCTTAGTTCTTCTTCGGCATTTCCTCGGGCTTGGCTTTTCCGAGGCCATAGGCTTGCCACTCAAGGCCCAAAGTTGCGAATCGCTCGCGCCGAGCCAGGACCTCCCATGGCGTGCTGGGATGTTCCTTGACGAGCTTGCCCAAGAGTTTTCGCGACTCCTTGACAAGGTCAACGACATCCGTGGGGCTTGCCATTTTTTCCGCCGATGCCATGCGCCAGCCTTCGGGCTGTTTTTCCATGTCCGGAAGGCGTTTCAAGCGGACCTTTCCGATCATCAGACTATACTCGTGGACATACGCCAGCCGAGCCTTGAGTTGTGACATGACATAATCATAGTGGGCCAGCCAGCGTTTCGATTTTTCGTCCTTGCGAAATTCAGCGGCTTTTTCCATCTTCTCGATGGTCTCGCGGAGATCCTTCATCACACGGGCCGGGCCGCGCTGAAGCCTTGGCAACGTTTGCGTGACAAAGCTCTCGTTTTCAACTTCCGGCCGCGACAATGACTCGGGCAAGGCCAATTCGCTGTCCCTCTCTCGAAACGCTCGAAGCAATCGAATGCTCTCGATCGTTGCTGTGCGGATTGGGTATTTGTCCGGCTCTTTCATTACGTCGTCCACACTCACGCCATCCGGTGCGTAGTCCTTCATGGCAGTTTGAGTGAAAGGAACGATGGACTCGAGTCGCAAAACCGATTCGGTTTGCCGAGCGGCCTTGACTCCGGGGACGCTGACCTCGTCAAACAGGTCCCGAATGTCGGTCGTCTTGGCGAGACCCCCGGCGAAGAACTTTTCCGGTCCCGGGATCTTGACGGCCTGGGCAATCGGCTCGGAGGGATCGTAAGGGATCGCGTCGGTCTTTGGCTGGCCGACCAAGAACGCGATCTGATCAGCGTTGGAGTTTCGTTTGGCCACATCGCGTGTCTTCTCGCTGACACGTTTGAACACGATATCGATCGGCAACGGGTCTTCGGGTTTCTGAATGGGGCTACCCTGCATGAAGGCGTAGAAGAATGCATTCAGCATCAGGCCACCCTTGACCGAGATACCGTCGGCCGTTCCGTCCGCCGTGTCGTCGTCATACTCAAATGAATACTGGCCTGCAGAACAGGCACTCCAAACTTGAACGCCGGGCGGCGGGTTTTTCAGTGCGGCCTCAAGGGCCGGCGGCATCATACCTCCCGCCGGACGCTCGAAACCACGGGCGGGATCGTAGCGACAGACATCCACGAGAAACACCTTTTGTTGCGCGCGGCATTTCTCAAGTTGGTCCATGACTGACTTCAGGGGGATCAGCGTCTTCTTGTCGTCCAGATCACCTTCGAGAGGAACTAGGAACAGCTCTTTCTCCAATTCGATGGCGTGGCCCGTGAACACGAACATGATCCGATCCTGAGGCCGGCACGTCTCCAGGAACTGCGTGATCGTCGATTCGATGATCGGCTTGAGTGTCGGTTTGGCGGCTGCCCCCGGGGCGCCATCACTGAGTTCGAAGACTTGGTCCTTCGGTATGCGTAGCTTGTCGGCAATCAGCCGAATCACGCGGCCGAAATCATGATTGATCGGCGACTTGCTTGTGTCGATGCCGTAGCTTGTTGGATTCGCGTAAAGGTAGTTGTTGACGCTAATCCCAAGAATTCGTCGGGGGAACCCAGCAGCGGCCTGAGAGGGCAAGTCCGTTTTCTTCGTGGGCGTCGGAACATTTTCCGAATCGGCGTTCTTGTCGTTCGACGCAGTGCCGCCATCGGCCGATGTCGCCTTGCGGAACAAGTCGGGCCGGGCATAATACAGCCCGCCGACGCTGCCGCCAGCAACGATCAACAGTAACCCTACCACGAGCAACTGCATTCCAAGACTCGATTCGCGACGGGTCTTGTATCGCGGAACCACCGTCAGGTCGGGTTGATCGTCCGGCAGAGCAAATGGATTTGCCCCGGAAGGCGCTGCGGTCGTTGGGGACAAACTCGGCGCGGGAGTCATGGCGAATGGCTGGTGACCATTCCCAATGAACTCTGGCTCCGGTGGTGATTGGGGTACCGGGACCGGAGCGGCTGGCGGCGCCGCGGCTGCGGCCGACTGCCGCGCCACCAAACCGGCTGACGGGCGAGCCTGGGAAACCATTCCACAATGTTTGCAGCGAACTGTTCGTTCCGCCCATTCCAGCGGCATGCGAACCGATTTCTTGCAACCCGGACACTTCGCCACGACGGATTCGGCCATTGCATTCCTCGAGTGCGAGGTTCTGTCGATGACTCAATCTTGGACGCCGAAACGGTTGTGTCAGTTCCTCGATGGAACGACAATTCCCGGCTTGTGTTAGTTTATGGCATGAAGCCAGCAAAGGAGAAGTGACAATTCGCGGTCAAGGGAATGGGAAGTGGGTTGACCGGCGGGGTCCCATTTTGAGGCCCCGCCGGCAACCTTCGATTGATCGTTTCAAAAAGCCTGATAGCACGGTCTCGTCGGATCCGTACAGCGACCGAGATTGACTTCGTCGTCATCGGGTCCCAGAGACTTCGCACTCCGAACACACCAGAAGTTTGTCAGACCTGCTTGATAGTCAGGGTCGTCTTCGAACGACTCGCCATAGACGACCATAGCCTTGCACTGAAGGTACATGCAGCGCGGCGCGATAACCGGAAGTTCTGACATGAGAGTTCCTCCAACCGGTTCAACGGCGAACCGGAACGGGTCAATCGCGATCAAAGCTCCCAATACTTTGGAGCGCCAGCCGCCGTGAGGATGGCACGTTTCACGGCGACTTCAAGGAGTCTCACCTTGTAGGCGTTCTGCTTCAAAGGGGCGGCGCCATCGCACGCCGCTTTGCCGGCAGCCGCCGCGGTCTCCTCATTGATTTCCTTGCCCTCGATGGCCGCAGCCGCCGCCGTGCATAACAGAGGCGTCGGCGCGACGTGTCCGAGCACCACACGCACACCCTTGGCAACCTTCGAATCACGCTCGAAGTGAAACGCGCAAGCCGCTTGGACAAGGGGCCAGTCATAGGATTGCTTGTGCCGAACCTCGTAGCTGGCGCTGCAGAACTTGGCGAACTGCGGCGAACCAGCCGCGAACGAGACCGACATTAGAATCTCATTCGGCGCCAAGACGTGCTCCCGATCATCAGGCGATTTCGGAGTGTGGAACAACTCCTCGATTGGGATCTTTCGACTTCCCTTAAGGCCTTGAACCTCGGCCGAAGCGCCGAAGGCGATCAACGCCGGTGCCAAAGTCGAAGGATGTACGATCACGCATGGCTGACGCTTGGTGAAGATGGCGTGATACTGATTTTCGCCATCGAGTGCGTAGCATTTCTCGCCTCCCTTGATGAGGCAAGGAATCTCGTCATCGCGAAAATACCAGCAGCGGTTCCGTTGGCAGAGGTTTCCGCCGAGGGTTCCCATATTGCGAATTTGCGGTCCACCGATCATTCGGGCCGCCGTCGTCAGGGCCGCATACGCGGCGAGGTCCTTACTCGCGGCGATTTGCGCGAGCGTGACCCCAGCCCCGATGGTGATGGACGGAGGAAACGCCCCCGGCGGATAGGCGGCTTGGATGTCGCGAAAGCCTTTGGCGTTGATGCCACCCAGACTGACGACCGCATCAGGCTGCGCGACATACTCTTTTTGCAAGTCCAATAGGTCGGTGCCACCAGCCAGCAATTCGATCTTGCCCCATCCCGAGCCAAGCAGGGCTATCGCCTGACCGGGAGTGGCCGGTCGGAAATACGAGAAGTTCTTCATGACGCCTTTCCTCCTTTCGCGATCGCGTCGAGGACCTTGTCCGGGGTGAGAGGTAGAATCGGAACGCGAACACCGAGGGCGTTGAAGACTGCATTGCCGATTGCTGCCGCCGTGCTAATCGTGGGCGGTTCGCCGATGCCGATGACGCCGCGTTCAGGCATGTCCTGCATGTGAACGGTGATCTTCGGCATGTCGCGGATACCGCCGAGTTTGTAAAACTCCATGTCGGCGTTGAGCTGGCGCCCGGTCGCCTGATCCATGATCCGCTCTTCGAACATCGCGTAGTTGATGCCCATGATGACGCCGCCGGCCACTTGGGATTCGCAGCCCAATTTGTTAATGAGCATGCCACAGTCTTGGACAGCGACCATGTGGGTTAGGCGCACAACGCCGGTTTCGATATCGACCCAGACCTCCGCGGTTTGGACGCCACCGACTTGCACGCTCGACACATTGGCATGCTGAGGATCGACGGACATCGGCTGATTCCAGTCACCGCGTCCTTTGGCCTCTTCCATGCCGAGCCGAGCGCAGAATTCCTTCCACGTCCAGCTCTTCTTGGAGTCGGTATCGACGACCTTCCCCACTTCGATCGTGAGGTTCTTCGGATCGACGCCCAACTTCTTGCCGACCTTGGCAAAGAGATCGTCCCGTGCGGCGACAGCGGCTCGAAGTGCCGCGGGCGCCTGGGATGGGCAAGTCGTACTGCCACCCGATCCGGTCGAATGCCCCAAAGAGCTTATTCCAAGATTGACGAGAATATCCGCCGGTTCCAAGCCGAGAATCTCAGCAACAACGATCGCCGTCACGGTTCGTTGTCCGGTGCCGAGGTCTTGCGTGGACGACTCCGCCGATACGGTGCCATCGCGGCTGATGATGACGGTCGTTTCATTGGGTTGGCCGCCTTGAGCGGAGCCGCCCCAAGTGTGAAGCGCCATCCCGATACCATGCCGCATCGAGCCTTTCTTCGGCCCTTTGCCCGGAGCATGCCATTTTTCCGCCCAACCCGATAGCTTGATGGCTATGTCGAGTTGCTCGGAATAGATCTTGTTGCGAATGGCGAGCCACGTCACCGGATCTTTCTTCGCGGCCTCGGGATCGCTGGGCGGAAGGTTTTTGCGGCGAATCACGAGCGGGTCGATTTCGAGCTTGGCTGCCAGATCATCGACGGCGAACTCGGTGAGGATGCAGTTTTGAGGGTGACCCGGCGCTCGCATCGCTCGGGCGGCCCCCGCATTGACACGGACCACAGTATGGGCCCGCTTGATATTCGGAACCGCGTCTAAATATACATAGGGCAGCAAGCCGAGATTGACGGTCGCACCGCTCGTATGGCCCGATGTGCCGTGGCAATCGACCTCGAAGGCCGTGATGCTGCCGTCTTTCATCCCACCAATCTTGACGGTGCCGTACACCGAAGGTCGGTTGCCGGCGGCAATGATCTCCGACTCGCGATCGAGCATAATCTTGACGGGTGCCCCGGCCATCCGAGCCAGTTCGGCGGCGGCGAAGCCCTGGACGTCGGGTCCAAACTTGGCACCGTATCCGCCTCCCATGTGAGGCGTCAAGCACTTCACTTTCGTAGGTGGAATCGTGAATCGCATCGCCAATTGTTGAGCCGTCGCCACCGTGGCTTGCGTCGAGGCCCAAACGGTCAGGCCGCCGTCCTTGTCCCATTCCGCGACCAAACCATGAGGCTCAAGGCATTGGTGGCTGATGACGGCCGCACCGTAGGTTCCGGTGACGACGGCATCCGCCGCCGCGAAGGCTTTATCCACATCGCCCTTGGTGTACGCCTTCAACGCCTGAATGTTGCTCGTGCCGGGACCGCCAACGGTCTTCTTCGTCGGATTCTTGAGTACCGCGGCTTCATGAACGAAATGTTCGAGGATATCGTAATCCGTCTTGATCGCCCGAACCGCATCTCGAGCATGTTCCTCGGTATCGGCGGCAACCGCGGCAACCTCATCGCCGACGTAGAACAGCTCACGCGGGTTCTTGGACGGATCGGCGATCACATAAACCGCCTTGACGCCCGGCATCTTGCTGGCGGCTGACGTGTCGATGCTCTTCAGTCGCGCGTGGGCATGCGGGCACCGCAAGATGACGCCGTGCAGCATCCCGGGACGATTCACGTCATAGCTGTATTTTGCGCGGCCCGTCGATTTGAGAGCGCCATCGAGTCGCGGAACCTTTGTTCCGATGAGTCGTCGCTTTTTCGGCCAACTCGTACCCATGGACTAGCCCTCCTTCTTTTTGCAGAGTTCGGCGATCGCGTGCCGCATCTGTTCATAGGTGCCGCAACGGCAGATGTTGCCGGAGAGGGCGTCTTCGATTTCGGCCGGGGATGCGTTCGGATTGTTGTCAAACGCCGCTCTCATCGCGACGACGAATCCTGGTGTGCAGAAACCGCACTGCTGCGCATCGTGTTTGACAAACGCAGCGGGGACGGCATCGAGCTTCCCATCACCCCACAGTGCCTCGGCCGTCTTGATATCGCGACCTCGTGCTTCAAGGGCGAGCATCGTACATGCGTAGACCGGCTTGCCGTCGAGCAACACGGTGCAAGCGCCGCATGTGCCCCGATCGCAAACCCGCTTGCAACCGGTCACATCCAAGTAGTTTCGCAGAGCATCCAGCAGCGTCACGCGAGGTTCGACGCTGGTGGTCATCTTGGCGCCATTCACGGTCAATTCGATCTTGACCGGGCCAGGCCCAATGGCGACGGCATCAGCCGGCGCGGGTTTCGGGTCATCGGCCACGGCTGCCGGCAGCGGTAGCCGGCTCATCGCGCCGGCCGCCGCGGCACCGGCGCCGCCCCTCAGAAAGGCGCGCCGAGTCAGCCCCGACGATGGCGGCTTATTTTTCGGGTCGTTCATGACGATCGTCCTCATGGAGACTGGGGATCGATGAAGTTCAGGGCAGATTCTAAACGCCCGCGAGAGAGGTTACAAGCACCTACACGCGAATCGCGACGAAAAAGAAAGATTCCGTGGAACTTCGTCGAATGGCCATTCGGCGTGATGGTGCCGCGAATCTTGCCCGGCGCGGGCTTGGGTTATGCAGCTGGCTACCAAACGACTTGAGTTGCATCAAAGACCGGGCCATCAATACAGACCCGGCGATAATCCCAACCATCGTCGGTCTTCACGCGCGTCACGCAACTGAAGCAAATGCCAACGCCACACGCCATCGGCGTCTCAAGGGAAACATGGCATCGGATTCCGCGACGGGACGCCTGGTCGGCCAACGCATGAAGCATCGGTTCCGGCCCGCAGCCCACGATGAACGACGGCGCCTCGTGAGTTTCGAGGAGCTGCGTTACGAAACCGTGGAACCCCAAGCTGCCGTCGTCGGTTGCAAGATTGACCTTGGCACCCGCGTCCTCGAAGTCGTGGACCCCGGCGGCTAACGCTGCCGACCGAACACCGTAATAAAGTGAGACGCGCTCCACTTGTTTTCTTCTCGGTCGCCCGCCGTAGTCTCGGGTGCCGAGGAGATCGCGAATGTACGCGAGAAACGGCGTTTGGCCGATGCCGCCGGCGACCAATGCGACATGATCGGTCCCCGTCAGGTCGGCGAAACCATTGCCCAATGGTCCCCAAACGTCCAGGGCGTCACCGGCTCGAATTTCTGCCAGGAGCGAGGTCATTTTTCCGACGACGAGGTAGACGACATCGATCCAGCGTGGCCGGCCATGAGCATCGACAACCGTGTCGTACAACGCGAAGGGGCGTCCGAGCAGCGGATCGGTTGTCGCGGGCAATCGCAGCATTAGGAATTGCCCCGGCTTAATGCGCTCAGCGATGGCGGGACATTCGAGCCGAATTCGAAATGTTCGATCGGCGACGCGAGGGTTTTCGACGACCGGCACTCGACGTAGCGACACAGCCTCTGTCACGATGGGCGACCCTCGGCGGGCTTCGCGGGTCGGCGCGGCTCACACGCCGATCGTAGGGCATCCAATTCCGGCTTGCTAAGCCGCCTGGCTTTTCCCGATGGAAGCCGATCAAGTTCGACAGGCCCAATCGCGACGCGCTTCAGGCGCATGACCTTGTGCCCGAGTTGGGCCAACATACGGCGAATCTCGCGGTTCTTGCCTTCGCACAACACGATTTTCAGCCAAGTGCTGTCACCTTGGGTCTTCAGCTTCTTGGCTCGTTTGGCGCGGACCTTTCCCTCGGCAAGGAAGACACCTTCGAGCAATCGTCGAAGGTCATCAGTGGTCGGGAATCCCGCGACTTGGACGAGATAGGTTTTCTCGATGCCGAACCTTGGGTGCATGAGCCGGTAGGCCAAGTCGCCATCATTCGTCAGCAGCAAGAGACCTTCGCTATTTTCATCGAGGCGGCCGACCGGATACACCCGCTGTTCGACGTGCGGCAGCAAGTCAATCGCGCGGGGTCGCCCGCCGGGGTCATCGTTGGTGCAAAGGTAGCCACGTGGCTTGTTCAGAAGCCAATAGACGTGATTCTCGAGCTTCACGGGAACGTCATCGACGCAAACCTTGTGGGTCTGTGGATCGACGCGCAATCCAAGTTCCCGAACCTTGACACCGTCAACGGTGACGCGGCCATTGGTAATGAGTTCGTCGCAGTGTCGGCGCGAGCCGACGCCTGCATGGGCAAGGAGTTTGTTAAGTCGTTCCATGGAGACGGTCCGGTGAAAAACAACAACGCCTACCCTCATCTTAGGGGTAGGCGTCGAAAACGCGAGCGGAAATCGCGGCGTTTATCGTTCTCCATCGGGCATTGGAGCCGACTTCACGGGAGGCAGAGGTTGTGCGATCAGCGGGATTCGCGGAGCCCGAACGGTCGCCACCGGCGGAGCCGGGACTGGCGGCACTGTCAAGTCGGGCCGGGCAGCATTTGCCACCTCGACTTTCGCAAGGCGCTCGCGGAGAAGTTGAATCTCGCGCATCGCTTCCTTGCGCTCATCGTCAGCCTGTTTCAATTGCATGTCGCGCCCGGCCATTTTTTCTTGGAGCGAGCTAATGCCCGATTGAAGTTGTTGG
>CAZESP010000080.1:0-17242 GCA_964515185.1 uncultured Alcaligenaceae bacterium
GCATGACATTCTCGGGCGTCTCACGGGTGATTGCAAGCCTTGAATTCGGCCTTCGGCTCATATCCTTACCCTCGATTGACGTGCGAAGGAGCAACGCCATGACGTTTCCGATGCGGCTGATTCTCGCCAGCGGGTCGCGGGGGCGACGCTGGTTGATGGAACAGGCCGGTTATTCGTTCGAGGTGCGCCCGGCGAATATCGACGAGCCGGTTGAAGCCGAACATGGCGATATTCGGGAATACGTTCAGCGGGTGGCGTGGATGAAGGCGGCGAAGGTCGCGCCCGCGGTGAGCGATGGCGTTGTCATCGCCGCCGATTCCGTGGGCTGGCATCGCGGCCGAGTGGTCGGGAAGCCGGCTGACGTTGCCGAGGCCGAGCGGATTCTGCGCGATCTCGCCGGCACCGTCCACCAACTCTGGACCGGTGTCACGCTCTGGGTTCGTCCCGGCGACTGGCAGATTTGTTGGCAGGAAGTCAGCGACGTCGCCGTGAAGGCATTCGATCAAAGCGAACTGGATGCATATCTGGCATCCAACAAATGGGTCGGATGTTCCGGGGCCTACGCCGTCGAAGGGGCTGATGACCCGTGGGTTCGCGTCGTGAGCGGAAGCCTAAGCAATGTGGTCGGACTGCCGATGGAATCCCTGGTGAAGAATCTCGAGCGAATCCGTCACGGCTGAAGCACACTTCCCGCGGGACGGTTTGGCAGCATCGGCTCGATGCGAAGGTCATCGAAGTAGGCCGTGCCGATGCCCGTCAGGGCGGCCGTCAGATAGACTTCGCCATTGGCAGGAACGCGCCGATAGAGCGAGAACGATTTCCACTCGGTGGCGTCTGTGAGGCGCACCGCCAACGGTTCGCCGCCCACGCTGTCGAACAGCAACACGCCATCCGCGGAGGCCTGAATCGGCTGCGGCACGCGAAGCCAACCGCTGATCCTGACCATCGTGCCGGGCGAAAACCGACTCACCGGGCTGATGGCTGAGACCAGGGTTCGTTCCAGGGCAGCCGGAGTCTTGGCGGGTTTGTCAGGCGTTCCGGGTCGGGGCATGACGCGAAGCTCCAAGCACTGCCGGCCCTGATGCGGCTTGTCGCTGATCGTGCGGGCCGAGAGCGTCACGTCGTCGAGTGTCGTTTGCTGAATCGCCCAACCCGATGTTTCCAGGGGCGCCTCGAAATCGCCGGCGCTGAGGCTGTTGGGCCCGGGCGTCGAGTGACGCATTCCTTCCATCAAGGCCCAGTGACGCGGCAACGTGTAGAAACTGACCGCCAACGGGCTGGCCACTGGCGTGTCCAGCTTGGCAACGGCTTGCTCCCACTGGCTTCGCATCAGGATTCGAAGAGGCCGCAGCGATCGTTGCGATTCGAGAAACGCCAAACGATAGTCGCGACCGTCCAGGGCGGCTTTGGCCTTCAACAGCCGGCGGTGCGAGTCGTACATGAGTTCGTCTGCCCCCGCGACGGCCGGCGCTGAACGGGCTAGTTGTTCTTGAATCGGTTTGATCTTCTCGTATTCGGCGACGGCTTGGTTGTAAGAAAGCGTCGCGACCTTTTGGGCGTTCTCGCCGGCCTGTTGCTGCCAGTGACTCGCGATTCCGACCAAGTCGCCGGTAAAAACAATCGCCGACGTCAAGTTGAATTCGGGAATAGTGACTTGGACACCGCCGGTGATGCGCCGTTGCGGGAGCGTTCGCACTTCACCGGGAGAGACTTCCCACGCCATGCGACCGATGGGGACCGCCGGAACCGTGACCAGAAGCGACGCCTGAGCCGATTGCCCCGGAACGTATTGGGCGCCCGACCCGATCCACATCGGGATTACCAGAATCCCTTGCTCGGATCGCAGGACCGCGGCCTTTACGTTGATGTTGGACGTGTCGATCCAGGTCGGCGCGTCGATGAGTGAATGCAGGATCGGCTCCAGAAACTGAAGCTCCATGTTGAGCAAGGCTTGGGCCAACAGCCGGTCGCGCCCGTTGTGAGAATCCGCCAAAGCTCGATCCGACCAATAGGCCAACCCTCGACTGCCGGAGGCAAGCCCAACGTAAGTGAGTAACCGAATCTGTTCGGGTTGCGGGCCGATCGGCTCGTTGAACGCCGCGTCTGCCGAGCGCCCGTGAACCACCTCGGTGTACCATTCCGGTAGGTGATTCTGAATCCATGTCCACGAAAAGGTGCCGGGCAACGCCAAATTGCGCCGCTGCACCAGCCAGTCGCGGTAGCGAGTCAATTCCATCCCCGTCATGAGCGGGAAGCGATGAGCGCCGAGCATGTCGACGTTCCGAGAGTAAGGCCAATGCCCGTCCCAGACGTCGGCAGCCACCGGCCGATTCGCGTCGATCTCGCGGATGCGTTGCGCCGAGCGAGAGACGAGTTCGACTTGCTCCGATGTGCGACCGGCCCCGAGATACCAGAAAAGGACGCGGTCGTTGATTTGGAATCGGCTCATGAGTCGCCCGGGGCCGTCGGAGTCGCCCTCGTCGCGACTCCGGGAGGCGACCGAACCGGGCACGCCGCGCCGGTCATTGTTGCCGATGGGCAGCTCCGGCACGACCCACAGTCCGCGAGTCGACGCCTCGTCGAGGGCGTTGGACGCCGACGAGCCATCGATGAACACGGTGTTGAATCCGTGCGTGGCAAGTAACTCCATCGGAACGTCTGTCTGTCGAATACCGCGGAAGAAAAACCGCTTACCGTCGATGAGGAGTTGGTCGCGGTTGATTTCGACCAAGGCCCCTCGCCCGCGTCGTGGTGCCCCTGTAACGGCCCCTCGCGGCGGCCCGACTCCGGGCGCCGTCGGGGTCGCGGCCGTCGATCGTCCGCTTGGCGATTCCGGCAGCACCGGCCCAATTTCCAGGTCGTCGATCCAGACCTGGACGGGGCCGGGCGTCGTGTACAGATTCAGAATCATTTGATCGAAGTAGGCATCCGTCAGATCGACGTCGCGCCCCAAACGCGCCCGCATGAGCTGCTGTTCCTGTTTGGCGGCCTTGACGGCGTTGCGCAACTCGATTCGCTGCCATCGACCCGTGGACTCATACATCTCGCCAGGAATGAGGGCCGTCAGCGCTTCCTCGGGTCGATCGGGGTTTCGCATATGGGGCAGCACGAGGCGCGCTTTGAGCTGGATGCCGGGCTTGGTGGCGCGAACCCAGACGCTGCCCACGAATTCCTCGGCCAGCGGTGCGCGGCGTGTCGGATAAACGTAGTGAACCGAGGGCGACGCGCCGCCGCCAATCTCGACGTTGAGCTTGATCGTCTCGGAGGTCGGGGCGGAATGGGCGGATTCATTGGTCAGCCGGTGTTCAACTTCGTCAGCCTTGGCATCGGCCGGTCCACGCTGCCATTGGGGGCGCTCGGTGAACGGCTCTCGCTGAACCTGCTGGCCGCGAGCCACCGCCAAAAGCCCCGCGAGCAACGGCAGGATCACCCAGAAGTGTCGGCCTCGACGCATGATGGCAAACTCCTCCGCCCCCGATTTTCGGGTAGATCGGGGGAGATACCGTAAAACTGGGGGAATGAAAAGGTCAACTATCTAATGATCACTGCCGTGTCCCCCGGCGGTCACCGGGCACCTCATGTCATCATTCGAGTTTCCGTACATTAGAAGGAAACCCTACCGGAGTGACTCCATGCCGGAATCTGACGCTCTTGACGCCTTGTTACCGACGCTCGAAGCCGCTCTGGCCTCGGACGGCCCTGCCGCCGCGGTCGCCCGACTCTGTGACAGCCTTCGCGAACAGGGCGAGTATGCCAAGCTCTTCTATGCGCGGCTGATGCAGAATCGAGTTGAGCTGGGAGTCTCACCGATCCCAACTGCGACGAATGCCATGCCTGCCGGCGTCCAGGCAAAACACGAAGAGGCTATTCGCTCCGCTTGCCGCGAAGTGGGGCAACTCTACCTTGAGGCCGGCAATATCCCGTCGGCTTATACCTTTTACCGCACCATTGGCGAGAGTCAGCCGGTGGCCGATGCCATCGCGAAGTATCAACCCGACGAGGACGACGAGCGACTGGCGGCGACGATCGAGATTGCGTTTCATCATGGTGTCGCACCCGATCGCGGCTTCGATTTGATCATCGAGCGTTATGGCATTTGCCGCGCGATTTCGTCGGCCTGTGAGGTTGATCCGCGGCAGTTTCCTGCCATTGCCGAAGGCTGCGCCCGAAAACTTGTGCGTTCGATGCACCATCAGTTGTTTGAGCGACTTCGCACCGAAATAGCGGCCCAACAAGGCTTCGAGCCGACCGGCACGACCATCGCGGAATTGGTTGCCGGCCGCGATTGGCTTTTCGCCGATCAGATGTATCTGGTCGATGTGTCGCACTTGTCGAGTACGGTTCAACTGAGCCTGAATATCCCCAACGGCGAGGAATTGAAGCTAGCTCGCGACCTCTGCTCGTACGGCATGAAGCTCGCTCCGATGCTTCAAGGCGAGGGGGCGCCACCGTTCGACGACCTCTACGCCGACCACGCGATCTATTTGGGCGCCCTCATCGGCGACGCCGTGGACGAGGCGATTGCCCATTTCCGAGCAAAATTGGATTCGGACCCCGATAGCTCATATCCGGCCGAAGTGTTGGTGAATCTCTTGTTGCGAATCGGCCGTCCGAGCGACGCTCTCCTGGTCGCGAAGGCCCATCTTTCCCAGGCTGACGAGCGGCAGATGTCGTGTCCGACGGTCTATGATTTGTGCCAGAGAGTTGGTGACTTCGCGACCTTGGCGGAAGTGGCGCGCGAACGGGGAGACCCCGTGCATTTTCTGGCGGGCCTGATCGCGAAAGGGAAGCCGTGACCAGCGGATGACCTGGGAGACTCCAGCGAACTAAGGGGCGTCGCAAAAGCCGCTCGTCGTCAACGCGGCAGGGCTGATGAATTTCGAAATACCGCGTTCCGCTCATGAGGCCGGTATCAGATGCCCGCGACCATGGCCTCGGTCACATTCAGATTCGAGTAGACGTGTTGCACGTCGTCGTAGTCGTCCAGCACCTCCATGAGTCGCATGACGCGTTGACCGGTTTCGGTGTCCACGTCCATTGGCGTTTTCGGTATCTGGGTTACTTCCGCGATGGCTGGCACAAGGTTTCGGCCTTTCAACGCCTCTTGAACGGCGCCAAAGCTCGTAGGGTCACAGGTAATCTCGAACGAGTCGCCGACCAGTTTGATGTCGTCGGCGCCGGCTTCAAGCACGAGATTCATCAACTCGTCTTCGGTGATGGAGTTGGCGGGGACGCTGAATAGGCCCTTGCGGTCGAAGAGGAACGAGACCGACCCGGCACTGCCGATTTTGCCGCCGCCGCGTTCGAAGATCTTGCGAACCTCGCCGATGGTGCGGTTGCGATTGTCGGTTAGGACGTCCACGAGAATCGCGATGCCGCCGGGGCCAAATCCCTCATAGGTGATTTCGTCGAGAGTCTCACCCTGAAGCTCGCCCGTGCCGCGTTTGATGGCACGCTCGATGTTGTCTTTGGGCATCGACACCTCGCGGGCTTTGTCGATGGCGTAGCGCAGTTTCAAGTTGGTAGTGGGGTCGCCGCCGCCGTGACGGGCCGCGATGATGATGGCCCGGCTCAACTTGCTCCACAGCTTGCCGCGCTTGGCGTCAATGGCCCCTTTCTTGTGCTTGATCGTTGCCCAATGCGAATGGCCTGACATGGTTGCTCCCTCCGCGAAAAACCCTCGAGTGCGTGTATTGTATACCGGCGCCGTCGAAGCGGAACGGTCATTCGGGCGCGGCGAGGAGTGCCCGTTTGCGTTTGAGTTCGGCGCGGCGTTCATCGGCCAGCCCTCGCGGCTCGTCGTCATACCAACGTGCGGCCTGATCCCATGCCGCGCGCGCCTTGGCCTTGTCGGCGAGGCGGAAATAGACATCGCCCAGATGATCCCAGATGGACGGATCCTCGCGGCCGTTATCGAGGGCCGTCGCCTGCTCCAGCCAGTGCCGGGCTTCATCGAGCTTGCCCTTGCGAAACAGGACCCAGCCCAAGCTGTCCAAGAACGCCGCGCTTTGCTCGGTGGTCGAAACGACCTCTCGTTTCTGGATTTTGTCGAGTTCGATGGCTCGCCGAATCAGTTGCTCCGCTTCGTCGAGGTTTCGGCCCTGGTCGGCCCACTGATATCCCAAGGCGTTGTGAGCGCTGGCGTCATCCGGGTCGTCGATCAGTATCGCTCGCAGGATCGCCTCGGACTTGTCATATTCACGCCGAGCCGCGTGGACGGAGGCCAACTGGTGTCGAACGGCCTTGGCGTCGGCGGCCCGCGGAAACTCTTTCTGCATCTTTTGAGCATCCGCGAGGGCCTCATCCAAGCGGCCGGCGCGGGTCAGCATCGAGACTTTTTCGGTGCGGATCGACAGCTTGCCGGGGTCGGTCGCATCCTGCACGGCTTGATCGAGATCGGCCAATGCATCATCGAGCCGGTTCAGTCGGGCCAGAGCCAGCGCGCGGAAATGGCGATAGACGGCGACATTAGTGTCCTGATTCTCGATTCGCTCGGTGCTGACGGCGACAATCTCCATGAACTTTTTCTTCTTCATCAGAACGTCGAACAATCCGTCATGGACGTAGATCGCCAGGAATACGGGAATACGCCGGAGGCTGTCGCGAAAGAGCGTCTCGGCCGCGTCCAAGTCGCCGGCGTGGAGTGCGAGATTCGCCAAGATGTAATAGGTGCGGCGCGCCAGTTTCATCCGATCGGGGTCTTCCTGCCTCAGCGCGCGAATGGCATCGGGAAGCATGGCTCGAATGAGCGGCGGATGGGCACGCAACGCGGCAACGATTGCCTTGCCTCGCGCGGCGGCGGCGACTCGGGTCGCCTCGGGCTTCTGTTTGTCTTCAATGATGGCGATTTCCGCGTTGAGCATCGTCAACGCGCGATCGTGATTTCGCTCCGAGGAATAGAGCCGAAAGAGCCGGCGGCAGACGTCGAGGTTCGGCGACGCGGCATCGGCCAGGAGACGCTTGTAAATCGACTCGGCAGCCCACAGATTGCCGACGTTTTCGTGTTCTTCTGCCAGAAGAAGTTGAAAGGGAATGTTCTTTGGGTGCCGGCGTGCGGCAGCTTCAAGCAGCGGCACGACCTCGGTCCCGCGACCGAGTTGTCGCAGGGTGTCGGCACGCAATCGATGTGAGTTGATCGGGGCCGCCGGATCGCTCAAGTGTTTGTTCAAATAATTCAGAGCTGCGTCATACCGGCCCAGGGCGTGGTAGACCTCGCCGAGATGGCCGAGAATGCGATTCGATCGCTTAGGATCGGCCGGGCCGCCCTTGCCGTTGTAGCGTTCCTGGGCCGCCGTAAACATCTCCAGGGCCGCGTCGAGCCGCTTCAGGCCGACGCACGCGCTCCCAATTCGCTCCTGGGTCTCGGCGATCTCGCGGTGAATCTCGTCGGCGGTAAGGAATCCATATTTCTGAAACTCCAGCCGCTCACGTTCAAGCAAGGCCGCGAGGTTGCGCCCGGTGGATTCGGCCGTCGCAAAATCACGCGACTCCTCGGCCCATCCGAGCAAGCGATTGAGCATCAACAAAAGGTGGCGCGGGTCGCCTTTGGCTTTTTCGCAACGGGTGGCGTGGGCCATCGCGTTGATGGCCTCCTGGTGTCGCTTTTCGTCGTGGAGAATTTCGGCGAGCGCTTCCCAGGTCTCGAAGTCGCCGGGATCGCGTTCGACAATCCGTTGCCCGACAGCGATGGCTTCGTCGTTGCGGCCGAGGGCGCGATGGATCGCCAGCAACGAGCGTCGTGGAGGGATGGCGTCCGGGTCGAGGCGGACGGCTTCGTCGAGAGAGCGAATGGCGTCAATAAGCCGGTCTTGTCGCTGAAAGACGACTCCGAGTCCGTACAAGGCTCGGGCTTCGCGCGCGATTCGCTCGGCTTGGGTCACTGCCATGGTGCGTTCGATGGGTCTGTCGCCGGGGATAGGCTGAGCCCATACCGGCGACGTTGCCCCGAACAGGGCGACGATCATGCCGCATAGTCGACGCATGACGGCTCCCAGGGAAGTGCCGGCCGAATTCGAGACGCTTCGGGAAATGCCCGCGCGGCGTATCGCGGCCCATTTATCGCGGCTTTGGCCGGCGAGTGCCTTCAGCCGGCCCGCGATCCTGACCCGTGGGGCAGTCGGCTCGCAAGGGGCAGTTGCCGCACGCGGGGTCGTTCTCGGCGCAATAGTCAGCCGCGATTTGGCTGATGGCCTCGACGAAGAGCGCTCCTTTGGCCTTGGGAACGTAGTGTTCGAGGCTTGTTCGAAGGTGTTCGGGATTGTCTTCGTCTTCGGCCAGACCGAGGCGTTTGATGACACGGATCGTCGGAGAATCGAGGCCGATGGCGTGACCGCCGAGAGCCTGTTGAACGACCCACGCGATGGCGTAATCGGTTACTTCATGCAAGCGGGAGAGTTGTTTGGCGGCCTGTTTCAGGCCTTTCTTGTCGATGTCGTCGAGTGAAAATGAGTAATTGGTTTCGAAGACCTCTTGCAGGACGGCGACGATCCGCTGGGCTTTCATTTCGGCATCGGGCAGTGTGGTCAGGACCTCGGAAACCTCTTGCGGGGTGCTGACGCGGATCTCGTTCCAGTCGAAGAAGCTCGACTTGAGTTTGAGGAAGGCGTCGTCGGCCAAGGCCCGGGTGGCCCCTTCGCGGAGGATGCCGTAGATGAGAGTTTCCAGAACCGGTCGCTTCTCGGGATCCGCTGGATCGCAGTGCTTTTTGAGCGCCGCGAGGAGCTGATTGAACGCCTGGGGTTTATTCGTCGTGGAAGCCATTAAGGGGTCTCCGCATCGTGTCGGAACAATCAGGCAGACGCATCCTCCGCGGGATCATCCGCGGTGTCGGCCGGGGGTTCAACGGGTGCCGGCGCGCTCTGGGCGAGCGCCTCGTTAATGAGCCGGCTAACCTCGATACTGTTCTTCACGCCGAGATCCAGCTCGAACCGGACCGTGGGCGTAAAGCGTGTTCGCATCCGTTCGCCCAGCCGGGATTGCACGAATCCAGCTGCGTGGGACAGCGCTTTGAGGCACCTGGCCTGTTCGGAGTCGGTACCCATGATAGAAACGTAGACCTTCGCGTGTTGCAAGTCGCCGGAAACGTCGGCTCGCGTCACGGTCACGCCCTTGATACGGGGATCGCGCACCTCGAACAAGATGGTCTCACTAGCCACCTCTCGGATCACTTCGCGAACACGGTCCAGACGGTAAGGTTTCATTCCTGCTGGATTCTCGTCAATCACCCGCGAAGGGGCAAGTCGTCAATCAAGCCGAAATCATCGCCGCTGACAACCGCAAACTGCGATCGAACCAACTCAGCGACGGGATGCCGGCGAAGGGCATCCGCGATGCGTTGCAGCGAATCGCGCAGAGGCTTCGCGGCGGGGCCAACGAGCGAGATGCCCAAGACGACAGATTGAGCATCGTTCAGGTCGTCGACTTCCGCGACTGCGGCGGCGAACTCGTGCCGCAACCGATCGACGATACTGCGAACGACCTGACGCTTGTCCTTTAGGCTCCGAGCCTCACGGACCAACAATCGAATTTTCAAGGCGCCGACATACATGACACACTCGATGGCGGTCGGGGAACCATCCCCGCCGGCCTGCCATCATGGAGGCGCCGCCGGCACTACAAGGTTCGCTGGACCTGTTCGATCCGATACGCCTCGATCACGTCGCCGACTTTGATGTCGTCGTAGCCGTTGATCTTCAGTCCGCATTCGTAACCTTGTTTGACTTCGCGGACGTCGTCCTTGAAGTGTTTCAGCGACTCCAACCCAATGGTCTTGTCTGCGGGCGGGTAGACGACCACGCCTTCGCGAATGACACGAATCTTGGACGATCGCTCGATCACGCCGCTGGTGACATAACAACCCGCGACGGTGCCGACCTTGCTGATCTTGAACGTCTCGCGGATCAAGGCTCGGCCGAGGTGGATGATCTCTTCGCGAGGCTTGAGCCGGCCTTCGAGCGCGGCTTTGACGTCGTTGGTCAGTTCGTAGATGATGTTGTATTCCCGGACCTTGACGCCACGGGAATCAGCCAGGGCCAAGGCCGCGTCGTCAGGCACCGCGTTGAAGCCCAGGATCATCGTGTCCTGCGGCGAGGTGAGCGCCAACTCGACGTCGCTTTCGGTGATGCCGCCGATGCCGGTGTGCAGAATCCGGACGCGGACTTCATCATGCTTGAGCTTCTCCAGCTCCGCTCGAATCGCTTCGATCGAACCGCGGAAGTCGGCCTTGAGGATGATCTTTAACTCGTCGATCTTTCGTTGACCAAAGGTATCGACGTTGACCGGCATGCGGCGGATGAGGGCGGCGTCGAGCATCTTTTCGTGGCGTTTCTCGGCGATTTCGCGAGCGGCGCTAAGATCGGCGACCACGTGGAACGAGTCGCTGGCGTCTGGAACCTCGTTCAGGCCCGTGATGCGAACCGGCACGCTGGGCCCTGCTTCGTCAATGAGTTGATTGTGGTCGTTGTACATTGCCCTCACGCGGCCGAAGCTGGCCCCACAGATGACCACATCGCCCTTACGCAGGGTTCCATGTTGAACAAGGACCGTGGCAAAGACGCCCTCATCGCCCTCTTTGTGAGCTTCCAAACACGTGCCATGAGCCGGCTTGTTCGGGTTGGACTTCAATTCGCGAAGTTCGGCAGCGACGAGGATCGCCTCGAGCAGATCGTCGATCCCGCGGCCGGTCGCCGCGCTGGTCTCGACAAACGGCGTGTCGCCACCCATGTCGTCGGGCAGAACATCCAGCGAATAAAGCTGCTGCTTGGTCTTCAAGACGTTGGAATTGGGCAGGTCAACCTTGTTGATGGCGATGACCAGTTGAACACCGGCGGCCTTCGCATGGCTGATGGCTTCCTCGGTCTGAGGCATGACGCCGTCATCGGCGGCGACGACGATAACAGCGATGTCGGTGACCTGGGCGCCGCGGGCTCGCATTTTCGTGAACGCCTGATGGCCCGGCGTATCGAGGAAGGTGATCGGCCGGCCGTCATGCTCAACGCGCCATGCGCGAATAACCTGGGTGATGCCACCCACTTCGTCGCCGGCCACGTCGCTGCTGCGAATGCGATCGAGCAACGAAGTCTTGCCGTGATCGACGTGGCCCATGATCGTAACCACCGGGGCACGCTCGACCATTTCTTCGGGATTGTCTTCGGCTCCGGCGCCCGCTTTGAGTTTGTCTTCGACGTCAGCGGCGCGGCGAATCTCGACTTCCTTGCCCATCTCCAGCGCGATCATTTCTGCTGTTTCGCCATCGAGCATTGAGTTGACATTGGTCGTCTTGGGCAAACCCAATTCGAGAACCTTGATAAGGAGCTTGCCGAGTTTTTCACCCAAAGCTGCCGAAAGGTCGCGAACCGTGATGGGCACCTGGATGATGGTCGGGCCTTTCGGAGCAACGGTGCCGGGCAACTTCTTCGGTTTGATGTGCTTGCGACCGCCGCGGATGGGACGATTGTCCTCAATTTCCTCGACGCGGCCATCGGTGATGACGACGGCAGTCTTTCGCTTTTCGAGTCGCTGTTTTCGCTGAGCGTGGCGATCGGCTCGGCCAATCACGCCGCCGGCTCGCTTGCGCTCCAAATCGTCTTCTTCCTCGACGGGAGCCACGGGTTTTGTTTCGGTGATGGCGCCGGTGCTGAGCAACGCCTTGTTCAGAGTCGTAACATCACGAGCCTGCCGGGCTTTGCGTTGTTGTTCGTCCGTGGTGAGGCGGGCCACGGGCTTTTGGGCAGCCGGCTCCTTCGGCTTGGCATCGACTTTTCCGGCAGCGGCGGCCTTGTCGCGTAACGAAGGCGGGGGAGTCGGCCGGGCAGCCGTACCAAATTCGCCTGGCCCGCCGGCACGAATGGCTCGGGGCGAACGCCGCACGATACCCGGCATGCCAGTGGTGCCGCTATCACCGGGTCGAGGACCGGGCGCGGGTCGCTTGTCGTCGGGAGCCGGCTGGGGTGTGCGAGCGGCCGGCGGCGGTACGGCGGGCTTCGATCCGCTCAATGATGGTACGCGTGCGGCGGCGATCGTTGGGGGACGACCCTGTTCCACGGGGGCCCGCGTGGGCGGCGGCGGTGTCGGGGGAGGCGTCGGCGGCGCTACGGTTGCAACGGCAGGCGGGGCCGCTATGGGAGCAACGGGCGCCGGAACAGGCGCCCGTGGCGTCACGACCGGGGCTGCTTCGGGAGCCGGTTTGGGCGCCGCGACCGGGGTCGCTGGAGGTGGCGAGGGCGGCGCGACCGGTGCCGAGGGCGGTGGTGGCGCGGGAGGCGCTTTTGGAGCCGGGGCCGCGACGGGAGCTGGCGGCGGCGGGGCGACCGGTTCCGGAGCCGGGGGCGGCGGCGGGGCTGCCGGCACTCGCTCAGCGGCAGGCGCCGGAGCCGCGGGCGCGACTTCCGCGGGCGGGATTTCTTCGCCTTTTCGAGGCGAGCGCCCGGGTCCAAGATTGCGAACACGGGTTAGGTCGGCGAGGTTCTGGGTCACCGGGACGGCGGGACGGGCGGGAGACGCGACTGCGGCTGCCGGTCCGCCGGACTTGGGACCTTGCTTAATCCGAGCCTTGAGTTGCTCGCACTGCGCAGCATCAAGGCTGGCAAGCTGGTTCTTGGCCTCGAACCCGAGTTCTCTGCAGTACTCGAGCAATTCCTTCGTTTCTACGCCCAATTCGTGGGCCAGGACGTAGACACGCTTCTTTTCCGTTTGCGCCAAGTGCATTTCCTCGGGGACGAACTCTCCGCGCCTGGATCGGGTCCTGGTATCCGCGAAAAACCGACGTAAGGGATTGGTGTATTCTAACCGACAACGGAAACAAGGGAAGGGCGCTTCCCTCGGTGGAAATTGCCGGGACGGAAGAATCGGCGGTGGGCAACTCCAAAGGCGGGCTATTCGCTGGGCGGCGCTTCAGCGGGTTCGTCCTCCGCAGGAGGTTCGACAGCGGCCGGCTCGCCATCCGCTGCTGGGGGGCCATCACCTTCGGCTGGCTCGCCATCCGCTGCTGGGGGGCCATCACCTTCGGCTGGCTCGCCATCCGCCGGCGGGCCATCGTTTGCGGGAGCCGCCGCGTTCGGCCCTGGCGCAAACAAGTCGTCGAATTTCTGTTTGGCGTCCGTCACGGTATCCGGTGGACCACCTTCGGCGGCTCGAGCCAGACGGGCTGCCTTCGCTGCCTCTCGCTCGGTCGCGATGCGAACCTCTTCCTGTTCTTCGATTTCGTCGGCCATGTCCTCGGCAAAGGCGATAATGTCGTCGGCGTCCTCTTCGGTGATGCCGGCCATTTCTGCCAGTTGGGCCGGTTCGAAAAACGTCAGGTCGCGGTATGACAGGAAGCCTTCCGTGATGAACGACTCGACCAATTCATTGGTGATATTCGGAATCTGCCCGAACCATTCCTCGGCCCGCGCTAGGCTCTGGTCCAACTCCTCCACGGTCATGATCTCGATATCCCAACCCACGAGCTTTGACGCCAAGCGCACATTTTGGCCGCGGCGGCCAATCGCCAGCGACAGTTGGTCTTCGGCCACAAGCACAATAGCCCGCCCGAGTCGCGGATACAGAAACACCTCGGCGACTTCCGCAGGCTGAAGCGAATTCGGGATTAGCACTTGCAGCGAGTCATTCCACCTCACGATGTCGATCCGCTCGCCGCTCAGTTCGTCGATGATGTTCTTGATCCGCGCCCCGCGAACGCCGACGCAAGCTCCGACGCAATCCACCTTCATGTCGATACTGCTGACCGCGATCTTGGTTCGATAGCCTGCTTCCCGAGCCACGGCCTTGATTTCTATCGTGCGATCGGCGATTTCCGGGATTTCCTGCTCGAATAGGCAGCGCACGAAATCGGGATGGCACCGCGAAAGCACGACGCGCACCCGCTGACCCGCGCGGCGCACTTCCATCACTACGGCTTTGATCCTCTCGTTGACGTGATGCGTCTCTCCGGGGATTTGCTCGCTTCGCGGCAGCAGGCACTCAGTCTTGCCGACCGTGACGATTGCGGTGCCGTTGTCGAGTCGCTGAATGGTCCCATTCACGAGTTCGCCCTGCAGCTTCACGAACTCCTGAAACACGCCGTCGGACTCGGCTTCGCGAATCTTCTGAATGATGAGGTTTTTCGCCGACTGTGCCGGGATGCGACCCAGTGTCTCGGGGGCAATGACCTCATCGCCGCGCCGTGCGGTAATCATGCCGCTGATGCGGTCGATCGTGACGGTGACCTCGCCTTCCGGGGCACCGGTGGCGCGCTCGATGGCGACTTGCAAGGCGTTTTCGATGCCGGAGAAGATCACCTCTTTGGGGATGTTCTTCTCGCGATGCATCAGGTTGACCATTTCCATCACTTTCGGGCCTTGCATTGACGGCATCTCCAGAGGCTATTCCAGGCGGCGTCCCGTGGCGGAGTCGAACCAAACCAATCGCGCGGTGTCGAACGTCAAGTCGATCGGCTGTCCGATGGGCGGCGGCGATTGCGTCCACCAAACCGACCAATCGCGGCCGGCGACGGAAAACGTCACGAGCCAACGAGGGGGAATCGCTTCCACCAATCGAACAACACGACCCGGCAAGAACGCGGCTCGAATCGGGGGAATCGCGGGAGCTTGGGTGACGGGGAACAGATCATCTGCTCGGAGGCCGACCGTCACCGGCTGCCCCACTTTCCCGCGGGGTGCCGTTTCGGCCGCCACCAACAGACGGATTAAACCGTCCGCCGATGTGAAGCGGAGACCCCCGGCATCCTGGGCCAGGACACCATCGGTGAGGTTCATCGACGGCCAGCCAAGAAAGCCAGCCACCGATCGATGCTCGGGATTCGCCTGCACGAAAGCTGGTTCCCCAACTTGCCGTACATGGCCGGCGTCTAGGACCGCCAGCCGATCACCCAATAGCACCGCCTCGACCGGGTCGTGGGTTACGAAGAGTATTGTGGCGAGAACGCGCTGGTGAAGCAAGTGGATATCGCGACGAATTTGGTTGCGATGTTGCCAATCCAGCAATGCCAACGGTTCATCCAGTAGCCACACTGCCGGACGACGCACCAACACACGACCCAGCGCCACACGCTGTTGCTCGCCCGCCGACAGCTCATGAGGACGGCGATTTCGCAACGATTGGAGGTGGAGCAGATCCAGGGCCTCGTCTACGCGACGCTGAATCTCCGTTGAATCCGGACGCAGATGACACGGTAGGTGACGGCGACGCATTTCCAGGCCGATTGACAGATTGCGGCTCACGTCGTAGTGCGGATACAGCGCCGGCTTCTGGGACACAAACGACACGTCGCGGTCCACTGGGGGCCGATGGGTGACGGCCCGGTCTGCGATGGTGATCGTGCCGCGGTCGGGTGTTAGCAGACCGGCGATGAGACGAAGCAGCGTCGTTTTCCCGGCGCCGCTGGGGCCGACGATCGACAGCAATTCGCCTGATCGGATTGAAAGTGAGCAATCGAACAGACCCGACGCCGGCTGCGACGAGTGCCGGTAACTTACCGAATCAAGGACGACGTTGGCCATCTTCGGGGGGTAGTGGCAGATTTTGCGATGGGATCGAGACCATGGGCGAGCGAGTTCCCGAATCCTGAATCAAGGGGCGGATTTCGCGGAACGTCAGAAAACCCAGAAACGCCAGCAGGGCATAGGTCAATATTGTAGCCGGTCGCGATGGCGATGTGAGTTTCAGAGCGCTGCCGGCGTATTTGTTCAGCCTCGGCGTCAGGCCTCGGAAATCAACGCTGCAAATCTCGTCCAGGACAAGGTGCGACAAGAAACCGATCATCACGCCGATCGCCATGAAGGCTCTCGGCTGGTAGTTGTGGTGATGGTAACCCAGGAAGATCATGAGGCCCGCGATTAACATTGCCGGTATGCTGTGGAACATCCCGCGATGCACCGTCAGACGCTTGAAGGCTGCCGAGAGCCCATAGCGGACCACCAGAAACGCGATGCCGCAGATGACAAGAATCTGCTCCGATGTCAGACCCTCGTACATCAGGCGACGCAACAGAATCAGGGGCACAAAAACGGCGGCAAGCCCGAAGAGTTCACGAACTGGTCGGCCGCTGTCACTGTCGAGGTCCGGCAACATACCGCCGATCGCTGTCAGACCCGCCGCTAGCGCCGAGCTGCCCCAATCGGTGCCTAGTTGCCAATACGACAGGCCCCCGTAGACGGCGCCGAGGGAGACCGAAAACGTCAGGTGACCGCGAAAGCTGGCCATGGGAAACTCCTTTTCGCCACCCCAACGATAGCCGGCGCTCGCGAACCTGACAAGATAGGCTTGACGTTCGCATGCACTCTGAGGCCTCAACCTATGCTCGCCATCGCGCGAAATTACCTCGAACTTATACGCTTCAGCCACACTGTTTTCGCGTTGCCTTTCGCCTTTTTCGGGGCGGTGTTGGCCTGGAAAAGTCGCGATGAGCCGATTCGGCTGGCTGAGATTGTTGGATTGCTCATGTGCATGGTTTTCGCGCGAAGCACGGCCATGGCTTTCAATCGCCTCGTCGATCGTCGCATTGATGGGCGCAACCCGCGAACCGCCGGACGACACTTGCCCGCCGGGAAGCTAAGAACCTCGGCTGTCGTTGCGTTCGCGTTGTTCTGTGGCGTCGCCTTCGTTGGATCGACCCTGCTGTTCTTGCCGAATCGTTGGCCTGCCTACCTTGCCGTTCCTGTGTTGGCGTTCATCTGTGCGTATTCTCTCACGAAGCGATTCACTTTCGCGGCTCACTTCTGGCTCGGAGCGTCACTTATGCTGGTGCCATTTGCGGCGTGGGTTGCCATTCGCGGTATGGCCGAACTGCAGATTCCCATAGTGCTCGGCGTCGCGGTGGCTTTTTGGGTCGCGGGCTTCGATATTCTTTACGCCTGCCAAGATGCCGACTTCGATAGAAGTGAACGTTTGAACAGTATTCCCGCCCGATTCGGCGTTCGGGCGGCTTTACGCATTGCCGCCGGCTGCCATGCCACGATGGTAGTCGCACTCGTGGCGCTTTATGCGTTGTCGGAACATCTGGGGGCGATCTATCTTGCCGGCGTCGTGGCAGTCGCGGCGCTGCTGGTTTATGAGCATTCGATTGTGCGGCCCGATGATCTCACTCGGGTGAACCGGGCTTTTTTCCATGTTAATGGCGTCGTCAGCATTGGGCTGTTCTTGGTGGTCGTCGTTCAACTCTGGTTTCGTTGAACGACTGTGGGTAGTCGCGGGCTTTAGCCCGCGTATTGAAAAACACGCAGGCTAAAGCCTGCGACTACCGGCC
>CAZESP010000081.1:0-16541 GCA_964515185.1 uncultured Alcaligenaceae bacterium
GCTTCTTGCGGGTTCTGCTTGACCATCGTCGAGATTCGCGGTAACGTCAGAGCGTCGCCCACCCCTCGAATTGGAGGGCATGTCATGGGAGAAGAGCGACTCGAACCACCCGATCCGAAGCCGCCGGAGCTTCCTAAGAATCTCAACGCTCCATTAAAACTGACGTTTCTTTCTTCCATTGAGCCAGGTCACGTTATCCCAGAGTGCCATGTTGACCCGCCGGACCCATCGAAACCGCCGGTCATCTCGTCCAATAGTCTCAGACAGTTTGATCCGTCACGAATCTATCGCATCGAACCGCCCCAAGGGATGCGTGAGGTTCTCCTTGATGGGTTGCGGGATTCTCTTCGCGACCCACCGAAACTGGAAACCGGCCGATGTGAGCGATGTGGAAAGCCCGCCATTGTCGACAGAGTCTACGAGCCGGGCGACAACGAAGTCGGGTTTTATCGGCGAGTATGCGTCTGTTGGGACTGCAGGCTTGGACGGACGCCGAAGTTGGAAACGTCCAGCCCAAATCGACAGGTCAGGCCCAAATTCTCGGACCGAATACAGTCTCCGAAAACGGGGCTGCATCCGTTGACACTGCTTCTCCTCGTCGTCTCAATCGGCCTGTTGATCGCCATGATCGCAAGCGTCGTTTTGTGATTGGCCCCGATGAACGAGCACCGTCACTTTTCCGGGAATCCGATGGCGATCAGGTGATGTTCGGTTCGCAAGAACAACATGCCGTCGCTGATCGCCGGCGTCGCCATGCAAACTTCACCAACGGGGTTGATGGCCAGCAACTCGAACTTCGGCCCGGCTTTCAGGACACGAACGCCGGCCTCTTCCGTCGCAAAGTAGATGCGCCCGTCGGCGGCGACCGGTGACGCGGTCGTCGCTCCCTTTCCGCCGAGTCGTTCCGAGTAGCGCCGCTCGCCAGTCTTAGCATCGAGGCAGGTCACGACGCCGGCCGTGGAACAGGCGTAGAAATGATCGCCGACCACAATCGGCGTCGCCATGTACGGGCCATCGCGCTCGTTGCTCCACACGATGGCGTCGCTCGATTTCTTCCCTTCTGCGAGGGTGAGGTCACCACGCGAGCCGGGGCGTATCGCATACACAGGCTTGATCGGTCGATAGCCATCGGTAACGAATATCAGGCCCGCGCCGAAGATCGGCGTCGGCGTCGTTATCTCCGAATGCCGGCCGAGTCGCCAAATTTCCTTGCCGCTGAGCGGATCGTAACCGCGAGCGAACTTGGTCGCGTTGGTCACTAACTCGTCGCCCATCAGCCCGGGAACGATGGTCGGCGTGCCCCAGGACGGAATCTCCTCGCGTTCCGTTCGCCAGACTTGTCGGCCATCGCTGAGGTGAAACGCCGCGATGAACGAGCCGGCGCCGATGTCGCATTGCACGATGGCCAGGTCCCGATAGATGATCGGCGAACTGCCGAAGCCCCATTCGTAGCCGGAATCGTAGAACCATCCCGACGAGAGCTTACCCAGGTTCTTTTGCCAGAGCGCATTGCCATCGAGGTCATAACAGAACAGGCCTTCGGAGCCGAACGACACAACGAGGCGCCGGCCGTCGGTTGCGGGCGTCGGGTTGGCGTGTGTTCCCTTCAAATGGCGTTTGACCGACGGTACGCCCTTGTGGGCTGTCCGTTCCCAGAGAATCTTCCCGGTTTGCTTCTGAAGGCAATAGACCTTCCAAACGTGCGACGTCGAATCATCGACCGAATCGACGTTGCCGTAAAGTCCCGGATGCAGGCTCGCCTTTGGGTTTCCGCTGATCGCCGTCGTGAGGAACACGCGATCGCCCCAAATCACCGGGCACGAATGACCCAAACCGGGAATGGGCGTCTTCCACCGCACATGCTGCCCCTTGGGCACGTCAAACGTCGTTGGCGGAAACTGGCCATCGGCGACGCCCGACGCCCCGGCCCCGCGAAACTGCGGCCAGTTAATCGCCGACTCGACGCGGCGCGGGCGATCCTCGACTTTCGTCGTCTTCACCTCGGCGGCCGGCGTGGCCGGAGCTGCCTTCGATTCGGCCGGCGACGATGATTTTCCGGGTGACTTGGCGCCAGCCTTGACCAGTAACTCCTTGACCGCCGGGTGTTTCTCGGCCTGCGGCATCAACCTTGAAAGGGCATCGGCGTCAAATTTCTTGGTCGCGATCAGCGCCTTGACCATCTCGACCTGGCCCGAACTGACAGCACCGCCAAGCGCCGACTGCGCCCCGGTCGCGCCGGCTTCGACCAGCAACCGGCACACCTCGGCGCGGTTGTTCATGACGGCCCATGCCATCGGCGTCGCCTTGTAAAACGTGTCCGATACGTTGACGTCGGCCTTGCGCTGAATCAGCAGCCGCACAACCTCGACGTGCCCTTTGTCGGCAGCGTACGAGAGAGCCGTCGCGCCGTAGGCGTTTTTTGAGTTGACATCGACACCTTGGTCAAGCAAACGTTTGACCGTTGCCTCGTCGCCGCGACGGGCCGCCTCAATGAGATCATCTTTCGGGTCGGCGGCCGCAGCCACGAGAAGCACGACGGCAACCAGTTGACTCGACATGAAACCCCCAGCAGGTTAGGCACGCGCCGCGTAATAGAGAGTATCGCGACCATCGGGCATCGCGAACTCCGGTTCCGCCAGCTCGGCGATCGGTCCCGGAAACCTCACGAGCCTCAGCGCTCGGTAATCGACCAGACGGCGAAGGCCATCCTGAAATTCAATAAGCGACAAGTTTGGAAAGGCGCGGCAGACAGCCCGGAACAGTTCGGGCAAGGGGCATTCCCCCGGGGCACCGTTCACAGCTCGCTGATCCAGATAGGTCACCGCTTCATAGGCCCATGGCACCGCGGTGGTTGCCCGATCCGGCAAGACGGGGCCATGCGTGGCCTGCTTCAGAGCGTCTTCGACGCGGGCTTCTAGCGACGCGAGTCGCTTCAACGTTTCTTGAACGTGGTCGCGGATATCTTCTTGTAGTCGCTCCATCCAAATCGGGATGCCGACACGATTCGAGGCCAAAATATCACGTAACTCGCGGAGTACGGCCAGCGGCGATTCATGGGTGTGTAAGTAGGTGATGGCGCGTGGCGTCGCCCTGACCCATTCGTTGACGACCTTCCCCTTGGACTCGGTGCGGACGACTTCGAGGAAGCCTTCGCGAATGGCATGCGCGGCGGCATCGGCAGAGTCGCCGGTTCGCGTTGCGAATAGCCCCGGCAGCTTACCGCCTCGAAACAACCGTTGCTCCTCCGGCTGGGCGATTGCCAGCCGCAAAGCTTCTAAGAGAAGATCCTGAGCCTTGTTGCTGAGCGGCGTGCCGTTTTCCAGGGCCATCCAGTGCCTCCTCGCTGACGGGCTGAGTAGTCAAAGTCCGCGATGGCATTCTAAAGGACGCGGTGACGAGGTGCCACGGCGAACGGCCGCGAAGGGCACCGGCTTGTATTTGGGGCGGGTGGTCTGTGGTTCTTGCGGTCGCGACCTGTTAGACTGAACGTGAACCAAGTGACCATCAAGGCTCGCTCAATGCTCGACGCTGAACCGTTTCTGCGCGCCGTATGTGCGGCGGCCAATGACGACGTTCCCCGGCTTGTCTTCGCGGATTGGCTTGAGGAACAAGGCGACCCGCGCGCGGAGTTTATCCGTGTTCAGATCGAATATTCGCACTTGCCTGCCCGTGACCCGCGACGCAAGCCGTTGCTGATTCGCGAGCGTGAGTTGTTCGCGTCTTATCACAAACTGTGGGACGAGATTCTGCATCCGGTGCCGATCATCGATCGCACGTTTCGTCGAGGGTTTATCGAAGAGATTACCGTATCGGCGCCCGATCTTGTTCACCACGCGGAGTTGATTTTCACGCGGACACCTGTTCGAAGCTTGAAGCTCGTGGACGTGAACGCGCTGAGTGGTGATATCGCGAACATCGCCTGGCTTGCTCAGTTGCATACGTTTGACATCTCCGGTAACCAACTCGCCGACCTTGAACTGGCGCGGCTATTGGCTTCCCGTCATTGGCAGAGTTTGAGGGTCCTCGACATCAGACAGAATCAGCTTGGCAATGAGACGTTTCAAGTGTTGATGCTTCCGGTGTTTGCCGGCTTGGAGGAGATCGATCTGCGACAGTGCATTCAATTGCCGTCCGGCCGGCGACGTTCGAGCCGGCAACTCGACGCGGAATTTGAACAGGCTGTCTTTCGGCTCAACCGGCTGCGGCAACGCTTCCGGAATCGGGTTCATGCTTGATCGGATCGTCAGCCGTCCAGGAATCGGCCCGGCCTTCCGGCAAGACGACCGAATCCGATACGGCAACTGCTGCCCGATGCCGGGCGAGGCTCTACATCGGCACGGTAAGCGCGCGGCCGTTGTCCTTGGGGCCGAGCGACAACAGAAACGGTGCAGCGACTTCGGCCCATTTGTCAGCCGGTGGATATGATCCGGCCGAAGCCCCCCAACATTGTCGCAACATATCCGTGTCGATCACGCCGGGATTCAGGGGGATCGCGGCCATGCCCTTGGGCAGCTCTTGGGCCATCGCTTGGGTCAGCCCTTCGATGGCCCACTTGCTGGCGCAGTAGGGGGCGACGTCCGCCGATGTACTGCGACCCCAACCGGAGCTGAGATTCACGATGATGCCGGCCCGACGGCGAACCATCGCCGGCGCGAACGCGCGAATCACGTTGGCGACACCCTTGACGTTGACGTCGATGAGATGATCGAACTGCTCGACCGGTACCTCCCACAACGGCGCCAGATCGTTCATCACGGCCGCGTTGTTGATTAACAAATCGGGCGGGCCATAGTGTTTCAACAGACGCTCGGCCCATTCCGCCACGGCGGCATTGTCAGCGACATCCACGACGGCGAACTCATGCGGCGCCCCGAACTCGTCGTTCATCGCCGCGACTCCTTTTGACGATCGACCGCAGCCCAAGACGGTCAACCCTTCTTCGATGAATCGCGGAACCAAGGCAGCACCGAGGCCTCGCGTGGCACCGGTCAGGACAATGATCTTCATGGGACTGCGTTTCTCATGGCGGCAACTGAGCAGGGCACGGCAGTCGGGAGACGCCTTTACCTCGTTGTATCGTTCTGCTCGCCCGGCGGGTACTTGGCATCATGGTGGCGAAGTCGTTCGTCGATTCGTTGTCTTAGGCCGGCGTCGTCCCGCGGCGACGTTTCGATGTCGCGGCGAATCTGGTTCAATGTTTCGATGGCGCCGGTCAGATCGTGCGAGAGGCGAGTGAGGTGGCGCACTGTGCCGAGCCATCGAATCGAGAGGAGAATGAGGATAAGCGAAAGCCCGACCAGGGGCACGACGAACCGCGCCGCGGTGTGGCCCGCGAGGGTTCGCCACGTCCGGTGCATGACTCCAATGGGCCTCGCCGAGACGGGTTGCCCTCGCTGGAATCGCTGGAGATCGGCAGCCAAATCCTCGGCCGTGGCGTAGCGTTCCCCCGGTTGCTTTGCCAGGCATTGCAGGCAGATGCTCTCCAGGTCCACGGGTATCGATCGCTGAATCTCGCGCGGCGGCGTCGGAGGATTGCGAACCACCTGAAAGGCCGTGTCGAGCGTGGTCTCACCTCGAAACGGCGGGCGACCCGTGAGCAGTTCATAAAGGATCGCGCCGAGCGAATAGATATCCACGGCTGGCCCAAGCTTGGCATGGCCGAGCGCCTGTTCGGGGGCCATATAACTTGGCGTCCCCAACGTCTTGCCTGCTGTGCCTATGTCCGAGTCGTGGTTGAAAAACTTTGCCAAGCCGAAGTCGGTGATCTTGGGGATGTACCCGGACAGCGACGCGCCGGGCAGGTTGCCGGCATCGTTACGATGAACCGGCTGCAACAAGACGTTGGCCGGTTTCAAATCGCGATGGATGACGCCACGCTCGTGAGCGTATTGCATCGCCCGTGCCAGGGCTTCGACGATGGCCGCCGAATCCAGAGCCGGCTGAGGTCGCTGAGCCAGCCAGTCTGCGAGCGTGCCACCGCCAATGTACTCCAGCGCGAAATACGGGGTCCCTTTGTGATGACCCACGGCATGAATCTGAACGATGTTCGGATGTTGCACTCGGGCTAGCATCTCGCCTTCGACCAGGAATCGAATGAGCTGCTCGGGGGTCGCGAAATCGGCGGCTCGCGCCACTTTGAGGGCGACGAGACGATTCAAACGCGTTTGCCTGCCTTCATAGACCAATCCCATGCCGCCGCGGCCGACTTCCCGAATCACCTCATAGCCGGGAATCTCGGGGAGGGGCATTGGAGGCATCGGAGGCGGGTCGCCCGATTGCGTCAACAGGAAATCCGCAACCGGAAGTTCCCCGCAAATTGGGCAACGCGCTTCATGGGTACCTTCGATGGTGTCGTCGCCGGTGGGCGGATCCCACAGGTGGCCGTTCCAACACCGGAACCGTTCGAGGTTGTGTTGCGCCATGGGCCATCTCGACCATCAGATGCGAATCGCCGGGCCCCGAAAGCAAGATTCTTTCCCTTTCAGTGTAATCGCCTCCGGAAACGAACCAACGGCGCCCCTCTTAGGTTTTTGCATCCAAGAGGTCTACAGGGGACGGCAGGCTAAATTGGCGCATACCCGCTTGAATCGAGTCGAATCGTGCCGTAAACCGTAGCGGATGCCTTTTTCCAGCGTAATTCCTCGGTGATTCCCATGCGTTGGTTTGTTCGCGGCGATATCGATGGCTTCTTTGGGCTGGCCCTCGACAATCTCGTTCAGCTACTTCTGATCGACGGCCTATGCCGCGGAGTGCTGGGGTTTTCGGCCGAATTGGTTCATGGCCGCATCCTCCCCGGCGCCGCGGTGTCGCTGATTGTTGGCAATCTTTTCTATGCGTGGCAAGCCAAACGATTGGGCGACCGAACCGGGCGGCGCGACGTGTGCGCCTTGCCCTACGGCATCAATACCGTGTCGTTGATCGCTCACGTTTTTCTGGTGATGTTGCCGGCAAAGTTGGGCGCCGAGGGCGTGCTTCGCGACAACCCGGTATCGGGGATTGATCCGGTTCAAATCGCATGGCACGCGGGCCTGGCGGCATGTTTGGGATCGGGCTTGATCGAGTTTTTCGGGGCCTTCGTCGCCGAGTACATTCGCCGACTAACGCCGCGCGCCGCCCTGCTTTCGACGTTGGCGGGGATTGCTGTTGGGTTCATCTCCATGTCGTTCCTTTTTCGCACCTTTGCTCGTCCCGAGATCGGCCTGACGACTCTGGGCGTGATCCTGCTGACGTACTTCGGCCGCGTGCGATTCAAAGGTGGCCTTCCCGGCGGTCTTGTCGCGGTCGCCTTGGGCACGCTCCTGGCATGGCTGACCGGCATCGCGGGCCGTTCCGAAGAATTGGCCAAACTGGTCCCCGTCATGTTTCGTGCTCCCGAGTTTGTCGGCAATGAGCTGTGGCAATCGCTAACCAGCGGCTATTTGGTGACCTATCTGTCGGTCATCGTCCCGATGGGCCTGTTCAATGTGGTTGGCAGCTTGCAGAACATCGAATCCGCGGAGGCCGCGGGCGACTCGTATCCGACGGCTCCATCGCTGGCCGTCAATGGCTTGGGCAGTGTCGCGGCGTGTCTATTCGGCTCGTGCTTCCCGACTACGATCTATATCGGTCACCCGGGTTGGAAGGCTCTCGGCGCCCGCGCGGGGTACTCGATTCTAAATGCCGTCGTTCTGACGGGCGTTTGTTTGGCGGGCGTTTTGGGGCATATCGCTTGGGCTGTGCCCGTCGATGCGGGCATGGCCATCGTTTTGTGGATCGGGGTCGTCATTACCGCTCAGGCGTTTCAGGCCACACCGAAGGAACACGCGCCGGCTGTTGTCATTGGCTTGCTTCCCGGCTTGGCGGCTTGGGGAGCGCTGATGGCCAAACAAGGGCTACAGGTCGCTGGCTACGGCACGCCCGGAGGGCCGGCACTTACCGATGCGATTCTCGATAAGTTTTCCGGCCTGGACAATTGGATCGGCGGGGCATTCGCCCTTACAGAGGGCTTTATTTTCACGTCGATGATTCTGGCGGCGCTGACGGTGGCGGTCATCGAACGGCAGTTTATTCGGGCTGCCGCGTGGAGCCTCTGTGCTGCTGCATTGTCTGCGTTGGGCGTGATTCACTCGTATCAATTCACGCCCGGTGACACGCGGCTCGCCTTGCTTCAGCCGGCGTGGCAATGGGCCGTCGGCTACGCGGTGATGAGCGGCGTCTTCCTTTTGGCGAAATGGGTCACGGAACCGGCCGACGCGGGTCATTGATCGGGTCGGTGGCGTCGTTGACCCTGCTGGGTGGCGGCTTTCCTCTTGCATGTGTGCGTCGATGCCAAGATAATCCCCATTGGGTGGACCGCGATCCATGACGCTGAGTACAAGGAGCCTGCTCATGATTCGCGCCTTTGGAGCTGCCGTGTTCGTCCTGCTGGTCGCTGCCACGCCTTCCCCCGCTCAGTTCTTCCCGATCTACCCTCCGCGGTATCCTTACTACATTCAAGGCTTCGGCTACTTCTACCCGGGTCGGTATCCGGGGTGGTGTGGCCCGGTGCCGCCGTGGTATGCACCTCCGGGTTACGGAGTCGTTGTCATCTCGCGGCCCATCGTCGTAGTTCAGGGTGGTCCGCCGCGAATCGAAACCTCTCCGCCTCGACCGGGACCCGACCCCGAAGACAATCCGAATCTTCGCGTAATCAAGCCGCTTCCCGGCGGGCTTCGCGAATGGGAACAACGTCAGGCCCGTCGCCCGGAGGTGATTCCCGCGGGCCGGCCCGCCGCGCCGATCCCCGATCCGCCGCCCCTGCTGGAACCGGCTCCCGATCCCGATGCCAAGATCGAGTCAGCTCGCCAAGTCGATCGCGGTAAGATCGCCTTCGCGTTCGGCGAATATGGCCGCGCCCTGGAACGATTTCAGCGAGCCATTGCCGTTTCCCCTGGCAATGCGGAGGCGTACTTCCTGCTCGCACAGGCCGAGTTTGCGATGGGCAAGTTTCGGGAAGCCGTGGCGACGATTCATGCGGGTTTGCGCCGCCGGCCCGACGCACCCGTCGACTTTCACCCGCGACAGCTTTACACCGAAAATGCCGCCGACTTCCCTACACAGTTGGATGTGTTGCGCCAAGCTCTGGAACGTCATCCCGACGACGTCGCGTTGCGATTTCTGTATGCCTATCAATTGTGGTGCGACGGCCGCCGCGTCGAGGCACGCCCCCTATTTGAAGCGATTCGCCCGCGTGTGATGGACCCCACGGCGGTCGATCGATTCCTCGACCGGGCCAAGGGAGCTTAGTTCGGGTCGCGTTTCGGGGATGTGGATACGACATGCTGTTACTGAGTTGCTCGGAGCTGTCCCGTGGATTCGATCGCGAGCCGCTGTTTGAAGATCTGGGCTTCGAGCTGTATCACGGCGAACGTGCGGGATTGGTTGGGCCGAATGGCGCCGGCAAATCGACTCTGATGCGGTTGCTCGCCGGCCTGGATCAGCCGGATACCGGCGAGGTCCGTCTCCATGCCGGCGCCCGTGTTGGTATGCTCGAACAGCATCCCGCTTTTGCCGCCGGTCGTACGCTCTTCGATGAGGCCAAGAGCGCCTTCGCCGAACTTCTCGCTGCCCATGACGACATGGTTCGCACGGCCGAGGCGCTCGCCATTGCCACCGACGAGGCCGAACACAAGGCCCTCGCCGCCCGATACGATCGACTCAATGAACTGCTTCGCCACCATGACGCTTACACGGTTGATCACAAGGTCGAGGAAGTCCTCGATGGTCTCGGGTTTCGCACGGAGGACCATGGCCGGCCCCTGGAAACATTCAGCGGCGGCCAGCAGCGACGAGTCCTCTTGGCGAAACTCCTTCTGTCCGCCCCCGACGTCATGCTCCTCGACGAGCCGAGTAATCATCTCGACATCGACACGACTCGATGGTTGGAGGAATACCTTGTCCAACAACCGCAAGGGATGCTGATCGTCAGTCACGATCGCTACTTCCTGAATCGGGTGGCGACCAAGATTCTCGAGTTGAACGCGGGCCAATTGTCGTCCTACGCCGGCAATTTCGAGGCCTACGTTCGCCTGCGTCAGGAACGCTACGAGTTAGAGTTAAAGGCGTGGGAATCGCAGCGCGAATACGTCGAGAAACAAGAGGAGTATATCCGCCGCGTCCATTATGGGACTCTAGCCGGGCAAGCCCGTTCGCGGCGCAAGGCTCTGGATCGGCTCGAACGGGTCGAGCGACCCGTGTTGATTCAGTCGCCCCGGATGCATTTTGGCTCGGTCGTACGCACCGGCGATGTCGTCTTCGAGGTGAACGATATCTCAAAGGCGTTTGACAAACCTTTGTTTGAGCGACTCAGCTTTCAGCTTCAACGCGGGAAACGTCTGGGGATCATGGGTGCCAACGGCAGCGGCAAGACGACGCTGTTGCGGATACTCATGGGCGAAGAGAAACCCGATTGCGGCACCATCGAACGCGGGCATCTGGTTCATGTCGGATACCTTGACCAGCATCTGAACATGCTCCCCACCGACATGCCGGTGATTCGTGCTGTCTGGCCTCGCCCCGACCCGGACATCACCGAACAGCAGATGCGCGATCTCCTCGGCCGGTTTGGGTTGAGCGGCGACATCGTGAATCAGCGTGTCGGCGACCTCAGTGGCGGCGAACGAAGCCGCGCTTGCCTGGCCAAGCTCGTGGTCCTCGGGGTCAATGTCTTGGTCCTCGACGAGCCGACGAACCATCTCGATATTTGGGCTTGCGAAGCCATGGAGGAAGCCCTGCGCGAATTCGAGGGGACCGTCGTTGTCGTGAGCCACGATCGGTACTTTCTCAATCGCGTGGTCGATTTACTCGTTGTTCTCGAAGGCAACGGGAAGGCCCAAGTCGTTCATGGAAACTACGACACCTACGAGTTACTTCGGACGACTCAGGCGACAGCGGCGCCCCGCGTGAATCATCGTGCCCCGACTCCAGCTCCCCGCACCGCGCCGGCGACGAAGCCTGCTCCTCGAAAGAGGCGATTCCCGTTTCGGAAAATCGAGGACCTCGAAGCCGACATTGCACGACACGAATCCCGCGTCGCGGAACTGGAAGCCGCGCTGGCCACTCCCGATTTGTACCGCGACCCGCCTCGGCTCAAGGAGACCATGAACGACTTCGACGAGACGCGCCGAAAACTGGCTCAGTTGTACGAACATTGGGAAGAGGCGATCGAGCTGAACTGACTGTCGCTAGTTCCACTTCGCGACTTCCGATCGTGCCAGCCGCATCAGCTTTTTGATGGCGTCGGCGTCATCGGGCTTGTCGCTGCCGTCCAAATAGGCTTGCAAGTGGTCGATGGCCCGACCGGTTCGGCCGGCCCGAAACAGGCAGATGCCAAGGTCGCGGTGTTGAGTCACGTCTTCCGGGGCCACTTGACGCAGTCGTTCGATGACGCGGGCCGCGCGTTTCCAATCACTTCCGCGAAGATAGATGCCCTTGAGGTTGAGCAGCAGCCGGGTTGCCAAAGTCGCCGGTGAGGCTTCGACCATCTGGTCGGCGGTGATCTCCACGGAGACACCCAACGACTTGCGAACCAATTCACCGCAATCGGCAGGACCAACGATGTTGCCCCCATGGAACGGGTCAAAGAAGATGGTGCCGCTGGGGGCCTTGGCGGCCGCGATCACGTGCCCCGGCAAGGCGACGCCGGATACATGAAGTCCGGCGGCGCGGCCGACCGCTATCGTCACAATGGTCAGCGTCAGGGGAATCCCGAGCCGGCGGTCGATGACGTCGTTCAAATAACTGTTGCGCGCGTCGTAATACTCGCCCGTGTTACCCCGAAATCCCGCCTCGTGGAACAGGTAACGATTCAAACCTTCAACCTTGTGTTCCAACGCACCGCGAACATAACGCGCTGCCTCGCGGGCCATCACGTCGAGTTCCCCGAGATAGGCATCGACATCGAGCGTCGGGTATTCATCGCGCGCCAGACTCAACGCCAATTCCGCAAGGTCGGTCGGCGAGTTCGGCTCCCGAGAAAGTCGGGTCAGGGTGTCTTCGAGGTCCATACGGCCACTATACGGATTCTGGTCGGCACGCGCGAAGTCGGATTCGGTCGCCTGACCGGCCGGGACGCGACGGGGCGGTTTCTCGAAGGTCGGGCTTGCCGACGAGTGGGGTTTCGGTGTATTTTTCCCATGTTGCCCATCAGGCTCGCAGCGAAAGGACTTCGCCGATGCACCGGATCGCTTGGGTCGGACTCTCCTTTGGAATCCTCGTCTTGGCGACGGCGACGGCTCAAACGCCTCCCGCGGTGCCCACCAAGCCCCAACCGCCTTCGACCACGCCGCCCGCCCCCAAGCCCGAGCCACCCAAGGGCACCGAAGTTGTTCTCGACGGACTGAAATCGGTTGCACCCGCCGACTGGAAGGCCGACAAGCCCGCCAATCGACTACGGCTCTATCAGTTCCGCCTGCCGCGGCACGCTGACGACAAGACCGATGCCGAATTGGCGATTCGAGCCAGCGTTTCCGGAACCGTGGACAGCAACATCGAAGCTTGGAAAGCGCTCTTCATCCCGCCGCCGGACCAAAAGATCGACGACGTTGCCAAGCGAACCGAGTTCACTGTCGGCAAGGCGAAAGTGGTCTGCCTCGACGTCCATGGTACGTTTCTCGAAAAGCACATACCCATCGATAAAGCTGCCAAGGCGGTTCGGCCCAATTATCGGATGATTTCCGCCCTGCTGATCACGGGCGAGAACAGCTACGTCCTTCAACTCGTCGGCCCGCGCAAGACCGTGGACAAACACGCCAACGCCTTTGAGGCATGGGTCAAGCGATTTCAGTGAGCCGGCCGGTTTCCGTTACGCGCCCGATTCCTACAACGG
Source organism: uncultured Alcaligenaceae bacterium (assembly GCA_964515185.1). Lineage (GTDB taxonomy): Bacteria > Planctomycetota > Planctomycetia > Gemmatales > Gemmataceae > CAZESP01. The sequence continues at coordinate 12,845 of CAZESP010000081.1, forward strand.
GCGCAGAACGGTTACCTCCCACCTGCGGTTCACTGCGATGAAAACACTCCTCTCCGCGGCTTTGTTCGGACTCGTTTCGGCGTCGGTCGGATTGGCGGCCGATGGCCCCGGCGGGTACAAGGCCGGCGTTGCCTCCACGATCATTACGCCGGCTAAGCCCATGTGGATGGCCGGTTACGCCTCACGGAACAAGCCAGCCGAAGGCAAGCGCACAGACCTTTTCGCTAAGGCCGTCGCCCTCGAAGATGCGGCGGGCAATCGCCTCGTTATCCTCGGAACCGACCTCATCGGTTTAACGCGATCCATCAGCCAAAACGTGGCCGCCGAAGTCACCAAGCGAACCGGCCTCCCACGCGATCGCCTCATGCTGACTGCGTCCCACACCCATTGCGGGCCCGTGTTGCGCGAAAACCTGATGGACATGTACGACATGCCCGCCGACCAACGGCAACTTGTCAGCGCCTATACCGCGGAATTGCAACAGAAGCTCATTGAAACGATCGTCCGAGCGATCAACAGCCTCGAATCGGCGACCGTGTCATGGGGAAAAGGCACGGCCCGTTTCGCCGTCAATCGCCGGCAACCGACGCCCAAAGGCGTCATCAACGGCAACAACCCGACAGGGCCTGTCGATCATGATGTCCCGGTCTTGGCGGTGAAGTCGCCCGACGGGAAACTGCGAGCCATCGTTTTCGGGTATGCCTGCCACAACACGACGCTTTCGTTTTATGAGTGGTGCGGCGACTACGCGGGCTTCGCTCAGCAGGAGCTTCAGGACAAACATCGCGGCGCGGTCGCGCTCTTTTGGGCCGGTTGTGGAGGTGACGCCAACCCCTTGCCGCGGGGCAAAGTTGAGTTGTGCGAGAAGTACGGCAAAGAGCTAGCCCTAGCGGTCAACGAAGCGATGGCCCAGCCGATGACGCCTCTGCGGGGCACGCTTGCGGCAAAGTATGAGGAAATCGCGATCCCGTTCCATGTTGTCCCCGGGAAGGAACATTGGCAGAAAGAGGCGACCAACACCGCTTTCGCCGTGCGGACCCGGGCCGCCAGATTCCTCAAGCAACTCGACGCCGGCCAGCCGATCGATGACCATTATCGGAACTACCCCGTGCAAGCCTGGCACCTCGGCCCCGACCTGTGCTGGGTGTCGCTGGGCGGCGAGGTCGTCGTCGATTATTCGCGGCGAATCAAGGCCGAGCTGGGTAAGGATCGCGCCGTTTGGGTGACCGCGTATTCCAACGACGTGATGGCCTACATCCCTTCGCGGCGAGTATTGGGGGAAGGCGGCTATGAGGCGGATTCTTCCATGATTTATTACGGGATGCCTTCGAAGTGGGGCGAGGCTGTCGAAGAACGCATCTTGGCGGCAGTTCATCGATTGGCGAAATAACTTGACGCTTCAACGACGGCGGTTTATCTCATTGCCGTTGAAGCGTCGGGAATGAGCCTACTTTTTGGCCGGTTTCGGCTTTCCGAAACCCTTGCGATCTAGCCGCCGATTAATCTCGGCAGGGTCCATTTCGACCTTGGCCCCATCACCGGGCAACTCGACGTGTGCCGACCAAAGGATGGCGTTAGTGACGAGGCGGCGAAAATCCGGGTTCGACCAATTCTTGTGGGTGTGCCCGCCGGTGAATCCGAACCCGCGTCCGCCGTCATCGCGTTGCATCGCCCAGGCGACGACTTCTTCCCGGCCCGGATACTTCTTCGCGTCGTCCGTGCCGCGAACCTTGTCGGGCGGCGTCGATTTGAGAATCGGCGTCACATTCTTCATTTCCGGTACGAAACGCATGTTAAAGTACCACTCGTCACGGATCTTGAACGGGTTCACGCCACGGGTGATCGGGTGGTCGGGCAGCTTCGCGAAGTCAGCGTCCCAATGCGGATTCGTCGAGATGCGGGCGTCATAGTAACCGCCCATCCAGTTGATAATGCGATCGCCCTCGCGCGGGTTGTAATCGACGGCATAGTGGAGGCAAACAAAGCCAACCTTTTGATCGATAAGGGTTTGAATGAGGCCGAGCTTTTTCGGATCCGCCAACGGGTGCCCGCCGCGGCCATCGAGATAGAAGACCACGGCTTTGGCTCCCTCGAAGATCTTCTCGTTTTTGGGCCAGCCGTCCCGGCACATGACGGGCCAAACACCTGGGGTCTGTTGCAACATCTTCATCAGGATGGCGGTACCGGCGAAAAACTCATGGTCCCCCGGCCCGTGGCTCTGGCGGCCCGCCACCAGCACCACCTTCGTCCATTTGCCGTCGGGCGGTTCTTTCTCCAGAGCGATATCGGACTGATCGTAGGGGTCCGGCTCGGCGGCCACTGCCGGCAGAGCCAGCAGAAGGGCAGCCAACGCCGGCATCAAGTAGGTGCGATTCATGCGAGAGTCCTCCATCAAGGGGTAAGTATCGTTAGGGTAGCGACCGGCCGCGGCGGTGTCATGCCGAACTTTTTCGAAGCCCGCATGTCACACTTTCGGAATCATCGCGTAACGGTGCCGGAGAAAGGAAACAGCGAACGATTTCACATTCGACAACCGGAGCAATGCGATGAATCCTCTTTATGTCGGCGTGGTGGCGGTCGGCTTGGCTTGTGTCACGGGGGCAGCGACGGCGGCCGCGCCTGATTGGGTTGTATGGCAAGAACCGAACGAGCGAGCCTTCACCATGCTTGTGCCCAAGGGATGGAAAGTGACCGGCGGCCTTTATCGGCCGAACCCGCTGGCATATGTCACCGCGATCGAGATGACCTCGCCCGACGGCCAAATCACGACCTTCGGCGGAAACCCGTTTCCCGCTTTCCGCGAACGCAACTGGATGGATGACATGTCGGGACTACGCGAAGGCCATGAAGCCACCGACAATTGGGGCATCCGCTGGAAGCTCTCCAAGTATCACCCGGGCGAACAGTTCCTGACCAAGTTCGTGTTACCCACTCGCGGTCAGGTTCGGGTGATGTCGGCGCGAAAAGTAACCGCGATCCAGCAGCCGCCGTTTCCGGGGATCATGCAATCGCTGGATGCCGGCGAGGTCGAGTACCGCGTGCGCCGGCCGGGACGAGCCGAGGAACTTCAAGGCGGCGCGCTGGCCGTCACCCAATTCACCGGCAACGATCTGACGCGGGTTTGGACGATCGACCGCGTGCTTCTTTACGAGGCGCCGGAAGCTCGCATCGAAGAGGCGAAACGAGTGGTCTTGAGGGCGACGCTAACCGTCCGCGAGAATCCGATTTGGGCCCAAGCGCAGATACGCGGGCAGCAGGATCGCATGCGAATCGTGCGGCAAACGCAGGATCACGTCGGCCAGGTCCTTCGCGACAGTTATTGGTCATGGCAAGAATCGCGGGCGAGGATCTTCAAAATGACCAGCGATACGATTCGTGGCACGGTCGATCTGTATGACGCACAACTGGGCCAAGTGCATTATCAGCAGACCGATAACTCAAAGCATTATTGGATTAATCGCCAGGGTACGATCGTGGGCACCGACCTCGATGAGCCGCCCAGCCGCCGCGAGGAATGGCGACCGATGCAGAAGCTGCCGTGAACGTCGTGACGCCTAACCACAGAACCACCGAGGGCACAGTGAAGACCGAATCCGGTCATCTCTGTGCCCTCAGTGGCTCTTTAGTAAATTTATCCTCTTACTTCTTCGCCTCCAGCCCCGCCACGAAGGCCGCGAACTTTGGGTGTTGGCGGATG
>CAZESP010000082.1:0-16479 GCA_964515185.1 uncultured Alcaligenaceae bacterium
CTCATGCAAGAGCAGTCGGTCACGAGTAAGCTCCGTCTCGACTCAGATTGGTATGACCAAGAGATCACTCTGGCCGACGCGGCCGGCTTTCGCGTCGGTGATGGCGTTTGCCTTCGGGCCAAGAATCCGCACCATAAAGGTCAGACGGTATTGAAGCGTACCTTGGTCGCCCGTTCCGGTGACCGGTTCAAGCTTGACCGAGCCTTGCGCGAGAATCTTTGGCTCATGGCCGATCCGGTTGTTTCGACCTTGTTCCCCATTCTCAGTGGCGAGTTCATTTCGAATGTGTCCATCGAGAACCTCACTCTCGACGGCAATCGATCGAACAACGCAAACCTGGATGGCAACTACGCGGGGTGCATATTCCTGCAAGATTGTCGCGACATCGTCATCCGGGATGTCACAGCACGAAACTACAACGGCGACGGCATCAGTTGGCAAATATGCCATGACGTCATCGTCGAAAACTGCCGTAGCCATGACCATGCCGGTCTTGGCCTTCACCCGGGTTCCGGCTCACAACGGCCGATCATGCGAGGCAACACGCTTTCTCGCAACGACATTGGCATTTTCTTCTGTTGGGGGGTTAAATTCGGCCTCGCCGAGAAGAACCGTATCGACGAGAATCGGTCAGTCGGAGTTTCGTTGGGACATCGGGATACAAACAACCTGATTCAGGACAACGACATCACGCGCAGCGGCAAGGTTGGCGTCCTGTTTCGCCCAGAACGAGGAAAAGGCTTTACCGCCGATCGCAATCATCTGCGACGCAATCGAATCGTGGATAGCGGTCCCGAGAAAGGCGTTGCCATCGACGTCCAGGGAGTAACGTCCGACCTGACGATTGAGCAGAATGACCTAACGGAAACTCGAGCCTCGGCGAGCCGGATCGGAATTCGGCTGGATTTTCATGCCGGTAACGTGCGGCTTCTCGACAATCGTATCACGGGATTCTCGATGGCCGTCAGTGATTCTCGCAAGTAGTTCCGACAAACTTTTCAGGAGATATTCTGATGAACCGAAGAACGTTCCTTGGCGCCTCGGCCGCCGGCCTGGCGCTCGGCCTATCGCGAACGCACGCCGATGCGCCCTCGAATCGGATATTGATTGGTGTGATGGGGACTGGTGGCCGCGGTACGAGCCTTGCGACGACCTTCGTCCGTCAAAAGGGCGTCGAGGTCGCCTATGTGTGCGACGTCGACAAGGGCCGTGCCGACCAAGCCGCGGGGGCCGTGGAAAAGATCGCCGGCAAAGCTCCCAAGGCGGTCGGTGACTTTCGCCGCATTCTCGACGACAAGTTGGTTGATGTCTTGGTGTGTGCGACCTGCAATCATTGGCATGCCCCGGCGACGATCCTGGCCTGCGCCGCCAACAAACATGTTTATGTCGAGAAACCGTGCAGCCATAATCCGCGAGAAGGCGAGTTGATGGTCGCCGCCGCTCGCAAGCATCGCCGCCAAGTTCAGATGGGAAACCAACGCCGCAGTTGGCCAGCAATCATGGAAGCCATCACCAAACTCCGTGAGGGCGTCTTGGGGCGAGTCTACCTGGCGACGGCGTATTACACCGCGAATCGCAACAGTATCGGCCGCGGTCGTGCGGCGCCCGTGCCCGATGGTTTTGACTATGATCTATGGCAAGGCCCTGCCCCACGACGTGAGTTTCGAACCAACTATCTGCACTACAACTGGCACTGGTTCTGGCATTGGGGCAACGGCGAACTGGGCAACAACGGTGTCCACATGATCGACCTGTGCCGATGGGGATTGGGTGTCGATTACCCGACTCGAGTTACGTCGGCCGGCGGACGCTATCGCTTTGAGGACGATCAGGAAACACCCGATACACACATCGTTTCGTTTGAATATCCCGGAAAGAAGGCGATCACTTGGCAAGGGCTGAGCTGCAATCAGTTGCCCGATGCCAAGCAAGCCGACGTCGTCTTTTTCGGCGACAAGGGCAGCCTGGCTATTCGCGGGAACGGCTACACGATTCACGACCTTAAGGGCAAGGAGATTCATAAGAACTCGGCAACGTCGCCCGATTCGCTGCACATTCTGAACTTCCTCGAAGCGATACGGTCGGCCAAATCCCTTAACTCCGAGATTGAAGAAGCCCATAAGAGTACGTTGCCATGTCATCTCGGGAACATCGCCCATCGCACGGGGCGAACTCTGAAATGCGATCCGAAAGCGGGTCAGATTCTCGATGACAAGGAGGCGGCCGCTATGTGGAGTCGGGAATACGCGCCCGGTTGGGAGCCGAAGGTTTAGGGTCAATCACCATGCCGTCGCCGTTTGTACGTTGCCAGATTCTGCCCCTGCCAGACCACCGAGTCTCGTTCCAACTCGATGGCGTCGAGCGTTTGTGTTGGCAGTACGGGACGAGCTATCCGCGGCCGTTTTTCTATCCGCTGGTTGGGCCGTCGGGCGTCTCGCTCACGCGAATGGGGCATCCCGGCGCGCCTGACCACGATCATCATCGATCCGTCTGGTTCGCTCATCATAAAGTCGTTGGCGTCGATTTTTGGTCGGATCGGACCAAGGCCCAAATCCGACAGCAGCAGTGGTTGGCCTATCACGACGGCGACGACGATTGCAAGATGGCGGTCCAACTCGGCTGGTACGACGGCCATGACCCCAAGCCCATGCTTCAACAGGAACTGGTCGTCGTCTTGCGGCCGGCCCAAGATTGCGAGTTGTTCCTGGAACTCCAGTCCGTCTTTCGTCCAACGGCTGAGTCGCTGGAATTTGGCCAAACGAATTTCGGATTCCTTGCCGTCCGAGTCGCGAAGCATCTGTCGGCTCATTTCGGCGGCGGGATTATCTCGAACGATTCCGGCGGTGTTGGTGAACCGGCGATATTTGGAAAGCCGTCTCAATATATCGACTACTCCGGCCAAGTTCCCAAGGGCGGATTCGAGGGTGTCACCTACGTCGATCATCCATCGAATCCGGGTTTTCCTGCGAGGTGGCATGTTCGTGAAGACGGGTGGATGGGGGCGTCCGTCTGCATGGCGGCTTCGGTGGTCACGACTCGCAGAGAGCCGCTGCGGCTCCGCTATCTATTGCACGCACACCGTGGCAAGTCCGACGATGCCCGGGCGTCGAAGGTCGCCGCCGATTTCGCCGCCACCCCGCCGCTCGAAGTCGTCAAGTCGACGGCCCGCCACGAACACTTCACGATCCGTCGAGTTTCAAAACCAACGTGAGCGTACCGACCATGTCTCGATTCATCCGATTCGCCGGCATCGCGGCCATCATATTCCAGATCGGGGCATTGATCCCCGCGGCAAAGGCCCAGCCCTTGAAAGGAAAGCTCGACGAGGATGGAACGACGTGGCACGATCTTCGTTCGCTTGGTATTGAAGGCCAGGGATGGACGGCTACCAAGGCTCCCTATGACCGATTGCCGGCCAAGGCGGAGGGCGTCGTTCGCCCGCCGGTTTGGGGGCTGAGCCGGCATTCCACTGGACTATGTGTTCGGTTCGTCACGGATGCTTCAACGATTCAAGTGCGATGGAATCTGACCTCGCCGAATCTGGCGATGCCCCACATGCCGGCGACCGGCGTCAGCGGCGTTGACCTGTATATGCTCTCCGACAAGGGAACCTGGCAATGGCTGGGCGTTGGGCAACCGACTAAGCAACTGAATCAGACTCGAATCGCGACCGGGATCCCTCCGGGACGGCATGAATTCTTGCTCTATTTGCCTCTATACAACGGCGTCACGGATGCGGCGATCGGCGTACCGAAAGAGGCCAATGTCATACTGGCTCCACCTCGACCCGAGCACCGCCGCCGGCCGATTGTTTTCTACGGCACATCGATAACCCAGGGTGGCTGTGCATCGCGGCCCGGGATGGTCCACACCGCCATCATCGGTCGAAGCCTTCAGTGTCCCGTCATCAATCTTGGTTTTTCGGGAAATGGCACGATGGACCCCGAAGTCGGGAACCTGATCGCGGAACTCGACGCGGCGCTGTACGTCATCGATTGCCTACCCAACATGAACGCCAAGGCCGTGCAGGAACGGGCGGGGTCATTGGTTACGCGGCTGCGGCAGGCTCGACCGTCGGTGCCTATCTTGCTCGTTGAGGATCGAAGTTATTCAAATGCCTCCGTGATTCCGGGGCTGCGGCAACGGAATGCTGAATCGCGTGCCGCGCTCCGTAGAGTTCTTGAGCAACTCAAATCGCAGGGGGTAACGGGCATCCATTACCTGGCTGGAGACAAACTTCTGGGTGACGATGGCGAGGGCACGGTTGACGGCTCCCATCCGACGGATTTGGGTTTCGCACGCCAAGCCGAGGTCATGCGAGCTGCGATCGCCCCTTTACTGCCCGCTCCGGAGACACGAGCTCCCATCGAGGGGTACACTGATCAACTCAGTTATCGAGCCGGCGAGGAAATCGCGTTTCACGTTTCATCGGCGGCGGCGACATTTGATCTGGAGATTGCGCGGATTGGCGTGGAACGAAGAGTTGTTTGGCATCGCAAACTGATTCCCGGTCACCAGCATTCGATCCCGGACAACGCCTCGTCGCATGGCTGCCGTTGGCCGGCAGCGATCAAGGTCCCGGTGTCGCCCGACTGGCAATCGGGTTATTATGTCGGGCGTATGAGCGTCACGCCGGCCAGCGGTAAGACCGCGTCGTCGGAACAGTTCTTCGTCGTTCGTTCGGCCAACCCCGGCAAGGACACGAAGATCCTGATTCAACTTTCCACCAACACCTACAACGCTTACTGCAACTGGGGCGGCTACAGCCTTTACGCCTACAACGGCAGATTCAATGTTCAGGGGCGCCGCGTCTCGTTTGATCGGCCTATCGCCGGTCAATTCGGCTCATGGGAGTTGCCGTTCATCCAATGGGCCGAGCGATCGGGCTATCGCCTCGATTATGCGGTCAACAGCGACCTCGAGTTTCATCCCGATCTGTTGCGACATTTTCGTCTTGTTTTGAGTGTTGGACACGATGAATACTGGTCGGCGCCGATGCGCGACAACCTTGAACGGTTCATCGCCGAGGGTGGCAACGTGGCGTTCTTTAGTGGCAACACCTGCTGTTGGCAGGTTCGTTCCGAAGACAAGGGGCGCGCGCTGGTCTGTTGGAAACAGGCGTTTCGCGACGACCCGCTATACAACTCCGGCGATCATCGGTTGCTCAGCACCCTCTGGAGCCATCATCTCTTAAGGCGTCCCGAGAACCAACTGACGGGTGTCGGATTCCTGTACGGAGGCTACCATCGCAGTCACGGCCAACTCATGGACGGGTCCGGCGCCTTCACGGTTCATCGGCCGGATCACTGGGTTTTCGCCGACAGCGGACTGAAGCGGGGCGACGCCTTCGGTGGCAAGGACACCATCGTGGGATATGAATGCGATGGATGTGAATTCACCGTGAAGAATGGCCTGCCGCAACCAACGCACCGCGACGGTACTCCGGCGGGTTTCACGATTCTGGGGACGGCACCGGCTCGATGGCATCCTGACGACTGCGAGTGGTATGACCAATGGGAAAAGGGTCGGACCGGCGCCGCCGTCATGGGCATCTACACGCGCGGCGGGACCGTGTTTACTTCCGGCAGCACCGATTGGTCCCACGGCCTGAGGGGCAACGATCCCGCAGTCGTCAGAATCACGCGGAACATCCTCGATCTACTCTCGAAATAAGAAGGGCATCTCATGAAGTTGGCCTCTCGGCGTTTTGGATTGTTGACATTAACTGCGGCGGTCGTAGCCAGTGGCTTCGGGCGTGCCGATGCGCCGCGACGGCCCAACGTGATCCTCATCGTCGCGGATGACCTCGGATGTTTCGAGGTCGGCTGTTACGGTCAAACGAAGATTCGAACGCCGTATCTAGATCAAATGGCTCGTGAGGGAATCCGGTTCACGCAGTTCAACGCCGGAAGCCCTGTCTGTGCCCCGTCACGCTGTTGCCTGATGACCGGCAAACATGGCGGGCATGCCTGGGTTCGGAACAACGTTGAGGTGAAACCCGAGGGCCAAACGCCGTTGCCGGAATCCGAGGTGACGTTGGCCGAGAGATTCAAACAGGCCGGCTACGCGACCGCGGCCATGGGCAAATGGGGACTGGGGCCGCCCGGCTCGACGGGCGACCCGCTCAAGCAAGGATTCGATCATTTCTTCGGCTACAATTGCCAACGCCATGCGCACAACCATTACCCGGAGTGGGTCTATCGTGATGCCCAGAGATTTAAGCTCGAAGGCAACACCGGCGGGCCTAACGGCAGGCAATACACCCAAGACCTTTTTGAGTCGGAAGCGATGGCTTTCATCGATGCCCATCGCGATCGGCCGTTTTTCCTCTACTTGCCGTTCATCGTGCCCCATGTCGCGATTCAGGTCCCGGACGACTCTCTGAACGAGTATCGCGGCAAATGGGACGATCCAGCCTACGATGGAAAGAAAGGCTACTTGCCGCATCCCGCGCCGCGAGCCGGTTACGCGGCTATGGTGACGCGAATGGATCGGAGCGTCGGGCGCATCCTCGACCAACTCAAAAAGCTAAAGATCGACGATCAAACGCTCGTCGTATTCACATCGGATAACGGCCCGACCCATGATGGCGTGGGTGGCTCGGATAGTGTCTTTTTCAAGTCAGCGGGTTCGCTTCGCGGCCTCAAGGGATCCGTCTACGAAGGCGGCCTTCGCGTGCCGCTCATTGCTCGCTGGCCCGGGCGGATCAAGGCCGGGACCGTTTCCGACTTTCCCAGCTATTTCCCCGACCTGTTTCCGACGCTCATGGCCAGCATTGGCGAGAAACCACCCTCGGACATCGACGGCACGAGCCTGGCCCCGACTTTGTTGGGCAAGCCCGATCAGCAACGACGGCCTCGATTCCTCTACTGGGAGTTCCACGGCTACGGGGGACAGCAAGCGGTGAGGTTTGGCGACTGGAAGGCGGTGCGACGGAATCTGCACAAGGGCAAAGTCGTTACCGAGCTGTACAACCTTGCGGTTGACCCGGGCGAGTCGATGGACGTGGCGTCGGACAACCCGAAAGTCGTTCGTGAAGCTGAGGGCTATATGCAGGGAGCACATTTGCCATCGAAGCTCTTTCCGCTCAAGGCCATCGGCGACTAGACCGCGCCATCGCGTTCACTATCTGGCAATCGGGACGACTCGCAAATGGAGCGTGACGGGCGCAGCAAGTTCCCGAACTTTGGCTTCGATGGTCGCAGCTCGCTTCTGGGCTTCGTCGAGGGCGATACCCTTTGGCGTGTCGGGTCGCTGGTGTCCAACATCGGTTAGCCACGCCAACCCCAGGAGCCGTTGTTTCTCATCGACGAGCTTGCCAATCTCGGCTGCTCTCAAATTCGTGACGAGTGCCGGAAACGCCGTCAGGTCGATGCCGACGTGAAACTGTTCTCGCGAAAAATCGTCCAAACGAGTTACCCCTTCGAACAACTCGAATCGCTCGCCTTTCAGACCGTTAACGTAGAGTCGGTGACGATTCGTTCGATCGGCGAGTTGCTCCACGTCGGCGAGGCGCTTGTGCCAATTGGGGTCGGCGGGCATCGGCAGTCGAGTTTGCCACTGAAATAGGATGGCCCCGGCGCCGGTCTTCAAGTCGGTAACATTTCCGCGCGTGGCTTTCAGAGTAGCCGCGTCAACCTCGGCAAGATCGACGTCTTCTGGGCAGCCAAGCACTCGCATCAACGCTCGTGCGATGGCCCAATGCCCATTGCCGTCGGGATGTATCGCGTCACGCGAGACAACATAATTCGGGTCGCTTCCGCGGATTTCATGCAATTGGCGATGAACGGCATGATGAGCATCGGCAACGAGGATACCTTGCTGGCGCAGCGACATGAGCCATTCGGAATAGCGCGCCAGCACCGAGTCGTAATCTGCGAACGGGCGCATCCAACTAAAACGATCCGCTGTCGCGGGCAATAGCTTGGCTTTGATCGGGTGTGGGTCGAACGGCGCGGGCGTCATAAGGACGATCATGGCGCCGGTCTTTTTCACCTCAGCCATGAGTCGTTCGATTCCGCTGCGATACTTCGCGAATCGTTCCTCGTTGAATGGCGCATAGATGCCGTCGTTCATGCCGTAGCACGCTACGACGATATCGGGATTTGTCTTCGCCAAGGCGCGACCGAGTCGATCGTGCACATTTGGGCGTGGATACGGGTGATCGGCTTCGGACAGCCCCGACACCGTTTCGCTGGGCAACCCGAGATTGATGAGCTCGAAGCGCTTCGCGGGAAACCGCGTCGAAAGATAGCCATCGAGGTAGGTGATGAACTTGCCGGCAAACGTGTTGCTGTCTCCAAGGAATAGAATCCGCTGCCCGTCTCGCAAGCGGAATGGATCCGACGTAATCGGTTGCAGTGGTTTCACGCGAATATTGCGGAAGGCCACCGGGCCATGATCGCCCTGGAGCAACAGGGGGCCGGTCGGGACCTCCTTGCGAACCCAATTGTTCCCGGTCGGTGTCGGCAGTTCCTGATTGTCGTGGATGAGCTTGCCATTTAACACCGCCCGTTCGATGCGGGCATGGGCGACCTTGTTTCCCGCAGCGTCAAACCGTGGAGCGCGGAAGACGACCTCGAGCTTTTGCCAGGATCCCGGCTCGGAGCAAGCATTCACCAGCGGCGGAATTCCATGATCGACGTGGTGGTATCGCGGGGACTGAAGCGCTCGCGGATAGACCCCGCCGCAATGGCTGCCATCGACCGCCTTGGCGCCGAAACTGTCGAATATCTGAATCTCATAGACCGCGTGGAACTTGATGCCGGAGTTTGAGCCTTTGGGAATCAAGAACTCGGCATGTAGTTCCACGTCGCCAAATACCTGTTTCGAGGTGAGGTTGTTAGCACGACCTTTGGGCGAGTTCACGAGCATCGTCCCACTGCCCTCGGCGGCGAGTCGGCGCGGGTTCTTGGGGTCAATCGTAACGGCTGACGCGAACATCCAATCGTCCGGTTTACCCTTCCAGGCTGACAGTTTGTTGTCGGCGAGCAAATCGATCCATCCCGCGGCATCGCCACCCGCCTGGATGAGGTACTGCCCGAATCTCTTGGAGGCTTGAGTTATCTCTCCGTTACCCAGATTCATCACGATGAGGGCCGCTGCCAAGCCGGAATCTTCGACCAGTTTCAATGCGCGTTCCGGCGGCATCATCATCACGGCTTTCGTCAGGCTGTCGGCAACGATTCCCCGCTGCGCGACAACAGTAACGCTGTGTCGGCCCGTGAGACCAAGGCCGGTTCTCGGATCGACGATGTGGGAGTAGCGGACACCATTGATCTCCACGAATTGTTCGGCGTCGCCCGATGTAGAAACGGCGGCGTTTTTCAACAACAAACTCCGCGGCGGGCTTGATGGACTTAGAGGCGCGATAGCGATGGTCCAACCGGATTCACCCGGTGGAGCATCCGAGACGGCAATGTCGCCGCCGGCGGCCACCAATGCCGAGCGCATGCCGGCGTTCTTCAGCACCTTCAACGCCTCGTCGGCAGCGTACCCTTTCGCGATCCCCCCTAAGTCGAGTTGCATTCCAGGCAAGGTCAATCGCACGGTTCGCATGACTGGATCGAGCTTGATTTTCTCGAAGCCAACGCGGGCCTTGGCTTCGGAAAGCTCTTGTCCATCAGGCAGCTTCTGTGTTCGGCGGGCGTGGCGCCAGAGCCGAACCAGAGGACCGACCGACACATCGAAGGCACCATCCGATCTTGCGGAAAGGTCCTGGGCATGCGATAGGACAGTGAAGAGATCGTTGCTGACACGAAATGGCTTGTCGTTTGTTTTGGAAAAATGGTCGCAAAGCCGCATCAATTCGCTGGTCGAGCGATAGTCGCTCATGATACCATCAAGTTCGGCGATGCGTGCGAACGCCGTGGAGGCGGCCGTCGTCGCGGAATCCTTGCTTGCGGCATAGAGGACGATGCGGAATTTCGTACCCATGTGCGGTTGTTCGAATTCGAAGCGTTGAAACTCCGCCGACTGGCATGGGGATGCGAGAATCCATAGCAATAGCAATGAATTGCAGAGAGCTAGCCTCATTTGCCTCTACCCCGCCTCGAAAGTTGTCAGTGTCGATGCCGATGAGGATTTTCATAGCGAGAAACAATCGTATGTCCCGCAAGTTCTTCATCCCAACCTTTGCAGTTGCTGTTACGGCGATGTTTGTAGCAGCGTTGATTCCGGCACCAGAAGTGGTGCCAGTGACGGCTCGCGATGCCATCAACGCTGACCACAGGAGTTATACCGAGGCGATACCCGGCTCGATGGTCAAGTTCGACATGGTTGCCGTTCCGGGGGGCACGTATGTCATCGGCAGTCCCGATGCTGAAGCGGGGCGCGGCACCGACGAAGGCCCCCAGCGGCCCATAACCATTCGACCGTTTTGGATCGGAAAACACGAAGTTACATGGGATGAATTCGACCTCTTTTGGAAGACCGAAGTCGATATCGACCCAAACAACCCGCCGCCGCCTGAGCCAAAAGGCCCCGACGCGTCAACATTTCCGACGCCGCCATATGTCGATCCCGATTACAATCATCGTCACGAAGGCCATCCTGCGTTATGCATGACCCAGCATTGCGCCATGGAATACTGCCGTTGGCTTAGCAAGCGAACCGGCAAGATATATCGCTTGCCCACCGAGGCCGAATGGGAATACGCTTGCCGTGCCGGAAGCAAGAGTGCCTACAGTTTTGGCGATGACGCGGCGAAGTTGGAAGAATACGGTTGGTACAAAAAGAACTCCCCTGATGATGACCATGCTCGTGGAACGACCCACAAAGTCGGTAGCCTCAAGCCGAATGCCTGGGGGATTCACGACATGCACGGAAACGTGACGGAATGGTGCGTCGATCATTATCAGAAGGACATCTACTCGACCTATCCGATTGACAAGCCGATGGTGTCGCCGGTTCTGCTTCCGACGGCTCGGCGGTGGTCGCACGTCACCCGCGGCGGGTCGTGGGCTGACGGACCGGAAATGCTTCGAAGCGCCGCTCGGCGGGCGTCGGATCCGAGTTGGATGAAACACGATCCCCAGGAGCCAAAGAGCATTTGGTGGCTTACCAAGATGGACGTCATCGGGATGCGGTTGGTGCGTGCCGTTGAGGAACAAGACAACCTGAAAGGGTTGAGGTCCAAGGTCACCAAGGCAAGTGAATGACGTCAACGAGCTAGTTGGAAAGAGCCATCGACTGAACCACCAATGTGGACTCGCGACGAAACCGATTGCCCATACTCCTAACCCCGAGGTGTTTGATGAGTAGGACTCGTAAGAACAAGGCGGCCGCGGATCGCCGTGACTTCCTGAAGATTTCGGCTGCCACGACCGGCACGTTGCTTGCCGGCTCGGTTCTGAACAAGGCCCATGCTGCCGGCGACGACACGATCAAGGTCGGCCTCATTGGCTGTGGCGGTCGCGGAAGCGGCGCCATTCAGGATTGCCTCAAGTCGTCAAAGAACGTCAAGGTTGTTGCCGTCGGTGACGCCTTCAAGCTCCAAGCCAGCAACGTTCGCAAGATGCTCATGAATCGCTACTCGAAGATGGTGGACCTGCCCGAAGATCGATGCTTCGGTGGGTTGGACGCCTATCAACGGGTGATTGAGTCGGGCGTCGACTTGGTGATTCTCGCCACGCCGCCGGGGTTCCGCCCGGTGCATCTTGAAGCCGCCGTCAAAGCCGGAAAGCACGTCTTCACGGAAAAACCCGTGGCCGTTGACGGACCCGGTATCCGAAAGTGCCTTGAGGTCTACGAGGAAGCCAAAAAGAAGAACCTCGCCATCGTCGCCGGCACTCAACGCCGCCATCAGACCGGCTACCTCGAAACGATGAAGCGAATTCACGATGGCGCCATTGGCGATATCGTCGGGGCTCGCTGCTATTGGAACGGCAGCGGTATTTGGTTCCGCCGACGTGACGAACTCAAGCAGTTCTCGGAACCCGCCACCGATGTCGCTTACCAATTGCACAACTGGTATCACTTCGTCTGGGTCTGCGGCGATCACATCGTCGAGCAACACGTCCACAATCTGGATGTCATCAACTGGGCGATGAACGGTCACCCCGTCAAGTGCTGGGCAATGGGTGGCCGCAGCAATCGTCCCGCTGGCGACCCAAACGAGGTCGGCCACATCTTCGATCACTTCGCCGTCGAATACGAGTACGCCAACGGCGTTCGCATGTTCAGCTTCTGCCGTCAGATCCCCGGGTGCTTCAATAGCGTCTCCGAGGCGCTGGTCGGTACCAAGGGAACCTGCCAAGTTGACCAGTATTCGATCAACGGAACTCGGCTCGAAGTGAGCGACAACGCTCCGTACGTTCAGGAACACACGGACCTGATTGCCAGCATTCGCAATGGGACGCCGCTGAACGAACTCAAGACGGTGGCTGAAAGCACCCTGACGGCAGTCATGGGCCGCATTTCGGCATACACGGGCAAGCCCATCACGTGGGAACAAGCCCTGAAATCCACAGATGACACGTTCCCGGCCAAGTTGACCTGGGACATGGCCCTCCCCGTCAAGCCGGTTGCCATCGTGGGTCGCGGGAAGATTGTCTAGCCGATTCGAGAGTGGCGCTTCGCGGAATGACTCTGGCTCCCGCGAAGCGCCGTTTTCGATCAACTGATGGCATCTACGACGAAAGCTGAAGGATGCGCGACATGCGTTCGCTGATGTCGCGCAGTTCTTTTTCACCGCCGCCGGCGACTTCGGCGGTGGCCCAACCGTCGTAACCAATCTCGCCAAGCGCTTTCATGACTTCGGGCCAGTTCTCGTCGCCCTCGCCGATGCCGACGTCGAATCCTTTCCACTCGTTTTTCATCGCCTTTGCCTTGGCGATACTGTAGCCTTTGAAGTCGAACTTCAGCATCCGCTTGCCAAGCTTGCGAATCCACTCCGCCGATGGAACGCCGTACTTGAGCATGTTGCTGCAATCGAAATAGGCGCCGACACAAGGCGACTTGAGATCATCGACATATTGAATGAGTTGCTCGGGCTTGGTGATGAAGTTGTTCCATACGACTTCAATGGCAATCTTGACGCCGAGTTTCTCAGCTGCCGGTATCGCCTTGCGGATTTCAGCCTGGGATCGGGAGTAGCACTGGTCGTAAGTGACGTTGTCGTTGACGACGCCGGGCACGAGCAGAACCGTGTCCGCCCCATAAAATTTGGCGTCGTCAAGGGCCGTCATGAGAGCCTTTAAGCCGCGAGCCCGAACATTCTCATCCGCGTGAGAGAGCGTGTCACGCCAGTGAACCGAGTCGATCACTCCGTGGATCTTGATGCCGGTCTCGCTTGCCGCCTTGAGAGCTTCTTCCCGGTTGATGCCGCTGGGGCTATCGACTTCCACGCCGAGGAACCCCAGTCGTTTGATGAGTTCGAACTTGTCGCGAATGGTGGCGCCTGCCTGAATCATTCCGTATTTGACGGCCTTACGGACAACAGGCTTTTTCTCGGCTCCGTGAATGGTCCCAGCGGCTACGAGGGCGCCGCCGATCGCTGCGTTTCGGATGAACTCGCGGCGATTGAGAGATTTCGTCACGATAGATTTCCTCGCGTCAAAAGAGTGAGTGGATTCCAAAACGACGGTGACCCAAGCACGGGGTCAGGCGTGCATGGGTCACGATATGCTGAATCCGTTTCGCGGTCAGAGCCGGGATCACACTAACTTTGTCCGGCCTGGAACAGCAATCGGATCGTTGCGCCCCGGACCCCAATCGTAATTTGCAGGTCGCAGATCTTCACGCGAAGCAATTGCCTGTTTCCAGGTGACTTCCTTGCCGGTGTAGGCTGCCATCCGACCCATGATACCCATGAGCGTGCTTTGGGCGGCCGCCACTCCATCGTTGATGGGTTTGCCCGACCGAATCGCCTTGAACAGTTCGTCGTGTTCGACCTGGTACATACTCGGGATGTCGCCCTTGTATGCCCATGAGGTAGCGCCCGAGATGGTGTGACCCATCAATTCGGCGATGCCTTTGGTGCCGAAGATGTAATCCGACACCTCATTTTGGCAACCAACCATCTGACGGCAGTTCGAGAACAGCCGTGCCCCGTTCTCGTATTTGAAGATGATGCTGAAGTGATCGTAGATATTTCCGAAACGGGCATCGGTTCTCTGTTGCCGGCCACCCAGACCGACGCACGATACCGGCATTTGGCCATTCATGACCCACGCGGCCTTGTCCATGTTGTGAATGTGCTGCTCGACGATGAAGTCACCCGAGAGCCACGTGAAGTAGTACCAGTTTCTCTGCTGGTATTCCATCTCGCTCCACTGACTGTTTTGTCCGCGATGCCAAATCGGGCCGGTGTTGTAATTGACGTGCATCGCGACAACGTCACCTATGTCGCCGCCGTGGATTCGCTTGATCGTCTCTCGTTTCCCGTAGTCGTACCGGTAGCAAAATCCCGAAACGAGATTAAGGCCTTTCTTGGCCGCGAGCTCCGCGGAGGCAATCACGGATCGAACGCCCGTGGCATCGACAGCCAACGGCTTCTCGCAGAAGATGTGTTTGCCGGCATCCACGGCAGCTTTCAGGTGCATCGGCCGAAAGTGCGGCGTCGTGCAAAGCAACACGACGTCACAGCATTCAATGACTTTCTTGTAAGCGTCGAAGCCGACGAAACGCCGTTCGGGTGGCACGTCAACTTTGGCGGCGACTTTGTTCTTGATGGCGACCAAATGCTCTTCAAGCCGATCCGAGAAGAGATCAGCCATAGCGTAGAGCTTCACGTTGGCGTCGGCTTTACACGCCTCGACGGCGGCGCCGCTTCCGCGTCCGCCGCAACCGATAAGGCCGATCTTCAACAGATCGCTTCCAGCCGCGTGAACGCCGCGTGACAGCAACGTGCCGGCCGCGACTGTTGATGCGGACGTTTTCAGAAATGAACGCCGGGATGCGGAGGGTGTCGGCATTACGGAATCCCTCGGTGGGGTTGGTAGGAGTCTACGGGCAGGATTACTTCTATTTTGCGACAGATAGGCGAAATTGTCATCATCAAATCGTTACCCGTCGCGATTTCCCGTCACGCGCACGTCAATCATGAAACGGTTGCGCCGATCCGGGCGTCGAGAGGAGAACACTGTTTGAGGGAGGTCGGTGTGCGGCGGATTTGAGAGAATCCGCCGCGACGACACGTTCCCACCCACACGAATCCAACGACGATGCTGGACATGGCCGCTATTCCTTCGGTACGCTACTGAAACCAACGGAGTTGCTCGCGTGGCCGACGTTTTACCATCACCATCGTTCGACCAATTGCTCCGTATCGTGGAGCAGACATGGGGCTATCGCGAATTGCGCCCGCTCCAGGAACAGGCCATGCGAGCGGTTCTCGATGGGCGAGATTCACTCGTTGTCTTACCGACCGGCGGCGGAAAATCGCTGTGCTATCAGGCGCCGGCATTGGTACGGGGCGGGACGACCATCGTCGTCTCTCCGTTGATCTCGCTCATGAAAGATCAGGTGGACGGTCTTCGCGAGTGTGGTGTGCCGGCGATTCAATTCGATAGTTCTCAGACACACGTGGAACGGCAGATTCACGAATCCGATTTGCGAGCGGGCGCATATCGCTTGTTGTTCGTTGCCCCGGAGCGTCTGGCCCTAGATGGGTTTCGGCGCCTGCTCAAGGCAATCAGCGTCCACACCTTTGCCATCGACGAGGCTCATTGCATTAGCCATTGGGGGCACGACTTTCGTCAGGAATACCGGCAACTTCGCGAGCTTCGTGCGCATTTTCCTGCGGCTGCCTTTCATGCCTATACCGCGACGGCAACGGAGCAAGTTCGCCATGACATTGTTCAACAACTCGGACTGCGCGAGCCGGCAATTCTGGTCGGCGACTTCGATCGCCCGAACCTGACCTATCGGGCGTTAACGCGCCGCGACCTCTTTGGACAAGTAGTCGAGATTCTCGACCGTCACCGCGGCGAGGCGGGAATCATCTATTGCATTCGCCGGCTTGATGTCGACGAGTTGTGTCAATCGCTGCGAGACAAAGGCTACGCTGCCATGCCTTACCACGCCGGTTTGTCGCCGGAGGATCGCAAGGCCGCCCAAGATGCGTTTGCGAACGAGGAATGTGATCTGATCGTGGCGACCGTCGCGTTCGGCATGGGGATCGACCGATCCAATATTCGATTCGTCGTACATGCGGGAATGCCGAAGTCGGTTGAGCATTATCAGCAAGAGGCCGGCCGTGCCGGTCGCGATGGTTTGCCGTCGGAATGTGTGTTGCTGTATACCGGCGCTGATCTTATGGTCTGGAAACGCATTATTGAGAAGTCTGCCGCCGAAGCCGACAATGTCTCGCCGGAGTTTCTGCCGAATGCCACGCGCCACCTGAACGAGATGAATCGTTATTGCGCGGGCGGCATTTGCCGGCACCGGTTCCTGGTCGAGTATTTCGGACAACGGTTTCCGCGGGCGAACTGCGGCGCTTGTGACCATTGCCTCGGAGACGTCGCTGCCGAGCCGCAT
>CAZESP010000083.1:0-15072 GCA_964515185.1 uncultured Alcaligenaceae bacterium
GGGTCGTTTGTATACACACCGGATCAGGCGCTGCGAGCGACGGGCGGGGATGATATGTTCCGGTATTCGGCATTTCAAAGCGCCCTTGGATTTGGAAGTCCGTTTGTCACAGTCAAAATCTACGTGATCAGGCTTCGCTTGACGATTGGCGGATTGAATCACTCGTCAAACATGTCTGTCGGCACGTCCGTCATCGTCAACGCAAACAACGACAATGGATCACCGGTAACGAGTACCATTCCGCAGCGTCGAGACTTAGAATTGAGTCCATTGCGTGATTTCGCCACAGGCACACTCAAGGATGACGACGATTTGGTAGCTGTGGAACAATCGATCTCGCCTACTGACTGGGAACTTCGCGGAATCGTTGATGTCAAGGTCATTGAAAATGGGACTGGGAAGATCAAATTGTGGCGTGAAAAGTCCAAGCAAGAATCTGCAGAGACCGTATTCCTTTTTCGAGAATCGCTACCCAACACGTTTTTCATCGAAGGCAATCGACCCTCGTCGATTTGGCGCGATTGTGTGATCGTAGTAAATTATTGGTTTTTCGGTGGTGCAGCCATGCCAAAGGCGTTGATTCGCGACAAACTTGCTGTGACCGTTACGCCAATCATTGAACGCTTCACAATTTCACCCGGCAAGATTTCCTTTTCGACCGATTCAAATGGAAGTCCAGTAATAAAGGCCGCAGGTCCCCCTCAGATGGCCGGGGCAGTATTTTTGGCAGATGTTGTGGCCCTTGGTGGGGGCGAACCACGGTTTATTCAAAACATGCTTGGCGTTGACAACGGTGCCGGGGGAGGGTTGATCTACACTGCAGCAAGCGGCCGACCAAATCTGAACCTTGGCATAACCGGCGGGACATTTCCGTTACTCGACCGTTTCTTACCGGTGCAACCTCCGTCAAATGACCCTTACTATGACGGCGACTTTCATTTCCTTCCACCTAATGGAAACACGATCAGCGTATCGGCAACTGACTCGCCACATGTATTACTTCCGAATCGGATTGACCTTGAATCCATCAATATCACAATGCGGCTGAGGCTACATTTGGCATGGCGGTTTGATGACGGCGTGAGTTTTTCATTTGCCTACCGTGAATGGAGTGTTGAGTTTCTCGCAGACACGTATGTAAATGGACAAGGCGTAACACGGGTAGTCGTGACAAACGTACCCGCACCAGGAAACCTAATCCTCAGCGTTGAACAACCCGTTGTGAGCGGGCCGACATTTAACGATCGGAATCGCTTATTGTAGTGGGGTTACCTAAGTGATCACGCGAGCGTTGACTTCGCTATTTGTCGGGTTATTAGCGGGTGCGGCATTAATGTGCCTCGTCACCGCCGATTCAGCGGCGATCGCGCAAGAAGAGGAAAAAGAATACGACTACCGTGAGAATCTCAATCGGCTGGTAGGCGTCGGGAGTTCGGAAGGTATTTACCTTGGCTATTTGGATGCGAATGGCAACTTTGCCCCCAAACCTGGCGTGAGACCCCTTGGAGCCGCAGCAGCCGCGCCGGCTTGGGAGGAGTTGGGACCATTCCCTCCGTCAGGCAAGCCAGCCTATGAATTCCGCTCCCGGCGATTGATTCGAGGGTCATTTGACGCACATGGTGTATTCGTTCCTGAGATTGGTTCCGAAATCGTATCTTTCGACAAATACCGTTACAGCAAGAATGCAATTCCCATTTACAACCTTCCCGGGAGATTTGTTGAAAGAAATCGTCAATTCAAGGACTGACGGATCGACCTGATATGGATGAATCATCGAATGTGGTGTGTGCGGCAGGAGATACTCGCGATTGGAGCTGTCATGCGTGTGACACAGCAAAGGCTTGGTATTTTTTCGATTGGCTTGCTGTTTGGTGTTGGATTGTATGGCTTGGTGCGGTTCGGCGCACGCGGAGATGAGGCCAAGCCTGGCATCGTCCTGGTGTTCGAGCAAGATTTGACCCGACTGGTTGGGATAAGGCGTGCGGGCTTGGATTATGTCGGCCGGCTCGATGCCAATGGTCGGTTCACGCCACTGCCCGACATCATCGCGATTGACCCGAGCCATCCCCCCGTGAACAAACCCAACTATGAGTTGATCAATTATCCACGAACAAACCCAACCTATGAGTGGCGCGGGGGTATCTATGTCAGGGTGATACCGCCGGAGCCGGTGTTCGAATATCGCGCAGGGCGGGTCATTGCCGGGCATTTGGACGAGACCGGCAATTTCACTCCGAGCCTTTCATCCAAGGTAAGATCTTTCAACACAAGTTGGAGTCCAGGCACTCCCCGCGTCTATAACGTGCCTGGGCGTTATGTCGAGTACAAACAACCGAAGAGATGATTCCTGTCGCCGGCGCTTCGGCTTGGAATGTCGCTAAACGTTTCTACGCCAACCATGGCCGGCGTGTGTGCCAGTCGGTGGCGGACTCGTACATGCGGGCGACCCGTAGCAGTTTCTCTTCCTCAAATGGCGCGCCCAGGATTTGCAAGCCGATGGGCAGGCCGGTCTTCGTGAAGCCGCACGGGATGCTGATGCCGGCGATGCCCGCGAGATTGCAACTGATCGTGTAAATGTCCGACAAGTACATTTCCAGCGGGTTGTCCGACTTTTCTCCGACACGAAAGGCCGCTGTCGGGGCCGTTGGGCCAATCACCACGTCGCAATCGGCAAAGGCACGGTCAAAGTCATTCTTGATTAAGCGCCGGACCTTGAGCGCCTTGAGATAATATGCATCTTTGTAACCGCTCGACAACGCATAGGTGCCGAGCATGATGCGTCGCTGCACTTCCTTGCCGAAACCTTCGCCGCGCGACTTCATGTAAATGTCGATCATGCCGGCCTTGGCGGCGGTGCGATGGCCGTAGTGCATGCCATCATAACGCGCAAGGTTGCTCGACGCCTCGGCGGTGGCGACGACGTAATAAACCGCGATGGCGTGTGGGCTGTTTGGCAGCGAGATTTCCTTGATCGTCGCGCCCATTCCCTGATAGACCTTCAACGCTGCCCTCACCGCTTGCTCAACCTCGGCATCCAACCCCTCGGTGAAATATTCTTTGGCGACGCCGATGGTCAACGGCTTCAATGGTTGATTGAGCGTCTGACGATACGCCGGCGCGGGCACGTCGGCGCTGGTGCTGTCGCGGCGATCGTGACCGGCGAGCACTTCCATGAGCAGGGCGCAATCGGTAACGTCGTGCGAGAACGGGCCGATCTGATCGAGCGAACTGGCGAAGGCGATCAGGCCGAATCGCGAGACGCGGCCATAGGTGGGTTTCAACCCGACGATGCCGCAGAGGCTCGCGGGTTGCCGGATACTGCCCCCGGTGTCGGTGCCGAGGCTGAGCGGCGCTTCGCACGCGGCGACGGCGGCCGCTGAGCCGCCCGATGAACCGCCGGGGATGCGCTCCAGGTCCCAGGGGTTGCGCGTCACCTGATAGGCGCTGTTCTCCGTCGAAGACCCCATCGCGAACTCGTCCATGTTCGTCTTGCCGAACAAGATCGCGTCGGCCCGGCGAAGCTGCGTGATGACATGAGCATCATACGGCGGTCTAAAATCCTTCAGAATCTTGCTCGCACACGTTGTCGGAGTACCGGCGACGCAGAGAACGTCCTTGATCGCGACCGGGATGCCGGCGAGGATGCCGAGAGCGTCGCCCCGTTTTCGTTTGGCGTCAACGGCACGGGCCTGAGCGATGGCGTCGGCTTCGTCGATGTGCAGGAACGCTCTGACCTTTGGCTCGCGTTGGCGGATGGCGCCGAGAAACTCCATGGTGACGGTTTCGGCGGTGGTGTCGCCGTTAGCGAGCACGGCGAGGAGTTCGGTGGCGGTCCGTTCGATGAGGCTCATGGCGATCAGGTCCGGCCGGCCGCGAGGGGTTCAAGCAAGCGTCGGCCGACTCGCGGGCCGGCAAAGGTTAGGAATCGAGTATGGCGGGCACGCCGAAGAAATCGCCCTGCCGATCGGGGGCATTCGCCAGGGCGAGATCGACCGGCAGCGACGGCGCCGGTTCGTCATCGCGAAAGATATTGTGCAACGGTAGCGGATGGGCAAGCGGTTCGACACCGTCGGTGTTGACGAGTTTGAGTTGATCGAAGTAATCGATAATGGCGCTCAGTTGGGCCGTCATCTTGGCCAAGTCGGCGTCGGAAAGCTCCAGCCGGCCCAGATGAGCGACCCAACGGACGGTCTCGCGGTCGATCGACACCGGCGCCTCCCCGAGGTCAGAACGTCGGCATCTGGAACGGCTTCCGTTTGACGGGCCGTTGCACTTTGCCGGAACGAATGCAGGCGACGCAGACTCGTTTCGTGAGGACCTGCCCGCCGTCCTGCACCTGAATCCGCTGCAAATTCGGCTTAAAAGTTCGGCGACTAATGCCCGTCGTCTTTCGACCGACGCCGCCCAAGTATTTCGCCTTACCGCGTCGGCAAATCTGGTTGCCCAACACGGGCTTCTTGCCGCACACATCGCATTGCATGCCCATATCCAAAACCCCGCAGGGGAAACGTCCGAACCCAAAACCACTAGTATATCGGAATGACGGAGGCCGACAAGCGAGGGAAGTGAATGGAGCAGGGCCGGTCCGCACCCGAAACGACCGCTGAATCGGCTCTGCCCTTGTCTCGAGTTCCCATAGCGATCTTTGGAACGTCTCGTAACACAATTGATAAAGGCAAATTGCATCTGAGGATAGTGAATGACTTCGCAAACCACCACATCGCCACTTGCCAAACTCTATCTCGAAGGTCTCCCGGCTCTTTAGGTAAAGTAGACCAGCTGCATCCCCGATGTGATCCGATCGAGGGTCATCGCCCTGGAGCCCTGATGGCGTAGCGGTGGGCCACGGTGCCGTTGTTGCGGCTTCCAGTCTCGTCAGAGGGTAGAAACGCCCGGACGTACTCGACAACCGCCCTGCCGTCCGTCACCTTGACGCGGAGATGGCCCGAGGGCGGCAGGATGTCACCCCGGACGTAGCCGTATTCTTCCGGGTTCCGAACCTTTTCGGCCCCTTGGTGCCCCGGCTGCGGAACGAGCTGGTACACCACCCCGTCAAGTTCCTGCCTCGCGTAGAAATGCTCGTGGCCGTGGAAGACGGCCGACACCTTGTGCTTGACCAGCAACGGGTGGATCGGCATGGCCCAGCCCGGCCGCCTGACCATGAACTCGTCCCTGCCGTCCTTGCCCTTGCCCCCCACTCGTACAGCAAGGCCGCTTCGCTGCCGCCTCGCGCGGAGTTGTCCAGCCCGCCCACGAGGTGATGGATGAAAACGAACTTGAACTTTGCGTTGCTTCCCTCGAGCGTCTTCTGAAGCCAGCTATACTGCACCACACCAAGCGTTCGCGACCAGTTGCCCTATAGTGGACCCCGAAAATTGGACGACGAGTAGAACTCCCTTGGCAGGGGTTGGCTCATGGTCGATACGGGAGGACACGAATGAAGAAAAGTCCGCGGGTTCACACACCCGCGTTTAAGGCCCAGGTGGCTTTGGCTGCCCTCAAGGGCGATCGCACGCCCAGCGAGATTGCCGCACAGTTTCAGGTTCACGTCAAGTTGGTCCAGGCGTGGAAGAAGCAGATGCTCGACCAAGCCGCCAGTGCTTTCACCAACGGTCTGAAGCCGGCGTCCACGAAAGACGCTGAGGCGAAGTACGCGGAACTGTTCGAGCAAATCGGTCGGCTCAAGATGGAGTTGGAGTGGGTGAAAAAAAAAGCTGCCGCCTTCATGTGAGTGGAAGCGGCAACAGATCGAGCCTTACCACGAGGAACTGAGTGTTCGTCGGCAGTGCGAGTTGCTGGGGTTGAATCGATCGAGTCTCTACGTGGAGCCAGCGTCGGCCTCGGCAGACGACCTGGCGATGATGGAACGGTTGGATCGACTTCAGTTGGAGTATCAGTTTTTGGGGAGTCGTAAGCTGGCTCATCTGTTGGGTTCGCCGGCGGAGGCGGTGAATCGCAATCGGGTGCAGCGATTGATGCGGCTGATGGGTCTGGAGTGCTTGTTTCCTAGGCCAAAATGCACAGTCGTCGCGCGGAGCCACAAGAAGTATCCGTACTTACTGAAGGGGGTGAAAATCGATCGACCGTTGCAGGTGTGGAGTGCGGATATCACGTACGTGCCGATGCCTTCGGGGTTCATGTATCTGGTGGCGACGATTGACTGGTTTAGCCGACTGGTGGTCAGTTGGCGGTTGTCGAACACGCTGGAAGGTAGCTTTTGTCAGTCGATGCTGGAGGAGTCGCTGACGCGCGGTCGTCCCGAAATCTTCAACACGGACCAAGGGGTGCAGTTCACGGCAACGGCGTGGACAAATCGTCTGGAATCGGTGGGTGTCCAGGTGAGCATGGATGGTGTGGGTCGCTGCCACGACAACATCTTTGTGGAGCGACTGTGGCGAAGTGTGAAGTACGAGGATTTGTACCCGAAACGATATGCGACGGTGTCTGAGTTGGTGTCGGGTTTGACAGCGTACTTTGAGGACTACAACAAGGATCGTCCGCACCAATCGCTGGAGTACCGTACACCGGCGAGTGTTCATGCTGGTGGGTGACATCGGTTGTCCTCGTCCAGAGCCGCAAAGGTGACAGGGCAATGACAGCCATAGTCACCAAATAGCAGAAAGGAAGTTCTCGAAAGCAGTTTTTTGGTCTTGCAAATGGGGTCCACTTTAGTCTCTTCGAGGAACGTCACGCCGACGCTCTGGGTGCCGCCGACGGCCTTAAGCGCGGCCGGCGTCCACGGCTTGCCCTTCATCATTTCGGCAAAGAGAGCCAGCCGGACGGAGATGACCTTGCCTTCCTGGGCCAGCCCGGTGACGGCGTGCTTAAGGAATTCTTTGTTTTCCTTACTCATCTCGTTGGAGTTTTCCGGGAGCTTGCCGAATGCTCGACCGAAGGCAGCAAGTACCTTCCTGGCATGATCATGATCGAACAGATCCACGAGGGAACTGTTTTGCCCTTCGATGAGTCGTACTTCGAGTTCTCGCATGAAACGACTGACGGCAAGCCAGAAGTCGTCGCGAACCATGACGATGGCCTGCACGCGCCCGCCGTCGCATTGTCGCGGGGACTGCACCAGTTCGGCATCACTCCGGTCGCTGACGCTCTCGGCTCGCTGGGCCTGCAGCCACTACTCGAACTGGTCGAAAACGATCAGCACCTTTTTGCCAACCGGAATGCCGACGCCCCGCCGCAGGGCCGCCAGCGTCTCCTTCAACGGTCGCTGGTCGAGCGCGGGCAACTTCTTCCGCAACCCGTTGAGCAGCCGCGTCTCCGTGTCCTCGCCGGTCGCTTCGACATAAACGGCGATGACGGAATCGGCCAACCGCGGCAACAGGCCGGCCTTCATCAGTGACGACTTGCCGCAACCCGACGGGCCGTAGATCAGGCCGACCGTGAACGTGGCCTCGGGATCGGGCTGCTCGATGCGCGACTTCCAGAAGCGGAGACTGTCCGGCAGGCCATCGCGGTCGCGCGGACCTGGCAACAGTTCGAGGAAGAAGTCGGCGTCCTGGGCGTCGAACGACCGCAACCCCATAGGTACGATTTTCAGGAAGTCGCGGTCAGAACCGACGGGCGTACGGGGCGTCGGCACCGGTGTCGATATCACCGCCTCATTGCCCTCCCGAGCCACTGGGACGGGCGCGGCCGATACGGATGAATCAGCCAGCAGGTGCCGCAAATCCTCGGCCAGGTCGCGGGCGGTGGTGTAGCGATCCGTGGTCCGCTTCGACAGACATTTCAGGCAGATGCGCTCAAGTTCCCTCGGGATCGTGTCGTCGATTTGCCGTGGCGGCTTCACCTCGATGCCGGCAATCTGGTCGAGCAAATCCATTGTCGAGTCGGCCTGGAACGGCCGGCGGCCGGCGAGCAATTCGTAGAGGACGACACCGAGGCTGATGATGTCCGAGCGACCATCGACGCGGTGCCCCTCGCCGCGGGCCTGTTCCGGGCTCATGTACGCCGGCGTGCCGCAATACCCTGGCCCCTTGCCCATATCCTGCTCACGCAGAGCCAACCCGAAGTCGGCGACGTATGGCTTGCCGTCGCGGTCGAGCAGCAGGTTCCCCGGTTTGATGTCGCGGTGAACCAGCCCCTGCCGATGGGCATGGTGCAACGCCTCGGCCACGGTGGCGACCAGTTCGACCGTTTCCCGATGCGACAATCGAGTCTGCCGCATCCTCGTGGCCAGGTCGGTGCCGTCGATGAGCTTGGAAACAACAAAGAACGGGAAGGTGGCGTCGCCGCCGACATCGTAAACAGGCACGATGTGCGGGTGGTCCAGCCCGGCGACGGTGCGGGCCTCGGCGAGATAGGCCTCGGCGCCACCGGCGGCCGTGATCCGGTCGGGGTGAGCGACCTTGATGGCCACGAGTCGCCGGAGTTGCTCATCGCGAGCGAGATAGACCAGGCCAAAGCCGCCCTGGCCCAACATCCGCTCAGTGCGATAGCGGCCAATGGTGGCAGGCAGCGTGCCGGCCCGCGCCGCAGCGGGGACTTCCGCCGCGACGGGTTGAAGAAAGGGACCCGTTCGGTCGTCGTTGGTCATGGGGCGCTCCACGAACGAGTCGCGTTGGTTCCTCACGGGTCTCGTGCGGCCAACCACTGTCGACCCGAGTCGGATTGTATCTTAGAAACGATGCGAAAGTATCAGTTTTGTACGAGTGTCGCCAGTGGTAGCCGTCAGGGTCGCTAGGCTCCGACGGCTCAAGTCACCTGCTTAGTTGTCAGTGATTATCCAGTCATGGCGATGCCCGCAGATGGCGACAGCCTTCATGCCGATCACTTGATTCAACGGTTCGATCACCTGTTGGCGCTGGATCGTTTCAGTTCCAACGAAGCACCTAAATTTCATTCAAATCCGCGTCATAATGATTGATCGAGTCGGTGAGGCGCCATGGGCCCTCGATCGTTGTTCTCGCCGAGCGATCGCCCCTGATCCCAGCCATCTAGTCGCCTAAATTTCAGGCCTTTTTGCGTCAAGATCTATGATCGGGTCGGTTACGGCCCGTTGCCGGGGTCTGTCGCTGAGGAAGCAACGGGCCCCGGCGACGATCTCATGAAAATGAGATTGATCCCGGTGCGTCGAGCGATGCTGCCACGTGGATCGGACCGGTCCTTTCAAGGATGGTCAGATTCCGCGGTGAGGGCAGGTCGTGTCGAGAGAGTACCGGCCTTGTGAACCCCCGCGCCGTGCCGGGGCAGTCCTGGTTTCTGGACTGTCCCCGCATGGGGATAGTCCCCGCGCGGAGGATCATCCATGACGACACACTTTGATTCCATCTCTCATCTGTCGTTGCCTCAGTTGCAAGCAGGCTTTGAAGCCATTGCCGAGCGCATCGTTCGGTATGCACAGTTCCGATTCCGTCACGTCGCCTGCCCGCAAGACCGCGATGACTGCGTCGCCGAAGTCGTGGCCTTGTACTGGAAGTGGTTTTGTGCCTTGGCGCGCCGCGGCAAGGATGCTCGGAAGTTCATCTCGGCCTTAGCTGGCTTCGCGGTCCAAGCCGTTCGCAGTGGACGACGCGTTTGCGGCCAAGTCACGCCGAATGACATCATGAGCGAACGTGCCCAAACCATGCGAGGGTTTCGACTGGAGCCGTTGCCGGCATCGACGCGACGCTCTTTTGAGGATCTTTACAGCGATGTCGATGGTCAGCGGCACATCGATGCCTTCGAAGAGCGATTGCAGAACAATACGCAGACGCCGGTGCCGGACCAAGTCGCCTTTCGCTGCGATTTTCCGCAGTGGCTGCGAACGCAGTCACCACGCGATTATCATCTCATCCTGGCGATGAGCGGCGATGAGCGAACGGCCGACTTGGCGAAGAGGTTCAAGATGAGTCCCAGCCGTGTCGCCCAGTTGCGGCGAGAGTTTCAAGTGGACTGGGAACGGTTCACCGCCGACTCGGTCTGAAATTCCGGACCGTTACGCCCTTGATGATCGCATCATTTCCGTCCCGTTGCCAGGGCTTGTCGCGCCAACCGACAAGCCCCGGCGATGCTCTCATGTTTCTGAAAACAATCGCACGCCCCTCTGGTACCTTCCCCTTTCACCCTCGGAGATTTTCCGTGAAACCGACAACCACCCCGCGACTCATTCAAGAGAAATTCATTCAAACACGCCGTGAATTGTCCGAAACCCTCATCGAACGCGATACTGAAATCGATCTCGTGCTGACCGCCCTCGTTTGCCGTGAACATCCCTTGCTCGTCGGACCGCCCGGCACCGCCAAGAGTTTGCTTCTCGACTCCCTCATGACCTGGATGAAGGGCCGGCGGTTCGCCATTCTGTTCACCAAATTCACGACGCCCGAAGAGGTTTTCGGACCCATCTCCGTCGCCGGACTGAAGGACGGCAAGGAACTATGAGGCTTCTTCGATCGCTTCTTTTTCCGCCGCACCGTCCGCCCCATCGTCACCGCAACGGGGAGGAAAAGATTGCTCTGGGAACGGGATCAACTGCTCTTCGGGAGTTCACTACCGGGTTCAATGATCTGTACACCGTTATCCTGCAACGTGAACCTTACGCGTTCCCCTGGATCGATCTTCCCGAAGCACGCGAACTTGGTGGCGCCCGTCTCGAACCAGAACAGTGGTTCGCCGAGAATCTCGCCGTCATCTGCGAGAATGCGCTCCTGTTGAATCGCAAACTGCTTGCTCAACTTCACGAGCCATTCTCGGTTGCTTGGCGAATCGCCCAGCCGTTGGATTATCTCTTCAAAGTCGTCGACGCTGATGCCGGCATGCCCTTGTTCGAACTTCGGCCGTTGGATCAGGCAATCGCTACATTCATATAGCGCGTTGAGGACTCTCTTCGTCGCCTCATTTGCACGGTTTTCCTTGACAGCATAGATCGAAAGCATCGAGCGAGCCCGCGTCATGGCGACATAAAGATGGTTGGGGAGATCTTTGCCGTCCCGAGTAACGAATCCTTCCGCGCCCGCGATGACGACGATCTCGGCTTCCCAGCCTTTGAAGGAATGTGGTGTACTCACCCACACATCGTTTTCACCCAGGCTTCCGCCTTCATTCAGCACCGCGTAAGAACAATTGATCTTCTTTAGTCGACGGTCGAGAACTTCCTTGAGCGACTTTAGGTTCGCCTTCCCGTTGTAAATGATGCAGATATCATTGGGCTTGACGCCTTCATCGCAAATCCATTTGACGACCTGCTTGCCGATCGCCTCCATTTCGTTGTCCTGATCCTCGAATGACTTGTAAACCGGATTGGGGCCATCGACCTGATTGTAACGGATGCTCCACCACGAAATCCCCTCGCCAAGTTCGATCTTTTCGATCAAGTGCCGGTCGACCAATTCTTTGTGGTCGTTGTCGTTCGGCGGCTGCAATCGATACAGAACATTCAGGGCGAACTCCGCGATTGGGCGCGTCGAGCGGAAGCTCTCTTTCATCACAGTAGACCGGCCGCGCAGGTCGATGCCTAGTTCCGACCAGACCGGCATCTTCCGCCCATAGATATTCTGAGCGTTGTCGTAAAAAATGTTGACTTGGCGTTTCCTCGGATCGCTGCCTATTCTCGGCTTGACCAGCGCTGCAAGGAGGCGAAGCATGTTCGGTCCCATGTCTTGTGCTTCGTCAACGAACATGGCTTGACACCTTTGCTCTACTGACTCCGGTGGCACTTTCTCCAAATATTTCTCGGCCCAATAGTCATATTCAAACGCACGTTCCTCTCGTTCAGTCGGCAATCGCAAGCCGACTTGAGGTAAGAGAAAATTAAGTAAATCGCGCACGTGCAGCGTCTCGTATTTGGGACTAGCTGTCGATTGCGGATCGGTCGTGTTTGATTCTTCGATCTTGTCTTTGATCAGCCGGCCAAGTTTGTCATTGGCGTAGACGGCCCAGATGGTAGCGTTCGGCTGGCCTTCCAAACTCTTGCGTGTCTTGTGGAGCCAATGGGCCAGCACGTCGGTCTTGCCGCTGCCGGCAACGCCGCGAACCAGTCGTGGCCCACCATCCAATTTCAGATCGCACAGTTGTTGCTGCTCGTGGCTCATGACCGGGCGAAGAGATTTACGTCGAGTGATTTGACTGCCGAGTCTGCTGGGGTCACCTTCGACGCCCGGCGCCACAACCGGCCGAAGCGTTGCCTCAACCGTTCTCCAAACCGGCGGTTTCCCGTGCTTTTGGTCCAAGACCCGGGGCGCGAGCAAATCTCGCAGCGGACTTAGATACGGCTGGTTCATCTCGTTGCGGCTGGCCAGCAACAGCACAAGTTCTTTCGCTCGGCTGATCCCCACGTTGATCAGGCGTCGCCATTCGTCCTCTTGCCAACCTGTGCTACCGGCATTGACCGTGTCGAAGATGATGATATCGGACTCGATCCCCTGCCGGGCATGCACCGTGCCGGCGGACCAATTGGCTCGTTTGCCTTCGGCAAAGTAGTTGACGATATCCTTCGCTTGGGCCTTGAACGGCGTAATGAACATGCCCGAAGCCGTTCTCATCTCCGGATCGTCGAAGAGTTTTTTCAGAATGTCCCGCGCTCGCGGTCGTATCCAGCTTTTGTTGCCGGGCCCGCGCTCCGGTCGAATGTCCGCCAGCTTTTCTGTATCCTCGTCGAGCACATACCAAATGGCTCGCGGTTGCCCTCGGAGAATCGAGGGCAAAGGCGTATTTCGGTTCTTAACTTCCGGCGCGTCGATCAAAAACCCGTCATATTGGTATTTCGACACCACCTTGCTAATGTCCGGGTGCATTCGAAACTGCGTGTTGAGCAGGTGAACGCCATCGACGGAAGTCGTCACACGCTGCAAATGGCTGAGGCTGCTGCTGGCAAGCCATTTGGCCTGCGAAGGGGGCAATACTCGGCTGACCTTGCTGATCGGCGCGAGTTGCTTGGCGTCACCGGCGAAAAGGACTCGTTCACTCGCGTGCAGCGATAAGGCGGCGGCGGTTGCCCGGCCGATCAGACCGGCTTCGTCGATGATGACCGTCGTGAACCGGTGTTCTCCATTCAAAATGCTCCGCTTGATCTCATCGTTGTTGAGAAGCGCCATCGCTTTGAAAGCGGTGCAGACAATTACATCGATTTTGGGATTCACAAACAGGTTGAAGGCATTGTCCTTCATGCGGCGCTGCAGCGAATTGATTTCTTCGTTCAGTCTTGCTCGAGTGTCAAGGTCGGTCGTGGGCGTCTTGTCTCGTTCTCGCGTCTTTTCTTCAATTCTGACAAGGAGGTCGATTTCCGTATCGCGCAGCAGGATCTCGAGACTGACCTTTTGAAAATCGCTATAGGTGGCACCCTTGCCAATTCGGCGCACGGGCGCATTGTCAATTCGGTCGGGGGCCAACTCCCGGAGACTACGGCCAATCGCAAGCGCCGCCGCATCCGTTGCCTTGTTCGTGGTTGAGACGACGAGGATTCGTTCCTTGCGTTCTTTCAAGCACTCGGCTACTTGTTTGCCCAATGTCGTCGTTTTGCCCGTTCCCGGCGGCCCCCAGAGAATGCCCCAAGAATGTTGCCACAATCGGGCCAGTTCCGGCAACCCCGACGTCGGCGCCTTCTTCAGTCGCGGATGATGGCCGCCGCAAACGGCGTGGAGCCGCGGTGGCAGTTGTTTTCGCAGCTCCTTTCCTTCATCACAATTGAAGATCTGATTGAGATAGGTCAGAAACTCAAACGGTCGCACCCAGAATCGGCCCGGAAATGGCGGGCAATCGGTGTTGTAGACCGACACATAGAGCCGGCCATTGGTTTCATCGACCTCCACCACTTCGCCCGACCACGATGAGTATTCGCGATCTCCGATGCGCCATTCGTCAATCGTCGGGTCGCCGTGGTCCGAACCGCTTAGATCTCGCGGCCGAAACGCCACCGCACCTTCCCAAGTCCAGTCGAATTCGATGGCGTGTCCCACGTCCAAAATGAAGATGGATTCGGACCCGGCTGATTTTGTAACCGATCTGCAACGGCATTTCTTCCACCGGACCGAACGACGATATTCATCCCAAATGGCATTGCTGGCATCTTTGACGAAATCCTCATCGCCGGGCGGCAGACCAAGACAATCGATCGCGGAGGGATTCGAGTTGGGGCGCATGAGTTGGCTCCGGAGCAGGCATCGAAGCAGGAGTTATTTTCTTGGGCGTTCGAGGAGTCTGCAAGGTTATTTCTCGCTCGGCTCAACGGTCGCCTGCAACGGTTTCCAGTTCCCGAAGGCATTCCCGAGGGAGATCGATCGGTGAAGGAAACCGTGGCGATGGGCTTGGCGGTACTCATCGAGGAGCATCGTCACGCGATCGAGTCATTTGGCGCCGATACTCGCGAAAGCACGTTGGAACGGGCGGCGGAACGGATCCGGCAGACACGTTTCAAGATCGAGGCTTACTCAGTGTATCTCGCCGAAGAGAAGCGCCGCCTGGAGGATCAACTGGCCGAGGCCACACGGTCATTGCGAGCGAAGGTCGCGGCCTTTGCGGACTCAAGTCCCGCACTCGCCCACGCCTCGTGAGGGCGTTTCACTTCAGTCAAGAAAGGATCAGAACATGACACCGTTCGACCTGAATCATCAACTGGCCCGGCAAACTGGCGAGAGCGTGCGACGCATCCGCCGCATGGGCTTCACCCTGATCGCGCCGCGACGACGGCGTAAGCGCGCAGACGATCTTGTATTCAGATACAAGGCTCGTTCCGAATCGCCTCGTGGCCACGCGTCGTTCGTTCTTCGAACCATTCGAACATCGGCTTGAAGAGTGTGATCCCACTCTCACGTTTTCCCATCACGCCGTTTCGATCAATTTCCCATTCATCGCCCTGACAACCTTGGAGGCATCCGCATGCGCACCCGTGATCGATTGAACAAGTCATTCTTCGGCGGCAGCCTTTGGTTGGCGACGCTCGCGGGCGTCATCACCCAATCGTGGATCGTGTTCGTGATCGCTCTCGTCATCGGCCTTGCGATTAACGTGCTCTCCCGCGAAATCCGTTTCAGTTGATCGCTTCTTTTGCCCGGCTCTTTCGTGATTCAAAATCCTTCAACGAGGAGAAGAACTATCCCGGATTATTCAAGGTGTGAAGAACAAATGGCCTGCAGCCGCGTCTAACTT
>CAZESP010000084.1:0-14704 GCA_964515185.1 uncultured Alcaligenaceae bacterium
GCTGTGACAATGCACTAGCCAAACTGATGCGATTGTTTGCCCTCCGACTCTTGGCACTTGCTTGCGCTTCGGGCTTGGCCGTAAGATAGACGCCATGAACCCTCTTCACGAACATCGCGCGTTGTTGACTCGCCGGCACTTTTTCGGTCGAACTGCGACGGGTATCGGCGTGGCGGCCTTGGCATCGCTGCTGAATAGTCGGTCGCCGGCCGCCACACATTTCTCGCCGCGGGCCAAACGAGTTATCTACTTGTTCATGTCAGGCGGGCCGAGCCATATCGACTTATTCGATTACAAACCGGTGTTGAAGAAGTACCATGGCCAGGAATTACCGG
The DNA here is from genome assembly GCA_964515185.1 of uncultured Alcaligenaceae bacterium. Classification (GTDB taxonomy): domain Bacteria; phylum Planctomycetota; class Planctomycetia; order Gemmatales; family Gemmataceae; genus CAZESP01. The sequence goes on from CAZESP010000084.1 coordinate 336, forward strand.
CCTCGATCCGAATGGGGCAACGAATCACCGGCATGACCTCGGGGCAGAAGTCGCTGCCCATTGCCTCGTCTTTGTTCAAGTTTGCGCGCCACGGCCAATCGGGAATCTGGCTCAGCGAGTTGTTGCCGAACATCGCACACGTTGCCGACGAACTCACGATCGTCAAATCGTTGAACACCGAAGCGATCAACCATGACCCGGCGATCACGTACATTCAAACGGGGTCGCAGCAACCGGGACGCCCAAGTTTCGGGGCCTGGCTCAGCTATGGCATCGGAAGCGAGTCTCAGAACCTGCCGGCGTTCGTCGTCATGATCTCGCAGGGATCGGGCAACAAGACCGACCAACCGATTTTCTCGCGGCTCTGGGGCAGCGGTTTCTTGCCGAGCCAACATCAAGGCGTGCGGTTTCGCAGTGGCGCCGACCCGGTGCTATATCTGTCGAATCCTCCGGGGATCGATGATGCGACGCGGCGCGATATGCTCGATGCGGGCGTGGCCCTCAATCGCGGTGCCCACGAAGCCTTCGGCGATCCGGAAATTCAAACGCGCATCCAACAGTACGAACTTGCGTATCGCATGCAGGCCGGCGTCCCCGAACTGACCGACCTATCGAAGGAAGACGCCAAGACCCTTGAGATGTACGGCATCAGCGATCGCCAGGAAGACGGCGGGTTCGCCCGCAACTGCTTACTCGCTCGCCGCATGGTCGAACGCGGCGTGCGATTCGTGCAACTCATGCACCGCGGCTGGGATCAACACGGCAGCTTGCCGTCGCAGATTCGCGGTCAATGTCGAGATGTCGATCGGCCGACCGCGGCGCTTATCATCGACCTCAAGCGTCGCGGATTGCTCGATGACACCCTAGTCATTTGGGGCGGCGAATTCGGGCGCACCGTTTACAGTCAAGGCGCCCTGACGGCGACCAACTATGGCCGCGACCATCACGGGCGATGCTTCACGATGGTTCTCGCCGGCGGCGGCGCCAAGCCCAGCATCGTTCACGGTGAGACAGATGATTACTGCTATAACGTCGCCGCAGATCCCGTTCACATCCATGATTGGAATGCAACTCTCTTGCACCTGTTGGGGATCGATCACACCCGGCTCACGTTCCGGTTTCAGGGTCGGGACTACCGCCTGACCGACGTGCATGGCAACGTCGTTCGCGAATTGTTGGCATAAACGCGACCATCCTCATCCCGTGACGCCATGAGCGAGACACCTCCCTTGCCCAGTCGCCCGCCGGAATCGGCTCGGGTCCGCGTCATCGTGCCCATACTCTGGCTGGTTGCGGGCATCGGACTGGCGGTTGTCGCCCGTTCATGGCCGGCGCCCTATCGCTCGGCTGCCGTCGCCGGTTGGATTCTCGGCTTGGCGATCATCCTGCGCCGTGGTTGGATCGTGCTATTTGGTCCGGTTTTCTTTCACGAGTTGCGTCGCGGCGCTCGGCGACACGTTCATTTGAAAAGGATGCTGTATTCCTGCTTGCTCCTTACATCCCTCGTTTACGTTTGGGCCATCCAAAATGAGTTTCGCTCAAGGCCGGCCCAAGCGACTCAGGAACAGGCTCAAATCGCCCAGGTATTCGTCGCGGTCTTCTTTGCAATCCAAACGCTGGCCATTCTCCTTGTGACCCCCGCGACGATCGCGGGATCGATCGCGGAGGAAAAAGAACGGCGAACGCTCGAGTTTCTCCTCGCGACCGACCTTCGCGGGCACGAGATTGCCTTCGGTCGGATGGCAGGGCGATTGGCCAATATGGTGTTCCTAATTCTGGCCGGCGTTCCCGTGATTGGGTTGATTCAGGTTCTCGGCGGCGTCGCACCGGAGTTGATTCTGGCAGCCTATGCCGCGTCCCTTATCGGCATGGGCAGCATTGCCGGTGTGAGTGTTTTCATATCAACACGGGCACGTCGAGCGCGTGAGGGCATCGTCTATAGTTTCTTCCTGATCGTCGCGTTTCTCGTCGTGACCGGGGTCAGCGACTACGCTGTTCACCACACAATGCCCCCGGCGGGGATCACCGTGTTCGGCCAGAAATTCTTGCCGGTCGATGTGAGCGACGGCGCCTTCTGCGGCAATCCGTTTTTGGTGTTGCCCAAGCTCATTGCGGCGATCGACGACCAAACGCCGCTGGGCGATGTGTTATGGCCCGCGCTGAGGCGCTACAGCATCTTTCACGCGATTCTGTTCACAATAACCATCGGGCTTGCCGTTTTCCGATTGCGTCACGTTGCCCTGAGACAAATGGAGGCTCGCGGCTCCGTGACTCGCGGCCCCGGCTATGCTCGCGCCGAGGCAAAGCCCGCGATGGGCGAGTTTCCCATGCTTTGGAAAGAGCTGTTTATCGAGAGCGGCCGGCGCGGGCGATGGTGGATACGGCTGGGTGCCTGGGTGATCGCGCTGGCCAGCTTCGCACCCGTTGCGATCATCACTTGGAATTCCGTGGAAGACTACTACTCGGCGCCGGGGCAACAGGCTTGGTCGCGCTATTACAACCTCCCTCACGGCGCACGGGTTTGGGAGGAGTATGGGGACACAATCAACGAATGGGTGCGTTGGACTTGTAGTATCGTCGGAACTCTGGCCCTGCTCTCTGTGGCCGTACGCGCAGCCGGCAGCGTCAGCAGCGAACGCGACCGTGGGACCATGGATGAGCTACTGACGACTCGCCTCTATGGTCGCGAGATCATCCTGAGCAAGTGGTTCGGCTGCTTGCTCGGCACCCGGGGCTTATGGCGTTGGGTCGCCGCAGTGGCTTTGGTGGGGCTTTGCTCGGGGGGTCTAAGTGTCGTTGGTGTGTTGCTCACAACGATGGTCTGGCTCGTCTATTCCGCATTCTTCGCCGCGCTGGGACTCTGGATTTCCGTGCGTTCGCGAACGACGTTTCGCGCCACCGTGCAGACGTTGATGTTGGCGGTGTTCCTTGCCGGCGGGCATTGGCTGATGTCGTTTCTCTGCTGCACATGGCCCATCTATATCTTCTATGGGCGATGGGAAGGTCGCGACTTGGTGGATCTGGTTGAAGCCGTGGAAACAGGCCTGACGCCGCCGATCGTGCTCTATGGTGTCCCGTTTCGGCAAATCGACGACCTTGACTCCATTTCAACGAGCGGCTGGCAAAAAGTCGGTGCGGCGATGCTGCTTATTTTCCTCTGGCTGGGTGCGGCATGCATCCTGTTGTGGCGAGCCTGCGATCGGTTCTCCAGGCAAACAGGGCGTCACGGCCGCCAACCCGAACGCGAGGCGCCGTTCGATCCCACGCCACGCCCGCCACCCACACCCGCCACCGGATGGGGACCGGATGTGTAAAATGGGATGATCGATTCCCCTTGGATGCATCCGATGACCGAACCACGCGACCGCACCAGTCACGTCTTTCGCTTCGACCAAAATGTCAACGATGCGGAATGGTCTCCGGACGGTCGATGGTTGGCGATCGGCGGCTCCGACCGGCGCACGACGGTCATCGACGGCCAAGGGTCAGAACGATGGCATCGAATTGAAAACACGAAGGCAATCTATCGCGTCGCCTGGGCGCCGGACGGGCAGCGATTCGCAACGGCTTCCGATGACAACACCGCCCTCATTTGGAATGCCGCCGACGGCCAAGTCCTTCGCCGCGTGACGGAATCCGTGCCCGTTTGGGATATCGCGTGGGCGCCGGACAGCAAGCAACTCGTCTATGCCCTTTGGTCCAATTCTCGGGCCGTCGTCATCGAGGCCACGACCGGAGTCGTTCGCTGGCAACTCACCACACGCAACAAGGCCAGTAGCGTTGCATGGTCGCCGGACGGTTACCGGATCGCCACGGGAACCGACGATGGGACGCTCGAAATCTGGGACGCGACCACGGGCCAACGAATTCAGAGCGTTGCCGCGCATCAACGGCTCATTCGTTCCGTGGCTTTCTCGCCGGACTCCAAGCGACTCGCCACGGCGGGCTGGGACCATCTCATGAAGGTTTGGGATGTCGAAACCGGTCGCGAGTCCTTCCGTTCGGGCACGCATGGAGGAATGCTTCGCGAAGTAGCTTGGTCGCCCGACGGGCATTACCTCGCCACCTGTGGCGCCGAGCGCGACGTTCATCTTTGGGAGGCCAAACACGGCAATCGGGTCTTGATCCTAAGCGGGCACTCGTCCAACGTGCAATCAGTGACCTTCTCTCCGGTCGCGGGCCTGATGGCAACGGGTTCCGTCGATAATTCGCTCCGTGTTTGGGATGTTTCGGATCTGGTCAAGGTGCGGCCGGCGCCAGGCTCCACGCCGGTGAATTCTTATGCACTCCGGCACGCAGCAACGGTGGGTCGTCGCCCGCTCGGGGTTGCCTTCAACACATGGTTGCCAAAGCTCGATGGAGCCGACGGCCATTGTTTGGGAATCGTTCGACCCGGTTCGGTGACATCGAACTGCTCCGTCGCCTGCCATCCCGACGGACACACGTTGATCCTCGGAGCCGCCGACGGGCGACTGCGCCGGCTGAACCTCTTCGATGGCAATATGGAGTGGGAAGCAAGCCACCACCACTCCGGCGCGGTGTGGGACGTTGACATCAACCCCGACGGTCAAACGTTCGCATCATTGAGCGACGATGAGATTGTCCTTTGGGATCTTGCCACCGGCGAGGTTCGCCAGCGATTCGGGTCAGGGTCCGGTCGCAACCTCGAACTCGCTTGGGCACCCGACGGCGGGAAGCTTATCTCCGGCGGCTGGGGTAGTCGCGTCGAACTCTGGGAAACCACCGGGGTGAAGATTCGCGATTTCGTCGGGCATTCCGGCACGGTCTGGGGGCTGGCATGGTCGCCGGACGGGCGATGGATCGCCTCCGGAGCCGCCGATGGCGTTATTCGGATTTGGGACGCACTAACCGGCGAGACCCGCAACAACATGCCCGGGTTTGCCGGTTGGGTTGGCGAAGTTGGCTGGTCGCCGGATGGCCGGTATTTCGCCGCGTGTTGTTACAAACAGCATCTGGTGACCCTGTGGGATGCCATCTCCTGGCAGGAAATCCGCCGTTGTCGCGGCCACACCAGTAGCGTCCTGAGCTTGAGTTGGTCGCCCGATGGTCAATACTTGGCGTCCGGGGCCGGCCAATCGACCGACCAAACAATTCGTGTCTGGCGAGTATCCGATGGCGCCGAGGTCCGTTGTTTTTCATTCCCCGAAGACAATGCCTGGCGCATCACCTGGTCGAAAGATGGACGTTTTCTAATTTCGGCTCACCTCGGAAACGTGTGGAGAATCTGGGACACGCGAGGGCTCGTGAAGTTCCCGGCGGCAACAGTCGCCGCGCCCGGTAAGTCGCAACCCATCACGGCGCGGCTTCGCCCCTTACCGGCTCAACTGGCCCGCCTGCATCGCATGGGTCAGTTTCCTCCGTTATCGTTGGTCGACGATCTTATCCAATTGACCGGCGGCGAAGTCCATGGCTCGTTGGCAGAATCGCTGGGAGGCCATCCGGGTATCAAGCGATTGGTCTCGCTTCGTTGGCCGAACGCGGCGCGCCTCGGTCTCGTGGCGTTGCTGCTTCGCGACGTACCGCTTACCGGATGGGAACCGCCGGCCGACCTCGCTCCCAGCGACCTACGCCCCAGCCTGTTGCAGGCCCTTCACGGCACAACGATTCCACCCGAGGCTCCGGCTGCACCCATCGCGGCTCTGTTGCAAGCCGCCGATGATATCGACGACCGCCTCATCGGTATGTTGACGATCCTAGGACCCGAGGCCGTGGCGGCCGATCCGTCGCTCCCCGTACGCCTGTTGCCGCGACTGACGGCATTCCCGCGACTGACCGCCCATCATCGCGAGATTCTCGCACGCGGGTTCGGGCCGACGGACACAGGCTCCGCACTCGCAGGCGGACGCGGCGCTGAACGTTCTGGAATCGATACGCACGGCGACTGGCCGCAACTGTTACCCAGTCAATGGAACCTTCCCGGATCGATCTTGTCATACAAGCAACGAACGGGTGGCCTGCTCTATCGGGCGCGCCCCCAACGCCCTGCCCCGAGAGCCAGGCCCTTGGTAGTGATGCTCGACATCTCGCCGGCTTGTATCGGCCCGATCGGAACGGCCACGCGAATCGCTGCCCACGTCGCCATTAGCGGCGCCATGCAGGCGGGGCTGCCTTCCGTTTTCATTGCCTGTGCCGAACATGATCGGGTATTTGAGGTGAAATCACCCGAAGATATGATCGAAATCTGGCTCAATCGGGGCATGGGACAACCGGCGGTCGAACGGTCAATGCGACTCGCGTCACGACTCAGAGCCGGCCTGTCTCAACATGGTGAAGTCCCCGCCGTGCTGCTGCTCAGTCATTCTCGATTTGGGGCAGACGCCGAAAACCTGCCGACTGTCGCCGGGTTGCATGGGCTATTCGTTGCGTATCCCGGACACCGCGAAAGGCCGGTGCTCGCGTCGGCCTGCACCAAATGGGCTGTTGTCGATCCCAACCGGCCAATCGAACTCCAAAACGCGCTCTTTGGTTTGCTCGAATGAGACCTCGCGTTTTCGATGAATGCCCGACGATCACGGGCTGCCATCGACACGGTGGGCATATGCTCGAAGGAGGACCGTCATGACGCAGACCCGCGATCGTCAGATTGCCGTCATCGCGTTCACCGGCCTCGTCAATTCTGTTGAGTGGTCGCCCAACGGCAACCAACTGGCTGCTTGCGGCGCCAACGGCGATGTCGGCGTCGTGACTCCCAATGGCCAAATCCTCTGGCGACTCTCCGGGCATTCTCGCAACGTCATGCGCGTGACTTGGTCGCCTGATGGCAAACGGATCGCGTCGTGCAGTTGGGACGGCAACGTCAGAACTTGGGATGCCGCCACGGGTCAAACGTTTTTCACGATCCGGGTCAGCCAGGCTGTCGATGACGTGGCTTGGTCACCGGACGGTCGATCGATCGCGTGCGGCCCATTTCGCGATTCCAAGATCGTCATCCTCGATGCCGAAACCGGCGCAAGCCGTCAGTCCATTTCCACCGCTCGCGGTATCTGGGGGGTTGCATGGTCTCCCGATCGAAGATTCCTCGCGGCCGGGGCTGGAGACAACAACGTCTACGTCTGGGATTGCACGAATTGGAGCTTAGTCGCCACGCTCACGGGCCATAGTCAAGCTGCCTATCGCGTCGCGTGGTCCCCCAATGGCCGGTCGCTGGCATCGGCTTCCTGGGACAACACGGTCCAAGTCTGGCACACCGAGTCTTGGCAACCGGCATGTCAGTGTCGCGGGCACACCAAGCGAGTCAATCAAGTGTCGTGGTCGCCCGATAGCGAGATTGTCGTCTCGTGCAGCCACGATGCCACCCTTCGACTCTGGAAAGCTCGAAACGGTACAGAATTGCTGTGCTTACAGACCGATGCACCGGACGCGTGGACAGCCACCGTCTCGCCAACCGGCCGATTCGTCGCATCGGGAGGAGCAGACACCAGGATTCGCTTTTGGGATGTCACGGAGCTGGTCCCGCAACCCGCGTCGAGACCCGACTCGACGATTTCCGATTACGTTCGCCGGCAAGCCATGACCCTGGGCCGGCTGCCTCGCGGTACTCCGATCACGGATCGATGGGTGCCTCAACTCGCGGAAGCCGCGCCACCCATTTTGGGAACAATTCGAGGCACCAGTCAGGGGCACGCGAGCAGTTGCGCGATTTCCCCCGATTGCCGGTCGTTGATTCACGGGCAGTACGACGGGCGGTTGGCGCGAATCCACCTTCAGTCGGGCAACGTAATCTGGGAAGCCTCCGGCGACGTTCATCGCCAGCGTATCACCGACGTGCAGATCTCCCCCGATCATCGGCGGATCGCCACGGCGTCATGGGATCATTCGGTTATCATCCGCGATTTCGCTACCGGCGCCTCGACTCGAATTCTCCTGGGACACACGAGTGATTCGTGGAACTCAAAGTGGTCTGCGGACGGTCGTTATCTGGCGTCGTCTTCGACCGATCAAACGATTCGGATATGGGATACTGCAACGGGCGATTGTATCCGCCAGTGGAATACCGGCGTCGCCTACAATTGGGGACTGAGTTGGTCGCCCGACGGTGAATGGATTGCCGTCGCGGCCAATGACAATGTCATTCGAATTTGGAGTGCTCGAACCGGTCAGCTAGTTCGCCGACTGGATGGCCACACGAACAGTACGTTCGGCGTAGCCTGGTCCCCAGACGGTCGATGGCTGGCCTCCACGTCGAACGATCGCACGGTACGTGTTTGGGACGCCCAATCCGGGATTGAGATACGCCGCTTTACCGGACACGCCGCTCGCGGCCGATTCGCGTCGTGGTCTCCCGACGGACGCCTCCTCGCCGCCACCGCCGGCTATGAAACCAACGAGCACGATCATCACCTCCTCATTTGGAACGTGGACGAAAATCGCCTCGTCGCTCGCTACGAGTATCGCGACACCTACGCTTGGCACCCAATATGGGCACCGAATGGAGCGTTTCTCGTAACGAGTCACGCGAACGACGTTTTTCACGTTTGGGACACGCGCGGGTTAACGGCGCCGGCGCGAGTTGTCGCCGACGCCTCGACGCGACCGCTCCCCACCGAACTCCGTTTGCTCCCCGCTCAACTCACCCGACTCCATCGACTCCAGATCTTTCCACCACTCTCGCTCCTCTACGACATCCTCAAACTCACCGCCGCCAACGCCGATTTACCACACCTCGCCCCACTCAACCTCCACCCTGGCATCCGACGCCTCACACAACTCCGATGGCCCACGCCCGCTCGACTCGGACTCGCCGCGCTGCTCCTCCAACAACTCCCGCTCCAAGGCTGGCAACCGCCCGATGACCTCAACCCTCACGAACTCCGCCAACAACTCCTGCATGCCCTGAGCGGCGACCCCGTGGAACCTCAATCACCACCCGTTCCTATCGCCCCGCTCATCCACGCCGCCGACGCCATCGACGAGCGACTCCTCTCCCTCCTCACCATCCTCGGACCCGACGCTGTCGCCGCCGAACCCGCACTGCCTTTGCGCCTCCGGCACCGCGTCCACAACGTGCCACCCCTCTCCGCCGCCCAACGCGAACTCCTCACGCGAACCACCGGACCCAACGACGCCGGAGCCGCACTCGCCGCCGGAGCCGGTGCCGAACATGCCGGCATCGACTCCCGAGGCAACTGGAGAGACCTCCTCCATTCCCAATGGACCCTGCCCACGCACGTCCTCCAATTCCGGCAACGAACCGGAGGACTCCTTTTTCGCGCCCGACCCCGCCGACCCGCACCCAAAGCACGACCTTTGGTCATTGTCCTCGATGTCTCACCCGCTTGCACCGGACCCGCCGAATCCATCACACGGATGGCCGCACACATCGCCGCCGCCGGATGCATCCGATCCGGACTGCCCGCCGTCCTCATCGCCTGTGCCGACAACGAACGCGTCTTCGACTTGAAGTCCACCGCTGACCTCCTCGAGGTCTGGGTCCACCGTGGACTCGCAGCCGTCGAACCTCGCCGCGTCTTGCAGCTCGCCGAACGACTACGCCACGGACTCCGACTCGCCAACGCCGAACCGGCAATCCTATTGCTCACCCACGCCGGCTTCGCCTCAGAATCTGACGATCTGCCCAATGTCAGAGACATTCGCGCCCTGTTCGTCCGTTACGCCGGCCGCAGCGACCGACCCGCGATGGCAAGCCGCTGCCAACGCTGGGAGACCGTACCCCCCACGCCCAACGCCGACCTCGCCAACACACTCACACGATTATTGGATTGATCCCCGACTCCCAAAGGCCCTCCTCATGACTGCTCCCCCCGACCGCTTGCTTCGCGAGATTACCTTTGACATCAGCGAGATCATGTGCGTGAAATGGTCCCCGGATGGCAGCCGCCTCGTTGCCGGGGGGACGCGTGGGATGGTGGCGGTCGTTACTACCGATGGCAAGCGAATCTGGGACCAACGGCGGCACACCGACGCCGTGCGACAAGTCGATTGGGCACCGGATGGACGGCGTGTCGTGTCGGCTTCCTACGACGGGCACGCCCGGATTTGGAATGCCGACACCGGCACCGAACTGCACGACGTTGTTTTGCAACAACCTATCTGGGACGTTGCATGGTCTCCCGCCGGCGACATGATCTTGTGCGCTCTTTTCACCGGCCATCGGGCGGTCATGATTGACGCCGCCACCGGCATGACGAAAAGAGACTTGCCCACCTCCAATGCCGTCTGCGCGGTTTGCTGGTCGCCCGACGGCACCCGATGCGCGATCGATGACTTTCAGAGTGTTCGAATCGCGTCCTCGCTTACGGGAGCAACCGAATTGACCTTGGTCGGTCACTCGAGTTGGGTCAATTGCGTCGCTTGGTCTCCCAATGGCCGGTTTATTGCCACGGCAGGTAACGATTATCAGCTTCGCCTTTGGGACGCCGCGAATGGTCGCTGCCTGCACATACTCACCGGCCATCGCGGAACTATCCCCCACCTCAAGTGGACCTCTGATAGTCGATTGATCGCGACTGTCTCACAGGACCGTACCGTCCGATTTTGGTCGGCGAAAACCGGGGAAGTCATCGGTGTCGAAATGGCTCACCCGAAACTCGGATGGGCTGTTGACGTGGCCCGGCAAGGTGGCCTGATGGCAACGGGCGCGATCGACGGCTCGACGCGGATTTGGGATATCACCGATATCGTACCGCGACAAATGGATGTCGCCCCGTCGGGCCTTGAGTACATCGCACGTCAGGCCGCCACCTTGGGTCGCCGGCCGCGCGCGAACGAATTCGACACGTGGATGCCAATGCTCCCCGAAGCCACGGGCGACTGTCTCGGCATGATCCGCGGCACCCGCGGTGCAAACGATGCCAGTATCGCCCTCTTCCCAAACGGCCGCGAATGCTTGTTTGGGTCCGCCAGCGGCAACGTGTCCCGCATTGATCTTCGCAACGGCAACGAATCGTGGAAATCGACCGAAGGACACTCGTCGGCGGTTTGGGATGCGGTCATTTCTCCCGATGCTCTGACGGCCTTCACAGTATCCGACGACGGACTTCGGGTCTGGAATGCCAGCGACGGCAGACTTCGGCTACATGTTCAAGGCAACGCTAATCGCTCCCTTCAAGTCGCAATTTCACCCGATGGAACGAGGCTCGCGACCGGAGGCTGGCAAGGGACAGTTTACCTTTGGAATGCGCTTGATGGATCGCCCCTACGCGAACTTCGAGGACATTCGTCGACGATTTGGGGCCTGTCTTGGTCGCCGGACGGCAAGCGGATAGCTTCGGCCTCGTCCGATGGCTCGGTTCGGATCTGGGACTCATCGACCGGAGCCACCATTCTATCCTTTCCGAATCTCTCTCAGTGGGTAGGCGAGGTCGAATGGTCACCGGACGGACGGATCTTTGCCGCCGCTTGCTATAACCTCAATGTCGTCATTCTCTGGGATGCCGCGACATGGATCGAGTTGGCACGATTGGACGGGCACAACGGCTCGGTGTTGACGCTGGCTTGGCATCCCCAAGGCCGCTATCTGGCATCTGGTGCCGGGCTTCAAGGAAGCGGAAAGAGCGTCATCGTTTGGGATACTGCCACCTATCAGCAAGTACGCCGGTTTTCAATCGTGGAATCGAGCACTTGGCGGATGGCCTGGGCGCTCGACGGGCGATTTCTCATTGTCAGCCTCGAAGCCGACGCTTTCCGTGTCTACGACACGCGCGGGTTAACGGCGCCGGCGCGAGTTGTCGCCGACGCCTCGACGCGACCGCTCCCCACCGAACTCCGTTTGCTCCCCGCTCAACTCACCCGACTCCATCGACTCCAGATCTTTCCACCACTCTCGCTCCTCTACGACATCCTCAAACTCACCGCCGCCAACGCCGATTTACCACACCTCGCCCCACTCAACCTCCACCCTGGCATCCGACGCCTCACACAACTCCGATGGCCCACGCCCGCTCGACTCGGACTCGCCGCGCTGCTCCTCCAACAACTCCCGCTCCAAGGCTGGCAACCGCCCGATGACCTCAACCCTCACGAACTCCGCCAACAACTCCTGCATGCCCTGAGCGGCGACCCCGTGGAACCTCAATCACCACCCGTTCCTATCGCCCCGCTCATCCACGCCGCCGACGCCATCGACGAGCGACTCCTCTCCCTCCTCACCATCCTCGGACCCGACGCTGTCGCCGCCGAACCCGCACTGCCTTTGCGCCTCCGGCACCGCGTCCACAACGTGCCACCCCTCTCCGCCGCCCAACGCGAACTCCTCACGCGAACCACCGGACCCAACGACGCCGGAGCCGCACTCGCCGCCGGAGCCGGTGCCGAACATGCCGGCATCGACTCCCGAGGCAACTGGAGAGACCTCCTCCATTCCCAATGGACCCTGCCCACGCACGTCCTCCAATTCCGGCAACGAACCGGAGGACTCCTTTTTCGCGCCCGACCCCGCCGACCCGCACCCAAAGCACGACCTTTGGTCATTGTCCTCGATGTCTCACCCGCTTGCACCGGACCCGCCGAATCCATCACACGGATGGCCGCACACATCGCCGCCGCCGGATGCATCCGATCCGGACTGCCCGCCGTCCTCATCGCCTGTGCCGACAACGAACGCGTCTTCGACTTGAAGTCCACCGCTGACCTCCTCGAGGTCTGGGTCCACCGTGGACTCGCAGCCGTCGAACCTCGCCGCGTCTTGCAGCTCGCCGAACGACTACGCCACGGACTCCGACTCGCCAACGCCGAACCGGCAATCCTATTGCTCACCCACGCCGGCTTCGCCTCAGAATCTGACGATCTGCCCAATGTCAGAGACATTCGCGCCCTGTTCGTCCGTTACGCCGGCCGCAGCGACCGACCCGCGATGGCAAGCCGCTGCCAACGCTGGGAGACCGTACCCCCCACGCCCAACGCCGACCTCGCCAACACACTCACACGATTATTGGATTGATCCCCGACTCCCAAAGGCCCTCCTCATGACTGTCTGCGTCGCGTCAGTTCCGCTCCGCCGTGTTTCAAAAAAACTCGTTGTATTTCCCAATGCCGATCAGTTATTCTGTGCGGGAAGGGGAAATCGCCGAAGCCCACACATTCGTTTCAAGGCTGTCGAGGCGATCTCCATCGTTTCGTTCGGCCGCCAAGTCGCGGTCGAGTTCAATGAGGGGAAACCATGTCAAATACACCAACAATTCGTGCGATCCTGGGAGTCCTCGCATCGATTGTGGCGATCCCAACCTTACTCGCACAGTCGTCGAGGTTTCCAGCCGAACGCAGCTACACCCTCTCGGGCAACAAGCCGTATATCGTCGTTCGCGGCGACTTGAATGATTTCACGGGCAAGCGTGATCCCGCCATCGCCGATTTCGAAACGGAAGCCGACGCCACCAAGGCGGCCAAAGCGCTTAACGACGCTCTGAAAGGCGATGACGTTTTCCGCTACCTTTACAGTTGGCGCAAGCGGAAAGCAGATGAACCACCCCTTGAGGAACCACCCACTCCGGGCAAAGGCGGTCGAATTGAGATGCCAAAACCGAAGTTCGTCGATCCCGGCCCGCCCAAAAAAGGGGCGAAGGGTTCGGTGCTTGCTGGGCGAAAAGGGCGAGGAAAACTTGGCGACCTGGCCGTCACCATCGAATTCGACCCGAAAGGGAACTTCGAGATTACTGGCGATGCGAAAGGAAATGGGAAGTGGTCTGAAACTGAAACGGGCGGCGTCTACATGGAGTCGGAGCGTTCTACCTTTCGCGGAAACATCAAGAAGGACACGGTATCGGGTCTCTGGTTCACTAAAGATAACAGCCGGCCTGTCACCGAATGGAGTATCACATTAGAGGATAACAAACCGGATCCAATGCCAAAACTCGCCGGCCCGTTCCGGCTATTCCTCGGCCAATTCTCAAACACGGCCGATCTTCGTGGTGGCGGTCAGGGACAAGAGTTTCCAACGTTCGCCGAGGCCCGCGCTCGGGGTGAGAAGCATCTGGCCGAGAATGCCGGCAAACAGCCAAGCTATCGAATTCAGGACGCCAGTGGTAAGGTGATTGAGGCACGAGGGGTCGTGCGGAACTTTCGTGCCAAAGAATAGCGCCAGCCGGCAGCGATAATTCTGATTCGAACATGGCGCCTGTCCAAGCAACCGCCTATTGATTCCGATCGAGTTGTTAGTTACAGCGGAGCTGCGTCACTACCCGATCGGAATCAATCTCACAACGACGTTGCTTTCGAAGAGTTCGCCCGTCAACTCGGTACTGGTGCCACAAATCGCCGCAATGTCGCGGGACAATGATTGCCATCATTACCAGGCCCGCGTGCTTACAAACGGCTGAAATGCACACACGATTCCGATCGCCAGGGGCGATCCGGGGGCGATTCCCTAGCGCCCGTTTGAGAGACGTCTTTTT
>CAZESP010000085.1:0-14611 GCA_964515185.1 uncultured Alcaligenaceae bacterium
TCCAAGGTGCCCCCTCCCGCTTGACCTCACTCCCTTTCGCCGGTAGCATCGTAGTATAGAGTTTTATCTCCCCTGGTCCGCGAAATCGGACTCCCGCCAGAAAACGGTCGCCCTCCGACCCCGATTTGCCGCCTCCCACTCCCTGGAGGTTTTCCATGCGCCGGATAGTTCCGCTGGTGGCTTTCACTGGCCTGTTGGGAATTGTGATTTCGGCCGATGCTCAACAACAACCGCCGATTCCTCAGCCTCGATTATCGAACCTCATGCCCTCCGGCGCCAAAGCTGGGACTACGGTGGAGGTTACCTTCGCCGGCGTCGATGCCGAGGAACCTGAAGCGCTGATCTTCAGCCATCCCGGAATCAAGGCCGAGGCGATTATCCCGCCGGAGCCGAAACAGCCGCCCGTCGATCCCAAGAAGCCGGCGCCCAAGATGCCGACACCCGCGAAACAAGCTATCGCCAAGTTCAAGGTCACTGTCGCCCCCGACGTTCCCATCGGCTATCACGACGTCCGCCTCGTCAATCGCCTGGGCGTCAGCAACCCTCGGCCATTCGTGGTCGGCGATCGGCCCGAGATCGACGAGAAAGAACCGAACAACGATGTCCCGAACGCCCAGCGGATCGAGCAGAACGTCACGATCAACGGCGTGGTGAGTTCGGCGACGGATGTGGACTACTACGTCTTCGCTGGGAAAAAAGGCCAGAGAGTCCTATTCAGCCTCGTGGCGTCCAGCATCGACAGCCGGCTTCATGGGGCCATCGAGGTTTACGATTCCACCGGCCGGCGCATCGCATTCAATCGAAACTACGACGGTTCCGATGCCTTGGCTGATGTGACGATCCCCGCCGACGGCGACTATCTGGTGCGGATCTTCGAATTCACGTACACGGCCGGCAGCGCGGACTATTTCTATCGCCTCACCATCGGGACAATTCCGTGGATCGACGCGGTCTTTCCGCCCATGATCGAGCCGGGCAAAACCGCCACGCTCACCCTCTATGGGCGCAACCTGCCCGGGGGGCAACTCGACTCGTCGATGCGCCTCGATGGAAGGCCCTTGGAGAAGGCAACGGTAAGCGTCACCGCGCCGGCTGAGCCGACAATGCTGCGGTTTTCGGGCCAAATCATCCCCATGTCCTCGGGGCTGGACGGGTTTGAATATCGCCTCCGTGGCCCGAACGGGGCATCGAATCCCGTGCTGCTGACCTATTCCAAAGCGCCCGTGACCATCGAAAACGACGCCAACGATACGCCGGCGACCGCTCAATCGATCCAAGTGCCCTGCGAGGTCGCCGGCCGGCTCGATAAACGTGACGACCGCGATTTCTATGCATTTACCGCCAAGAAGGGCGACGTTTTCATGATCGAGCTGTTCGGCGACCGGATTGGCACGCCTGCGGACTTTTACTTCGTCGTTCGACCCGCGACTGAAAAGGCTGGGCCGATCAACGAGTCCGACGACGGTATCGAGATTCTGCATCCGCAACAGTTCTTTACCCGCAGCACCGATCCGGTTCCGTTCCGATTCGCCGTTAATGAGGATGGCAAGTACCTCGTCATGGTCGC
Source organism: uncultured Alcaligenaceae bacterium (assembly GCA_964515185.1). Lineage (GTDB taxonomy): Bacteria > Planctomycetota > Planctomycetia > Gemmatales > Gemmataceae > CAZESP01. The sequence continues at coordinate 1,568 of CAZESP010000085.1, forward strand.
GGCGCGAGACGGCGGCACCGAATTCGGCCCCCGGCATCGCTATCGCCTTCGCGTTTCGCCGGAGCATCCCGATTTCCGCATCGTGCTGATGTCGAAGTGTGACAACTTGCCGGACGCCACCGTCGTTCGGGCCGACGGACAACAGAATCTAGATGTGTTCGTTTGGCGGCAAGATGGGTTCAAGGGGAACGTCGAATTGTCGGTATCCGGCCTGCCCGCGGGCGTGACCTGTCCCCCGCAACGAGTCGGTCCAAACCAGAAGCATGCGGCGTTGGTGTTAAGCGCCGCCGCTGATGCCAAACCATTCACGGGTGTCATCACCGTCAAAGGCACCGCCGTGATCGACGGAAAACCTGTGACCCACGAGGCTCGTTCAGCGACGATCTCCTGGCAGGTGCCGCCTCAACAGAACATCCCCACGATCAGCCGTCTCGATCGCCAGTTGATCTTGGCCGTGCGGGATAAGGCTCCGTTCCGACTCATACCCGCCACGGATAAGCTGACGATCAAACAGGGCGACAAGGCGACGTTGGACCTCAAGCTGACCCGCGCCTGGGCCGATTTGAAGGCGCCGATTCAGGTGCAGGCGATGCCATCCATTCAGAATCAGCCGATGATTGCCGGCGTCCAAGCGCCGCCCATCACCATCGCCCCGGACAAATCGGACGGCAAATTGGCCCTGACCATAAGCGGTACGGCGAACCCCGGCGTTTATACGCTCGTTCTTCGCGGGACGGCTCAGGCCCCCTACAAGAAGAAGCCGACCGACAAGCCCGTGAACATCGGTCTGGTTCAGCCGTCGCTGCCGATCACTCTGACGATTGTCCCAACGTCGTTGGCCACGGTGACAGCGTCGATGCCTCAACCGAACGTGAAACCCGGAGCCGCCGGCGAGATCCTGGTCAAGGTCACGCGGCAGCACAACTTCACCGGCGAATACAAGGTGAAACTCGTGCTGCCGCCGAACGTAAAGGGCCTGTCGCCCGAAGACGTCGTCATCCCCGCCGGCAAAGACCAAGTGACGTTAGTCGTCGGCGTCGCCCGCGACATGAAACCGGGTAACGTGGCGAATCTCACGATCCAGGTGACGGCTCTGTTCGACCCGCAAACGCCGGTAACCAGCGAGACGAAATTCAACGGATTCAACGTGGTGAAACAATAGGGAGACGCCATGCGACGCCAGGTCAATCGCACGATTGTTGGAATGTTGCGAATGTTGCTCGTTGGGGCATCGATCGCCTGCCCGGGCGCTCTCTTTGCCCAAAAGGCCGACGCCCCGCTGCCGGTCGTCACGTTGAACCGTAAGGATCCGGTGGTTTTCGAGAAAGAGATTCAGCCGATATTTCAGGCCAAATGTGTCGTCTGTCATTCGGCCAACGAGCTGAAGGGTAAGTTCGACCTGGGCACGTTCGCGGGGCTGATGAAGGGCGGAAAGAGCGGGGTGGCGATTGTCCCCGGCAAGTCGTCGGAGAGCCTGATCGTCAAATTGCTCGGCCGAACGCAGAAGCCCGCCATGCCGCCCAAGGATGAAGAGCCGATCACGCCGAACGAATTGGCGCTGGTGAAGCTCTGGATCGATCAGGGAGCCAAGCCGCCGGCCTCCGGGTACGAGCGTCCCAAGATCACATTGGGCGTGGCGCCGGCGACGGTTATGCCGGTTCGCGGCGTGGCGGTTAGCCCCGATAAGTCAGCGATTGCGGCCGGTCGCGCCAATCGCATTCATCTGTACGACGCCGGCTCCGGGACGTTCGTAAGAACCTTTGTCGATCCCGAGTTGAAATCGCCCGACGGCAAGCCGTTGCAGTCGGCTCACCTGAGCCTGATCGAATCACTCGCGTTTTCGCCCGACGGCCGATACCTTGCCTCGGGGAGTTTCGGCGAGGTCATTCTCTGGGACGTTCAAACCGGGAAAATCCGGACACGGCTCACCGGGTTTGTTGATCGCGTCGTCGCGCTGGCGTTTGCACCGAAAGGCAATCTGCTGGCAACCGGCGGCGGCGCCCCGACCGAGGACGGCGAACTGAAAGTCTTCGAGATTCCCTCGGGCAAGTTGATCGTGGACATCAAGAGCGCCCATAGCGATACGGTGTTTGGCGTCTGTTTCGCCCCCGATGCGGCGCGGCTGGCCTCGTGTGGCGCCGACAAGTTCGTCAAGGTGTTCGATTTGCCCAGCGGCAAATTCGTCAAGTCGTTTGAGGGACATACCCATCATGTCATGGACGTCGGGTGGCGGGCTGATGGGAAGTTGTTGGCCTCCGGCGGCGCCGACAACGTCGTCAAAATCTGGGACTTTGAAAAAGGAGAACAGACCCGCACCATGACAGGGCACTCGAAACAGGTGACTCGGCTTCAGTTCGTCGGGACAACTCCGCAGATCATCACCTGTAGCGGCGACCAGAGCGTTCGCATGTGGAACACCGACAACGGTGGCACGATCCGGCAGTTTTCCGGCGGCAGCGATTATCTCTACGCTGTCGCGATTAGCCCGGATGGTGCGATTGTCGCCTCCGGCGGCGAGGATGGCATCGTGCGCGTCTACAACGGGGCCAATGGCCAATTGGTGAAGCAGCTTGTGCCGCCGGGTGTGGAGCTGCCGAAGAAGTAGTCGATTGCCCTGAGTGAAGTTGATCGATGGCCGGGCGGCACCACGGGGGGCGCCGCCCGGCTTTTTCGTTTCAACCGGTGAACTTTAGCAAAACCTCTCTGAATTCGTGTAATCTTTACAACCCATTCGTCGCGAGCGGCGAGACCCGGCGAGCTTCGCCGATCCTCAAGCCCAGCAACCGCCGCACGATAGGGCGCGCGAGGACCTAAGTTTCGCGCGCGTTTTCAACTCCGGCTCAAGTTTTGCGGTTACACTTCATGCAGACCTGTCTGTGGCGGGGGTTACATCCGATCTCTGACCCTTCCCCTGTCGGCTTTGGAGACTCTCGGGCATGTCCATTCCGAGGCGGCTTGCTGCCGCAATCCTCGTGTTGGCGGTTCCTGGTTTCGCAACGGCGGCTCGATATACCACGACCAATTTCGTCGTGGATGCGCCGACGCCGGAGCTTGCCAAGCAATATGGCGATGCTGCCGAACGCTTTCGCGTCTTGAAAGCTCGCGAATGGCTCGGCCAGGAGATGCCGAACTGGGCACAGCCGTGCCCGCTGAAGGTCGAGATAACCGCCGAGGCCCCCTCGGGTGCGACGACCTTCGACTTCGGCCGCCAGCCGCTTTACCAGTTCATGCAGATTCGCGGGCCGCACGATCGGCTACTCAATAGCGTTCTGCCTCATGAGATCACCCACACGGTCTTCGCTCATTACTTTCGGTCGCCCGTGCCGCGATGGGCTGACGAAGGCGGGGCCGTGTTGTCCGAAGACGATCAAGAGCGCGAAAACCATGATCGGATGTGTCGCCAACTGCTCAATGCCGGTCGGGCCATGCAACTTCGCGTGCTGTTCGGCCTGAAGGAATACCCAAAAGACGTGATGGTCGTCTACGCTCAAGGCTTCTCCGTCGTGCGATTTCTCGTTCAGTCCAGCGATCGCCAGACCTTCCTGCGATTCGTGGGTCAGGGCATGCGTCGCGGATGGGAAGAAGCGGTCCACACGCACTACGGCTATAATTCGGTCGCGGAACTGGAAAAGGCCTGGATCGAGAGCTTGCGCCGGCCCCAGCGACGCGAGATCGCGTCGGCCGATGCGGGTCGCGGCACGCCATCCCCGGTGGCGGCGGCACCCGTGGGGCGCTCGGTGACGCGAACGACCATCCCGCCTTCGCAACCGGAAATGGCCATGGCGCCGACCTTCCGAGGTACGTCGGCGCGATCGGGCGATGAGGGCGATCGGTTCCGTGATATTGGCCGGCCGACTCACTTGCCCGACGTTGTGCCGGCCGCGGCCGCCCCGCCCCCGCCGCCGCTGAACGATCCGCCACCCCCGCCGCCGCTGATTCTTCCCGATGTGCCCATCCGCCTGGGGCCACCGCAATTCCTGCCGCCGCCCCCGCGATAGTCCGCTGGCGATTCACTGCCTAAAACCATCAAGCGACGCCTCGACGTGAGGCGTCGCTTGTTTCGTTGACAGCACCTTCAACGGGTTACCGTCAGGGAGCCATCACGTATCAACGCGTGAACGTCTTCCTGATCGGCGTGGGACATGACGGGCCGGACTGAACCGTCGGGTTATGCCGCGGCGGCGCTGTCGTCGGCGGGCGGGTCGAAAAGGCGACCGGTCGGAGGGGGGATGTCGTAAGGGCCAACCGGTCCGGCATCGCTGCCGCCCCACGGATGGGCCTTCATGCTTTCCAGAATCTGATTGGCGACTTTCACCGCGTCGCGGCCGGCTTCGCCATTCACGCGCGGATCGTTGCCGGATCGCACGCACGTCACGAATTCCAACAACTCGCGCGTCAGTTGGTCACCGTCGTTGCAATCCAATTCCAGTGTCTGCAAGTGGCGATTGAACAGCTCCTCTTTCAGCCGCATTCGGCCCAGAGGATCGAGTTTCGACACGTCCAGCCCTTGACGCCGAAGGTTTTCCGATGGCTGAACAAGTGTGAGACGGCGATTGAAGAAGTCGATGCCCGCGTAGCCTTCGGGCGCCCAGATTCGCAGCCGGCGTTTGGGATTGGGACTGACACGGCTTGCGGTCAGATGCGCCACGCAGCCGCTGGCGAATCGGAGCCGCGACGTGGCCATGTCTTCATGGCCTCCGAACACCGAAATGCCAACTGCCTCCGCCGCCACGACGGGAGCGCCGATGAGATCGAGCAGCAAGTCAATGTCGTGAATCATCAAGTCGAGTACGGCCCCGATGTCCGTCGAACGACCGGTGAACGTACCATGGCGCTCGCACTCGACAAACAGTGGCTTGATGGGCCGGCGACGCAGTTCCTCGAAGGCCGGATTGAAGCGCTCGACATGCCCAACCTGGAGTGTCACGCGGTTTTTTCGGGCGGCGGTCACCAAATGATTCGCCTGGTTCAACGTCGCGGCCAACGGCTTCTCAATCAGCAACGGGATTCGGCGATTGAGAAACTCGATGGCGACCCGATGATGATGAACGGTGGGCACAACGATGCAGGCGGCATCGACGCGACCATAGAGGTATTCGGGTGTCGGGAATGGCAGACAGTGGAATCGCTGGGCAATTTGCCGGGCCTGATCGGGGTTGGTATCGACGACACCGACGAGCTCGACGTCGGGCATTCCGGCGAGAATGCGAGCGTGTTCCTTTCCGAGATGACCAACGCCGACGACTCCCACTCGCAGTCGCGCCATGCTGCCCCTCCCCCAAGAGTCCGAGAGCGGTGTCAAGCCGCTCGGTCGAGCGACTGTTCGCCCCGCTCGACCATCAGTCGCCGCAGTGTCTGAACCAATTCGATGTTCTGAGCATGTCCCGACCGATACGCAATGACATGACCTCGTAGATCGTGACCGAACAATGCGAGATCGCCGACGATGTCGAGAACCTTGTGACGCGCCGGTTCATTGGCGAAACGGAGAGGGTTTTGGATCGGGCCGGCGGCGCCGAACACGAGAATATCCTTGGGTGATAATCGGCTGCCGATACCCATGGCTTTGAGTTCCAAAGCCTCCGCTTCGAGCAAGAAGGTCCGGCACGCCGCGAGTTCGCTTCGGTATCGGTCCGGGGTCAAGGCAATGGTGTGCGACTGGCGGACAATCGACGACGACGGGCCGTAATCCAGCCGGTATGTGATTCGTAGTTCATCGTCGCAGGCCGGGTACAGCGACAACGACATTTGCGAACCCGTGACGATGATCGGCGAGGTCACGGTCCAAATCTCGCGACGAGCGGGCTGGATGACGACGCCGGCGTTCCAGATGGCCTCAACGAATGCCCATGCGGAGCCATCCAAGCCCGGGGGTTCCGCCCCCGAGATTTCAATTGTCGCGTTGTCGATTCGCAGACCGGCGAGAGCGGACAGAACGTGTTCGACGAGGGTGACTTGGGCCGGCGGGTGCCCCAGCGTGGTACGGCGTCGGGTGTCCGTGACAGACTCGACGAGTGCGGGAATCGCGATGGGTTGGGGCCGATCCGTCCGCAGAAAAACCAATCCCGAATCCGGCGGAGCGGGCCGAAGATGGATCCCGACCGCCCGACCGGTGATGAGTCCGTGTCCGGTCAGCATCCATTCGTTCGCCAGCGTTCGTTGTTGCCGAAAGCCGAGCCTTCTCACAGCGGTTGCCTTCCCTGGCTTGGTTCTGCGGTGCGAGAAATCAGGCCACCGGCTCTGGGCGAAGCCGGTGGCCGCGAGTCCGTTAGCGATTGGCGCCGCCGGTGGCGCCGGCAGGCGTGACCGGCGCGCCGTTACCGGCGGCCGTCTTCGGATACCACTTGTTAAGGGTCTGAACGACCAGGTCGGTAATATCCAATTGCGGATGCACGTAAATCGGCATCGCGGCCGGAGCGCCCAGTCGGCGCATCGCCGCGCCGGGGGAGCTGAGTTCCTCGGCCGTCACCGCGTCCGGGTAGCTCAGAATGAGTTCCAAACCCCAAGACTTGGCGCACGCTTCGATAACCTTTTGAATGTCTTTGTTCACTTCCGAAGCCATCGCCGATTGCTTCTCGGTGAGGCGTTTGCGCGCGTCAAGCTCCATTTCGTTCATATCGCCCTGACGCTTGCGAAGCTCTTTGCTCTTGGTTTCCTTCAGGGCCGGATCGGCGATCTTCTCAACGGCCTTCGCCTCGGTCTCGAGCTGATTTCGCATGGCCAACAGGCGATCGCCCTCGGCCTTCGATTCGGTCAGCAACTGGTCTCCGAGCGTGTTGGCTTTGTCGAAGCCCTTGAGAATCTTGTTGATGTTGACCACGCCGACCTTGAGCGTCGCGGGGGCAGGCTTGGTGTCCTGCTGTTGGGCGCCGACCCAACGGGCAACGCCGGTCGTTAAGCCGATTGCGGTGGCTGCCGCCACCAAGAAGAAAATCCCACGTTTCACGGATAAGCCTCCTCTGTCCTGATTCCGCGGAGATTTCCCGTGCGGTGTTTCCGATGCCGCTGGGCCAAATCCCCAACCTATCCCCCGTCGCAATCGGGGCGAGTTGTAGCCGATGCTGCGATTGGGGTCAACCCGAACCCGGATTTCGGGATGGGTCCCAAAAACCGCCGTTGGCCCGGTGCTGGGTTTCTGCTACTATTCGCCCGAATCCCGTGACTTCGCGGGACGCTCGGCCCCGGCAGGGATGCTGCGGCATGACCCGTTTTCTATTGCTTGTCTGGTCCCTGCTTGCGGTCGCCCTCGCCGGCTGCAATCGGGGTACGCCGGTGCTTGCCAAGGTTCGCGGGCGCGTTGCCGTCAACGGCATCGCCCTGAGCGGCGGAACCATCGTCTTTTCACCCGACCTCAACAAGGGGAATCGAGGCCCGTCGTCCCATGCCGTCATTGCCATCGACGGCTCCTACGAACTGAGCCATCCCGACGGCATCGGCGCTTACCCAGGTTGGTATCGCGTCACCGTGGCCGTTCCGTATCGCCTTGAGAGGTATCGCCAGCCCGAGCTTTCCGGACTGACCCGCGAGGTCAAACCCGGCATCGACAATGTCTTCGATTTCGATCTCACGGAAGATCCATGAGGAGCACGCATGACTCGCTTGCAATCCCGCCCCGTTCCTCGCCTTCGCCCTGCCGCAAGTCCCGACTTTCGCCCGGTGTGGCTGCGAAGCTTCGCCGACGATGGCCCGATTGACATCTCGGTTTGCATCGCCAATTGGAACGGACGCGAGATGCTCCGGCGATGCCTCGAATCCCTGCACGATATTCCCCAGGGTGTGCGCCTGGAAATCATCGTTGTGGACAATGCTTCGACAGACGGCGCCGCGGAAATGGTCGCCCGCGACTTTCCCGAGGCCATTCTGATCCGCAACCCGACCAACGCCGGCTTTGCCCGCGCCAGCAACCAGGCTGCCGCACGGGCCAGCGGGCACTACCTGCTCTTTCTGAACAACGACACGGAGCTGCCGCCATTCGCCTTGGGGAAGCTTGTCGCGTTCGCCGATGAGCACCCCGAAGCCGGGATGATCGGGCCTCGCCTCCGCGACGCTCACGGAAACGTGCAAATCTCGTATCGCCGAAAGCCGACTCTCGCGACGCTGCTTCATCGCACCGCGCTTGTTCGGGCATCGCGGCTGTTTCGGCGATCGTATCGCGAATATCGGCGCGAGCGATTCGATCCCGAACATCGCGGATCCGTTGAGATGCTCATGGGGGCTGCCGTCCTCATGCCGCGCCGCGTCTTCGAGGATGGCGGCAAATGGGACGAGGACTTTCGTTTCGGCGGCGAGGATCTGGAGTTGTCGGCCCGCGTCGGTCAGCGGCACGCGCTCTTGTACCACCCCGACGTCGAGGTCACCCACTTGGGCCGGGTCAGTTCGCGCGACAACGTCGGGTTTGCGACCGAAGGCCTCATGGCGGGTTATGTCCTCTATCTTCGCAAGATCGGCACATCTCGGGCCGCGCTGAATCTGTACAAGCTCGCCGTCACCCTCGACGCGCCATGCCAACTCGTCATCAAATCGATCGAAGGCATCGGTCGACGGTTGGCCGGCCGCTCGGAAAAGGCGGCGAAGAGCTGGCTCGCCGCTAAGGGGCAACTGCATTTTCTCAAACAAGGGTTGATCCGCTTCTGGCGCGCCTGACGCATTTGGATCGTTCGTGCTTCACCATACAATGCTCGCATGATTTCCAATGACACCGCAACCGCACCGTCCGAGGCAGGGCCGACGAATCGATCGGCCCTGTTCATCGTCTTTGTCGTCGTTTTTATCGACCTGCTTGGCTTCGGGATCGTGCTTCCGTTGCTGCCGCGGTATGGCGACACCTATGTGGCGGAGCTGATACCCGGCGGTAAGGAGGCTCGGGCCGGCGGCGCCATCCTCGGCTTGTTGATGTCGTCATTCTCGCTGATGCAGTTCATCTTCGCGCCGATGTGGGGTCGCGTATCCGATCGCATCGGCCGGCGCCCCATTCTGCTTTTGGGTCTGGGCGGCTCGGTTGTGTTCTATGCCTTGTTCGGATTCGCCTCGGGGTTGCCCGCGGAGTCGTCGGCGACGCTAGCCATCGTGCTGCTGTTCGTGGCTCGGCTGGGCGCGGGTATCGCCGGCGCGACGATCTCAACGGCTCAAGCTGTCATTGCCGATTGCACCCCAACTGAAAAGCGCAAGCACGGCATGGCGTTGATCGGTGCGGCGTTCGGCATCGGGTTCACGTTTGGCCCCTTGTTCGGTTACGCCGCGATGGAGTTTTCGCCGGGACTTCTCGGGGCGACTGGCTACGCGGCCTCGGGACTGTCACTGTTGGCCCTGATATTAGGCGCCATTCTGCTGCCCGAAACCCGCCGGTCCGATGGCCGACCCGCCATCGAGCGGGCTCGCCCCGGCGTGGGAGCGTTGCGGGAGGCTTTATTCTCCAAAGCGATTGGCCCGGTTATCCTGTGCTTCTTTCTCGCGACGCTCGGTTTCGGCGGCTTTGAAACCACGCTGGCCCTGTTACTCCGCGACGCCCTCGGCATGCGGGAAAGCGACAGCTTCCTAATCTTCGCCTTTGTCGGGCTGATTCTGCTTCTGACGCAGGGGGTTCTCTATCGGCGGTTGGCGAAACGGCTCAGCGAAGTGACGTTCATGACCTTGGGCGTTCTTCTGATGGGGGCCGGCGTGGCGGCATTGGGTGTCGTTAATTGGCTGGCCATGGGCGGCACGATGTCGTTTAACTCCATCCTCGCACCGTTCTTGGTGGCGATTGCCCTTGCCGTCATCGGGTTCGCCTTTCTGACGCCGGCGGCTCAAGCCCTTGTCTCGCGACGCACACCCGCCGATCGTCAGGGCGAGATACTCGGCGTGAACCAGTCTGCCTCGGCAATGTCGCGCATCCTCGGGCCGATCTTCGGACTTTCGTTGTACAAACTAACGTCCGATCATATGCTGCCCTACCTCTTCGGAACGCTGTTGTTGCTCGTGATGCTGCCCTTGCTCCCGCGAATCCGGCGAGAATCGGCGGCTTGAGTCCGCGACGCGGAAAGGAGTCCGCCACGTTGCGTCCGTCATTGACTGCCCTCGACGCCGAGCGCATCGCCATTATCAAACCGAGCGCCTTGGGAGATATTGTTCATGCTCTCCCGGTGGCGTCGGCGTTGCGGCGGCGATTTCCCCGAGCCAATCTGGCGTGGGTGGTCAATCGCTCGTATCAGCCCTTGCTGGCTGGGCATCCCGACCTCGACATGGTGATCGCATTCGACCGCAGGGCTGGGGTCGCCGGCTTCGCGAGGTTTGCCGCCAACCTCCGCCGGCAGCGATTCGATCTCGTTATCGATCTTCAGGGTTTGTTGCGAACCGGGTTGATGGTCGCGGCGACGGGCGCTCATCGCCGGATCGGGCTGGCCTCCGCACGCGAGGGGTCACGCTGGTTCTATACCGACGTCGTCGCCGCAACCGAGCGTGACGCGGGCCATGCCGTCGATCGCTATTGGCGCGTCGTCGAGGAACTCGGCGCAGCCGACATGCCGAAACGCTTCGTAGTGCCGATTCCCGCCGAAGCCCGCCAATGGGTTGCCGAGCGCCTGGTGGGCTATCCGCGACCGTGGCTCGTCATCGGCGCCGGCTCCCGTTGGCTCACCAAGCGTTGGCCGGTCGAGTGCTTCATTGACTTGGCGTCGCGGTTTCAGGTTCACTTTGGCGGAACGGTCATCGCCATCGGCTCGCCGGATGAAGCCGAGTTGTCCAACGCGGTCGTCGCGGGCGTTCCGGCCGCGTCGGTGAATCTCGCGGGGGCGACCAATCTCCGCCAATTATCGGCGATCTTGAAATCAGCGGACTTGGTCCTGGCCAACGACAGCGGGCCACTACACCTGGCGGCAGCTCTCGGCCGGCCCGTTGTGGCGCCTTATCTCTGCACCCAAGTCAGGCTTCACGGACCTTATGGAGCCTCGGCGTCGGCCGTCGAAACCAACGTCTGGTGTCGCGGTAGCTACCTACGAAAATGCGATCGGCTCGAATGCATGCGGGAATTGACCGCCGAGCGCCTTTGGCCCGTCATAAAGGCGATGGTCCGGCCCGCGGCCTGAAACGCCGATCACCTGTCACTTGTACCGCAACCGAATCAGCAAGATCCCAGCCGTGATGGCCAGCCCCACCGAAACGCCGAGGAACAGCAGTCCCTCGTTTCGGTTGCGACGGATTCGTTCCGGGAAATTCACGTCGAGACGATGTATGGCTGGGTTTGACGGCAGATAGCGAACGGCGAGCTTTTCCGCGTAAAACTGCCGCGCCACGTCGTTCAGATTCGTGGACGATTGCCGGCTGAACCGCTCAGTGCCTGGTTGGAGCGCGGGGCTGTTCTTCGGCTGAAACTCGAAGTGGATCACGTCGGAGGCGAAGCGACCCGTCGCGTCGATGCGGGACGAGGTCACCTTCGCGGCGACGGTTTCACCGGAAAGGGCGAGTCGCGTCAGCTGCCGCCACTCGAGCAGCGGCGGGATGGCTATGCCCCCGGCAGCGAGGGCAATCACCGCGAGACTGATGCCCCACGGATGCCAGGTTTGCGGCCGCGTCAAGGGTCGTCGCATCCGGCGGCCTCCGATCAAGGCTGCTTCGCCGACGAATTGAAGTATCGCTGCGCGAACTGGAGAAACGTCGGCCAGTTTGGCCCGTTGGTATGGCCGCCGCGGTGCTGGCGAAAGGCGACGTCGCCATCGACCAGGGCGGTTTCAAGTGGCGGAAACTCGCTCGTTCCAAGATCCTTCTTGCCGAGCAGGTTGTAGACCGGGCCGGCGCCAACAGCGGCCAAGAACATCCCTTTGGCATCGACCCAGCCGTCGCCGGCGCTGACGGTGCCCGCGCCGATAAACACCGGCCGAGGCGCACACAGCGAGACCAGTTCATGTGAATCAACGGGGAGATCGTCCCATTTGAGGGGCCCGGCGTACTTGATGTAGTTGCCGGCCATCCAATGATATTCCCCGGACGCGGCGACGTTTTCGACCAACTCCCCGAAGTTGCGGCGATGGAGCTTGGCCCCGCCGGCCCCTGACGATCCGACGAAAGCTATGGCGAATCGCTCGTCATAGGCCATCGTCACCAACGCGGCTTTGCCGTAACGCGACAACCCCTCGATGGCGACTTTCTTGGCATCGACGCTCGCATCGGTTTCAAAATAATCCAGGGCGCGACTGGCACCCCAGGCCCAGGCTCGCAGGGCGCCCCAATCGTCGAGCTTTCGCGGTTGGCCCTTGTTGCACAGGCCGATAATCCCGCGCGTCAGGCCGGCGCCGTTGTCGGCCTGTACGCTGTTCGGCACAACGATGGCGTAACCCCAGCCCATGGCAAGAACCTGTTGTTGCCAACTGGGGCCGCCGCCCGGAGGCGGTCCAAATCCGCGGCCGCCAAAACCATATTCCATGATCACCGGCACGGGGCCTTTGGCGTTTGCTGGTGTTGTGAGGGTTAATTGGATATCGACGCGAATTGGTGGATATGCTGAATTGTCGACGCGACCGGCCAACCGCTTTGTGATGACCGCAATGTCGCCGATATTCTGCTTCTCGGTGGCGGTCACCTCCCATGTGACCTTGGGCGTCTCTTTGGGCATCCGGCCGTAAACCTCTCGATCGAAGTCCTCGATGATTTCAGGCCGGCGTTGCTTCCACCACATCTCAGCGGACGTGACCTTTTGGCCGTTCTTGGTCGTTAACGGGTCGGGCAGCTTGGAAAGCGTGCCAACCTTGGACTCGTCATAGTTGGCCGCGTTCGGTGCCTTCGGATCTCGGCCGTTGGCGCCGGGACGCAGCTCCTTGATCTGAAGCAGGTCGAGCATTCGCCTGTGGTCCTGTTGCGTCGTCAATTGAACCGGCGGCGGGTATTTGTCGTCGCCGGCCTTTTTCGGCGTGTCGTCGGCAATGACCCCGATCTGAATCATCGCGACGATGATGGCGATTGCCAATGAGATTCGTGAAACGATGACGATCATGGGAGTCACCTCGCGCGGGAATGGCGCATGACATTCTCGGGCGTCTCACGGGTGATTGCAAGCCTTGAATTCGGCCTTCG
>CAZESP010000086.1:0-13911 GCA_964515185.1 uncultured Alcaligenaceae bacterium
CGCACCGGCGAACGGCGCGACGTAAGTCCGCCGGTGCCCGCCAAACGCCGGTGCCCCCCAACGCCGGCGCGCACACACCACCGCCAAGGGGCACGCACCGGCGGACTTACGTCGCGCCGTTCGCCTTCAGTTCGGCGGGGCGTTAATGGCCTCCAGATAACGCCGCAGAAGCGGGTCGGGGTCGGTGCTGGTTTCGGTTCTCACGAGGAATAGCCAACCGCGATTCCACCACGCGACGCCCCGCAGTTTCATGCCGCCGAATGGGTCGTTGACGTGGAACACGATGCGAGCCGACGTAATCGAGCCGTTTACGGATCGAAAGCCCTGATTCGCGCCGGGCGGGTTGGACGGACTCACTCGCCTGAGAATGCGGCCGTAGATCGCTTCCTTTTCGACGCTATTGACGCGATAGGCGTTGACATGCCATCGGCCGCCGGTCGCTTGATACTCGGCATGCCAACCTTCCATGGCAATATCCAACTCAGCGACAGTGCCTGCTTGCCCCTTCGGATCGAGCTTGACCCGAGACGCGTCGCCAACCTTTTGGGGGAACAGATTGGCCGGATCGACATTCTCCGCCGGCGGAATCCAGGTGCTCTCCAACGCCGTCCACGCATCCGATTTCAGTTGCTCCTCTTTGATGGCTTGTTGAATCGACCCCCCGATCTTGTCGATGCCGGTCGTGACGAGGTGATAGCCCAGATACGTCAGGCTCGCGATGGTTGCCAGGCCGAGCAGAAGGCAGCCGAGAAACCACGGCGATCGTCGCGGTTTGGCCGGGAGGACCGGCTTCGGTTCGGAGCGCGAGTCGGGCCGGCGCGAACGCGATACCGGGACCGGGCCAATGGCTTCGACCACCGGCAACACCTCGGGCACATCGGTCGCTGTCACCGTTCGCACGATGCCCACGGGCCGCGGCTGAATGAGCGTGGGGGCCGCCGACACGAGCTTCGTGAACGGCTCGAGCGCCGTGGCCACCTCGGCCGGCGTCTGATACCGCTCACGCGGCGACTTCGCCATCATCCGCGACAGCACCCGCAACAGATCCGGCGGCAGATCACTGCGGAACGTCGCCAACGACGGCGGCGTTTTTTCGACATGGGCCATCACGCGTTGTACCAGCGAACCATCCGGGAACGGGACGCGGCCGCTGAGCAGGTAGTAGAGCGTGCAGCCGAGGCTGTAGATATCGGAACGGGTGTCGGCGGCCTTGGCGTTGTCGGCCTGTTCGGGCGCCATGAAATCGACGGTGCCCAGCAATACGCCCGACGCCGTCTGACCATCGCCGGCCGCCCCGGCAAGCCGCGCCAAGCCAAAGTCGAGAATCTTCACCGTGCCGTCGGGCGTCCGCATCAAGTTTTGCGGCTTCACGTCGCGATGGATCATCCCCTTGTCGAACGCATGCTGAAGGCCGAGCGCCGCCTGACGAACAGCGTTGCAAGCCTCGGCGACGGGCAACGGCCCTTGCTGCATCACGACGTGAGCGAGATCGATACCGGGAACATATTCCATGACCAGGTAGTGGGTGTCGCCGACTTGTTCGGCGTCGTGGGCGGTCACGATGTTCGGATGATGGAGTTGGGCGGCCGCCTTAACCTCGCGATGGAACCGATCGACGGCGCCGACGCTGCCGGTGAGATCGGCGCGTATCACTTTGAGAGCGACGGGCCGCTCCATGACGCGATGCTCGGCGAGATAAACCGCGCCCATGCCGCCGCGACCGAGTAGGCGAATGACCCGATACCGTGGATGCTCGCGCAATGCGGCGGGGATATCATCGACGGGCGGCAACGCGGCGCCGCCGGGCGGCGCCAAGGTTTCGGCGGCCGGGTCCGGCATCGGCGGCGACGTATCCGCGGGTGGTACGGCTCGGGTTGGCGAATCGGGGGGCACGGACGACGGATCGGGTGACATCGCAAGCCTCGCGACCTGAACGGGGTCCTCGGGATCATGATACGGCGCCGCCCACTTCGAACACGAACACGAGCACGAAGCGCAAGCAAGTGACCACGAACACGAGCACGAAGCGCAAGCAAGTGACCACGAACACGAGCACGAAGCGCAAGCAAGTGACAATGCCTCATCACTTGCTTGCGCTTCGTGCTCGGCCCAACGCTTCGTGCTCGGCTCGGCCCAACATCTCGCCGGCGCGATAGGATACCTCTCGCGTCGCCCTCTATCCGATCGAGGCTTGCCATGACGCTCACTCGCATCGTTGCCCCGCTGCTGTTCCTCGCCGCCGGCGCCGCTCGGGCCGACGACCTCACCATGACCGCTCGCCATCGCGTGCCCAATCCCGCCGACGCCAGCGGCTTTGAAGTCCGCGACAAGACCCTCAAATGGAATCCGAAGCAGACGGCCATCGTCATCTGCGACATGTGGGACAAGCACTGGTGCGACGGCGCCACCAAGCGGGTCGGCGAGATGGCCCCGCGCATGAACGCCGTCGTCAACGCCGCCCGCGCCAAGGGCGTCTTCATCGTCCACGCGCCCAGCGATTGCATGAGCTTCTACAAAGACGCCCCGCAACGGAAGCTCGCTCAACAAGCGCCGAAGGCGGCCAACCTTCCCGCCGACATCAGCGGATGGTGTCGCAAGATCGACAACGAGCCGCCGCTGCCGATCGACGATTCCGACGGCGGTTGCGACGACGTGCCGGCCGCCCGTAACTATCGCGCCTGGACTCGGCAACATCCGGCCATCGAGGTCACCGACGCCGATGCCGTGTCGGATTCCGGCGTGGAAATTTGGAACCTCATGGAGCAACGCGGCATCAAGAATGTTATCGTCATGGGCGTTCACACCAACATGTGCGTTCTCGGCCGCCCGTTCGGGTTGCGGCAAATGGCCAAGCACGGCCGCAACGTCGTCCTGGCTCGCGACCTTACCGACGCCATGTACAACCCGCGCAAGGCGCCGTTCGTCTCGCATCGTCGCGGCACGGAGTTCGTCATCGACCATATCGAGCGCTACGTCTGCGGGTCGATCCATTCGGCGGATATTACCGGCGACGCTCCGAGGCCGCACGCGGTCTTCCTCATTGGCGAAGACGAGTATCAGACTGAGCAATCGCTGCCGGAGTTTGCTAAGACCCAGCTTGAACCGCGCGGCGTTCGGGTCACGTTGGTGAAGGCCGACGCCAAGAACAAGAACCTGTTCCCGGGCATCGAGGTCCTCGCCGACGCGGATTTATTGCTGCTGAGCGTGCGTCGCCGGACACCGTCGCCGGAACAGCTCAAGGTTGTGCGCGACTATCTCGAATCGGGCCGGCCCCTCGTGGGCATTCGCACCGCCAGCCACGCCTTCGCCTTGAAGGGTAAGGACGAGGGCTGGCCATTGTTTGATTCGGAAGTTCTCGGCGGCGACTATCAGGGGCATTACGACAACGAGCCGAAGAAAGGCCCGCCGACGGTCTGTCATCCGCAGGATGGCGTCGCCAAGCACCCGATCCTACGGGGCGTGCCGGAAAGTTTTGAGTCGGTCTACACGCTGTATCGGAACAAGCAGTTGGCCAAAGGCACGACGCCGTTGATATGGGGCACCTTCGGCGAGAGCCGAGCGCGGGAACATGTGGCCTGGACGAACACCTATAAGGGCGCTCGAATCTTCTACACGTCGCTGGGCGGCGTCGAGGATTTCAAGAACGAGTCATTCGCGCGATTGTTAACCAACGGTGTTTTTTGGGCGATGGAACAACCCGTGCCGGCGCGATGATCAGCGACGCTTCGATGTAGGGAAGAGCGAGACGTCCGATGACAAACCAAACCTGTCCGGCCTGCGGATTGGAACTCTCGTACACGGCTCCTCGTGTGGGGGATCAGGTCCGTTGTTTGTCGTGCGGGCAGTTGGTGACACTCAGCGGCGACATTGCCGCGACGATGTTGATGGCGCCCGGCACGGAGGCGGTCACGTCGGACTTTCGCGCGCCGGCGACGGGGTTGCCGGCGTCGATCGGCGGCTATCGCATCCTCGGCGAGTTGGGTCGCGGCGGCATGGGCATCGTCTATCGAGCCGAGGACCCCAGCCTCGGCCGGCAGGTCGCCCTTAAGGTGTTGAACCCAGCCCTGGCCGCCAATCCCGGCGGTGTCGATCGCTTCCGCCGCGAAGCCCGCGCCGCCGGCTCGCTCGACCACGATCACATCGTTCCCATCTATCAGATTGGCGACGATCAAGGCACTCTCTTTCTGACGATGCCGCTGTTGCGCGGCGAACCGTTGGAGGCTCGGCTGGCGCGCGACGGGCGACTGCCGACAGCGACTGTCGTCCGTCTGGGCCGAGAAATCGCCGCCGGACTGATCGTCGCCCACGACGCCGGATTGGTGCATCGCGACATCAAGCCGGCGAACATCTGGCTCGAAGCCGACACCGGCCGCGTCAAGATCCTCGACTTCGGCTTGGCCCGCACCATGGGCGACGGCCACGTGACGGCCAGCGGCACCATCGTCGGAACGCCGGCGTTCATGGCCCCCGAACAAGCCGCCGGAAAACCCGTCGATCCAAGGGCCGACCTCTTCAGTCTCGGCTGCATCCTTTATGCCGCGCTCACCGGCCGACCGCCATTCGACGGCGTGGACGTCATGGCCATTCTGCACGCGCTCGCCAACCGCACCCCGCCGCCCGTCACGGCACACGACCCAAGTATCCCGCGGGCACTTTCGGACCTGATCGAGCGATTGCTGAGCAAGGACCCGGCCGACCGGCCCAAGTCGGCCTCAACCGTGGCGGCCGCCCTCGCGGCTATCGAACGCGGCCAGGCAACCGGCATTCACCCACTCCCCAAAACCGCGGCCCCCAAACGATCCTCACGCGGACTCATTATTCTGGCAATCGTCCTCGTAACGCTGTTCTGTTTCGGGCTGCCGGCGACCACCATCTTCGGTTGGCTGTTCCTTCGCCGCAGCGATGACCCGTCACGCACGACCGCGAAAATCAGCGTGGATACGACGGCGAACGTCACCGACAGCCGCGATCCGGCCATCGCTCGGCAGTTGTTGGCGGTCCCCGGCGTTGCCGAGTTGGAAATCATCGATCAGGCGACCGGCCGGCCCAGCCGCGCCGCCGCTCTGATGCAATTGCCCGCCGAGCCATTCATCATCAGTGCCATCAGTCTGTCGGGGCCAACGGTCACCGATGAAACCTTGGCGCGACTGCCGAATCTGACGCGATTGCGAAGCGTGACTCTGGACGACACGCGAGTTACGCTCAACGGACTCGGGACGATCACAACCATTCCTTCGCTGGAAGAACTCACGATTCGCGACCAGCGCCAAGATGGGTCGCTGGCGGCGTTGATCGAGCGCCTTCGACCGGCGGCGAATCTGCGGCGGCTGACCATTCAGGGAATCGACCTCAATCCGGCGTCGCTGTTCGGACTTCGGGACTTACCGCGAATCGAGGCCCTCGACGTCGATTCACCCCTTACGGTTGACGAAACGATCCACGCCTTGGCGCGAATGAAACTGTCGGAGTTGACGTTGCGAGGGCCGCCGCGATACACGCCGCCGATGCTGGCGAACCTCAGCCACGTTCACGGCCTGAAGGTGCTCACGCTCCACGGCCCGTTGCCGCAGGGCGTCGGCGCGAGCTTGGCCAAATTGCCTGAATTGGAACGGCTGACGCTGGCCTGCCCCAGTATCACCGACGCCGATCTCACGATGCTATCGTCGCTGGCCAACTTGAAGCAGTTGAACCTCGTCAGCGGCGCGCGGGTTAGCGACAAGGGCATCAGCGACATGAAAGGGCAGCGGCCGAATTGTGATATCACGTTCAAACCGTCGCCGAAGCGTTGATCGGATTCGGATAAGCGTACATGGCGACGCCCTGCCTCGAAGGGGTTGCCATGCGGTGTTTTGGAAAAGACTTTATCGCTTGCGGCGGCGGCGCAGGCCATAGCCGGCGAAACTGATCAGCCCCATGCCGGCGAGGACGACGGCCGGCGGCACCGGAGCGGTGTCGATAACGGCGATCGAATTGCTATTGAGGCTCACCAACGCCAGATTGCCTTCGAAGGTGACGTCGTTGAGCGGCTTGTCGCCGATGGTGAGGTCCTTCATCACCACGATCATCGTCGAGGACGCAATCTCGTTGACGACCAGTTGGAACGCCTCTTCACCCGCTCGCGTCTTCCAAAGATCGTTGAAGCCAACCGTGTTGGCGTCAGCCCGCATCTGAGGCAATTCGACGCAGAAAGTTCGCAGAGGTGCCCCGCCGATGTCATCCGCGACATCGCCGGTCGCGGGAAGCGTATCAGCCTGAATCGCGGGAGCAGCGGCGAACAGGATGGCCAGCGTCAGGGCGCTAAACAATCGGTTGAAGGTCACAGAAGTTGCTCCACGGAACCGGCAGTTGCGGGCGAGTCCAGGCGAAGATGGGTTCCGGGGCGGCATCATATCCGCCCCGGGCCGCAGTGATGGTTCTTAGACAGGGCGCCGGCGTCGGCGGATGCCATAGCCGGTCAGGCTGATAAGCCCGATGCCCGCCAGAATGGCCGCCGGCGGGACCGGCACCAGAATGGCGACCTGATCTTGCACGTCGGGATTGGTCAGGGCAACCAGATTCGTCTCGAACGGCCCGGTGCCGTCCAACCCGCTGAGCCACGATTGCGACAGAGCCGAAGCCCCAGCGCCGTCGGTGACGATGAAGTTGCCCGCCGACAGATCGAGCGGATTACCGGCCGTTTCGTGAACGATTTCCCAGACCGCCATCTGGAAGGCGTTGGCGGAGGTGGCGTCCACGACGTTGGCCCGATTGCGGCCCCACAGCTCCTGCATGCGGCTAACCTGGGTCGCGCTGAGCTGCGAGCTTAGCGGATCGATCGAGAACGTGGCCGTCGTCCCGGGGGCGATGCCTTGGGTCAGCTCCATGCAGAAGCTGCTGAAGCTCTCGCCCAACACGTTCGACCCGCTGATCCGATTGAAGTTGAAGAACCCGCTGAGCGTCTGGGCCGCCGGTGGGCCACCAAGGGTGAAGGTAATCACGCCGCCGGGGTTCACATCCAGAAACTGAGCCGTAATCGTGTCGGCTCGCGTCGAGCCGGTGAACGCCAGAGCCAGGGCTGCCACAATCGCTGTTCGGACGGGGGAAATACGCACGGATGACATCTCCTGAAAAACTATGCCTCAATCGTGATCCGTCAGACCGGAGGGGCGGTCTCTTCCCTGCCTCGATCACAATCGGTTGTTCCGGAACGGCGTCCAAATTCGTATCGGAGGCCGTTCCGACTCAAGCAGGTTTTGTGCCGAGGGCGGGCTGAAGGGATAGGGTAGTTTGTGAAAAGGCGAAATGCAAGCGGTAAAATCACTTTTTTCGGTGAATTTTAACGCCAGGCAGTTGGGGCAAAAGTGTTAAGCGTGGTAAACATTTCCGGCCCGTTTCGACAACGATCATTTACACTTTTTGCCCGTTTCGCAGAGTCGTCTTGCGAAGCCGGAAGCATCAGCGACGGCGTGGTCGCTAACGCTTCCGGCTTCGCCTGGGCCTATTCCTTCGCGCGTGTCTGATACTGACGCGACTTGGCGGCCTTGCCGACGGTCACCGTATAGGTCTTGCTGTCGGGGGCCACGCTTACCTGAATCGCTTCCGCGTTACACTTCTCCGCATCGTTGGCGATCAGATCCGCGTCGGTATTCTCCGCCGGCCCGACGGTGACGTTGCGGTGCATCTGATAAATCACCGGCGGTTGCGGAAGTCGGCGAAGGTTGCCGATCACCTGGGGATGCGCCCCTTTCTTCGGCCCGTTATTGAAAATGGCCACCCGCGGCGCCACCGTTCGCATCACCACGGGATTGTTACTGACCTCCAACCCATGATGCGTCGATTGATAGACATCGATCGGCCCGAGCTTATCTGACGGATGCACCAGTTTGTATTCGATGTTCCAGGTCAGGTCGCCCAGATCGAGAAAGCGAAACGCGCCGAAGCTGACCACAAACCCGAGGCTGTTGGCATTATCCGTGGGGTCGGGCTTCTGCGGCTTGTGGTCATCGGCAATAGGGTTCTTGGCCGCCCCCGGAGCATCGGGCACCACGTCCTTGTCGGCGCAAACGCAGCGAATCTCGACCCGCGGTGCCCCTTCCGCTTGCCGCAACGGGACGGTGTCCCCGGGCCGAAGTTGCGTTCGCTTCCCCTCGGAGAGCTTTTTGAACACGCCAATGAGAACAGGGTATTTCGGGTCTTCGGGCAAGGTCTCGGGCATGGTGTGATGGTAATAGTGCTTGATCGGCATGAGCGTCGCGAGCCGTTCGATCCCGCCGTAGTGGTCGATGTGCCAATGGGTGAGGATCAAATGGTCGATGGTGGTGATTTTGGCCCAATCCTTGGCGACGGCGGCGATCCGATCGGCGTCGCGATTGCCCGGATTGCCGCAGTCGATCAGGATCGATTCACCGGCAGGGGTGACGATCAGGGTCGCCGCCCCACCTTCGACATCGGCGAAGTAAATGTTCAGCCCGCGAGGCTCGGCGGCCGTCGCAGCCGTCGCCAGAGCTAGCACGATCAACCCGGAAAGCAAACGCATGATGAGTTCCCTCGATGGAAAAGCCGGTCCATGGAAGGAGGGTATCGCAAGCACGACGCGCCCGCAAGTGTCGCCACCCACGAGCACGACGCGCCCGCAAGTGTGTTCTTGCATTGTCTCGCCGTTGCGGTACAACCATCGATTAGGTCCGTCTCTTACCATTCAACCTCAGAGGTACACGTCTCATGCTTTCCTGCACGCTGCCGCATGGATCGCATTCGCTACGATGGGCGATTCCCATGTTCGGGTTTCTGATCGGCGTTCCCGCAATGGCCCAGGAATTCAAGCCGGGCCAAGTCATCGAGTACAAACTTCGCGGGGCAACTCCTCCGAAGTGGGAACGCGGGATCATCATTCGCCCCCTCGAAGGCGGCAAACAGTATCTGATCCACGAAAAGCCGAGCCAATTCTTCCCCGAAGGCCCCGAAAAGGCCTACTATCCCGAAGAAATCCGCGTGCCGCAAGCCGCCCCAAAGGACCCCCAGCCGCCGGCCAATCCGAAGATCGCGCCCAATCGGCCGTTAGTCACCGGCAAGGGGTTGCTGTCGCGAGCGGACGTGATCGCCTACGCCAAGCAGGTGATCGGCCCCGGCAATCCATTTGCCGACGCCGATCGCCGAGTCGTGAATTTGGCCAAGATCCGCGACCACATCAAGGCTCGCGGAACGAGCTTCCTGCCCGATCTCGATTTCAAGAATGAGATGTGGGCCTTGGGAGCCTACGAGGTCAACATCAACTCAGCGATCGAGGCCAATTACGGGAAGCCTCCAAAGCTCGAAGACTACTTCGGCACGTTCCTGTTGCGAACAACCAATCGCGGAACCAAGAGCGTCACGCCTCGGGGCACGCGGATCATCATCACGACCACGGATGCCCAATACGAGGCCGGCTCATTGACGATCAACCCGGACGGCACCTATGTCTGGAAGATTTCGCGCACGGATCCCGAGGAGAAATGGGTGAAGGGGACGTGGCGTGAGTGTAAGGCCGACGAGATGCACGTCTGGGAAGGCGGGCCGGCGATTTGGCTCGAAAAGGCCCGTCAAAACGAGGACTACATGGTCCGCATGTGCCGCGTGCCGGATTATGAAGGATGGATTGACGTCGGCATGACCAAAGGCCGTAGCCCTGCCCATTACGGCCGGCGCCCGTAGTCAGGTCAAGTTCACAAGCCTGCGGCGCAAGCCATGCCACTGGCTCGCGCCGCCGGCTCGCGGGGGTTACATCATCGCCGGTTGGCGTTCCAGGATCTTGTTGCGGATCTCATTCATCGCGTCCTGCTTCGATCGCAGGTTGCCCGTCACGCCGATCTCGCGAGCGACGGCAACCGCCTCTTCTTTGTTCATTTCCGCTTCGAGTTGTTGCAAGAGACTGGTGACGTCGTCCGGGGAAGCGTCCGGATTCATGGCCCGGTCGCGCAATTCCTGCACCCGCATGGCGAGGCCCTTCACCTTTTCGGCGTCCGGCGGGGTGACCGGCGTGCGTGTCCGGCTGCCGCGAGCTTTCGGCAACGGCAGGTTGTTCTCATAGGCGGCATTCACCTTGGCCAGGAACTCAGCCAACTTGCCGAAGTCGAATTCCTTCAACGGTTCAAGCTGCCGGCTGGTCGCCTCCAAGTCGTCGATCACTTTTTGGGCCGCCCCGGAGCCGCGAAGGGCCACGGCGAGGCTTTGCAGATATTGCTGCAAGGTGGACACGGTCATCGATCATCCTCCGTCAGTGATGAAAAAGCCGGGTCGATCCAGATGACCCGCTCAGGCGGGGCATTATACGAGATCGGCCCGCTTTCGTCCGACGAAGGGAGAATCGGGGTCGCTAAATCTCCGGGGGCAAGAGTTTGCGCAGTTTGTCCATGATGGGGGGCAGAAGGCGCTTCACTCTGAGGCAATATCCCGCCGGCGTCTGGCATTCCCCCGCGAACAGTCGGCGCCCGGTTTCGGTCGCGCTCAGTTCCTGAAAATAAAGCAGATCGATGAGGGCGTATTCGCCTGGTGTCAAGAAACCAAGCGCGTCGAGGAGTTTCTGCCGCATGGCGTCGCTGAACTCGCGAGGCTCGTCGCGTGCGGCCATGGAACCAACGGCTCCGTCACCGGCGCTCAAGCGAAAAAAGGCTGAACGGGTGCGATCGCTTCGCTTCGCGGCGACGACTCGGCAATACCATTTGACGAGGTGCGGAAAATCGTTGAAAAAGTACGGGTTGTTGGCGTTGAGCGCGACCAACTCGAGCCTTGCTTGTGCGTAGTCATCGTCGGTCGCGCCGGCGACGCGGACGGTGTCGATCACGCTCAAGGCTTGGCGGGTAATGCTGGATGCTGGACTTGCCATCGCAGTTCTCCAAGTGTAGGATGAAGGTAACATCAAGAAAACATCATAATGGCTGTCTAGATGCTAGGCTGCTGTGCCACCGAGATCAAGACCTAGTTTTGATGGTTATATCAATATAACAACAGAACAAAGATTCAACTGGATATTCAGTAAGCCTTTGTGGCATCGAAAAAAATGTATATTTCGTCGAAAACATCGCGGTGACTTGCACCGATCGCCCTAACCGAGATACGAAAATGCCTACCGATAACCCGAGCGAAACTGTCCGTCTGAACGACTTGAACGCCATTCATTCCCGCCTGGATCGATTGATCGAAACCGGGTTGGGTCGCGGTCTCAGCCAGCGGACCAAGCGACTGCGACGACTCTTCGCCGAACGAGACGCCGTGCCACTCGATGAAGTCCTCAAGTCGCTATTTGCCAGCCTAAAAACCGCCGGCTTACGATTGAGGTATTTCCACACGTTCAAACTGCGGCTTAACGCCAAAGCCGGCGAGGTGAACCTTATCCTTGCCTCGGACTCATCAAAAGGCACCATCACTGACAAGTTAGTTTGGTGGGAGGAAGACCCATTGGGGCGTGCGCGCGACGCAGCTGACGATCTGCAGCGGTTGCATCCGCGCCATTACCCGGAGCTAAACCCGGATAAATACGAGCGACCGCAGATCATCGTCGATGTCTCGCAGTACCACCCCTTGTTAGGGCGAGTCTGGGCGCGACTGCGCGAGGATTCTGTCCCTATTTACGACTTCACGGATTGGGCGACGGATCGAATGTATGGCATCACCGTTCAGCCCGCGGACCAAGACTTGGTCATCGGCGTCCCCCACGATCCCAACGAGTTTGAGGCACTGCCCACACACTTGCGGCAAAAGCTCAATCTCATCGTCGTCACTCGCAAGACGCACGATCGCGAGACGACACCGCAATACACGATCGACGAATTGTCGCGGTATGTCACCACAATGCGTTCCACGACGCGACGCGCCGATCGCCTGATTGAGGACGATTTTTCCAAGGCTTATCGAGGGCACTTCGAGCACCCGCAAGCACTCACCGCTCCGAAGAAAATCGAAGACGGTCTGGGCTTTCTGTTTCAATGGATCGAAGAGAAAAAAGCACCATACCTGGCCATTCTCGGCGACTATGGCATGGGAAAGACGTTCCTCTGCCGGCGCTTTACTCAAGAGTTGTTCGAGAGACGTAAACAGAACCCCGCGATGCCGGTCCCACTCTATCTCGATCTGCGCAACATGCCCGACATCACCACGGAGAAATACCCCACACTCCCTGAGCTGATGGGAGCGATGCTGAAAAAGGCCGGCCTCGGTGACCTCAACGTCGAAGATGTCCTGACCGCGATTCAGCAAGGGTTCGTCGTGCCCATCTACGATGGAATTGATGAAAAAACGGTCCACATGACCAATCGGAACGCCATCGAATGGATACGCCACTTACGCGATGTCTTGCCGTTCAATCGGCGCGACAAGGGCAAGGCCATCTTCACCTGCCGCACGCATTACTTCAAAGAAGGACGCGACGAGAGCGTTCAATTGCGAGGGGATGATCGTGACGATCGGTTTCGCAGCGACGAATTCCGAATCATTTACTTGCAACCGTTCACCGAAACGCAGATTCGCAGCTACCTCGCTAAGTTCCTCAAACGCCCCGATGAAGAAATCGCCGACGCGAAACAGGTCGAGAAGGCGTTGGATCTCATCAACCATGTTCACAACCTTCGCGAACTGGCCGAGCGCCCTTACCTACTTTGGTTGATGGCGAAACAACTGGATCAACTTCGCTCCGACCAAGATTCGGGCCGTACGATTCGAGCGGCCGATATTTACGAAAACGTCGTGACTTCGTGGCTGAATCGCGATTCTGTCAAACATGATAATTTGCGGGCGGAGTTCAAGATCGAGTTCATGGAAGAGTTGGCCTGGCAGTTGTGGCACGATCGGGCCA
Source organism: uncultured Alcaligenaceae bacterium (assembly GCA_964515185.1). GTDB lineage: Bacteria > Planctomycetota > Planctomycetia > Gemmatales > Gemmataceae > CAZESP01. The sequence continues at coordinate 12,806 of CAZESP010000086.1, forward strand.
AAGCCAAACACCATCGCGAGCTGGTTGGCTGGTTGCGTGAGGAGTTGCCCAAGGTATTCCCCGCCGGCCTGCCGATTGAAAAAACCGGCGATTTCTGGCGTCTCGATACCGATCTTCGCACCGCGACGTTTCTTTCTCGCGACGACTCCGGAAACTACCGCTTCGCCCACACCAGCTTTCAGGAGTTCTTTCTCGCACGCCGGATTGCGGGGCGGTTGGCGCGGGGGAAAGCCGAATGCCTCGATCTGCCGCAACTCAATCGGGAGACCATCGACTTCATCGTCGGCCTCATGAATCGGCCGGAGACCGATGCCAACGCCGCGAGCGCGACGATCGCGCGCGTTCTCGAATCGCCCTATCGAGCGCGGGTCAGCCAGAATGCCTTGCTCATCTGGGCGGCATGGCGGCTCGCCGATCAAACCTCGGCCCCGCGACCGGCGGCGTTTCATCTCGAAGGTGCGGACTTGGCGGGATTCGACCTCAGCGGCCTGGAGCTGCCGAACTTCCACGCCGCCGGCGCCGACCTGACCGGCGCCAATTTCGCCGCGTGCCGGTTCCCCAACGGCGATTTCACCGGGGTCAATTTCACCGGTGTTCGCGCCGAGGAGGCAGATTTCCACGGCTGCCGGTTCGACAACGCGACGCTGGACAACACCTGGCTGCGGCACGCGAAACTCGACGGCGCCGACCTGAGCCATGCTCACGGCGACGCGGTTTATCTCGTCGGCGCCCATCTCGCGGAAGCGACGCTCGACGGCGCCCTCTTCCGCGCCGCGCGCTTCGGCCTTGCCACCGATGGAGCCCGACGCGCAAGCAAGGATTTGATCTTCCCCGACGCCTCCCTCATCACCGACCTCCGCGACGTGCGCCCGACACTCCAATGGGGGCACTCTCACTACGTCTCGTCCGTCGCGTTCCATCCCAACGGCCGTTGGATCGCCAGCGGAAGTTGGGATGGCTCGATTCGCATTTGGGAAATCGCGACGCGGCGAATCTTGCACGTGTTGACCGGACATGAGGGCTGGGTTAGGAGCGTGGCGTTCTCCGCCGATGGACGCACCCTGGCGTCGGCGTCCGATGACAACACGGTGCGACTCTGGGACGCC
>CAZESP010000087.1:0-13826 GCA_964515185.1 uncultured Alcaligenaceae bacterium
GCCTGCGCTCCGACATCAACACGCAGGCTAAAGCCTGCGACTACCAGACGGGATGGCAACCGATCGGAAACGACCTACGCGGCTTCCCACACAACGCCGCTGCCGGTGCCGTCGCGACGGAATCGCAACCGCACCTGGGTCTGACCATAATTCAGACGCCGCACGGCTTCGTGCAGGCGCTCGACGCGTGCTCGACGCCTCTGGCGCGGCGGCAACGGGTCATCGATACGGGCCGGCCAACCTCGCGTTTGAAATGCGTCGAGAATCGTCTCTTGATTCTCCGCACGCCGCGCGATTCGCTTCACCAACTGCCCGTCCAACCGAAGCTCCCGTCGCTGCTCGTCCCAACTGGGGCCGCTCACAAGCAATGCCTTGGATAGCATCGCCTCCGCCCCCGTACCGGTCAGCACGAAACACGTCATCTCCGGAAACGCCAGCGACGTCGGTTGCTGGAATCGACGGCGTTTCAGACCCAGCCGACGGATTTCCCATGCGTGCTCGACCCAGCCGCGATGGACCAGCCATCGCAACTCGCTGTGAGAAACTCGCGCCGAACGCATTTGGCTCAACTCGATGGCGAATTCCCAAATGTCCTCGCGTGAGTCCAGCGCGAATTGATAGGCATCGGTTAATAGCTTCAATGCCGTCCGCATCCCCGGCGACATTCCACGATTGGCCGGGACCCCTGTCAGTGTTTTCATGAGGCTCACCTCCCAGATTGATCGCCTCTGGATCGCGGCGACCAATCTGTTCCATCGGGATTGGCGCCGCGAGGTGGACAAAATCCCGAAAAATTACCGCAACAGCTACTTGACACTGTCACATTCACTGTTACTGTTATGGTTATGAGCCTGTCATTGAGTCGATCACTGACCCTCGACGAATTGTGCCAACTCGCAACCGATTGCTTGGCCGTTGATTACGGCGGAGTTGCGAACGGGCAGGTACGCGATGTTCCCGATCGCCGAACAGTGCGCTACTACACGACGCTCGGCTTGATCGATCGACCGACAATCCAAGGGAGGACGGCATACTACGGCTGGCGTCACTTGCTGCAATTAGTTGCCATCAAGAGGCTTCAGGCGTCCGGCAAGTCGTTGAATCAAGTGCAGATGGAACTCGCCGGCCGATCTGACGCGGAACTCGAAACCATCGCCAGAATCCCTGTCGAGAAGGCCACCACGTCGAAGCCGGCGGAAAAAATGCCGGCCCGTGAGCCGTTTTGGAAGCAGAAACCCGTCGAGCCGCCACCCGACTCGGTGACGCCGCCCGCGTCGCCTCTGACCGGTATCCCGTTGGGGCCGGGCGTGTTCTTGCTCGTCGCCGATTGTCCGCCCGGCCTTGATGCGACAGCGATTCAGGCTGCCGCCGGGCCGTTACTCAAACTTCTGTCCGATCAACGTCCCCCGAGGAACGACCCATGACCAGTCCCGCCATCGCCATTGACCCGACCCTGGCCGCGCCCGGCACCGACGACGGTTTCGGAAGCCTATCGACCCCACGAGGCGGGCTGCCCCTGAAAGCGCTCGAAGTTCGCTCACGCATCGACGGGCTATTTGTTCGCACGCTCGTCAGACAGACCTTTGTCAATCCGTACCCGGACGCGCTTGAGGCGACCTACACATTTCCATTACCGGATCGGGCCGCCGTCAGCCGATTTCGACTCGAAGTAGCAGGCAGGCTCGTCGAAGGCCAATTGCTGGAACGAGGGAAGGCGCGCGAGACTTACGACCAGGCCATCCGAGCCGGGCAGCGGGCCGCCATTGCCGAAGAGGATCGACCCAACGTTTTCACGATGCGCGTCGGCAATCTGCCCCCCGGCGAAACGGCCCGAGTCGAGTTGGTACTGACCGGCCCTTTGCCCGTGGATGACGGCGAGGCGACCTATCGCTTCCCGTTGGTGGTGGCGCCGCGTTACATCCCGGGGACGCCGTTGCCGGGCGATGACGCGGGCAGCGGCACCGCCAACGACACCGACGCGGTGCCCGATGCATCGCGAATCTCGCCGCCGATCTTGTTGCCGGGTCAGCCGAATCCGGTTCGGCTGGCGATGAGCGTCGAGGTTCACCCCGCGGGGCTGCATCCGGCCGATTTCCGCAGCAGCCTCCACGACCTGAAGACCGATCGCGTCGGCGACGCCTGGCGCTTCACACTGACGCCCGGCGAACGACTCGATCGCGATTTCGTGTTGCGGTTCCGGGTCGCAGGCCCAACGTTCGGCACGTCGTTGACGCTTAGCCCCGATGAAGGCAACGCCAACGAAGGCACCTTCGCCCTCATGCTGATACCGCCGGTCGCCGCCGAAGCACCCAGCAAGCCGCGCGACGTCGTTTTCGTCGTCGATCGCTCCGGCAGTATGAGCGGCTGGAAGATGATTGCGGCGCGCCGCGCGTTGGGCCGGATAATCGACTCGCTCACGTCTGCGGATCGCTTCGCCGTTCTGGCCTTCGACGATAGCGTCGAAACCTATCCGTCATCCGGGCTTCTAATGGCCGTGGATCGCGACCGTTATCGCGCTCAGGAATGGTTGGCGAAAATCGAGGCTCGCGGCGGCACCGAATTGGCCGCGCCGCTCGACCAGGCCATTCGCCTCCTGGCCTCGCCGGCCACGCCCGACACCGACCGTGTGTTGGTACTGCTGACCGACGGCCAAGTCGGCAACGAGGACCAGATTCTGAAGGCCCTCGCCAAGCGCATCAAGGGGCTTCGCGTCTTCACCCTCGGTATCGATCAGGCGGTCAACGACGCATTTCTGCGTCGGCTCGCGGGTCTGGGCGGCGGCTATTGCGAGGTCGTCGAATCGGAAGATCGGCTCGACGCGGTCATGGCCAAGGTGCATCGCCGCATCCGATCGCCGTTACTGTCGTCGTTGTCACTGACGGCCGAGGGCGTGAGGTTTATCGAGGACGAAAGCGTTCCGCGGCAGTTGCCCGATCTATTCCCCGGAGCGCCGCTGACAGTCATGGGTCGTTACGCCGGGTCACCGTCCGGATCGGTGACGCTGAACGCAACCGACGACGCCGGTCAGCCGTGGCACCAGGCCGTTCGCGGCACAGCGACGGCCAACGACGCCATCCACCTGAGTTGGGCGCGAGCCCGGGTGCGAGAACTCGAAGATCGCTTCGTCAGTGGGATGGGCAATACCGCCACGTTGGAAAAATTGATTCTCGCGACGTCGTTGACTCATGGCGTGTTGTGTCGGTTCACGGCCTTTGTCGCGGTGGACGTGAAGGAAGTCGTGAACGAAGGCGGCGAGGTACGGCGCGTGACGCAACCGGTCGAGCTGCCCGCGGGTTGGACGATGCCGATCGACCTTATGGCCATGCCGATGACCGGCGCTCTTCGTGCGGGCGGATCGGGCATGGCGCGATGTTACGCGCCGCCGAGCGTTGCGCCCGCCGCTCCGGCCTTGGGAGCTTTCTCCGACGCCGAAGAGACTGTCCTGGACTCGGATCTGGCCGAAATGCCGGCATCGCGTTCGGAAGGCATTATCGACCGCCTGGCCGAGAAGGCGAAACAGATTTTCCGGTCGAGAACCCCGCGTACAACCGCCCCTGCCGGCGCCGGCATCGACCTAAGCGCCTATCGTCGCCGCGTCGCCGAGATGCTCGATCAAATTAACAAGGCCACGGACATCGTGCGAGCTTTGGGGACGTTGGCTATTCAACTCGAAGCGCTCATCGACGATCTGAAATCGATTGGAGTCTCGGACAATCAGACGAAGCCTCTGGCCGACCTCCTGCGGGAGTTCTGCGAGTGGTTGGCCAAGGCGAAAGCCACACCGGGCATCGACGTCGCGTCGATGGTGGAGCGATGTCGCGAGGTTTTGGGGGCATTTGCGAAGGGGTAGCGTTCATGACACTTGCTCGCGCCGCGTGCTCATCATTGAACATGAGCACGCGGCGCAAGCAAGTGAAATCTAACTCGGCACCGACTTTCCGCGCGCTGCAAGCAGCGTGGCGAGATTGTCCGCCGATAATCGCGGGTCGTCGAGCAACAGCGAACCCATTTCCGTCAGCACGAACGCCGCAAGGTCGTCGCCGGTCCAACCCTCGGCTTGAAGCCGCGCGCCGACGTATTCCAGGCACCGGTCGCGGAGTTTGTCGGTGGCGCGCGATACGTTCCCTTCGTGCTTGCCGAGGATGCCGGCGACCTCACGCTGACTCAGGCGATAGCGAAGCCGCAAACCCAACAGCAGCACCTCGTCGTCGGTCAGGTCCTCCATCCATTCCCGGGCCGCGGCGCAGAACAGATCGTGCCATCGCGAGTCGGCATCAGCCCGTTCCGGCAGCGGCGGGGCAAGGTCGTCATCCGGCATCGCTTGAGTCAAATCCCGCCCGCGAAGCTTCGACAGATGCCAATTTTGGAAGCAGCGTATCAGCCAAGGCGCCAACGGTCGTTGCCCGTCATAGCGAGCCATCACCGGCAGAGTGCCTTCGACCTCGGGCACGATCAGATGGCCCCAGAAATCCGTCACGGCCGTGTCCTGTTTTTCCGAGTCACGCGGATACAGCCGCATGGCTCGAGCGCGAAGAGCGTCGATCAAAAGACAGTCTGAGCGACCCGTGCGGCGCGCGAAGAGAATTTCCCAGGCGCGCTTGTCGTTTTCGAGGCAACCACAACAGAGATACCAATCCGTGACGTAAAGCCCATCAAGGTAATCATCGCGGGTCACGGTCGGGCCGATCTTGGCGCGATAAATCTCGAAGGTCCGGGTCAAATGCCGGCGAAACGCCTCGATGCCGAGCCGCACCATCGGCACCTGCACGCGACAGAAGTGGTACAGCAGTAACTCGCGAAGATCCGTGGTCATCTCGGTTTAGTGTATCGCTCTCGAAAGATTGTGCCCATTTTTGCATTTGCCAACACACACCGATACTTTTACATTCCTCTGCAACCCTCAGCCTGAATTGTGACCCGCACCCAGGAGATGCGCGAATGTCCGTCGTGACCTATCCCGACACCGCACCCATCGGTGTCAAGATTCGACTTTGTCTGATGATGTTCCTCCAATTCTTTATCTGGGGCGCGTGGTTCGAGTTGGGATTCGACTACATTCCCAAGCTCGGCTTCAACAACGACTGGCAACTGCCGCTGATCTTTGGGGCCTTCAACGTTGGGGCGCTGGTGACCTTGTTCTTCAGCGCCCAATTTGCTGATCGCAAGTTCGCTGCCGAAAGGTTCCTGGCGTTCAGCCACCTGATTTCCGGCGTCGCCATCTTCGGGCTGTTCTTTGTCCGGCGCGAGGTTCCGCCAAACCTACCGGCGGAGTTGGCCGAAAAGGTGTCGGCGCCGTTCTGGCCGTTCTTCGGTTTGATGCTCCTTCACTCGATCTTCTATGTACCGACGATTTCGATCACGAACTCGATCGCGTTCGCGAATCTAAAGAACCCATCGCAGGAGTTCGGCCCGGTGCGTGTCTGGGGCACCATCGGTTGGATCGCGGCATCGTGGCCGTTCATTTTCATTCTCGTCGATTGGGCTCAAGTGCCGGTGTTTGGCACGGTCGGTCTTAAAGAGTGGCTCGGCAAAGCCCTCGGCACCTCGGTCCAGGGCGAGGCCGCCATGCACCTGAAGGCGTACATTTTCTTCGTCGCCGGCCTCGCGTCGATTGTCTTGGCGGTCTTTAGTCTCACCTTGCCGCATACGCCGCCAAAGCCCGCATCCGGTGAGGACACGCTCGCTTGGGTCAAAGCCTTGAAGCGATTGCTCCAATCCCCATTCCTCATCGTGTTGTTCCTCGTCACGTTTATCGATGCGGCCGTGCATCAGAGCTTCTTCTTCTGGACGTTCACGTTCCTCGGTCCAAAGGCCGACGGCGGCGTAGTGGACATTCCCGCCAACTGGGTCGGCCCGGTGATGAAGATCGGCCAGATCGCCGAGATTGTGACGATGCTGTTCCTCGGCTTCGTATTGAAGAAGCTCGGCTGGCGACTGACGATGGTACTCGGTGTCCTCGGCCATGCGGCCCGTTTCGCCGTCTTCACCTTTTTCCCGGAACAGACGCCCGCCATCGCCATCAACGTCGTTCACGGTATCTGTTACGCTTTCTTCTTCGCGACGGTCTACATCTTCGTGGACGAGTTCTTCCCGAAAGATGTGCGTTCCAGCGCTCAGGGTTTGTTCAACGTTTTGATCCTCGGCGTCGGGCCGTTCTTTGCAAATTTCTTCTGCGGGAGATTGAAGGACTGGTACACCGTGGACAAGAAGCTCAACTACTCCGGCGTGTTTAGCTTCTCGATGTTCGCCGCATTGGTCGGGGCCTTGTTGTTGTTCGCGTTGTTCCATCCACCAAAGAAGGCGGACGGCGGCGCGACGTAGCGCCGGGCCTTTCAGCGAAGTGTCGCTGAACTTTCGCGGTAGGCGACGTTTCGAAGAAGCGCTTCTTCGAAGCGTCGCTTAACTCGGGAATCGTCATTTAACGGTACACTGATTCTCATGAAAATTACTCGCATCCGCGCCTATCGCGTCGAACTGCCGTTGCGCGAGGGCAGCTACAAATGGTCCGGCGGCAAGGCGGTCACGGTCTTCGACAGCACCATCGTCGCCGTGGAGACCGACACCGGCCACGTCGGGTGGGGCGAGGTCTGCCCACTTGGCCCGTTCTATCTGCCCGCGTACGCCGCTGGATGCCGCGCCGGCATCGCCGAGCTTGGCCCGCACCTGATCGGCTTCGACCCGACGCAACTCGCCGTGCTCAATCGCCGGATGGACGCCGCCCTTCAGGGTCACGCGTATGTGAAATCGGGCATCGACATGGCATGCTGGGACCTGCTCGGCCAAGTGAGTGGGTTGCCGGTCTGCGTGTTGCTGGGCGGGCGATTCGGCGACGATTTCGGTCTGTATCGGGCCATCTCGCAGGAGTCGCCCGAAGCGATGGCGGCGCGGGTGGCGGGGTATCGCGCCGAGGGCTATCGCCGGTTTCAGCTTAAGGTCGGCGGTGACCCCGACATCGATATTCAAAGGATCAAGCAAGTGTCGGCGCAGCTTCAACCGGGCGATCGCCTGATTGCCGACGCCAACACCGGCTGGCTCGCCCATGACGCTCTTCGCGTCGTCCGGGCCGTGCGCGACGTGGACGTCTATATCGAGCAGCCGTGCCGAACATATGAAGAATGTTTGACCATCCGTCGGCACACCGATCATCCGTTCGTGCTCGATGAGAACATCGACTCGATGGACGTGCTCCTTCGCGGTCACGCCGACCGGGCGATGGACGCGGTCAACATCAAGATCAGCAAGTTCGGCGGCCTCACCAAGGCTCGCCAGGCACGCGACCTTTGCGCTTCGCTGGGGTTGGCGATGACGATCGAGGACAGTTGGGGCGGCGACATCGTGACGGCGGCCATCGCGCATCTGGCGCACAGCACACCTTCGGAGTTGCTGTTCACGACGACGGATTTTAACAGCTACGTGACGGTCTCGATCGCCGACGGTGCGCCGCAGCGGCACAACGGCCGCATGTCGGCAAGTACCAAGCCGGGCCTCGGAGTCGTGCCGCGGCGCGAGGTTCTCGGCTCTCCTTTGCTCGAAGTGGCTTGAGCCGCGTTGGCCAGTCCGTGCGTTCTTGTGGCGTCAGGGGCTGACGGCGCCGGCTTACTGCTGGTAGGATAGTGTTCATCCCGTGGGTGCAGGGTGATCCGGCCAGGAGAAGGTCGATGCCGTTTCCGTTTACATGCCCGCTGTGCGGCCAAACGTCCGAGGTGCCCGACAACGTCGCTGGGTCACAGGCTCAATGCCCCCATTGCAATCGCGTCGTGAGCATTCCGCCCCTGGTGGCGGCATCGTCAAATCGCTCTTTGATCTTGCTCGCCATCGGCATCATGCTCTTCTTGTTTGGGATAATGGTCATCGGCTGCGCCGGGGTGGCGGCGTATTGGCTGTTGGCCGGCGCGGATAGTCCGTCGACGCCCGACCCACTCGTGCCGCAACCGTCGCCTAAGACACCCTCGCCGGAGGTTCGGCCTCGCGACGATACCGCCAAAGGTCCAAGCAACCCGCCGGCCGTCGCCCGCAACGATGGCAACGGGCAGGCCGCCGATTCCGGCGCCGATAAGCCGTTGGCGCCCGAGGTCGTTTACAAGCGGTTGCTCAAATCGACGGCGTGGATCGTCAAGGAAAACGCGAAAGGGGTCGGCATCGGCTCCGGTGGCTTGATCCATCGGGGCGAGCGCCTGGTGCTGACCAATTATCACGTCGTCGGAACGGCGACTGAAGTCGTCGTGTTCTTCCCGGCTTACGATCGCGAGGGCGACGTCATCACGGACTTGCGCCATTATGTGGAGCAGGCGCCGAAAATCGGCATCGCGGGGAAAGTCGTCGCCAGCGAGGCGGAGCGCGACCTGGCCTTGGTTCAGTTGGCCCGCCTGCCCGAGGATCTGGTCGCGTTGCCGTTGGCGGCCAAGAGCGCCAGCCCCGGCCAGAAGGCGTTTTCCATTGGGGCGTCGGGCGTCGGTGGCCGCGCCGGGGGAGCACTGTGGCGTTACACCACGGGCGAGGTCCGGCAGGTATTCCGCGACGAGATTCGCTACCAAAACGGGCAACGGGTACGCTGTTTCATCGTCGAGACTCAGGCACCGACCAACCCGGGCGACAGCGGTGGGCCGGTCGTGGACGATCGCGGCCATTTGATCGCCGTGGTCAGTGGATTTGCCGCCGTCGATCGTTTGGTAAGCAAGAACATCGACGTTCGCGAGGCACGCACGACCATCAACGATTACTTTCGACGCAAAGGCAAGACGTTTGTCGAGGAGCCGATGCGATCGAATCGCACGCCGGCCCAGTTGGTGAATGTGTTGCGCGTCGGGCCACCGGATGAGGTCGCGCGCGCCATCGATGAACTGGTGCAGTTGAAGGATCAGGCGGTGCCGCCGTTACGAGAGGCTGTCAATGATCCGGACGTTCGCGTTCGATTGGCGGCGGTCGGAGCCTTGGGGCGAATCGGTGAACCCGCAGGCCTCGCCATCGAGGAATTGATCGGCGCGTTGTCGGACCCAGACGAGGCGGTTCGGGCGGCGACGGCCACGGCGTTGGGGAAAATCGGCCCCGCGGTTCGGCGCGCCTACGCCGGGCTGGTCAAGGCCTCGGCTGACCCAGTCGCGGCGGTGCGTACAGCGGCGGCAGCGACCCTCAAGCCACTCGGCTCTCCCGTGAAAACCGACGTCCCCATGCTGGTTGCTTGGCTACGGTCGCCGGGGCCGAATCGGGGCGCTCGCGTCGCGGCGGTGCGAGCGCTCCTACCCGAGTCCGCCGCCGCAATCGGATTATTCGCGCCGCTTGCCGGTGACGAAGATGCTGGGGTGCGCCGCGAAGTGGCGGCTGCACTAGGTGTGGCCGGGCCGTCGGGTCGATCGGTTTCGTTCCCGTTGTTGTTGTCGATGCTTCGCGATTCCGACGCCGGCACCCGGGCCGCGGCCACGATTGCCCTGGCCCAAATCGGCGACGCCACCAAGAACGACGTGCCTGCGTTGCGTGCGGGGTTATCCGATCCATCAGCCGATGTGCGGCGTTATTCAGCCCAAACCATCGGCGCGCTGGGCGCCGAGGCCATTTACGATGTGCCGCGACTGGGCAAGCTGTTGCAAGACCCCGAGCCGCGCGTTCGCGAGGCGGCCGCCATGGGGTTGGCTCGCATGGGCCGGCGCGCCTTGCCCGTGATCGACGACTTGATCGCGGTGCGTCAGGATCGCGAGCCGGCCGTTCGCGTCGCCGCCATCAAGGCACTTGGAACCATCGGCCGGCAGCATCCCAACGTCGTGCCGATGTTATTCCTTTCTCTGGATGAAGCCGATGACACGGTCCGATCGGCCGCCGCGCAAGCCTTGAATGCGCTCGATCCGCCTTTGGGCAAGGGCGACATCCATCAACTCATGGCGGGCTTACGATCGAAGATGCCGGCGACCCGAAGGTATGCAGCGGAGGCGTTGGCTCGGCTCGGCTCGGACGCGGCCCCGGCGATTCCGGGCCTGTTGCTGGTGATTCGCGACCCTGATGCGGCCGTGCGTTCGACGGTCTGGGCCACCTTGGGCGAACTCGGGCCGGCCGCCAAAGGCGCCACGCCGGACTTGTTGGCCGAGATGGGCGCCGCGATGAAAGGGGCGCCGAACGCCGTCGCTACCGTAAGGGTGGCCGCCACCACTTTGGGAAAGGTCGGCTCGACAGAGCTGATGCTTCCATTGTTGCGCGAGGGGCTTTTGCACAAAGACACGACGATGCGGCTGGCGGTGTTGGAGGTCATCAGTTCGGTTGGCCCTGCCGGCAAGGAATTGGCCTTTGACATCATCCCGTTGCTTGGCCCCGATGGCACGAGGTCGGCGGCGGCCGTTGCTCTCGGAAAACTCGGCAAAGCCGGTGTGCCCGCGCTCATCAGGGTCGTCGAAACGGGCTCGCAGCCGGCCAAACTGGCGGCCATCGAGACGCTGAGCAAGCTCGGCCCTGATGCTAAACCCGCCGTGACGACCCTCTTCCAAGCCGCGAATCTTTACAAGAATACGGAAGTGGGTAAAGCCGCTCGCGAAGCGATCCCGAAAATCAACGTGTCGAAATAAGGGCATGGGATCGCGTCGTGCGGAGACGCAACTGTTCGCGAAGGCTCCCGCACGACCGAATCGAGTGGCGTCCGGGCCGGTCGTGCGGTACGATGGCCATCATCTTTCCGAATATCAGCGACGAGGGCGTTCCCATGCCAGTGCAATACACCTGTCCCGAATGCAAGACCATTCTTCAACGATCCGAGCCATTGCCCGCCGGCAAGAAGATCAAATGCCCGAAGTGCGAGTCCATTTTCGCCCCGAAAGCGCCATCGGGTAAGCCCGTCGTCAATCCGGCGGTGGCCAAGGCGATCGCCAAACCGGCAGCCCCGAAGGCGACTGTGATCAACCCGGCCTTGAAGGATATGGACGACGACCGCAACCCCTACGCCCTGGCGGCCGAGAACGAGGAAACCGACCGGCTCGTCGCGGAAGAGAAGAAGCGAGCCGCGGAAGGCGTGGTCAAGGATCGATTCAAGAAGAGCGCTCGCGGCCCGGCGGCCCGAGCCGTCGTGCAACCGGCCAACGCTCTTCTCGCCATCGGCGTGCTATCGGCCATCGGTCACCTGATTAGTGTCGTCGTCGCCATCTTTCCGCTCATCTTCGAGATCAACGAATCCGGCACACCGGCCGAGGGGCAGAAATACTCGGATGTCGATAAGAAGAAGAAGAATCAGATTTCACCCGAGGAATGGCGCCAGATGCTCATCATCCGCATTCCTTGGGCCATCGGCAGCGTGATCGGCTTCTGCATCAGCGGGCTAATCGTCAACGGCGCCTTCCATCTGCGCTCGCTTGACTCGCGAGGCTGGGCCTGGACGGGGGCGATTCTAGCGATCCTCTTTGGCACCCTTTTCGGTATGCTCATCGGCATTTGGTGCGTGACGGTGCTCAACAGCGAAAAAGTCAAAGCCGGCTTCGAGGAGGAAAAGCCCCCCGAAGTCTAAGGCCGCCGGTTGCATCCGGCGGCGAAGTCTCCTACACTGGCAGCCACACCCCAGGAATTGGCCGGGAGCCATTTCCGCACTCGCGCCCTTATTTTTTTCGCGAAGGACGAATCCCATGACTCGGATGAATCGTCGAAACTTCCTCAAGACGACCGCAGCGGTCGGAGCCGGCTATTGGCTCACCGCGAACGCCGCCTCGGCCACCCGCGCCGCCGACGGGCCTAACGGCAAGGTTCACTTCGGTTGCGTCGGCGTCGGCGGCAAAGGCTCCAGCGACACCGATCACGTCGGCGGTCTCGGCGAGATTGTCGCCCTATGTGACATTGACGCGAACTTCCTCAGCGCCAAGGCCAAGAAGTTCACTCATGCCGAAAAGTTCGCCGATTTCCGGAAGATGCTCGACAAGCTCGGCAAACAGATCGACGCCATCACCGTCAGTTCGCCCGACCACACCCATGCCCACCCCAGCGTCATGGCCATGCGCATGGGCAAGCACGTTTATTGCCAGAAGCCGTTGGTCCACTCGGTCTATGAAGCCCGACTGATGCGCGAAGAGGCCAAGAAGAACAAGGTCTGCACGCAGATGGGCAATCAGGGGACGGCCCTGCCCGGTCTGCGTCGCGCTGTCGAGTTGGTCCAGGCCGGCGCTCTCGGCTCGATCCAAGAAGTCCACGTTTGGACGAATCGCCCCATTTGGCCGCAAGCTCCCAAGATCATGGCCCGGCCCAAAGACGAACAACCCGTGCCGTCGCACGTCAGTTGGGATCTTTGGATCGGCCCGGCCCCGATGCGACCGTACCACACCGGCTATCACCCGTTCGCCTGGCGCGGCTGGTGGGATTTCGGCACCGGCGCCATGGGTGACATGGCCTGCCACACCGCGAACATGGCCTTCATGGCCTTGAAGCTTGTGGCACCGAACAAGGTCAAGGCCGAGGCCGGCGACGTCAACCCCGAGACCTGCCCGACATGGGCGCACGCGACCTTGTGCTTCCCGGCTCGCGGCGACATGGCTCCGGTCACGTTCAATTGGTACGAAGGCAAACGCGACGGCAAGAAGGTTTTGCCGCCCGAAGAGCTACTCTCGAAGTTGCTCAAGCCGAACGAGAAGTTGGCCGACAGCGGCTCGATCCTCGTCGGCAGCCGCGGCGTCCTCTTCTCGCCGAACGACTACGGCGCCGAGTATCGCATCGTGGGCGACGTCGATACCAAGTCCGCCGACGAGCGCCTGCCGCGATACAAGGGCAGCAACGACGAGAATCAGAAGAAGGAATGGGTGAAGGCGATCAAGGAAGGCAAGCCGGAAATCGCGCTGTCGAATTTCTCCTATGCCGGCGCTCTGACCGAGTCGATCCTGCTCGGCAACGTCGCCATGCGTGCCGGCTGCGAATTCGAATACGATGTCGCCACGGGCACCGCCGTCGATTGCCCGAAGGCCCAGCAGTATATCCGGCGCGAGTACCGCAAGGGTTGGGAGCTGTAACCAAGCCTGTGTTCACCGTTTCGCGCACGTGCGCGAAACGGTAAACCTTTTACGGGGGCCTCATGCTGCGAATGCTCGGAAGCCCGCAGCGGTGCTGCGATGGCGTGACCCGTCGTGAAGCCCTCGCGGCCGGTGCCTTGTCGCTATTTGGCCCAGCGCTCACGCTGCCCAATCTCCTCCGTGCCGAATCGTCGCGATCTCCCGCGCAACCCGGCAAAGCCAAGAGCGTGATCCTGCTCTACCTCCTCGGCGGTGCCGCCACACAGGATATGTGGGACCTCAAGCCCAACGCCCCTTCAGAAGTTCGCGGCGAATTCAAACCGATCCCGACGTCGGCGCCCGGCATCCAAGTTTGCGAGCATCTGCCGCAAATGGCCCGATGGATGCACCGGTCGGCCCTCATTCGCTCGGTCAATCACAAAGCCGGCTGTCACAACTGCCTGCCCAGTTATACCGGCTTCGATCAGCCGATGCCCGATCAACATCCGCGTGACTCGGACCCGCCAAGCATGGGGTCGGTCTGTGAATGGCTGCGGGTGCAAGACGGCCGCTCCGCTCAGCGTGAATTGCCCGATTATGTCTACATGCCGTGCTGGCTCGGTTGGGGCCAAGTGTTTCGCCGCGCCGGCCCGTATGGCGGGTTCCTCGGCAAGCGCTACGACGCCCTGACGACTGAATGTAACCCGTTCCGCGACCCGAACACGAAGCCCACAACGCCCGGCCATCCCAATATCGTTCGCGGCATGCCCATTCTGCCGGACAGCACCTTTGTCGAGGGCCTAACACTCGATCGACTTAACGGTCGCCGCGACCTACTCGGTCAATTCGACGATCAGGTTCGCCGCGCCGAATCGAATCCAGGGCTAG
>CAZESP010000088.1:0-13305 GCA_964515185.1 uncultured Alcaligenaceae bacterium
CATGATATGAAATTACCGGCAAGCCGCAACTCTTGCGTGGCTGACTACTAGGTCGCCGTTGATCGCTTCGATGAAAATGCGTTCGTTGTTACCCTGGCCGTTGGTGATTGAAGTCATGTTGCGTAGATCGAGCACGCTGCCGGCGCCTTCGGCACGCAATCGGTTGTAGTCTTGATCACCGGATGTGTGCGTGTAGCTGGGCACGCTCGGAAGGCTCAGCGTTACGCCGCCGCCGACGGTAATGCTCGCCCCGTTGATGTTGCTTAACGCGTCGGCGACCATTCGGCCGCCGTTGGACAACGTGATCATCGATCCGCTGGCGTTCGTCAATCCGGTGAACGTGTGCGTGCCGTCAGTGACGAGGATCGCGCCGTCGCGGATCGACGTGATTTGTGCAATGGGCAGCGTCCCGGTGCCGTTGAGGCTCAACGCGACGGCGGAGAGATCGGTCAGAATCGGAACGTGAATCGTGCCGTGGTTGCGAGCGATCAGTTGCGACCAAAGATTGTGGCCGCCGAGGCTGCCGCCCCAGGCATCGGTCATCGACACCAGCGACGACAGATCGACGCGGCTATTCACGCCATCGGCCGTTACCACGACTTGACGATAGCGCGTGTCACCCGCGTTGGGGTCCACCATCTGCACGGTGGCCCGCAGGTCCACCAGGCCGCCAGCCAGAGCTTCGACGAAAATCGCGTCCGAGATGCCGGTCCCGTTAGTGACCGACAGCACGTTGCGAAGATCGAGCACCGACCCCACCCCCCGACGCTCGCAGCACCACCTCATTCTGCACGTCGCCCGCCGTGTGCGTGTATGACTTCACCTCGGGCAACGCCAGCGTCACCCCGCCCGACACGATCAGTATTGACCCGTCCACGTTGGCCAGCTTGTCCATCGCCACCGTCCCGTCGCCGCTCAGAGTGATGCCGCCGTCGGCCAGCGTGGTGAGGACACCGAACGCCGCGCTTGCCCCCGTGCCGGTCACGTTCACGAACGTGCCGTTGGCGTTGGTCAAGCCGGCGAAATTGTACGCCGCCCCGGAGAGATGGAGCAACATCACAACGGGCTTCCGTTTATGTCGATATCACGAAGCGATTCCAGCCTGATGCACCAAGAATTTTCCGTGTCCTTGGATTATTTGCGTACGGAAATCCGCGACAACATGGTCTTCTTACCTATTGGCTGTTCGGACTCTCGACGTCCTTCAACTCCAAAGGGATTACATCTATGTCGCTTTCGCAAGACGAACTAAAGGCATTCGCTCTGTGGGTTCGTGGTGGTGGGTGGGACCTTCTCGAATTTTTCTCACTACACCCGGAGTTTAAGGGGAAGAAACAGCTGCTGCTGGCATGGCGCCAGTCGGAAAATGGCAAACGATGGGAAACAAAGCGCGAGGAGAATGAGAGGCAGGCGGAGATTGCCAAGCAAAAGGCGACTAACATTACCTTGGAGCGGAAACGCAGGAAACGGACTAAAGACCGGCGGCAATCGACGCAAACAATTCCAATTTTGGCTGCCACAGCGGTTGTCTCTGTTCTTGTGGTGGCATCAGGGGCTGTCTACCTCGCCACACGGACAAAAACTGCCCCTCTACCTGCTGCCCATGACAAAAGTGAACCACTTGCCGATTCTCAGCCAAAGTTAGCATTACGTTCCGGTCAAAACGACCAGCTTCCTCCTTCAACTCCGCCTGCCGAACCAAAAACTACGACAAGCAAAAAGGACTCCACTCCTCCTCCCGCCAACAAGCCCGACCCAGCAAAAACCGAGTCAAAAAACAAGAACTCGAAGGAAATCACCCCGGACGGAATTCGGTTGTTAAACGACGTATTCGAAGACGCACTTCGGGCGATTGATGAGTGCGAGGCTGCTATCAAAGAAGGTGCAGCACTCGCGCCTCGACTCGCAGATACTGCTGAAAATCAGAATCTATTGCGCCAGATCGGGACAAAGACTGAATGGATTGAGATATACGACTCTGCTGTGCGACACAGTGCGGTAAATCCCGCACAAAGAGAAAAGATATTCGCCGACATCACCAAGAGCCGCAAGGACGTCGCCAAATGGAAAGACATGCTCAAAGCCAACAAGATCACTGCTGCCAATCAACAGCAAATCGTCCTTGAAGCGAAAAATGCCACCTACAATTGCCAGTTTCAACTAAAGCAACTGAAAGAGATAAAATCGATGCTGAACAAGCCGAAAAAGTGACTGTAGCGCCAAATGCCATGACAGTCACCAAGATCCTCGATCAGAGGCTGGCGAACCTTCCGGATCATCTCATGACGATCGATAAACGTCTTGCAAATGTCACACCAACCGATTTCTTGGAGTATCTATCTGATACATACGGCTTCACCCTTGAATACAATTCAGTCATGAAAGCTCGGTTCGAGGATAAACGAACGATCTTGATTCCTCGTATGAAAAATGTTCGGGTAGGGACGCTCGTACTTCTGGCGATCGAAACGAATGGCGGGACATACCGCTACACAAAGGGGAAATTCTACATCTATAATCGCACTGCGAATACGGCGCCGCTCGCAAAGACCGCGGAACAACTCCGAGGCGAAGCCGCCATGCGTGCCAAGCTGAATCGGATTTGCACAATCGACAAGCCGATTCAAAATGCTACATTGCAAGATGTGCTTGACTACATCGGCGAACAAATGGAAATCAATTTCTACATTGACGACGAATCGGCCGAGAAGATGCCCTATCCTCTCCACAGCATGAGAGAGCAATCCGTGAGGATGACCCCTCAATCCGACAAGCTGTCAAAGATCTTGAAGTCCTTACTGGATCGGTTAGGTCACGTAACATACAAGGTTCATTCTGACTATATTCGGATCGGCTTTTTTCCTCAGGATCATCCCATGCGACGGTGACCACCACCCGGCCCCGCCCCCGTGACGATGTCGGCGAATCGGTCGTCGTTCACGTCGCCGGCCGCGACGGCAACGCCGCCACGAAAGTAGGCGGTGCCTAAGGATGGAAATGCCGGCACGATCCGCGGTTCAAGCGACAATAGCCGCGGGATGAACCAACGGCCGCGCCGTCGAGCGTTGTGTGGGGTGTCAGAGGAACGGAGCCATGACCGTAGACGTGCGTAGGTCTTGGTGAGCGTCGAGTGCATGACGGGCTTTCTGCGAATCTAAGGGGGTGGATAATCGAACGAACCCCTACAACCGGAGTTCCCACTATCAGAGACCCCAAGACGGCTCGAATGCGTACGCGCGAAAAATGAATTTTTCCGGAAATACGGGCGCCTACGGTTTCCCCGCCCTGAATTCACGCCTAGCCCGGTCGCGGAGAATGTGGACGTAAGATATGTCGATAAAATGCGTTAGAGTCGTCTTTTCGGCCTCTTGAAACTGCAGTTCGGCGTTTTTGCGGTCGCCCATTCGGAGGAGTGCGATGGCACGCGCGTACTCGGCGCCGATGATCTCATCGCGTTGCCCCGATGGGTTGGCCAAGAGTTGGGCAGCCTCGGCATATTTGCCGTCTCGCAACGCTCCCATGCCCGATATCCGGCGGCGCGTGGCCTCGGGGGTCGTCGACGGAAGGTCGGCGAGCCAACTCTTGATGAGCGGATCGTCGGCACCAATCGGCGACGGTTGAGCCAATACGAAACGCAACATCGACGGCACGTTGCCGCTGTCTACCTTCTTGCCAACAAAAAGGTGCATTGCCTCGCGAATCGATTCTCGCGCCTTTTCATCGTTGCCTTGATGGTAGTGGATGGCCGCTCTGTTATATATCGCCGAGAACAACCCGATCCGAAAGGCCCAGATTTCGGCGTGCCGTTCGACAAGGCCGCGTAGTTCGTCGATGGTTCGGCCCAGAATCACATTGGCCTCGTCCCAACGGTCTTGGGCCATTACAACCTCCGCGTAGAACGCTGAAACGCTGATGGTTGTCGACCGATCCGTTGGCGACTTTGGGAATTGATCGGCAAGGATTCGGTCATACCTCATGCCTTCTTCAAGTGCCTCTGCGGCGCCTGCCAAGTCTCCAAGCATCGATCGGAACTCTGCCATGTAAGTCATGATCCAAACCAGACGCATGTAGCTCAACGCATGCCGTTCCGGAAAGCGCTCGAGCAAATCGCGAGCAATCTTCAATGCTTCTGTTTCGACTCGAATCGCGCCAGCAACGTCGTCGCAAATCAGATACAGACGACTCTGTTGATGGAACAACATACACTTTCGGGCCAGATACTCTGCCTTGTCATGTTCTTGTTTCAATAACACCTCAATGTGCGCAAAGGCCGTGGCCATCGTTCGCTCAGCCTCTGGCAGTTCTGATTTCTCTGTGGCGTACGATGCCCGGTTGCCCATTAACATGGCCAGTTGCATGCGAAGCTGATGTCGTTTCGGATCACGTTGCAGAATCCGTTCAAAGCGCTCCTCGGCAAGTTTGAAATGTTCAATCGCCGATTGTCGATAACCGATTCGATGTTCGGCCTCAGCGAGGCGAAGAGTGAAATTTGCCACTTCCTCGTGTAATGGGTGGTCGAGCGGAGCAGTGTCTGCAATTTGTTCCACAAACGGGAGTAACACTCGCAAGCGGTCGTATTCTTCCTTTTCTTCGCCGGGCTTATGGCGAAACTCTCTCGCCTTTCGAAACGCTGACTGGGCCGCTTGCAATGTGCGCATGCGATTCCTATTCTCGGCTCGAATCCATAACCCACCGCCCGTAGTTAGACCAAGTACCAGCCCCAGCAGGACCGCTACTCCGACAAATGCTAACGTGCGCCGGCGTCGATAGGCCATGCGACGCAATCGTTGAAGTCGCGTCAACGGCCTCGCATGAACGGGTTGCCCATCGAGGAATCTTCGCAAATCATCGGCTAAATCCCTCGCGGTCTGATATCGTTCGTCCGGGTCGCGAGCCATCGCCTTGAGGATCACTTTCTCAAGGTCTTGTGGAATCGTGGGACGCAGAGAGCGCGGGGTCGGCGGATCGTCTTTCACAATCCGCGTCTGCAACGACTGATCGCGTGCAAACGGATAATAGAGTGTGAGCGCCTCATAGAGGCTAATACCGAGCGCATAGATATCGCCACGCTCGTCAAACGGAGGCGGGCTGGAATTCAATTGCTCAGGAGGAAGATACGGAAGCGTACCAACCCGGGTCATCGTCTGCGTTTCATCGGCAGCCCGGGCCGCCTGGGCCAAACCGAAATCGACAACCCAAAGACGACCGTCGAGGTCGATCAGCAAATTGCCGGGTTTAATGTCCCGATGATAGACGCCTTGGCCATGCGCGTAGGCGAGCGCCGACGCGGCCTGTTCGCCGAGGGCCGCCATGGCGCGAATGTACGGCCCGTCTCCGTGGGCGGCGCCGTCTTGGTCATTGCCACGTTCCAATTGAGCAGCGAGCGGCATGACATCGTCAAGAGATTCGTCTGGCTCATCCAGTCGGCGGCGAATCCGAAGTGCCCGAATCATACGAACGAGCGAATGGCCCTCGACAAATTGCATTGTGATGAACAGAACGCCATCCTGATTCCCGACCCCGTAAACCGGGACAATATGATCGTGGCGCAACTTCGCGGCAATCTCCGCCTCGCGTTGAAACCGTTTTTGTTCACGCTTCTCCAACCGCGCCGCCGTCGAGAGGATTTTGAGTGCTACTCGCCGATTGAGTGAGGATTGGATGGCTTCATATACCAGCCCCATACCACCACGGCCGAGTTCACGGATAATCTTGAAATCGCCGAAACCGTTGCCGGGTTTCAATTCGACTTCATGGTCGCTGTGGCCGAGATCGTTGTGTAGCAAGCCTTTCAAACGGTTCAGAGAAAACATGGTCCGGACGATCGGCTCCAACACGTCCCGAATATCCGCGTATTTGACGAAAAAAGCTTCGATGTCGATGTCGGTCCCCGACTCCGTGGCTCGTGCGAGTTCGTCGAGCGCTTCTTCGAGTCGCTTCTTTTTCCAGTCGGGGGTGTCGTCGCTCATGACGGATTCTCCACGAGTTCGCGGAGTCGCTGCACGCCCCGAACCCAGAGTTGCCGCACCGCCCCCGCGGACCGCCCCATGCGTTCGCCGATCTCGGGAAAGGACAACCCCTCGATGTGGCGCCCAACAAGTACGGTGCGATAGTCCACCGGAAGTCGTATGAGAGCGTGGGCCAAAATGGCAAGTTCCTCGTCGTCACCGACGCGAGTGCCCGGCGTCTTGGCATCATGCGCGGGGAGGAGCTTTTCAAGGTGGCGCGACGACGCATCCAAACTCAAGCGGATTTCGAGACGAATGTCGCGTTTCGCGGTTTCGTAGCGCCGTACCACTTTCTCCAGACGCGATGCGAGAATCTCGCGCATCCAACCCTGAAACTCGGGAAGCGTGGTGCCGGCGAACTGATCAAACTTCTCGTGAGCTTGCAGAAACGCGTCCTGCACGACGTCGTCCAAATCGGCCTTCACACGAATCTTGGGGCTGAGATAAACATGGGCCAAAAGCATGAGATATCCGCGATAGCGTTCGAGAAGCACCCCGCGTGCGACAAGATCGCCCGCCTTGGCACGAAGAAGCAACTCGGTGCGGGCATCCGGCAGAGGTTCGGCCATGATGCAATCCTCCCCAGGCATATAGACCCGACGGCAACGGAAACTACACGGCTACGTGGCAACTCATTGGGGCTTTTTTCGGACTGTGGATAATGTTCGGCCCGGTTGTCGCAGCTCATCTCCTTCCTGCCTTCCACGTGAACTTAAGGCCCAGGAACGAGATAAGTCACACATCGTTTGATTCCTGTCATACCGGATTTTGATGGAATCGCGGCCACGATGCCGCCGTTTTTTGGGAGTCTTTATGTCCAACAACAAACCTGTACATGAAATCCGCCTGGGGCGCATTCGCGCAAGCCTGTGGCAAAACGCGGTCGGCAACGGCCCCGCATTTTCGGTCACCTTCTCTCGACTCTACAAGGACGAAACCGATGGAAAATGGTCGAGCAGCGATTCGTTTTCCCGAGACGACCTTCTGGTTCTGAGAAAGGTCGCCGATCTTGCCCACACCTACATCTCCGAGCAGCCGACGCGTGCCTCCGAACAAGAGGCGTAGGTTTGCGTTGCGATCCGTTTTGTGTAGCAACGTTATACTGGGGAAGCAGTCCTTTCCCCTATGCTCTTTTCACTTCTGGCTTGAGTAGATGATTTCGCCACCGACTCTCGTCGGCTCTCCCCATTTGGGTGGTCGCCGAGAGACCGGTGGTGCAACAAGGTCACTCAATTGGTTTTTTCTCTTTCCCCATTGAGGACATCTCATGGCTATGCTTACCCGTGCAAGCCGGGAACTGTTTCGTCGCAGTGCCGACGAACGCTTCACGTCACTTGACGCCATGGCCCGGCATTGCCGGCGCGATCGGGAATCCTCACGCGATCTGTGGATTCCCCCAAGCCTTCTTCTCCCGGAACCCTCTGGCCCATCCCTGGGTCTGGGGCTGGGACCAGAAGGCAACTTTTCGCTGAACGACTGGAGCTTCACGCAATTGTGCCAACTGGCCCGCGTGAGCAAGGAAACGGTCAACCGCCTTTCCTCAGAGACAGCGGCCGACGTCTTTCGGGAAACGCTGCCGGGGGGCAAAAAGCCCCTGCAGCTTTATGCCCGCGACAACGCTCTTCGGTCGGTTCACGGTGTGAGCTACACCCGGCTTCACAACGCCGACCTGCTCGACATGCTCATGCAGAGTGCCGGTGACTTCACCCCGCCGCAAACGGCGATGGGTGGCGGCACGGGCCTCTACGCGGGCGAACAGGATCTGTTCTGCTTTTTGATCGACCCCACGGGTTGGGTCGAAATCAACGGCGAAGCGTTTGCTCCCGGAGGCTTCCTGTGGAACTCCGAAGTGGGCAAGCGATCGCTTGGGATCGAGACGTTCTGGTTTCAAGCCGTCTGTCAGAACCACATTGTTTGGGACGCGGTCGATGTCGCTACTTTCACCCGAAAGCACACCGCCAACGTCCACGAGTCGCTTGCCGAGATTCAGCGGCTGCTCTCCGAACTCGTTTCCATACGAAACGAGCGGCGGGACAGCTTTGCCAGAATCATTAAGCAGGCGATGGAAACCAAACTTGGAGCCGACGCCGAGGAAGTTCTGGCGACACTCGCCAAAAACAGGATCCCTCGAACGGCTGCGAAAAAGGCGCTTGAAATCGCCGAACGAAACGGACGGTTTACGATCTTCGCCCTCGTGGACGCCCTCACGCGGCTGTCCGGCGAAATCGTGAACGCTGGTGATCGAACGGACGCGGACAAGAAAGCCGGAGCGCTACTCGCTCTGGTCGCGTGAGCCGGATGTACCGGATCGCGCGGTATTCTGTTTCCTTCCCTCCCAATGAGGACAATGTCATGGTGAAGTCAAATGGCAAAGCCGCGGCGAATCCGCCCAAGGTGAAGCCGGTCCACGAAATCCGGCTGGGCCGAATCAAGGCCGCCATCTGGGCCAACGAAACGGATGCGGGGCTGCGTCACAACGTGACAATCAGCCGCCTCTACAAGGCAGATGACGGTGGCTGGAAACGCTCCGAGTAGTTCGGACGCGAAGACCTGCCGCTGGTCATGAAGGTCGCGGACATGGCCCACACCTGGATCTTCCAGCATGGGCAGGATGCCAACGGCCAACACGACGACGGCGACAACCGAGGCGATTCAATTCCCTTCTAACGGTTGTTTGCTGATGAAGGTTAGTTGAAGTGTTTTGAGAGGCCACCCGTTGCACCACCGGTGCCTCTCCCATCTCGATCAAGACAAGGATGGAGTTTGTTTTTCGTCGGCACAAACTCGTTAAAAGCCAAACCATCTTAAGAACGAATCCAACCCCATGAGGGAGGGCGGAGTCAGATGTTGTCACCCAACCCCGCCGATCCGCACGGTCACTCGCCTCGGCGCTCGGGTCGCTCCCCAGCGTTGCCCTATCCTCCGGGCGAGTGGTCCGACGCTATCACGAACATCGTCTGAAGGAAAGTCTTTGGTGCAAATGAACCGGGCAACGATCGGGATGGGGTTTATCGCTTTGTGAGACCATGCGGATGGAGGCGCAGGCTATGGTGTCGGAGGTGGGGAAAGTACGACCTTGGGCGTTAGCACCGTAATGCCCGGAAAACGAGCGAAATCTTGGTCGTTGAATGTAAGGAGATGAGTTACACCATGAACCAACATCGAGGCAACGAGCCGCGCATCGTGGGCGCCCTTACCAAGTATCCCTGTCGTTGTTACCAGTTTTTCCCACTGTGCGAAGATGCCAGGAACGTCATCGAGAAACACGAAGAGCTTTCTTAGCGCCAAAAGCTCGCCTGCCATCTCGGCTGCGGTCCTTCCCAGCCCATTCACGGCTATCGGTCGCGTGCCAACGACCCAGAATTCATAGACGACCTGGGGAACCAGACAAAGAACATCCTGCTTGGCGCGTAACGCTGCCACCGCATCTATTGCAACCTGAAACTGTGTATGTCCAGGTTCGACACAGCGTGCCATGATGTTCGTATCGAGCAGAACCCTCATTCGCCGCGTCCCTCATAGATACTCTCTCGGCTGTCATCGATTTGGATCTGACGACGAGGATGGCTTACCGCCCAATCGCGAAACTGCCGTATCCACTCATCGGGTGACAACTCCGCGCCGGCTTGCCCGTTCCCCATAGAGAGAGCGAGATTGTCCCGAATCGATGCCACCAGTTGCTCAATATCGTGAACCACCGATTCAGGAAGCCCGGTTACGTCGATTGTGGTTCTCATCATTCTGCTCCGTGATTCCATCGCCATGAATTCATCTTATCACCCGTTGCCGTGGCCAGTCAAAGCTGTTGAACAGTGTACCGGTGACCTACGCAGCATCGGCATCTTCACTCCGGGCAAAGGGTTTTACGATCCGCCGGCGGAGACGAAAGCAGGTGCGCGGCAACGGCTCCAGCCCTGCTTCCGCACGACAGCGATTCACGGCACGCAGGATACAGAACATCTGCGATCGAATCGGTGCGTAGGGTTCAAAAGAAAGCTCCTGCCTTACCTCGGCAAGGAGTTCCGTTACGCTTCGATGCGGAGCTATACCTACAAGGTAGCACTTGGTTTCGAGGTATCGTTTCTGGTCGATTCGCACGTGGACTCGTCCGCCACGGTGACTGATGGCGTAGCCTTGAAATCGGATCGGGGTCTTTCGAGCATCTCGCACGCGGTTTCCCTCTTCCACAAAGAAGTCGCTTTTTCCGTGGGTGGCCAACAACACGAAGAATCGGCCAAAGCGGATGAGCGCGTGGTTTGAATGCCCTGATGCCTTTTTTCTGGCCCGTGCCCATTTTGAACGATGAATCTCGTAGCGCGTGCAGAGCTTCTGGTCGACATTTCGGGGATTCTTGTGGGCGGGGACGATTCCCGTAACGAAGAAGAAATACCCCTTGCCCACGTAGCTTATCGCCAATTGTTGGATAAACCCATGAATACTGGTTGCTTCCACGGACCGCATAGCCCCGGATCCTCCTAAACCCGCTTTCTGCTTCAGAGAGAATTGGGTGGTTTCTTGTTCCGCCAAACCACCCCAAAACGCTACCGGGAAAAACCTCCGTTTCTTACCTCTCAATTAACCCAAGTCGCGACCGTTGGCCGCATGGTGTGGCAAACCCTTTCCCGTCTACACCGCGCGGCAAAACCGACCCTCGCCTCCACGCCATCCCGGTGAAAAATCCCCACCCGTCGCATCACGCTTGCGACTTCCTGTCGGAGGAAGTGGGAGAGCGCATCCGTGGGCTCCCCTCTTTCCTCAAGTTGACCGTACCCAATGTATGGACGTAGCGCAGTCAAACCTTTCAGCAACTCCCGAATACACCTCGGGTGTTTGCCGCGGTTACACCACCGAACGCACCGAATCACCGCGTACCAAGCGGTTTCAGTCGTTCTCTGCACTACGTCCATACCCTGGAATCAGTCGGGGCCGAATTCCCGGCCCCCTTCACCAATCAACGATCATCGATCACGAACGCTCGTCGCCGCTTTCGTCGCTGCTGTCCCTCGATACCACCCGGTGGAACCAGACGGTTTCCCTACTGCCTTGCAGGGCATCCGCTCGCTCCCGCGACTCCTACTTGCGGCCCGCTCCCCTTCTGTGGCGTGACATCCGGCTGACCGGCCGGCCCACGGGTTACCAGCCCGTCGGCCACAGAAGTTCCCAAGTTAGCTCTGACCTTCGATTGACGGATCACGTTGCTAGGAGGTGTTACCCTCCACGACTCGCACGGCATGTACCCCACTCCCATGGGGCCACGATCGCGACGGCTTCTTGCCGTCCTTTCGGGGGCTAGAAAGAGGAAGCTGCTCCCCTACCACCCCGTGCGGCCTTTTTCGCGGTTCGGCCTCGCGTCCTCCGCCATTCTCACCGGCAAGCCCTTTGTGGGCCTTTCATGGTTGAGCTTTTCGCGGTCGGCCTTTTTCATTTCAGCCGATCCCCGACTCTGGCCAAAGAGCCGGACCCACTGCTCGCGCAGTCAGGTACTCCCCACGCCGGAAGCGTTAGGCGAACGCATGACCGGGACATCAACCCGGATTGTGCGTTGCACTTTCGTCCTCCTCCCGCTTGCAGGATTTTCACCCGCTTTGTGTCACAACGGTCTGCATTCGCTATTGCGAATCGCAGGCATGTCCTTGTCGCCCCCATTCCTTGGGGCCAATCATTGGGTAGAACGTTACGTTTGTATCAGCTTCCATACACCGGAAGTCCGTTTTGGCATAACGAGCCCCCATCGCACTGGGCGAGCCAATTTCCTGGCACCCAGCGCTACGAGCCGGCACATGTGATCGTTGGTAAGACGACCTCCCTTTCTTCGGTTGGTGACCGAGTAATCCGGGCTGTGCCGGTGATCGATGACATCGTCAGTAACGCTTCGTGCGAAAACTCACGACCGCAGAACGACGTTCTGCGCCGAGCAGTGTAGATCGATTTCTGATCGATTCCCAGACTTTCGGAAAAAAATCCCCTTCTTCCCCAACTCGGAAAGCATCACCACAGCCTCGACGTTCAACGTACTCGCGATTTCAAACCGCAAGACGATGTATCCCATGGCTCGCCAATACTTCTTCGCTCTGGTTCGATTTTGAAAAGCCCGGTTTTGGCCCCACCCTGATTCACGGAAATAGCGGTGTTTTCGCCGATACCGACGATTCCTCATTGCGGAAATCTACAATTCGTGGCAACACTTCATTTGCAGGCAATTCTGGGTAGCCGGTTCAGCGACGATTCTGAATCGCATCGATTTCCGAATCACCAGCGTCGCGGCTGTTGCCGACAATCGGAAACGACGAAACGAATTCGACACGGGATTGACGAAACGAGGCGAACCCTGCGATGCTCAAGCAATCGGAATCCCCGAAATCCTGAAAACCTCAGCGTTTCGGAACTCCTTGAACCACGGCAAAGGAGGATATGCGGGCCATAGCCATCGTGAATCAAAAGGGTGGAACCGGAAAAACCACGACCGCCGTGAATCTTGCCGCAACACTTGCCGAGGCCCAAAAGCGCGTGCTGCTTCTTGACCTCGACCCCCAGTATTCGACCACCAACTGGCTCGCCACGCACAATGTCGGTCGCGGTGTGTTTGACCTGTTCTCAGAGCCGGAGATAACGACTCTTCAAAGCCTCATTCACGAGACCGGTACCCACAATCTAAAACTCGTTGGCGCTTCCGCATGGCTTGTCGGTGCCGAAAAAGCGTTATCGTCGACCCCCGGCGCCGAGTCGATCTTGCGCGAACAGATCGCATCGCTGGGTGACAACTCGTTCGACTACCTGCTCATCGATTGCCCGCCGACGCTTGGAATTCTCACGGTCAATGCACTCACCGCCGTCAACGCTTGTTGGTGCCCGTCGAGTGTCATGTGATGGGGCTGCAAGGGCTTGCCCAACTGCTTCAAACGGTCGAATTGGTCCGAAAACGGCTCAATCCACGCCTTCAAATTACCGGCATTTTGCCGTGTCGACTCGACCAACGCACCAACCACGGAAACGAAATCGTTGCCAAGCTACGCGCTCGCTTCCCCGAAACGTTGAGGACCAATATCCGCGAGAACATTAGTTTGGCTGAATGTCCATCGATGTCGGAGCCGATCACCGCGTATGCACCGACCAGTAGCGGAGCCGAAGATTACCGAAAACGTAACTGTTTAGTGCCCTCTTGAAGAAACGGCAGCAATTGCGACACTGGTTGACGGAGGATGTTGCTGGTTCCGGAGCGGGTCATGGACAGGCCGACCTACGACGAATTGCTCGACGAGAACCGGCGATTGCGACGGCGAGTCGATGAATTGGAGCG
>CAZESP010000089.1:0-12813 GCA_964515185.1 uncultured Alcaligenaceae bacterium
ATGCCCGGACCTTTGGCGGTGAGGATTATGTCGGCTTCCACACGCTGATGGCGCTGGTTCCTGCCTATCAGATGGCCCGCGAGTTACCGACTGAGAAACAGGCGCTTCCGGTCTTGAAAGTGCTGCATCGCAACGGGACTCGCATCAACGAAAAAGGCGGCCGGACCAGCGAGGTTTTGGGACCGGTTGCTCCAGGGAAGGGCGCCGCCGATGATGTCAAGTTGCGCGACACCGTTCGCGGCAAGAACGTAAAAGCCGCTGAGCAGATTTATGCCGGCATGGCGACGTCGCCCGAGGATGCACTCAATCACCTGCTGCCGACGCTGCACGATGCCGCCGAAGTGCATCGAGTTGTCCTGGTGTCGCGAGCGTGGGAGTTGCTCCCAATTGTGGGGCGCGATCAGGCTCATACGCTGTTGCGGCAATCCGTGCGATATTGCGTTCAGAATGAGAGTGAGAACTACCGGAAACACTTCGGCTCGATTCGCACGACGATTCCGAAGATTCTCTCGGAGCATCGTCTCGACGGCCGGCCGCTCGGCACGCGACCCGCCGATGATGCCTGGATTGAACACCTTTGCCGGACCATTTCGACCTCGAACCCCGAGCAAGCGGCCGCGGCAGCCGCGGCTGCGTTGGCCGAAGGCATGGCGCCCGACGCCGTCGCCGAGGCGATTTCACTGGCGACCAATGAGCTGATGCTCCGCGACAATGGCCGGCCGGCGGGTCAGACCCAGGCGAACAAGCCCGTCGGCAGCGTGCATGGCGACTCGATCGGCATCCACGCTTGCGACTCGGCGAACGCCTGGCGCAACATCGCCCGGGCGTGCAACTCGGCCAACGCCGCCGCCTGCCTCGTGCTGGCCGCGTGGCAGGCATCGCACGACCGCACTTCGCGCGGCGGCGATTTCAGCAAGTGGGAAATTTATCCGCGCACCGAACACCGCGAGGCGATCCGGGGCATCACGGACGACAAGCTGTTGGCCGAGACCGAAGCCGCCATACGCACCAAGGATCAGGCCCGCGCCGCTGCTCTGGTCCATCGCATGGGTGAGTTGAAACAGCCGCCGCGATCAATATTTGATCTGATGTTGAAATACGCCATCAGTGAGGACGGCGCTTTACATGGCGAGAAGTATTACAAGACCGTGACCGACGAGTATAACAACACGCGCCCAGCCTTCCGTTGGCGTCAGTTGATCGCATTGGCCCGCGCAACCGCCAGCGCCTACGGCCAACCCTCGGCGGGCTATGAACTTGGCAGGAAGTTATTGGGGACATGAGCTATGGCGAGTATCGGAAGCGACGCTCCGAAGAAGCAAACGAACTGTCGAGGCTTTTTGGAGCGTCGCCAATCCGAGTTAGTACAAATGAGTACCATTCTGGCAATTGGTCGTCGACGTTTCATTCACATCCAATCACCGGCCACACGATGCCGCGTAGGAATGGGAGATGAAATAGGATCGGCATCGGTGCGACGATCCATGTTAACGTCCAAATCCTACCCAATGCAGGCATTTGATCCACGCTCCAACCGCGCCGAGCCATGGCGGTTTCAATTGCGACTAACCCACCGTGTAATAGAAAGTAGAGCGATGGTAGTCCATAACCTTCTTTCACTGGCACGCTAATCGCCAACTCATGTAAAACGCCTGACGCCACAAAGGCAAGAACGACGGCGGGTGTTCGACCAAGCGCCGAGGCCGGCCGATAGATCGCGATGGCCGTCATTTCCGAGAAGGCTACGTTCCATCGCTTGCTCCAAAACTCGTTTAACGATGTACTCAGCACCGGTGCCTTGAACAGCGGTCGGCAATCGACGCCGTGCCAGCGCCAGTAGGCGGCAAGGATATTGAAGAGACCGAAATGCACCGCGAGGCTGAGGCCGACCATCAGCGGCGGGGTCGCGAGCCAACGAGCGGCGGTTTCGGTCATGGGTTGCCGGTTCATCCATATCGTTGCGGCCAGGCCGATGAGGGCGGCACCGAGAAGGAGCCGCTTGACTCCGCGATCGAAGACTTCGCGTGTTTGCGGTAGCGGGCCGGAACGTGTCGTTGCGAAAAGGGCTGGCCGCATGCCGAACCACATGAGGCAAAATCCGAGCCAGCGTACCAGTGACAGTTTGCTGTCACTTTCGACCGCGACGACGATCTTCATCCCTTGGAGTAGTGTCAGAATGATGGCGAGCATCCGCACGCCGGCGGGTTCGTGGGCGGTTATTCGCTCGGCTCCGGTGGTCGCCGACACGGTGATGATCCACGCGGTGAGCCGTCTCCAAACCGTGCCGGGTCGGCGCGTCAACGCAAATCCGGCGAGCAGCTCACCCGCGACGATCGAGAACACGATCAAAGTAGTCGCGAAGTCTTGAGGACGATAGGCACTCACGGTAGCCATCCGAAATTCACGAGGACGGCCCAACCGTAAATCGCGGCGAGGCTCATGAACAACAACACCAACCCGATTTCCGCAAGTTTGAATTGGATTCCCGGCGGTGTTGCGGACCGGTCGAAGTAAGTGAATTGAATCACGATGCGTGCCGACCACCATAGCGCGATGAAGCCGCTGACGACCCCGGCCAGGAGTGACCCGTCGTGAATCGCTGCCGGCGCTGCCAGCGTCAGTGCGCCGAAACAGACGTGGGTCACCCAGATGTACGCAGCGTAGGTCCAGAAAACTTGGCGTGTCAGTTTGGGGAGCGAGCGCAGTTGGTCGGGCCAATTGAGCACTCGCGGAATGGCAAGGCTACCGGCGGCGAGAATTAGTTGCCCCACACCCGCGAGACGCAGAATATCGTCAAGCATGGGGACCTCACGCAATGGCGGCAAATACGAAGATCGCCGTGAGAATGACAAATGCCGCTATGTAGAGCCAATGAAATAGGGGGAATCGTCGCTTGATTTCGGCGTTGTAATGGAACAACTGCATGAGCAACCGCAGCCCCCAGAACGCGGCGAGGTAAGCCGACAATGCTCGTCCGAGTGACGAAGCGCCTGCGAGGTCTGTGGCAAAACAGAAACAGAGAAGCGATTGAGCGACGAGAATTAGAATGATATAGAGGTACTGAATCTGAAAGACTTCGCGAAAGGTCGGGCTGACCTTGTCAAGGTTCTCGCGACATTGGAGCATTCGAGGCGCAAAATAATTGGAGGCAGCGACAAGGAGCTGCAACCCGCCGGCAATCCAAATGAATGGTATGAGGGTCGTCATGGCGGCGGCTCCAATTCGGGGCTTGTCCGAAGATGGAAACCGCAGCGGTAATTGGCAATTAACATGATCCGCGGCGCGTCCCGAAATCGCGCCGCGGATCGTGTATCGAGCGTTTTACATGATCCCCGCGCCAAAGCCGTCGGCTTGAGCTTCATCGCGAGAGGGCGAAGGCTTGGGGGTCTCGTGCATGTGGGCGCCGCGTGGCCCGTGCGAACCGTGGGCACGGTAGCCGTTGCTGCGAGCCATTTCGCTGACGATACCGGCATAGCTGGCGTCGAAGTCGCTATCGTAATCGTCGTAGGTACAGACATAGCCCGGCTGTTTGGCCTTTTCGCGTTCTTCGTGAAATGCCTTGAGGATCGCGGTCTGAATGACTTCGCGAGCCGAAGAGTTAATCGGGTGAGCGACGTCCGCATGGAGCTTGATGCGCCCGTCCGGGTCGCGTCCGGCTCGGCTCTCATCGAGTTTGCCGCCGCACTGATTGCAGAACCTGGCCCGAAGGTGATTCTTGCAACCGCAATGCGTGCAGCGGTCGGTGAGTTTTCGGCTGGGCATGGCGACGAAGGAGCCTTTGGTTCCCTCGATGATTTTCAGGTCGCGGACGACGAACGCGTTGTCGAACGTGACCGAGCAGAACGCTTGCAACCGCTCGTTGTTTTCCTCGACGAGCTTGATGCGGACTTCCGTGATGACCACAGCGGTCCTCCTTAATCCGTGGCGATCGTCAAACGCAACTCTGAACGATGTGCAGGATCGGTCGTCCCGAGAATTCGTTTCTCGGGTCCCGCTCGGGCTGAAGCAACAGGCCGGCAATCCTCTCGGCGTCGGCGCGGTCGCGTGCCAGAGCAAAAACAGTCGAGCCGCTGCCGGTCATCAGGCAGCCGGCGGGGGCCAGCGTCGCCAATCGGCGTCGCAGGTCCGCGACTTCCGGGCAGATTCGTTCAGCCGGTTCCTGCAACCGGTTGAACAACCCTGCCGCGATTCCATCGAGGTCCCCTTGATTCATCGCCCGGCGAATGGCATCGCCGCGAGTCGGCGTCAGGGGAACCTGCACCTCGCGAAAAACCGCCGCCGTGGAAAGGCCAATCGGCGGAGTGGCGAGGACGATATCCAACGGCCGGCCGTGGATTAGGGGCGTCACGATTTCACCGCGACCCTCACACCAAGCCGCGCCACCCGTGAGGAAAAAGGCCACATCGGAGCCAACGTCAGCGGCCAGCCGCGCCAATTCCGGACGCGGCAGATACAAACCCCACAGGTCATTGAGTCCCACCAGCGTCGCCGCCGCATCGCTTGATCCGCCCGCCAACCCGGCTGCCATCGGGATCCGTTTGGTCAGGTGAATGGAGGCTCCGCCAGGAAACCCGGTAAACCTCACCAGCGCCGCCGCTGCTTTCTGCACGAGATTGTCCGAACCGCAGGGCAGTTCCGGACGGTTGCACGTCAGGACGATCGTCCCAGCCTCGGCAGGCCGGAATTCCAGGCGATCGTAGAGGCTAACTGTGACCATCAGTGTCTGAAGGTCGTGGTAGCCGTCAGGCCGCTTGGCCAAAACTTCTAAGAACAGGTTTACTTTCGCCGGTGCATCAATCGCGATGCCGGTCGAAGTTCGCTCGCTAAGCATCGGGGGATTGATCCCGGTCTTCGAACGACCGGGCGACTCCCAGGGGAGATGACCGCTCCCATCCGTGGGCCTCGCGAAGCACGCTGCTCATACCCGCACCCATCCTGAATTGCGGGTCGGGGGATACCTTTCGGCGACCCCTTACCCAAGTTGCCAATCTCAGGAAGTGGAGGGATAATAACCGCTCACCCGGGAATTCGTCAAGGGGGAGAATTCAACGCAATCCAAACAGATCGGCAATTCGGTTGACGGATTCTTTCTCGGTATCGAGTTCATTGCCGGGAGTAAAGACCTTTCGACCAAAGCGGTGGAACACGACCGGTGTCACGATTTGATCCAGAATCGTCGAATCGAGCAATCCACCGATGACGACGATGGCCAGCGGATGCAAGATTTCCTTGCCGGTTTGGCCGGCACCCAAGGCCAGCGGGATCAACCCCATGATCGCGGTTAACGCCGTCATCATCACGGGAGCCAATCGCTCCAAGCTGCCGCGTACAATCATCTCCTCGCCAAACGACTCGCCTTCGTGTTTCATGAGGTGGATATAGTGTGAGATCATCAGGATGCCGTTGCGGCTAACGATACCCAAGAGCGTGATGAAACCAACCCAATGAGCGATCGATAGCGTTGTCGCCTGAAGCCAGACCTTGGGCCATTGCCACCATGGCGTTGCCTGCAATAGTTGCGGATCGGGACGATTCAGAATCATCAAGGCGACGACGGAACCGACCGCCGCCAGCGGAATGTTAACTAGAAGAACTTGTGCCGCCGCCCGCCACGATTGCAGGCACTTCGTGAGCAACATGAAGACGCCGATCAGACTAAGGCCCGCGAGCCAAAACAACCGGCCGCTGGCCTGTTGCTGCGCCTGGTATTGCCCGCCGAATTCGATGCGATAGCTGTCGGCCAGTTGGCCCAGGCGTTCGCCAACCGGGGCCACGGCGTGTTCGATATCCGTGACGACATCGCCCAGGCTGCGACCCTGAACGTTGCAAGCGACGACGATTCGGCGTTCCACGTGCTCGCGATTAATAGTGTTCGGCCCCGTTGTGTCGAGGACCTCGGCGACTTGGCTCAAGGCGACCTTTCGCCCCGAGGGTGTGTCGAGGATTGTCTTCCCAATTTCGGCGGGGCTGCTTCGCGCCTTCTCTTCATACCAGACAACCAAATCAAAGAACCGATCCTCATCGAGAACCGTTGAAACGACTTGGCCCTTGTAGGCCGTTTGAAGCAGTGTCGCGACGTCGCCGGGGGCCAGACCGTAACGGGCGGCCTCTTTCCGTCTAACCTTCAGGCGGATTTGCGAGATTTCGATTTGCGGTTCCATTTGAAGATCGACGACACCCGATACTCGGCTCAAGCGATCCTGAATGTCGGCGGCGGCGTTTCGCAATTCGCGAAGGTCCTTCCCGAAGACCTTGACCGCAACCTGAGCGCGGACCCCGGACATGATGTGGTCCAGCCGATGCGAGATGGGCTGGCCGATATTCACTTTCACGTTGGGTAAGCTCGAAACCCGATCGCGAATATCGGCTAAGACATCATGAGGTGGGCGTCCTTGAACCACATAGGCGAAGCGATGTAACCCCGGGATGCTTCGCAACAGGGCATAGCCCAAGCCATCCTTTGGTCGCTGGTGTTCGACGAGGCGGACGTCCAATTCCGACGAGTTGACGCCCTCCGCGTGCTCGTCCAATTCCGCGCGGCCAGTTCGACGTGAAACCGAGAAGACTTCAGGAACTTCTAGGAGCATGTCCTCAACGCGACCCGCGACGCGACTGCTTTCGCCCAGGCTTGTCCCGGGTTCGGTCTGAACATTGACTGTCAGCGTGCCTTCGTTAAACGGCGGAAGAAACTCCGAACCCATGAATAGCACGGCGACCTTCGCGCCGATTCCGAACACGGCAACTCCGGCGATGATGGGCCACGGCCGGCGTATCGCGAGTCGAATCACGCGAGCATCGATGGCCTTGAGCCATCGCAGCAGGAATGGATCGCGTCGGCGTCCCATGAAACGCGCTGCCGGAAGCAGAAACGAAGCCAAGACCGGCGTGACGGTGAGCGACACAATCAACGAGGCCAACAGCGCGACCAGATAGGCCATTCCCAGTGGTGCGAAGATGCGGCCCTCCAGCCCCGACATCGCGAACAACGGGAATACAACCAGGCAAACGATCAGAGTCGCATAGACGATGGAATTGCGCACCTCGCCGGATGCCAAGAACACGACTCGCAACGACGGCAACGGGTTGGGCAGAGCACGGTTTTCTTTCAGTCGCCGAAAGATGTTCTCAATGTCCACAATAGCATCATCCACCAATTCGCCGACCGCGACGGCGATGCCGCCCAGCGTCATCGTGTTCAGGGTCGCGCCCACGGCATGGAAGATCAGCGTCGTCACCAAGATCGATAATGGGATGGCTGTCAGAGTGATGAGGCTTGTTCGCAGGTTCCAGAGAAACAAGAACAACACGACGAACACCCAGATACTTCCGTCGCGGACCGCCTCGACGACATTGTCCACGGCTGCCTTGATAAAGTCCGCCTGCTTGAAAATATGCCGCTCGATTCGGACGCCCTTGGGCAATTCCTGTTGAAGCTGATCGAGGACTTTTTCAATTTGAGGATCGAGGCGGAGCGTGTTGGTGTTTGGCTGCTTCTGCACGGTGAGAATAACGGATGGCCCGCCGCGAACACGTTCGCCTTCCTTAATTCGCACGCTCCCGTCACCACGAGGAATCGGGCCGCCCAGTCGGACGTCCGCAACGTCCTTGATCAACACCGGTCGCGGCTCGCGCCAGAAGACCGGCGTCTGCTCGATCTCGCTCAGGGTCAGGCTCTGTCCACTGATGCGGATCAATGATTCGCGAGGATGGCGGATCATCACGCCGCCGCCGGCGATCACGTTTGCTTTGCCGGCGGCATCGACCAATTGTTGCAGGGAGACGTTCTCCGCGGCGAGGCGCTTGGGCGACGTGATAATCTGAAACTGCTTGAGGGTGCCGCCCATCACCGTCACCTGCGACACGCCCTCAACGGCAAGCAAGCGTGGACGCAGCGTGAACTCGGCGAGTGTCCGCAACTCCATCGAACGCATCGCGCGCTGGTCATCGCTTTCGGGCACATCGGAGCGCAATCCCAGAAGCATCACCTCGCCCATGATCGAGGAAATCGGTGCCAAGACCGGGTTGGACCCAGCCGGCAAACGCTCCCGCGCGAGCTGTAGTTTTTCAGCCACAATCTGGCGGTCGCGGTAGATGTCGCTGCCCCATTCAAACTCAATCCAGACAACGGAAAGGCCGATACCCGAGGCGCTGCGAACTCGCTGAACCCCTGTGGCCCCATTGAGCAGAAACTCGATCGGGCGCGTAATGAGGACTTCGACTTCCTCGGGGGCCAGTCCCGGCGCCTCGGTCATGACGAAGACGGTCGGCCGATTCAGATCGGGAAACACGTCAACCGGCGTATGCATGAGTTGATAGCCGCCGATCAGAATCAGGCCGGCGGCGAGGACAAGCACCAACCCGCGATTTCGCAGGGAGAACGCGATGACGTAGTTCAACATGGCGTTACCTCAGCGCAGGCCGGCGAAAGCGGTTTGCAATTGCGTCGCACCGGTGACGGCCACCATGTCGCCCTTTTGAATTCCCTCGATGATCTCCACGTAGCGATCATCTTCTCGACCTGGCTGAATGGGCTTTCGTTCGAGAATGCCGTCGGCATTGCGAACAAAGACGAACGAACGGGTTCCTTCGGCCACGATGGCCGAATGCGGCACAGCCAACAGAGATTCGGACGATGCTCTGACCAGCGTTATCGTGGCCAATTGTCCGTGGCGCAATGGGCGGGCAACGATCGAAGTGGGTTCGATCCACACGCTTAGCGTGCGACTATCGATTTCAAAGACTCGGCTGCTGCGAACCACGCGGCCTTCAATCACGGACGTCGGGTCGGCGACGAGACGCACGCGAGCCTTTTGGTCGATGCGCACATGGGCAAGATCACGCTCAGAAACAAAGCCTTGAATCATTGCCTTGCTGATGTCGTGGATCGCGAACAACGGCTCTCCCGCCTTGATCGACTGGCCGAGGACCTTGTCGAATTGCACGACAAACCCATCGCACGGCGCGAGAATGGGGAGGGCGATGCGAAACTCCCGATCGGTTGGGATTCGGTCGATGACATCGCTCGTCAGACCCACAGCCAAGAGGTTTCGGCGCAGGCTTTCTCGCCGGTTGCGGGCAGCGGCGAGCTGGCTCTCGACTTCTAAAATCTGGCGAGCCGAGATGGCTGCCGACGTCTTAAGTCGCGTCACCGTCTCCTCCAACAGTTGGGCTTCCAAGTGGGCCTTGATTAGCTCCAACTGCTGATCTTGAAGCTCCAAGCTCACAATTTTCGCGATGAGCTGACCGGCCCGGACGGCTTGACCGCGATCGACCAAAATTGTTGAGAGCGTGCCGCTCAGGCGCGATGAAGCAATGGCTCGTTTGTCCGGCGGCAGATCAACGGCTCCGTTGACTTCCAAGACCGAATCGATCATTCGATGTTGCAGCGGTTCGATCTTCAAACCGATGTTACGTGATGCTTCGGGTGAAAGCCTCAGGACGCCGGGGACGAAATAGGCGGCCAACTCGTGCCCACCTTGGGTAACGACTCGGTCTCCGGGAAAGAGATCGCCGCCGACAATTTCGACGCGGTTCTCGGATTCGCGGCCGACAACGACGTTGCGCCTTATCAGTTGCAGGCTATTATTCGCGCTGGCTTCCTCGACAAGTACGTAGCGGACGACGCCGTCGCCGTGGACGGCAGTTGTCGGAAGGGTCCGGGCCGCCGGGCGCGAATCCACGATGAACTCGGCCTGACCCGTCATTCCCGGCATCAAGCGAGGGTGGAGTCGATCGGGATTCGCCAATTCGACCCAGACGGTGTTGAGATGGGTTCGCGGATCGATGGCCCCGCCAACGATCTGAACGGTTGCGGGAAAGACCTCTTGTGGATATGCCGAAAAGGTCAGCTCGACTCGCTGTCCCGGTCCCACCCGATACATGTCCTTTTCCAATACGCCAATCTGTCCCCAAACGGCGGCAAGATCGACGACCTCAAACAAGTGTTCGCCCGCCTCGACGATCTTTCCGATGGAAACATCAGCGTGGATGACGGTCCCTTCGACAAGACTGCGTACCGGCAGAGTCTTGACGATCGCTGGCCGGCCGCGAATCAACAGCGAACTCAACTCGGCTGCCGAGAGACCCAGACTCGACCACTTGCTCTTCGCGACGTCGAGTCGATTGGTGTTCTGGCGATGCTTCGATTGAGCCTCGACCAGGACTCGCTCGGGCACGGCTCCGCTTCTCACTGATGGCTCGACTTGTTCGAGAACCTTTGCTGACAACTCGACCTCGGTTTGAGCGTTGAGAAGCTCCAATTGGAGGCTTTCCAGCTCGAAGCTCTCCACCGTTGCCAAGGGCTGGCCCGCTCGGACCACTTGCCCGGGTCGGGCCATGAGTTCGACAATGCGCCCTGGAAGGAGGCTGCTCGCAAACGCATGCCGTTGCCACGGGGCCGCGAGCGTCACATATGCGAGCAACTTCTCTTCGACAGGTTGGGACATCACGTCGGCCGTGCGTACGTCAAGGGCCTTCCGGGCTTCGGGGCTGAGGACGATCAGCCCTTTTTCCATGTCGAATTGGATGCCCTTCGTCGGTAGCGGCGTGTGCCCTTCATGGGCCAGTACGCACGTAACGACGACCGTCACCAATGACAGTAACGCCACACCGCCGCGGCGTGACACACCACATAAACGTTTAGCCGATTGTTCGAATGTCACGGCTCGCACTCCTGGCTGTCATCGGGGGGCTATTTCTTCAGATACGATTCAGGATCCTTGATCTGATCGGGCCGGTCCTTGGCCAACATCACGAATTCGTCGATGCACGGCGGGCAACAGAATTCGTAGGACTTGCCGCCGATGATCCAGGTGAACTTAGCGTTGGCTTTGGTGGCCGTGATGGGGCAGATCTTGTCGCCCGGCTTGGGCTTCATGTCGTGCGATGCCATTTGGCCCTTGAATTTCTGCGAGGGCGTGACGTTGCCGTTGGCCTCGATGTCGGCGGCCGTGTAATTTCCGCCGGGCGTCAGGTAGAGCTTTCGTTCTTCATCGCTTGAGACACCGGCGGGCATGTCCGCGGCGACATGAGCCTCGGGAGCTGATTTGAAGCCGATGCGAAACCTCTCGTTGCCAATGCGGAGAATCGGGATGGTCACCTCCACCCGTTTGCCGATCATCCCTGCGGGGATCTTGCCGATGAACTGCGATGTCTTGTCGGCAGCGTCGCCATGTTGCGGCACGGGCTGCAATTCAAACGGCTCGGCCTCGGTTTCCCCTTCAATCTTGATGTACGCGGTCAGCGGTTGACGATCGACTTCAAGCAAGCGAGTCTCGTCTTGGCCGAGAGTGTAGAGTCGCAACAATCCACCTTTCTCAAAGACGGCCTCGGCGTGGTAGTTGTCGCGCCCAATCGAAATCATGATCCCGCCGTGTTGCCCGGGTTTGTGTCCATGTTCCTCGTCGGGGCGAGCCGCCACGCCGCCTTTTTTGGCGGAAGGAATCGAGGCCGAGGGCGACTTCGTATCATCGGGGTTTGCCGTGACGGCGGCCCGACTGCCCGTGGCGTTATTGCAGCCGGCGACGACGACGAGTGATCCGATGACCAATCCAACAATCGCAAAACGAATAGTCTGACCCATTTTGAAATCTCCCTTGAACCTAGGCCAATGCTGACGGGTCGCCCGCAACTTCGACGAGTGCGGTGAGGCACGATGGACGTGACCCGTTAACGAGAATTCGAAAGAACGATATTTACGATTCGATTTGAGAATTAGCAGCGCAAGAGATGATGCGCGTACAAGAGGCGTGCCGTGGTCATGAATGGCGCGCCGCATGAGTCGATCGCCGGTGACGGTTTCGATACGAGTCGAACGCCCGTCAACGTGGGGGCCTCAGTCGGCGAACTGACCCAGTCGTTGAACAAAGCATCATCGCCGTGTGGTGTTACACTCCGGCTGGCAGGAAGGGCGGCACCGCGAGCGAACCCATTCTGCCGGCAAGGACAGCGATGAGACAACGGCAGTCGTTCGGAACCGTCAACCGCCGCCAACGTCGAGTCAGTCGGAAAGGACTCAACGGGCCGAAGAGGCTTGGATTGTTCGCAGCAACAACACGAAGGCGCATCGCATGGTGGTTCTTTCGACGCCTTGGATGTGGCACATACCCAGCGCAACGTCATACAGCAGCAGAGCATAGGCCCCGCTGCCGTCGATAGTGCCAAGTACATTGCCAGCGATACGCGTAACATGCGATTGCGAAAACCAGCCACGTCAATCTGAAGATGGGCAAACCCACTTAATCCTTTTGAAGGATACGCAGACCCACGAAACATTTCAAGAGCGATTTGAAGGTCACGAGCCTGCTAATATCGCGCCAAATCACCTTGGGTTCGACCCAAGCCTTTCAATACCGCCGTGGCCCCGTCGAGCATCATTTTTAGTTCGCTGGTAATGGCAATGAACTGCCAGCCCTCAGCGATGCGCATCTTCGCCTCTTCGGGTGAGCCGCAGTGGACACCGGCGGCGACTTTGTGTTTGCGGCAAGTTGCCAAGAT
This sequence comes from uncultured Alcaligenaceae bacterium, assembly GCA_964515185.1. GTDB lineage: Bacteria > Planctomycetota > Planctomycetia > Gemmatales > Gemmataceae > CAZESP01. Next base: position 12,496 of record CAZESP010000089.1, read on the forward strand.
GTGGGCCATCGCCTTGGATGTCGCGTCGGCGCTCGGTGGTTTTCCATCGGGCGAACGCATGCTGGCCGCGAGATCATTCGGCCCGACGAAAATCGCGTCGATCCCAGGGACAGAGAAGATGGCGTCGGCGTTTTCGACCGACTGGATATGTTCGCATTGCAAGACGATCAATAGTTCGTCGTTGGCATGGGCGAAATAGTCCTGTGCGGTGCAACCGAAGTTGAGCGCGTGCAGGCTACCGCCGACGCTGCGCGACCCCAGGGGTGGATAGATGAAAGCAGCGACGGCGGCCTCAGCCACGGCTCGCGTGTTCACCAT
>CAZESP010000090.1:0-12547 GCA_964515185.1 uncultured Alcaligenaceae bacterium
AAACCACGCCCATGCCGCCATGGCCGACCTCGTCGAGAATCTCGTAGCCCGGCACGTTTGGGAGCGGATCGCCGCGCGAGTCGATCGCGGTCACGCCGCTGCTCGACAATGGCAAGCCGGTGTTGCCGCCCGGTTTGGTATCGAGCAATTGCATGATCTGAATCTGACGATCAAACGCTTCCCGTAAGGTGGGATCGTCTCGAAGCTCGGGAAAAGCGTCCAGCCGTTCGGCAAGCGGATCGGCAACGCCGGCCTTGCGAAGGCTCTCCCAACGAGCGATCAAATTGGTGAGCGACGAATCGGGCATGGTCGGTTTCTCGCGGTATCCGATGCACGGCCCCGCGGAACGAACCGCTGGGCGCGGTCGAATCTAGGCCAGAATGTCCTGCACCACATGGCCGAACACGTCGGTCAATCGCATCGCCCGTCCTTGGGAGGGGTAGGTGAGACGTTCGTGATCGACGCCGAGCAAGTGCAACATCGTAGCGTGGAGATCGTGAACCTCGACGATGTTTTCGACGGCGTTGTAGCCGAAGTCGTCGGTGGCCCCATACGTGATGCCGGGCTTGATGCCTCCGCCGGCCATCCAAATCGAAAAGCCTTTGATGTGATGGTCTCGGCCATTGCCCTGAGCCATCGGAGTGCGGCCGAATTCGCCGGCCCACACAATGAGGGTGTCGTTCAGCATGCCGCGTTGCTTCAGATCGAGAATCAATGCCGTCATCGCCTGATCGACTTCTTTGGCCACGACGGGAATGTCGTTCTTGATCCCGCCGTGATGGTCCCAGTCGCGATGATAGAGCTGAATGAACCGGACGCCTCGCTCGGCGAGACGTCGGGCGAGAAGGCAATTGGCAGCGAATGAACCATCGGCCCCATGAGTTCCGTAAAGGTCAAGCGTTTGCTTGGTCTCGTTGGAAAGGTCCATGAGCCTCGGGACGCTCATCTGCATCTTAAACGCCATCTCATATTGAGCCACCCGCGAGGCGATTTCGGGATCGTCGGCTTGTTGATCGTGCAGTCGATTCAGAGCGCCGGCAGTATCGACGACGTCTCGCTGGCGATCGGCGTTGATGCCCGGCGGGTTGTTCACGTAAAGGACAGCGTCACCCTGCGAGCGAAAGTGGACGCCCTGAAAATTGCCGGGGAGGAATCCGCTGTGCCATTGGCGCGCGGCGATCGGCTGAGACTGGCCGGAGCGACCGGTCGAGGTCAGGACGACGAAACCGGGGAGATCGTCGCCCTCGCTGCCCAGACCGTACCAGGCCCAGGACCCCATGCTCGGCCGGCCGCTGATCGTCGTGCCGGTGTTCATGAAAGTGTGAGCGGGGTCGTGGTTGATCGCTTGCGTTCGCAGTGATCGGATAATGCACAACTCGTCGGCGACCCTCGCCAGGTGCGGGAAAATGGTCGAAATCTCTTGACCCGATCGACCGACCTTGTGGAACGGATGCTGAGGGGCGAGGCAAACGAGCTTGGCTCCCTGAAGCTGGGCGATCGGCTGGCCCTTGGTGATCGACTCGGGCATCGGCTGGCCGTTGAGTTCGGCAAGTTTCGGCTTATAATCAAAGGTCTCCAAGTGGCTGGGGCCGCCGGCCATCGTGAGATAGATGACCCGTTTCGCCAAAGGCCGATGGTGAGGCCGAATTGAACCGGGCCATCGCTGCGCCGGGGCGCCCAAGAGAGCCGGCCATCGTAGCCCTGCCAGAGCCAGCCAACCGAGACCCGTGGTGGTCCGGCGCAAGAAAGTTCGGCGATTGGCCCACAGCTTAAGCGAATCGAAATCGCGCATGATACCAACCCTAGATGAAGCGAAAGTCCGAGGGTGGAGTATACCGCAAAAAGCCGTCGCCGAAAAGGAATACGGTCCGAACATAATTCGCGGTGAGGATGACGTTTTCTCGTCTCGCGGCATAATCGTTTGCCACAGGACAGTTTCACGACTTATATTTGCCACAAGAACCAGTTGGGGTCTCTCGATGGACGGCGAGAAACCTGACGAGAGATCCGCGGTCGGCGGGCCTGGTCACGGCGCGGGGAACGAGTATGTCGGTAGTCACTACGAGCGAAGAATTCCTTAAGGTCATCCTGCGTAGCGGGATGGTCGAAGAGCAGCGGTTGCGGGAGTACGTCGGCCGTTTGCAAGCTGCCAAACTGTTGCCTCCGACGGCCAAGCCATTGGCGGCAGCCCTCATTCGTGACGGCATGATTACCTATTTTCAGGCTGAGCAATTCTTGCTCGGCAAATGGCGCGGATTCACCCTCGGCAAATACAAGTTGCTCGAACGGGTCGGCATCGGGGGCATGGGGCAGGTGTTTCTTTGCGAGGACATGCTCTTGCGGCGGCTGATGGCGCTCAAGGTCATGCCGCCGACGAAGTCAGGAAACCCCGCCGCGCTTGGCCGGTTCTATCGCGAAGCTCGCGTGGCGTCGGCGCTGGATCATCCGAATATCGTCAAGGCCTATGCCATCGAGCAGGATGGCCCGTTGCACTTCTTGGTCATGGAGTACATTGACGGAACCAGCCTGTTGGAAATGGTGAAGAAGTTTGGCCCACTCGATCCGATTCGGGCCGCCCATTACATTCGTCAGGCCGCCGAGGGGCTTGACTATGGCCATCGAGCCGGGATGATTCACCGCGACATTAAGCCCGGAAACATTGTTGTCAATCGGCAGGGCGTTGCCAAGCTCCTCGACATGGGTTTGGCTAGGTTTTACCGAGATACCAATGACGACCTCACTTTGAAATACGACGACAAGAACATTCTCGGGACGGCCGATTACGTCGCCCCCGAACAGATCAAAGACAGTCGAAACATCGACATTCGTGCCGACATCTATGGATTGGGCGCGACGTTCTTCTACCTTCTGACCGGGCGCCCGCCATTTGATGAGCCGAGCGTTGGCCAAAAGCTGCTGGCGCATCAATCGAAGCCTGTGGAGTCGCTTCGCAAGCTTCGGCCCGAGATTCCCGAGGCGCTTGATTTATTGGTTCAAAAGATGATGGCGAAGGATGTGCGTCATCGCCCGCAGACTCCAGCCGAGGTGGTTCAAGCTCTGGCCTTTTGGACTCGGACACCGATCGCGCCGCCGTCGGCTGACGAGATGCCGATCCTGAGCCCGGCAGCCACGGAAGGGTATGTGGGCCAAACGCCGTTGCCCCCGCCGGCGGCTCCGGTTCGCGATGAACACCATGTGAGCGCCGATGATCTGGCGAGGTCTCAAGTGATTCCGGTGATGTCCGTGCAGGAGTGGATGGCGGTTGAGGAGCCAAAGTCGCCGTCGAAGTTGCCGGTGACCCCGTTGCGTCGATCGTCGCACGCGGCTCGTTTGTCCGTGCAACCACCGAAGCCGCCAGCCGCCGCCCCGTCGCCGCCTCCGCCTGCGAAACCAACGGCCTCGCCGGCGCCTCCTGGGGATGCCGCCGGCCCGCCTCCCGCGCCGCCGCCCAACCCAAGGAAGGCGATCCAGCCTCCTCCGCCGCAACCGGCCGGCGGGCGCAATCCGGCGCCGCCTCCGCCATCCCCACCGCGGTTGACATCAACTCCGATACCACCCGCTCCACCGCCCTTGCGGGATCCGTTTTTGGGCCGGCCCGCTGCCAATGCCGGACGCGCCGATCCAATGGTTGACACCCGCGCTCTGATCAATCCTGGCGAACGGACGCCGGTTGGCCCCGATGCACCGCCCCAGGTCGTGCCCGCCGGCGGAATTCCGATGCCGTTCTTCGCTCAACCGATTGTGCGACCCAGCCGGAATCTCGGCGGCGGAATCGTTCGCTGGCTCTACATGACGGCGATTTCGGTGATGATTGGAATCATCCTCGGCGTGGCCATCTGGAGTTACTTCGGCGCCGAATTGCAGCCGATCGTGCAACAATATGTCGATATGGCTCGGCAAGCGATCGGGTGGTAAGCCGGCTCGCCGACGATGATTGGAATCGTCCCGTCACCCTAGAGCTTTCGAGAAACGACCGCGTCAATCCGGCTTGGGGATCGGCGGGTAGTACGGATTGTGTGGGCCGAGCTTCGTCCGATCAAACGCGCGGGCGTAGTACATGATCAAGCCGTGAACCGCATGGTATAGAGCGCCTCCTTCAACCGGCGCGTCGCGCATGTCCAAGATGAGCAGCGACAATGCGTTTGCCGCACGCTGCACCCAATCCGCGTGAATCTCCTCGTCGGACAGCGACAGGGCCAGCCATTCAAGAATATGCCCCGTTGTGCTGATCCGTTTCTGGCGATCCGGGTCGTTTCCGGGTCCCTTAAAATAGTTCGTTGAAAACGCTCCGTCGGCGTTCTGGTACTTCTTCGCGAGTTCCTTGTACTTCTCGCCCTTGTCAACAACCTCGCGCCATATGCCCTTAGTCTTACCGCCGCTCTGTCGATGAAGGTAATACGACCAAGTCAGGCCGAACAGGCGATGGGTTCCGCCGCAGGCTGCCTCGTCGATGGTCGCGTCCAATTCATAACGAATCATGTCCTCATATCGCAGCGGCTCGCCGGCGGCATTGATCCATTCCAGGTTCGTGCCCAGATATTGCCCAACCACAATGACGGCCCAACTGAGTTCCTGGTTGGCCTTCACACTCGCACGCATTTGAGAATGACGCACGAAGTCGATGAAGTGATATTCCTTGCCGTTTACTTGAAATGGCGTGTCCAGCGTCATGCCCCACTGACCCATCTCGGCGACGAATTGATCTTGATGACCCTGACCGACACCGGGCGGGCCGATCTGCACATCCAATCCGTGGCGGGTCGGCAGAAACATCATGCCGCGAACGTCGCCGCCGCCGCGAACAAAGTCGATGGCCACCACTTTTTCCCCGGTCTCGGGATGGCGAAGCGTCACGCTCGGCCCCAAACCGAGGATGCCGTGAAACACGGTCCAGAACCCGTTCGTTGTCTGCATGTCGCGAGCGTTGACGTGCTGAATGGCCGCCATGACGCGAGTTTCCAAGGAGTTGGCCTTGGGTGTCACCTTGGGGATCGGCAGGACCTCATCGGGCTTTTTCACAGCCTCGGTGCCGTTGTCAGTCGAGGCGACGTTGACGGCCGGCGGAGTCACCGGAGCGCAGGTGATACCGGCAACCGCGATGCCCAGGACGACGACGGCAACAAATAATCGGCGGCTCATCGTGGAACCCTCCGCGATGGAGATGTGATCGCGGCCTCGACGGGCTGTTCAGCGACAGTGGCCAAGTTGCCCAGCCACGCCGAGCCGGATACCCGTTGCAGTCGCCCGAACAAGGCTCGCCATTCCAAGGCCGATATGAACGCCAAACATCCGACAAATGTCGCCGGACCGGTCAACAGTTGCCGATACCAAGACGCCGTGGCGATCCAACCAATCGCTGCCCCTAGCAGGAGTACCGAGCGGAATCCCCGGCGCCACGCAAACAGCGGGAAACCAATTTGCCACGCAAGGGCCGCGTAGGCCCCAAGGCTCAACCGCATCAGATAGTTCTGGGCGTCGGCGCCATGGGCATTCCGTGCCTGTTCAATTGTCGAGTTGATCGGCGAATAAAGCAGATACCAATACGCAACGCCCGACCACCATTCACCGAATTGAAGCTTGTGTAAACCGCTGGTGACGATGGCGATGGCAACGTGAATTTGCAACAGTCGAATGGCGACCGTGGCGCCGCTGCTCGAACGGTTAGCCGTCAGCATCGACTTGGTACCCAGCCCAGTCAGAGCCGGCCCGAAGATGTGCCAAGTCACGGGTCGCCCGCGTTGATCCTGTCCCCACAGGACATAGCCAATCATCAAGTAAAACGACAGCATGTTGAGCCACGGTTCGACGTCGTCGAGTATCGCCGGGCTTGATGTCATCGACGCGACCGCAACCCATGACAGGATGCCTGTTAGCCTTGGGAAGATGCCGATCGTAAACAATCCAAAGACGATCAGACTCCCAAAATAGACTGCCGTCAAATAACCAGGCGCGGAGCCAAACAACAAGGCGACCGACCACCCCAGTGGAGCGGGTGACCCGTCCGGGAGATTGGCCGCCTCAGCATAAGCTCGTTGATCGAACCAGCCATTGAGACCGAAAAACTCGTCGCGGTGTCCGGCTTGCGGCAACAGCCACACGATGAACAGCAGCCCAGCCGCGACGCGAATCAGATGGAGGCCGATCGGATCGGTCGGCTCGAACCAAAACCGGACCCAAGCGCGAGCCCAACCACCGAATCGATGCTGAGTGACAGGGGCTTCACTGGTCATCGTGACAAATCCCCAAAGGTGCTCGTCAAAGACGGAAACGCCGCCTGATTGAGTTCGTTCGAAATGAGAACCATCGGCGGAAACGGCTCTTTTGAATGTCGCAGAATCTCAACGGATGCGGCACCATGTTCGCGACACAGATACCGTGCATACGATCGCGCCATGAGCATGGACCACTCCGAAGGGCGAAATACGGGGCGATCACGCGGGATAAGATTCGTGTCGATGGTCTTCAGGGCGAGTTGCTGAGTGGGTGTCATGTCCCAAATGGTCACTTGCGGGTTCTTGCGATTCGGCGCGGCGATGACCTCCGTCATCAGCGGCGCCACCGGTTGATCATCGCCCAGGGCTTGGGCCAGCAATTCTTGTTTCCGGCGCACGATCGGGTTGGCATTGGGATCGGGCAGGTGGATGGTATTCGTAACCGCCCCCGTGGCGTCCTTGAGTTTGATCTCGAGCTTCACGGAGGGGATGCCCGGTCGATTCGTTGGATAGTGATAGTTATGGGTGAACTTAATGGCCGATAGATACGGCCGAGTTGAACTATCAACGGAGAAAGCGAACTGCGGCGGGGTCGCGGGCATGGCGCCGTTGGCGGCCGGCCACGGCCCACTCGGAGCTGCCAATACCCCAACCAACACCGTGACAAGGTGTCCGGCGATAAGGAGGCTTCCCGCCGCAATGGCCCATTTGGGGGGCATCGGGACAGGGTCCCATGATTCGGAGGGCATGAGCACGATCCTCAGCTCAAAACGTGCGAACGGGTCACGTCCCTGGCCTCACCATGGGCCAAAACCGCGACGCGCCACGAGGGTCATTCTCGCGTTTCGGGGTGTCCGGGAGGTTAGAGTAAGATGGGAAGCCCAGATCATCCAGTCAAAAATGGAAAGATTGTCAAGATTCATCGGACGCTTGCCACCAAAACTGACGGTATAGCGTCGTCTCGAAGTGGGAATCTCTTTGGACGGTAGTGGTAAACACCCGCGGGCGTTTGCCACTACCGCCAAGGGAGCCAACGTCGTCACACCAATTCTGCGATGGGCTTGCCGCCGCTAATCATCGTCGTCGGGCGACCGGTCGGATCCTTATAATGAAGATCCTGCGGGACGCCCAAGACATGGAACACAGTCGCCATGAGGTCCTGCGGCGTGATCGGCGTGGTCTTGGGTACCTCAGCCTTGGCGGTCGAATCGCCGACCACCTGCCCCATCCGTAACCCGCCGCCGGCAAGGGCTAGCGTGCTCAGCGGCGCCCAATGATCGCGACCGGCACCGCCGTTGATGCGAGGCGTGCGACCGAATTCACCCGTGATGACGAGCAATACGTCGTCGTTCATCCCGCGAGCGTGAAGGTCATCGAGGAAGGCCGCAACGGCCGCATCGACTTTCGGCCCGAGATTGTTCATGGCCTGAGCAATTTGGCCGTGCATGTCCCAGCCGCCGAACTGAATCGTCACAAAGCCGACGCCGGCCTCACAAAGTCGGCGTGCCAGCAACATCTGTTCGCCGAGGCCCTTGCCGTATCGGTCGCGAGTGCGAGGCTCCTCACGAGTGACGTCGAATGCCTCGCGGGCACGACTCAGAATGAGATCGAAGGCTTGATTGTCGAATTCGTCCAGACCATTCATCAAGCCGCTGCGATCGGCTTCGCGGTTCGCGGTATCGAGTCCCTTTAACAGGCTTCGGCGGTCGGTGAGATTATCGAGCGTAATCCGCATATTCATGTTTTGGCGAGCGCGGCCGCTGACGTCGAATGGAGCATAAGGAGCGCCCAACCACGCCGGGCCGTCGCCGAGGATGCCGCTCAGACGCACATAAGTCGGCAGACCCGTCGCGGGATTGTTCGGGCCACGATGTCGAGCCAGAATCGCGCCCATACCGGGCTTCACAGGAGCTTGGCCGTTGTCCGCCGGAGGAAAGTCATAGCCAGTCATGACCCAATGAGTGCCGCCGCCATGACCCGAATTGCGATGTGCGAACGATCGCACGACGGCGAGGTGTTTCATGCGCTCGGCCATCTTTGGGAAGACGCCGCCGAGTTGCACTCCAGGAATCGTGGTATTCACGGCACCGACGGCGGATCGGAATTCGGCCGGGGCGGTCATTTTCGGGTCGAAGGTCTCGACGTGAGTCGGCCCGCCGCCGAGCCACAACCAAACGACCGAGGTATTCTTGGTTGCTTGTCCCTTGGCTGACGCGGCAGCCCGGATTCGAAGAAGGTCGGGCAGTGCCAACGTCGAAGCGCCAAGGGCGCCGACCTTGAGGAAGTCGCGACGGCTGGCGCCGTCACATAGCGTCCCGTTACGGGAGCCGTTGATTCGGAGCATGGTGGGGTCCTTTTATCGGGCGGGCAGCTAAGGTAGGTTGTGTCCAACGGGACACCTAAATGGATTATCCAACATCTGTGCGTCGTGTCAACAGGCTACGCCTATTTCCCGTGGATTGTTCATTGCCAGGGACGAATCGCGCACGCTCCTCACACAAGTAGGTCGGCGACGCGCACAACGGCGGCCGGTAATGCCAAGGGGGAAATGGTGTCGGTTGCCTGAAGGATTTGTCGCGTGGCATAATCGCCGCCATGCGGATCGCGAAAGACCAAGAGCCGTCGCCCGTTGATGTCCACGACCCAATACTCTCGAATGCCGGCCTTGGCATAGATCAGCCGCTTTTCGTTGAGGTCGAATTCGAGGGACGAGTCAGCGGCCTCCACGACAAGTTCAGCCGTCGAGGGATGGTGTTCGTAATCTCGCGGGTGACCCGTGACGACAGCGAGATCGGGTTGCGGATCGATGTCCTGACCCAAGACCAGCGGCGACTGATGCCGAAGCCACCACCCGGCGCCGAAGGCTTTCCGCAATGCCTCTTCAACGAGACCCAGCGACTTCGCGTGCGGCGGGTTCATCGGGCCTTCCTCCAAGATGACCCCATCGATGAGCATCGCCCTGCGGCCCTCGAACAGGCCCATGTCGCCGAAGCGATGAAACTCGGCGCACCGCCACCGATAGGGTCGAGGGCTGACCGGCACGGCTCGCGGGGTGACAGGAGAAAGAGTGGTCACGCGACATCCTCAATGACATCGTTCACGACGCTATTGTGGCCCTCGCTCAGAACGAACGCAAGGGGATCATCGACGAAGCTGGGTTGCGCCTCGAGCCGACGAAGCGCCGGATGGCCTCCTTCGGCGTGACCAACTCACGTCCTCCATAGAAACCCGCAATCGATGCCGGCGCCGAATCGCTAGTTCCGATCGAGTCGTTGGTTTCGGTACAGGGGTGTGCCAACGCGGCAGGGGTCAAGTGGCACCGGTTCGATAGCTCGGCGGCCGTCCGCGTCGTGGGCGGTTTGGTGAGTCTCCCTTGACGATCGCGCGTGAACGGACGAAAATCCAAGCGTTGATTCCATCCCGCCGAATCGAGTATTCCCGCCATGCGCTGGTTTCTGATCCTTCTAGCAGTTGCCGCGTCTCGTGTCGTCACTGCCACCGCGGCTGATCCTGCGAAGCCTGTCGATTTCTCGCGAGAGATCAAGCCGATCCTTTCCGATCGCTGTTACGCCTGCCACGGTCCTGATGCGTCCAAGCGAAAGGCGAAATTGCGGCTGGATACGCGCGATGACGCGCTGAAACTGGCCATTGTTCCCGGCAAGGCCGACGCCAGCCCCCTAATCGCGCGCATCACGACGACGGACCCTCACGCCCAGATGCCGCCGCCGGAATCGAAGAAGCCTCGACTGACACCCGAACAGGTCGCGACATTCAAACGCTGGATCAACGATGGCGCCAAGTTCGATGAGCATTGGGCGTACACCAAGCCGGTCAAGCCCGCGGTTCCTGCCGTCGATGGTGTCCGGTCGCCGCATCCGATTGATGCGTTCGTGCGGTTTGGTCTGAAGGCCGCCGGAATCAGTCCCGTTGCCGAAGCCGATCGGGTGACGCTCATACGCCGTCTCAGTTTCGACCTCACAGGGCTGCCGCCGACCGCTGCCGACGTGGATGCCTTTGTCAACGATCGTTCACCCGATGCATACGCCAAGCTCGTCGATCGGTTGCTGGCGAGCCCTCACTTAGGCGAGCGCATGGCGATATTCTGGCTCGACCTCGTTCGGTACGCCGACACCGGCGGGTATCACTCCGACAATCACCGTGACATTTGGATGTACCGCGATTGGGTGATCGACGCCTTCAATCGCAACATGCCGTTCGATCAGTTCACCCGTGACCAATTAGCCGGCGACTTGATCCCCAACGCGACTCGCGAACAGCGAATCGCGTCGGGATACAACCGAATGTTGATGACCACCGAAGAGGGCGGCGCTCAGCCGAAAGAGTATGCCGCCAAATACGCTGCCGATCGTGTTCGCAACGTGTCGGCGACGTGGCTTGGCTCGACAATGGGCTGTTGCGAGTGCCACGATCACAAGTTTGATCCGTTCACGATGAAGGATTTCTACTCGCTGGCATCGTTCTTCGCCGATGTCCAAGAAAAAGCCGTGGGGCGGCAAGACCAGACGCCGTTTCCCACTCGGGAGCAAGAGACTCGGCTCAAGGCTCTCGATGCGAAGATCGCGAATCTGAAGGCGGAACTGAGCAAGCCTTCCAAGGAACTCGACGATGAGCAGGGCAGATGGGAACAGTCGCTGAAGAATCAGAAAGACGCCGCCAAGAAGTTACCGAAAGAGGTTACCGCCGCCTTGGCCGTTGATCCCGTCAAACGCAACGACAAACAGAAACTAGCGATCATGGCCTATTTCCGGCAAAGTGTTTCCAAGGCCGCGGAGTCGCAGCGGCAAGCGCTGACCGCGACCCAAAAGGAACGAGACGCTCTGGCGGCATCGATTCCGACGACGCTCGTTTCAATGTCTGGCACGCCGCGAACCATGCGCGTTTTACCGCGCGGGAATTGGCTTGACGATACCGGCGAAATTGTGGCCCCCAACGCGCCAGCGTTCTTGCCCGCCATTCCGCAAAATTCGAAGGGTCGCAACAGCCGGTTGGACCTCGCCGACTGGATGGTCGCTGCGGACAACCCGTTGACCAGCCGGGTCTTTGTCAATCGCGTCTGGAAGCTCATGTTCGGGCTGGGACTGGTTCGATCCATGGAAGACTTCGGCGCTCAAGGGCAGCCCCCAACGCATCCCGAATTGCTCGATTGGCTGGCCGTTTCGTTCCGCGAGGGCGGCTGGAATGTCAAGGATCTGATTCGGCAGATCGTCACGTCGGCCACATATAAGCAAGCGTCGGTTGTGTCGAAGGAACTCCGCGAGCGCGACCCCGCGAATCTGTTGCTGGCACGGCAAAACCGCTATCGCCTCGATGCCGAGATTGTGCGCGACAACGCCTTGGCCGTGAGCGGCTTGTTGTCGCGACGAATGGGCGGGCCGAGCGTGAAACCGTATCAACCCGCCGGCTATTGGTCGTTCTTGAACTTCCCGAAACGCGATTGGTATGCGGATAAGGGTGAGAATCAATATCGACGCGGTTTGTACACCTATTGGTGTCGCACGTTTCCGCATCCCAGCCTCGTTGCCTTCGACGCGCCATCGCGCGAGGAATGCGTCGCGGAACGAGCGAGGTCGAACACCCCGTTGCAGGCTTTGGTTCTACTCAATGACCCAACCTACGTTGAGGCGGCTCGCGCCTTTGCCGTTCGCATCGTGACCGAAGGAGGCGAGACAGACGAAGCACGAATCGCGTTCGCCTTTCGCGCTGCCCTGTCGCGGCCGCCTCGCACGGACGAGATGCGATTGCTCACGGACTTAGCGGGCAAGCATCGAGCCGAGTATCGGGCTGACAAGACCGCGGCTGAGAAAGTCCTCAATGCCGGCCAAGCCGCACCACCGAAGGATAAAGACGTCGCCGAGCTTGCGGCCTGGACCTCGGTGGCGCGCGTCATTCTAAACTTGCACGAAATGATCACACGGAGTTGAAGTCGACCAAGTGGCGGGATGCTGGCCTCGGCTTGGTGTGTGTTGCGTGGGTGATAGCCTCGCCGAGAAACGGACTGCCGCTGTCGCCGTTCCGCGTGGCTCGGGATGACATCGGCACCCGTGTCCAACAGTCGCGCAGCGAGTGGATCAGCCGTGTGAGGCGCCGCATGCGATGGCTCCGCGACCAATCCGGCGAAGGCGACCGAACCGATGCCGCATGCCAGCCGATGATGTGTTTCGCGTCGAGACGATCCCAGGATGTTCCCTTAATCAAACGATTTTTTGAAATTCATTTTGGCATCGGAGCCTCGGCAAGAGGCTCTGGCAGGCCGTTCAATTGGTCACGCTGGGTTTCGCTCCCATGTAACCGGCCAGGGTTGCGAATCGGGTTAG
>CAZESP010000091.1:0-12339 GCA_964515185.1 uncultured Alcaligenaceae bacterium
CGCTCCAATTCATCGACTCGCCGTCGCAATCGCCGGTTCTCGTCGAGCAATTCGTTGTAGGTTGGCCTGTCCATGACCCGCTCCGGAACCAGCAACATCCTCCGTCAACCAATGTCGCAATTGCTGCCGTTTCTTCAAGAGGGCACTAAACAATTACCCTCCATCGTTCCGCTATTGCCTCTAGGAACCATACCGGAAGCGACTTCCTGCATTTCTGCCAATACATCCCCACAGGTTCCTTGGCCAAGTTCAATGCGTCACACAGCGTGGTGATGTGAGTGAGTGCCAATTTCAGGCTGCTGTTTTCTGTGTCGCGGAGAGCAATTTGAAGGTCCAATTCAGGAACGAGCAGTTCGTGAAGGGCAAGAGCATCCATGTCCGGTGCCGGCATCACTGCCGCCAGAAGAGATCATTGATGGGGTACCGATCATCATGGGCGGCCTTACCAAGATCGCTGAAGTCCTCGGATCGATGCCGACTACCAACCAGCGGAGTTGTTAACGCCACTGAGAATGAAAGCGGCCCAGAGTTTCGTTGGCGATCGGACAGGCTTCATCCCGGTAGTGTTCGCGGAATCCGGTGGTTTTGACGTGGTAGCCGCTTTGAATGCGATCGCCTCTTTCAGTTTCGGTGCGCCGCGTTCTCCGGCCAGATCAGCAATCAACTCGGGATGACGATAGACCAGCAACTGTGCTTCTCGCAACGCCTCTATGGGCGTTCGATGGTTCACCCAGAGTTCGTGGTAGAACTTGTTCATAAGCGCAGCGGAAGCAGCGTCGTTGATGTTCCACAATGACGAAACGACATTCGGACAGCCGGCTAAGTGAAATGCCCGTGTTAGCCCGAAGACGCCTTCGCCCGCAGTCCATTCTCCCAAGCCCGTCTGGCAAGCGCTCAGCACGACCAATCGCAATGATTCCAGCGGCAATGCGACCAGAGATTCGCCAGTAAGCACCTGCGTTGGATCTCCGTTGACGCCGGCAAAGACCAAACCCGTGAAGGCCAACGGCGAGCGCGCACCGGAACCTACTTGACTGTCGTCACGGCCGCCTCGATAACGCCAGTTCTTCCAGAATTCGAGTTGCCGTTTTCGTTCGGCTGTTAAACGTGCTTCATCAAACAAACCATGAGTCGCAATATGAGCCCACTGAACCTTCTGGAGTTCCGCCTGGATTCGTTGTGACGTTGCATCGGCTCCGCTAAGCCCAATTCCTCGTGGCCCCGCTAGCGCAATTAACTCACGTTGTTCTCGCGCCGAACCGGGTAAAGCCGGATAAGGCCGACCCAGTGACTGAGTCGATGGATCATACTGAACCCCGCCGACAATCAAAAAACGATCCGGCAATTTGAACGGCTCAGATATTTCTAATCGGCTCAGTAGGAACGGGCCATGCGGAACAACGGCGAGAGCCAAGTCCTCCAGCAGGATCGTTCCGGGCCGCGATCCGGGCAGCGCGGCCCATGGTAATCGTGCCAAGTCGCCATCGGGAGAAAGATACATGGCCTTAACGTCATGGGGTAGTTGCGAACGTATCCTTCCCCACATTTGGGCTAAGACCTCCGGCACGCCGCCATCGGCACGGTTGTCGATTTCTGTCCGCCATCTTCGAATCGCGCTGTCGATTGGCTCGCAGGCTCCCAGTTCGATACGGCGCAAAGACTGACCGGGTCCGAGGACAAATGCTGTGTATCGAAGCTCCTTTCGTTCGAAGAAATGACCCTTGGCATTGCGCTGATAGTCAAAGTGGAAATAGGAAGCGAAATCCACAAACGCTGTCCGTGCTGGAATAACCTTCAACAAGTCACTTGGTCCCCGTTTGGCGTCGGCTTCTCGAGCGGCGAGCCACGGGAGCGACTTTGCTAGTTGTCTTTCCAATTGGGATCGCTCGTCGTCCAAGGCCGTCAACATGCGGTCTCCTTCGGCAGGTGTTCGTTGACGGTTTTGTAATGTCGTTTCAATTTGCCGATGGAGGTCGCGCAAGCGTTTCAGCGACTCGGACTGCTTGGCCTCCGCGGCCCGAGCCGCAACGCGTCGTTGCTCCAAGACACGGGTGACGGCAGATTTGAAACGCCAGACCGAGTCATAGGCCTTTGTGTCGGAACCATCGAGTCGCGTTAACGCTGTCAGATAAGCATCGCGGGTCAAAGGCAGCGTATTATGATAGGCAAGCGATTGCTGCTCAGAAGCCGTTCGAAAGACCTGATCAGCCAGGCGCCGCTGCATTGCTTGCGCTTGTTCGAAATAAGGCATTGCATCGCGGATTTGGCCTGTCGCTTCGAGAAAGTGCCCAACTGTGGCCAGATTCTGAGCCAGCCTCGGATGTCCGTGAGGATAGGTTTCCGGCGGATACATGCGTCGGCGCAATTCCAACGTTGCCATTAGGTGCTCGCGGGCGGCGTCAATCTCTCCGAGGCAGAAATGAACATAGCCCAATACAAATCGGCATTGTGTCATTTCCCAAGGCGGAACCGGGTATCGTGACGGAGGATACAATTCTCGATACATGTTATAAGCGACGAGAGTATGTTCTTTCGATTTCGACCAGTCATCGCGTAGGTCTGCAAGTCCGCCAAGGTTATGGTGAATCATGGCGATCATGGGATGGCCCGAGGGGAATCGGTCCTTGCTGAAAAAAGCCGTCGCCAATGATAACGCTAGCTCGTAGTAGGCTTGGGCCGCGTCATAGCGCCCGATGCTACGAAGGGTCCCACCCACGTTGAACAGACTATGGATCACGTTGGGGTGGCCGTTGGGAAACTCTTCCGGTGGGTATAGCTGCCGAGTGACGGCCAGAGCTTCCTCCAAGTACTGGATGGCTCGAGAATATTCGCCCAACGAATTGTAAACGCCTCCAAGATTACTCGCGCTGAGGATTAACTCCGGATGCCCCTTGGGGAATTTTGCTACGGGAAACAGCCGCCGGCTCATTGCGTGGGATTGCTCCATAAGCGACAATGCTCGATCAAAGTCGCCGTTATCGCGCAGAGTGCTCCCAAGGTTTGTTAGACTTCGTGTCAATTGTGGATGTCCGTCGGGATACTTGGATGCCGGGAACAGTTTCTTGGCCATCTCCAAGGTTTGTTCATGAAAGGCAATCGATTGTGTGTAGGAGCCAAGTGAAGAGTGAACGACACCGAGGTTGCTTAGGGCGATCAGCAGATTGGGGTGACCGGAGGGATATTCCGAAATGGGATAGAGTCTCTTGGCATCTGCCAACGCTGCCTCGGCAAACGGCAGCGCTTCATCATATCGGCCAAGGTTTCGCAAGATGAATCCGACTTGGTTGTTGCCGGTCATTAGCTCGAGGTGACCCTGGGGGAATCTCTCTGATGAATAGAGTCGCCGTCGCATGGCCAAGGCTCGTTCGAAAAAGGCCAATGCTTCAGCGCTTCGCCCGGATTCATGGTGAAGTAATCCCAAATTCGACAGCGTTTGGACGATATCCGCGTGACCTTCGGGAAACTTGTTCGATGGGTACAACTTCTCATACGCCGCGAGAGCGTCACCGAATTTGGCGATGGCTTCTCGGAATCGCCGTTGCCCGTAAAGCGCGACAGCTTCCCGGTCGAGTCGCGAAGCTTCCATGGCAAGCGCTTTATCGTCTGTCTGGGTGGATTTCGCATCAATGGGCTGCCCGGCGATGACAATACAGAGGATGGAAATCACGATGGCTCGCATGAAGACCCCTCAAAGGCAAGATGATATATGGGAGGCGCTTGAAATAACCCACAGGTCGTGACGTCATCCAACACAGGTCGCCGCAAGGTTCTATTTCGGATTCGGGAAGAACGGGAAGAGCTTGCGGATCTCGTCGGGTTTGGGAATTCGTCCGTACTCACAAATCTCGAATGCTTCGGCATACCGTGTTCGGTCTTTCATATCAGATGGCCCATACCATGTCGCGAGTTGCAATTGGAAACGCTTGGCAGTATCGGCGAAGCGGTTGCGGAAGCCGTCGCGCACTTCTTGCTTCCGCTCGGCGACGGCGGCGGCATTCCTCGGATCCGGCACCAGGTGCGGTCCGCCATTGCATCCACCTTCATAAAACTGAGACTCAAGCGCCGCGACCGCGGCCAATTTCTTATCGATGACGTCGGTTATATCCACGACGATATCTGCGGCGAAACGCGTCGGTTTCTGAAATCGGTCTTCGAAATAGAGGAACACCGGGTTCTTGGTCAGAAACGGTGTGTCGGGGCAGAAGAATGGCACGGTAACCATGTACGCGGCATCTTGCACGAGGACGCCGGCGTTGCGGTGATCGGGGTGATAGTCGTTGGGCCGATGGCTGAGAACAAGATCGGCCTTCCATTCTCGGATGAGTCGCGTGATGATCCGGCGGTTTTCGAGGGTGGGCAACAGTTCGCCATCGTGGATGTCGAGGACTTCTGTCTGAATGCCCAAGATCTCGGCGCATCTCTTGACCTCGGCGGTTCGACGTCGAGCGAGCGGGCCGCCGGCCTGACCCCAATGCCCGACGTCGCCGTTAGTCACGGAGACGAATTTCACATGATGTCCCTGGGCCGCCCATTTCGTTGCCGTTCCTGCGAGGCGAAGTTCGCAATCGTCGGGGTGAGCGCCGAAGGCAATGATCCGCAACTTGCCGTCGTCGTCGGCGGCTGCTGGTCGAATTGACTGAGGCTTGTCGCTCTGAGACGCTGCCACAACCCAATCGCCTTCATTTCTGACGATGTAACCGGCCAAAGCACCGCCAACGAGGCACGCCACAACGATCGAAGGCACTCGAAATCGCGACATCTCAGGCACTCCTGGAAAAGCGTGACGCTTGATGGTCATCGGGATTCAACGACCCACCCAGTTTGACCGACCGCTCCTTGCCTCGTCAACAAAAAATGGCCAGGGAAGAATCTGGAATACGTCTTGAGACTTTTCACGAAATTCGGTTGCGGCCATCGCGATGAGGTGGTACCCTCGGACCGGTTCATTACCCTTGATTCGTGGTTCCATCTGGCTCAGAGAGATTCTCTAATGGCGATACATCACCGTTTTTATCGTGCCGCGCGGCGTTTGTGCGTCGAACAACTAGAAGAACGTGCCCTCCCGTCGGCGAATTTCGCGCCTGATGAACTTCTCGTCAGATTCGCGGGCGGAGTGGACCAAACCGCACGTGCCTCGATGCGGTCAATCGTCGGAGCAACGTTGATCAAAGAAATGGGACACGTCGCGGTCGGTGTCTCTTCAACGGGAGGAACGCTAGAGCGGGTTCGACTGACTCCGGGATTGAGTGTCCAAGAAGCGATGGGTCGATTCAGCGCGATGAGCGGAGTTCTGTACGCCGAGCCAAACTACGTCCTGACCTCGCAGTATGTCAGCAACGACACTCATTATTTATCGGGTGCTCTTTGGGGAATGTATAGCGACGATTCACCGACCGCGATTGGGCCTTCGGGGACGACGAACATCTACGGGAGCCAAGCCGAAAAGGCCTGGAACGATGGCCACATCGGCTCATCGACAGTTTATGTCGGTGTGATTGACGAGGGCTTTCAGTATTCGCATCCCGATCTCGACGCGAACTCGTGGACGAATCCTTTCGATCCGGTGGACGGCGTGGACAACGACGGCAACGGACGCATCGACGACGTCCACGGCTGGGACTTCTTCTACAACGACAACACGACCTACGATGGAACCGACGACGATCACGGAACACATGTCGCCGGGACCATTGGTGGGGAGGGAGGCAACGCAATTGGCGTCGCCGGCGTCAACTGGAATGTGACGATGATCTCCGCTAAGTTCCTCGGCCCGGGCGGCGGTTACATTTCGGGGGCCATTGATGCGGTCAACTACCTGACTGACCTCAAGACCCGTCATGGGCTGAACATCGTCGCGACCAACAATAGCTGGGGTGGTGGCGGCTACTCGCAAGGCCTCCATGATGCCATTATCCGTGCCGCAAAAGCCGGAATCCTCTTCGTCGCCGCGGCCGGCAACAGTAGCAGCAACAACGACAACGGACCATTCTACCCGTCGAATTACAGCACCTTGATTGGAACATCTACGGAAACCGCTGCAACGTACGAGGCAGTTATCGCCGTCGCATCCATCACCAGTACCGGGGCGCTTTCCAGCTTTTCGAGCTATGGTGCCACGACGGTTGATCTTGGCGCGCCTGGTTCATCCGTCACGTCCACGCTGCCGGTGGATTCCTACGGATCGTATAGCGGCACTTCGATGGCGACTCCCCATGTAACCGGGGCCGCGGCTTTGTATGCGTCTCGCTACCCAACCGCGACGGCCAAGGAAATCCGTGATGCCATCCTCGTGAGCGCAACACCGACCGCATCGCTTAGCGGCAAGACCGCGACCGGCGGGCGGCTTAATGTTTGGGGCGCATTGCAAATCGCCCCAGGTATCGGTATCTCCATTTCGGATGTGACACATGCTGAGGGGACCGGCGCCACAACGACATTCACATTCAATGTCACTCTCTCCAGCGCGTCCAACAATACCATCATGGTTGACTTTGATACCGATGATGGCACCGCCACGATCGCGGGCGGCGATTACGTCTCCAACAGCGGAACTCTCGAGTTCGCTCCTGGAGACACATTGAAGACCGTTTCCGTTGCGGTCAATGCCGATTCGCTTGTGGAGTCCAACGAGAGTTTCTTCGTCCTACTAAGCAATGCGACAGGTGGAGCGACGATTGCCGACGATCGAGGGCAAGGCACGATACAAAACGACGATTTCGCGGTTCCGACGATCAGTATCACCGATGTGAGTTTGACCGAAGGAAACAAGTCGTTTAAGAATTTCAACTTTGTTGTCACGCTTTCCGCATCCAGCGCGCAAACTGTAACGGTCAACTACGCAACGGCCAACGGTACGGCCACAACGGCAAACAATGACTATTCGTCGAAGTCAGGAACGCTGAGCTTTTCACCTGGAACCACGTCACTGACCGTGAGCGTTCGAGTTCGCGGCGATCGAACCGTAGAACCCAACGAGACGTTTTATGTTAATCTATCCGGTGCTACAAACGCCGTGATTGGTGACTCGCAGGGGCTGGGGACAATCGTCAACGACGATGGTGGCGGCGGTAGCGGCGACGGTTCCGCGGCATTCGTCCCGGATTCAGGTAACAGCTCGGCCACAGAGGTCGCGCCGTCAGATTCCAAAGCATTCCGGGTGAAGGCACTGCCGCCGGCTGCCGATTTTGGCGAAACCACAGCTCCGCCGCCTCCAGGTTCGGGCTACATGGCCTTCATCACGGACAGCGATAGGTCGAACAGCGATGGCTACTTGTTTGAGCCGATCCTTGTGTCATCACGACCGCGACGAGGCCCGCTGCAGTAAATGATGTTCAGAGGCTGGACCTATGCGGAAGAAGGGCGGGCCACTTGAGCGGCCGCCCTTTTTCCACACAGACGCCTTGATTTGCATACGACCTGACTCATTTGGACGCTGCCCACATCGACGCGATTTGATGAATCGAAACCATTGTGCGACATCAAGCGAAGGCCGCCCCGAACACTACGATCACAGGTAGCGACGAATGAACCGCGGTACGACCTTTCTCATTGTCATGTCTGCCTTGGCTCAAACGACGACAGGTTTCTCGGACGAAGTTGCCAGGCCAAACATACTACTCATACTTGCCGACGACCTTGGCTTCGCGGATGTCGGATGTTATGGCAGTGAAATCGCGACTCCCCATCTTGACGCCCTTGCCCGAAACGGTCTTCGGTTTCGGCAATTCTATAACGGAACGCGTTGCTGTCCCAGCCGCGCGAGTTTGCTCACGGGACTCTACCCCCACCAAGCCGGCGTGGGACTCATGAACGGAGATTCGCGACTCCCGGGATATCGTGGATTCCCTCAACCAAATACCGTTACCATTGCCGAAGTGCTAAAGGACGCCGGCTATCATACGTCGATGGTCGGCAAATGGCATTTGAGCGCCGGCCCGAAGACTCCTCGCCCGACCGATCGCGGGTTTGAAGAATTCTATGGTATGATCGGCGGCTTTAATTCTTGTTTTCAGGAAGATCCCTTTTATACGCGCCTGCCAGCCGGACGTGCGAAGCGTAGCTACCCCAAGGACGGGTTCTACAGCACAGACGTATTTGGCGACTACGCACTCGACTTTCTTGCCGAGGCCCGACGTCGGCGAAAACCGTTTTTTCAATACCTCGCCTTCAACGCGCCCCATTTTCCATTGCACGCCAAACCGGCTGACATTCAGCGTTATCTCGCGATTTATGGGAATGGTTGGGACAAAACCCGGCAGGCTAGGCTTGACAAGCAGATCGAAATTGGACTTTTTCCGGTAGGCACTACGATAACACCCTTGTCGCCATATAAAGCCCGCGCCGACATTGGGCGCAGTGGAATGAATCCCGCTTGGGAATCGCTCGATGCCGACCGGCGCACCGACCTTGCGCGGCGCATGGCCGTGTTCGCCGGAATGGTAACTTGTATGGATCGCAACATCGGGCGTTTGGTCGATGACCTTCGAAAGAATGGCGAACTCGATAACACACTAATCATGTTCCTCAGCGACAACGGTGCGTGTGCTGAGTGGGATCCATTTGGTTTCGATGGCAATAGCGGGCCAAACAATATCTTGCATAAGGGGCCGAAACTGGCCGAGATGGGAAGCGCCGCGACTTATCACAGCTATGGAAGCGGGTGGGCCAACGTCGGAAACACGCCTTTTCGGCTCTACAAGCATTATTGCCATGAAGGCGGTATTCGCACCCATTTTATTGCTCATTGGCCCCGCAGAATCGCGGCCAAAGGCGAGTTCCGCGATCATGTCGGCCACATTATTGACGTCATGGCGACTTGTGTTGATATCGCGAAAACGAAATACCCGGCCAACGTTGAGGGCGTCCCTACTATCCCGATGGAGGGGCGTAGTCTGGCATCTGCATTCGCTGGCGATACCGTGTCCAGGACTCTTTTCTGGGAGCATGAAAACAACAAGGCTATTCGAAATGGGCGATGGAAACTCGTTGAGGTTGATGACACCGGTTGGGAACTCTATGATATGGAGGCGGATATCACCGAGTCCGCTAATCTAGCCGATAAAATGCCAGGGAAAGTCAGGGAGCTTGCCAATGCATGGAATCGCTGGGCAAAGCACTCAAACGTAGTTCCAAAACCAGGCAGGAAGAAATGATCGGAACGCCGAAGGTATTTTTCAACGTTGTTTCTGTTAGATGGCATGAAATAGGTATATCGTGTCTGTTTGTTAAGGACCTTCCGATGAAACTCATTGCCGCAGTTTTGGTCTTTGGAATTATTCCGTTTTCGGTGTTTGGGCAGGACGCTGGTCAGTTTGATCGTTGGGAGAAGGAGATTTCAACGATCGAACAACGGCTCAAGAATAATCCTCCTCCAAAAGGCAGCACGTTTTTCGCAGGAAGTTCCACGATTCGCCTTTGGAAACTTGCCGAGTCATTTCCAGGGGCGATCAACGTTGGTTTTGGCGGTTCAATCATTCGGGATACGACACATTTCGCTCCGCGCGTGATACTTCCGCACCAACCGTCCACAGTCGTTTTCTATGCTGGTGATAACGACATTGCTGCGAAGAGAACTCCTGAGCAAGTTCGCGATGACTTTGACGCATTTGTTAATCTCGTCCATGGCCGGTCACCGAAGACCCGTATCGTTTTTCTTGCTATCAAGCCGAGTCTGAAAAGATGGGAGATGTTTGAGCGCCAGAAACGGGCAAACGCGTACGTTATGGAGTTATGCAACAGGGATTCGCGTTTGATGTATGTTGACACCGTGACACCTATGATCGGGACGGATGGCAAGCCGATTGCTGAGTTGTTTGTGAAAGACGGATTACACCTCAGCGAGAAGGGCTACGCAGTTTGGAACGACGTGGTTAGGAAGGCATTGAAGAAACTGGATTCGCCTCGGAGCAAGCGATGAAAGCCAGAAGATCGATTCCAATCACCCGGCGGGCGGCACTCGCTACAGCATCCGCGACCCTTAGTTCGATGGCGTGCGGAGTATTGGCTGGCGAGGAACACGCACGGCGGATTCTCATTGTCGTTGGTCCGAGTAACCATCCGCCGGGGACACATGAAGTCGCGGCCGG
The DNA here is from genome assembly GCA_964515185.1 of uncultured Alcaligenaceae bacterium. GTDB lineage: Bacteria > Planctomycetota > Planctomycetia > Gemmatales > Gemmataceae > CAZESP01. The sequence continues at coordinate 10,086 of CAZESP010000091.1, forward strand.
CGGGCAGCTTCTCCAACATTGCTTGAACAGCTTGAAATACAGGGCGGAAGTCGCGACTGATTGGCCAGCCGGAGGCCGCGCTACTATGAGTGACGTTGCAACTGTCGTGTTTATTGGCGACCTGTTTCCACCGGAAGTCATGCCAAACCGCGACGATATCATGCGAGATTTGAAGGCTATGACCGAGCGTGGTTGCGGTATCGTCTGCCTGCATTATGCGACTGGCTTGGAGGCGAAACACGTTTCAGAGACCGGCGACCATCCATTGTTGCACTGGACGGGTGGGTATTTCGCCACTCGGTGTAAGCATCATCGATCGATCGCCCGCGTTTTCAAAGAAGCGACGATCGAACCATCGAAGACTGGGCATCCAATTCTGCGTGGTTGGAGGGCGTTTACAATTCATGACGAACCCTACATCAACAACTACTTTCGGAATTCTGGGCCGGCTCGCGGCGTTACGATTTTGGCAAACTCGCAGCTGCCACCGGAAAATCCAGGATCTGAGGCCGTAGCGTGGTGCATTGAGCGCGCCGACGGGGGACGAGGAGCGGCCATTGTTATGCCGCACTTCTACCGCAATTGGGGGCACGAAGATCTTCGCATCTTGATACTGAACGCCGTCGTCTGGACGGCAAGGATTGAGGTCCCCACGGACGGCGTTCGTGCCAAATTGCCCGATCTTACGATGTTCAAACCTGTCGCTGTTGAGCCGCGGCGGCCTGTGGAGAAAAAGTAACTCGTCGGCCTCAGATTTGCGGTTGAAACTCCTGACCGTTAGAAGTCCGTATCGCTCCAAAGTTCGTTGGCGGCTTGATCGGTGACCCTGTCGAGAACTCCGCCGTTGTCCGCGACCCTGTTCGCGAAGAACCAGTCTTGACCCTGGCTGCCCGTAAGGGTGTCGGCGTCGTTGTCCTCGAACACGGTCTGATTGACACCGTCGTCGCCAGCGAGCCGAATACCATCGGCTTGCCCGGTTCCGTTTGATACGTTTGAAAAACGCACCATAAATGAATTGTCGCTGGTCCATTCGGCCATGAGTCGGCACAAAGCGTGATCGTTGGCATCAAAGGCGGTGGTTCCGGCAATCAGGATGTCTTCATCCGCGTTGCCCACAATTCGATCGGCTCCCATGCCACCGATGAGCAGGTCGCGACCTTGCCCGCCGATGATGAGGTCGTCGCCGTCGCCGCCAACGAGGACGTCATGCCCGTTACCGCCCTTGATTCGATCGTGGCCGCTGCCGCCGAAGATCCATGCCGAATTTGTCAGGCTTCCTCCGACTTGTAGGTCATCGTTGCCGGCTTGGCCGTAGACAATCATCCGGCCGGTCGGCGAATAGGTTCCCTGAACGACGCCGTTGATCGTGACCACAACGCTCGACCCCGAGCCTGGGCTTAACGCGATCGAATCGTTGCCTTCGGTGCCGCCAACGACGAGCATCGTCTTCGTCGGGTCGCACGAATCGGTTTGGACCGCAACGGCCGTTACGGTGAGGTTGATGCTTGCCGATCCGGAGTCACCATCGTCGTCCTGCACCGTTAAGGTGACAACGTAGCTGCCGCCGGCGACTGGTGTGAAGGCGAAATTGAGACCCGTGCCGGACGCCACGACGGCGTTGGTTGAATCCACGACTTGCCAGGTCACCAAGTGTGTGTCGGCGCCCGGATCGGTGAAGCTGCCGGAGTAGCTCAGGGTCTGGCCTCGCACGCCCGAATCTGGCCCGGCCAACACGACCGCCGGCGCGACGTTGTTGACGACGAGGTCGAACGTCACTGTCGAGACTCCGCCGTTGCCGTCGTCGGCGGTGATGGTCACAGTCTGGGATTCCGCCGGGCCATCGCTGGTGTCGAATGACCACGTCCAAGTTCCGCCGGAGGTGCGGGTCACCGTGCCGATACTGGCCGAGAGCGTAACGGTGTCGCTCAAGTCGATATCGGCAATCGTCCCGGAAATGGTCGCGGTCATGCCTTCATCGACAGTGACCGACGGGTTATCGACACCGATCGTTGGCCGGTCATTGACGCCGTGGATGGCGATCGTGACCTTCCCGGTGTCGATCTCACCGAAGCTGTCTTCGATTTGGTAATCGAAGCTAACGTAGGCCGTCTCGCCCACGTCGAGGTAATCGAACGCGCCGTTGGGATCGTAGCTGAAGGTGCCGTCGCCGTTGTTGGTGAGGAGGCCGGCGGCCGGCGCGTTGAGGGCGACGGTCAGGCTCGGGACGATGTTACCCTGGTCATCGGCGTCGTTG
>CAZESP010000092.1:0-11740 GCA_964515185.1 uncultured Alcaligenaceae bacterium
AACTACCCGGCCAGGATTCGAACCTGGACAAAGAGAGCCAAAATCTCTTGTGCTACCGTTACACTACCGGGTATCGATTACCCCTAGCCCCCCATCTGAACCAAAAACGCAAGTTGCTCCAATTGAACTGTCAAGTCAACCGTTACCACATTCACTCCCGGAGGATGCCGCAGCATCGTTGGGGCGAAATTCAGTATTCCTCGGACGCCCGCTGCGATCATCTGTTCCGCAACCGGCTGAGCGGCTTCAGCCGGGACTGTCAAGACTCCCAACTCCGCGCCCGTTTCTTTCACGACTCGGGACAAGTCACTTAACGGGCGGATGGGAAGATCCTCGACCATCTGCCCGGATTTTGTTACGTCGTTGTCGAACAACGCAACAATATGGAATCCCTGTTGCCGGAACCCACGATAACGCAACAACGCACGAGCGAGGTTGCCGACCCCGACCAGGATGGCTTTCCAGTCGCGATCAATCCCGAGCTTGTGTCGAATCGCGGCGATCAACTCGGTTGTTGGATAGCCGATTCCCGGCTGGCCAAGATTCCCGAGGCTGGCCAAGTCCTTGCGGACCTGGGCGTCGCTCACGCCGACCGTTTCGCCGAGCAGACTACTAGCGACCTTCACCACACCGTCTCGCCGTAAACCCTCGAGACATCGGAGGTAAAGGCACAAACGGTTGGCGCTGGCTCGCGATAGTCGCGGATCAGGCTCCGGTAGCTCACGGCCCAAGTCGGGTTTGCTCATACCCATGATGAAGTTTAGAGATGCAGCGAAACGAGGTCAACCCTGACTCCGCGGGCCTTCGCTTGCGAATTCGCCCGCGACGACTCGATTCCGTGGGACGGAATCACGGTACCGTCACCATCTGTTGAGCGTAATTTGATAAAAAGGCTGTGGTTTTTTGATTCAGACTCGACTTCGAAAGACCGACGATGAAACGCGCTTCCCGCGATGTGCTGTACTTTGAAACCGGCCCCGACAATGCTCCCACCCTGCGAGTGCAGCCCGGTGAAGAATTCGAAGTCGAAACACAGCTCAATCGAGGCCCTTGGCTTGATACGCATGCTGACGGTCCCCGTCTCACCAAGTTGCTGCGTGGGGGAAATCCATCGTCGGGGTGCATCTGGATCGAAGGCGCCGAACCTGGGATGATGCTTCGCGTGCACGTCGGCGAAATACGCCTCGACCCGCTTGGATTCACGCGATTCCGGGGCCAAACGGGCGCGATGCCGGCATGGTTTGAATCGTCCGGCGTCGGACCTCATCATCGGGTCGTGCGGATCGAAAATGGCGTTATTCAATGGGGTGATGGCCGCACTCTGACTGCCAAGCCAATGATCGGCTTCATCGGCGTAGCCCCCGAGTTCGAACGAATCGCCAACGTTTGGGGCGGGACCTGGGGCGGAAATTTTGACGTGCAGGAAATAACGACCGGTGCCAGTGTTTGCTTACGAGTGAACGTGCCCGGCGCTCGACTTCACATCGGCGACATGCACGCCATTCAAGGCGACGGCGAAATCTGTGGCGCTGGGGGCATCGAGGCCAGCGGCGTGGTTCGCATTCGCTGCGAGTTGGCACCGGCGCCGCGAAACCTGCGATGGCCCAGAATCGAGAACGAGTCGCACATCATGGTCGCCGCCATGGCGCGGCCCTGCGAAGACGCTTTCCGCCATGCCCTCGAAGGACTCATCCTGTGGATGGAGGAGGAATTCGGCTTCAGTCGCGGCGACGCTTACCTTTGGCTCGGGCAGGTCCTGGAGGCTCGCTGCACGCAATTCGTGAATCCGACGTTTACGTATGTCGCGAAAGTGGCGCGGCGATTCTTGGGTTAGCGATGGTTCGCAAACGCGGCGTCGCTTTACAATACACCCTTTGTCGATGGAACGCCCGTCGTCCTTGGATCGAACTCGACGGCTTGACGCAAGGCACGGGCAATGGCTTTGAAGCTCGCCTCGATAATGTGGTGGGCATTGCGGCCGTGGTGCAAGACCAGGTGCAAATTGAACGCGCCTGCCGACGATGCCGCTCGCCAAAACTCTTCGGCCAACGCCGAATTAAAGGACCCAAGCATCTCGGGTGGAAAATCGCACCTCCAGACGAGAAACGGTCGCCCGCTCAGATCGATGGCAGCGGTGACCAGCGTGTCGTCCATCGGCAGCGTCGCCGACCCGTATCGGCGAATTCCGGCCTTGTCGCCTAGAGCCTGAGCCAGCGCCTTGCCGAAACAGATACCGGCATCTTCGACGGTGTGGTGAGCGTCGATGTGCAAGTCGCCTTTTGCCGCGACCGTCAGGTCAATCAGACTGTGCTTGCCCAAATGCGTGAGCAGGTGATCGAAGAAACCGACGCCGGTTGAAACCTCGGTGCGGCCGATGCCGTCGAGATCGACAGTCATTTCAATCTGCGTCTCAGTGGTGTTGCGGACGATACGGGCAATTCGCGGCATAGCACTACCTTTGAAGGTTGCGTTTATCCAATCATACCACGTGCCCAAGCTCCTCAAAGAGTCGATCAACTTCCGCATCGGTGCCGACGGTGATTCGAAGGCCGTCGCCGTAGCCTTCATAGCTCATGTAGCGTACCAGAATCTGGCGTCGCTTCAATTCCTCATAGATGGGTTTAACGGGTCGATCGGTTCGGCGACACCAGACGAAATTCGCGTGGCTTGGCGTGATGGTGAACCCCAATTCACCGAGGCGCTTCGTCATTCGCTCACGGGTTGCCAGAATCTTCGCCCGAACAGCGAGCCGGTACGGCTGATCCAGGACGGCGGCCGTCGCGGCGGCGAGGCTCAGCACATCACAGTTGTACGAATCTTTGACCTTCACGAGTTGAGCCACGATGTCCGGTGACGCAATGGCGAAACCGAATCGAATCCCGGCCAGGCTATACGACTTGCTCAAGGTGCGCGTCACGATGGCTTTTCCTCGCCGTGCCAGTGACAAAGCGTTGTCATCGGCGAAGTCGGCGTAAGCCTCATCGACCACGACCGGCGATCTAACCTGTTCGACGAATTCGGCCAGAATCCGTGAAGGGATGATCGTCCCCGTCGGCGAATTCGGGTTGGTTATGTAGGTGATGTTCGCATCACGGATCGGCCACGGCGATGGCATTTGCCAATCGGCGTTGAACGGGACCGTCTCGTATCGGGCGCCCTGAATTTCCGCGAGCGTGCGATAGAGCAGGTAACTGGGCGTCATCGAGGCGACGATTCCGCCTTCGGGAACAAAAGCCCGCGTGAGAATCGTCAGGATATCGTCAGAGCCGTTTCCGATGAGAATGCCATTGGGATCAACGTCGAGGACCCGAGCCGCAGCTTCGCGAAAGACATTGCCGATCGGATCAGGATATTTGCGAAGTCGTTCGCCCGTCAGGACAGCATGAATGGCATCGATGACAGCCGGCGACGGTGGGTACGGATTCTCGTTCGTGTTCAGCTTGATGACCGAATCTTCGCGTGGCTGCTCGCCGGGTGTATAGCCGGCCATCTGGCGTATCGCGGGCCGTATCGAGGAAAGATCCATGAGGAAATGCTCCAACCGGATGAGCCGACCTCGGTCTCATCCGGTTGGTTGGCTCGACACGAAATTCGATGTCATTTCTTGTTTTTGTCGCCCTTTCGCGGCGGGCGTGCGGCGGCATGGTTGCCTTCGCTGATTCGCATCGAGACACTGCGGGCATGGGCGCCCAAGCCTTCTTTCTCAGCGAGGAACAAGACATCGTCGGCGACCTCGCGGAGGCCGTGCCGCGTGAACGACAGGATGCTGGTGCGACGCAGGAAATCGTTGGCGGTCAATCCACTGGCGAAACGAGCCGTGCCGCCGGTGGGCAGGACGTGCGACGGGCCGGCGGCGTAGTCGCCCAGCGCCACAGGAGTGTAGGGACCAAGGAAGATGGCGCCGGCATGATCAATGCGTTCGGCGAAATTCTCTGGATCGCGCGTTTGAACGTGCAGGTGTTCGGGGGCCAAGTCATTGATAACTTTCGCGGCCTCATCCGCGCTGGACGCAAGGACCAACGCACCGAATCGTTCGAGGCATTCACCAGCCGCTTCGCCGCGGGGCAGCGTCGGCAACAATTTGGCCAGCGACGCGGTCACTTCCTCTAAAAGCGGTTCATGCCAAGTGACCAGAACCGCCACGCCGGGCGAATGCTCGGCCTGGGCAAGAAGATCGATGGCGACGTGATCGGGTTGGGCCGACCCATCGGCGGCAACGACGACCTCACTTGGGCCGGCGATACAGTCGATGCCGACTTGCCCGAAGACGAATTTCTTGGCCAAGGCAACGAACGTGTTTCCGGGTCCAACGATGAGATCGACCGGCGGCAGACCATCGACGCCGTAAGCCAGCGAGGCCACGGCCTGAGCGCCCCCGAGTCGATAAACCTCGCGTACACCAAGCTCGTAACAAACCGCAAGCATGTCGGGGTTATAGGCCCCGCTCGAGGTAGGGGGCATGACGACGGCAATTTCGGGAACGCCGGCGACCTGAGCCGGACAAACGGTCATCAACAACGATGATGGATACGCGGCCTGCCCTCCCGGAATGCAGATGCCGATGCGTTTCATTGGGCGAAACCGGACCTGAAGCTCATGGCTTCCCGAAACCGATAGCAGCGCGTCCTTCGAGAGCAAGCCGCTCTGGAAGGCGATGATGTTCATGCGCACTCGCCGAATGACGTCGAGCAGCTCCGGGTCAATGGCTTCATGGGCCGCTTTCAATTCTTCGGCGGTGACGCGGATCGAATTAGCGTCGAGCTTGACCTTGTCGAACTGTTCGGTGTAGTGGAGGGCCGCCCGGAGCCCCTTTTGGCGCACGTCATTGCAAACCCGCTCCACGACCTGCCCGGGGGTCAACGCCGACCCGAAAACGGCTTGGGTCAACTTCCGGGCACGAGGCGATACGACTTCGCCATCCGAGCGAATCTGATCGCGGAGAGAAAGAAGTTGGTTTCGGGCGTTGGGAGCGGAGCAAAGGATTCTGCGTATCTTCAAGCCGGCGGGCACCGGGTTCTTCTTAGAGATGGCGGCTTTGGCCATTACCTACCCCAGCAAGAAATCAACAGACGATGCGGTGAGCGACTCCGCGTTGAGACCAATATTAGAACTATACGGATGCTGCGGGCGCGTTGCAAGCAAACGCATCGGGTAGATCGCATGAAACACAGGGCCACAAACGGGGTTACGTCTTACATTCACTTAAATCAGAACCGGCACGAAAAGTCGGTTGGTGCCTATGATGAGGTGGACTAGAATTACCCAAAGACGAAGCCGAACCTGCGGCTGATTGCGATTCGTGGTGCCCCGGGGCGACATCGTCGAATACATCCGTCAATCGGCTCCCCGCGATTGGGACCGATGACCTATTATCAGGAGCATTGACCGATGTCTGATGCGCTCAAGACCGTAGCCGCCAGGCCGCCCGACAAGCCCATCGAACAAGTCGAGTCCGCGGTGATTCGATTTGCCGGTGACTCCGGCGATGGTATGCAAGTGGTCGGTGGCCAGCTTACCAACACTTCGGCGGCTTTCGGCAACGACGTCAGCACGTTCCCAGACTTTCCCGCTGAGATTCGAGCACCCGCGGGCACCCTTGCCGGTGTGTCGGGATTTCAGTTGCATCTATCGAGTCATGACATTTACACGCCGGGCGACCAAGTTGATACGCTCGTCGTCATGAATCCCGCGGCGCTCAAGACCAATATCGCCGATCTAAAACGCGGCGGAATCTTGGTTGTCAATGAAGATGAATTCGACACGTCGAATCTGAACAAAGCCGGATACCCGAGCAATCCTCTCGAAGGCGATGAACTGAAAGCCAAGTATGACTTGCACCGGGTGCCGATGACTCGCTTAACCAAGGATGCGGTTGCCGGGTTGGGATTGTCGCCGAAGGACGCGGCCCGTTGCAAGAACTTCTTCGCGTTGGGGCTGGTGTACTGGCTTTATGACCGCGATCGCCGCGTCACCGAAGAATGGATTCGTGACAAATTTGGGAAAAAGCCGGCCGTCGCCGATGCCAACTTGCGAGCTTTGGCGGGCGGTTACAATTACGGCTACTCGACCGAAGCGTTTGTCAAACATTACCGCGTGCCCAAAGCGAAGTTGCCGCCGGGCAAATATCGCAAGATCACCGGGAATGAAGCCACCGCCTGGGGTCTCGTCACGGCCGCTCGTCGTGCGGGCAAGGACCTTTTCTTTGCGGGGTATCCCATCACTCCCGCCAGCGACATCCTCCATCAACTTTCCGAGATGAAGCGTTTTCGCGTGCGAACCTTCCAAGCGGAAGACGAAATCGCGGCCATGACGGCCATCTGCGGAGCTTCGTATGCCGGTCAGATCGCGGCGACGGCGAGCAGCGGGCCCGGTATCGTCCTCAAGGGCGAGGCGCTCAACTTGGGCATCATGACCGAGTTGCCGATGGTTGTCGTGGACGTTCAACGCGGTGGACCGAGCACGGGCCTGCCGACGAAGACCGAACAAGCGGATCTCTTGCTGGCCATGTTTGGGCGCAACAGCGATAGCCCCATTCCGATCGTCGCCGCCGCCAGCCCAGGTGATTGTTTCTACATGGTCCAAGAGGCCGTTCGCATCGCCGTCGAATTCATGACACCCGTGCTGTTCCTGTCGGATGGATACCTGGCGAATGGCTCGGAGCCTTGGCGGATTCCCAAGTTCTCGGACTTGCCACCCATCGTCGTGAAGCATCCTCCCGGCATCAGCAGTGACGCGAACGGCAATGGCAACGGCCACGAGTTCCTGCCTTACCTGCGAGACGAGCGTTTGGTGCGGCCGTGGGCGATTCCCGGCACGCCCGGTCTGCAACATCGCGTCGGCGGCATCGAAAAGAAAGACGGCACCGGCAACATCGATTACTCGCCGGACAATCACCACCACATGGTCAAGACCCGTGCCCAAAAGGTCGCCAACGTCGCGAATTCCATCCCGCTACAAGAGGTCATTGGGCCTGAGAACGGCAAGTTGCTCGTCCTGAGTTGGGGCGGAACCTATGGGGCGGTTCGCGCCGCCGTCGAGCAATGTGTCGAGGCAGGAAAGTCCGTCGCTCACGCCCACCTGCGATACTTGAATCCTTATCCGAAGAACCTCCACGAGATTCTGAAACGCTACGAGAAAGTGCTGATACCTGAATTGAACAATGGGCAACTGTCGCTGCTGATTCGAGCGAAGTTCCTCATCGACGCTCAAGGTTTGAACAAGATTGCTGGTAAGCCGTTCCTGGTGCAGGAACTGGTGACGGCGTTTGAGAACGCTCTGAAGGGCTAAACATCATCCGTCTCCCGTGAGGCCAAGTATCGATAACGAGCGGCCCACGGCGAGACCTCTTATTCTGGAGTCATCCGTTATGTCGAATGCAGCCAGTCTGCCGGTTCTGAAGCCGGAAGATTTTGCCAGTGACCAACAGGTGCGCTGGTGCCCTAGGTGTGGCGACTACTCGATCCTCGCCCAGATGAAGAAGGTTCTCGCCGCTCAAGCGATCCCGAACGAGAATATCGTCTTCGTCTCGGGAATCGGTTGTTCGAGCCGGTTCCCTTATTACATCGACACCTACGGATTCCACGGGATTCACGGCCGAGCCCCCGCCTTGGCCAGCGGCGTCAAACTGACGCGGCCCGATTTGCAGGTTTGGGTCATTACCGGTGACGGAGATGCTCTGTCGATTGGCGGCAATCACTTTCTTCATGTGTTGCGGCGCAATCTCGACGTCAAAGTCATCCTGTTCAACAACCAGATCTATGGCCTCACCAAGGGGCAGTATTCCCCGACAAGCCCGCTTGGCAAGAAGACATACAGCACACCGATGGGATCGGTCGATCATCCCGTGTCGCCGATAACGTTCGCGCTGGGTTGTGAAGCGACTTTCGTCGCTCGTTCCGTGGATGTAGATACCCAACATCTGACGCAAATTCTCACCCGCGCCGCTCAACACAAAGGCACTGCCTTCGTCGAGGTGTACCAAGACTGCAACGTGTTCAACAGCGGCGCGTTTGACTATGCCTCGGATCGAGTGACCAAGTTGGAACACATCATCTACCTGGAGCATGGCAAGCCTCTGGTCTTCGGCAAGGAAAAGAAGAAAGGGATTCGGCTCAACAGCAACATGCAGCCCGAGATCGTCGAGCTGGGAAAGGGCGTCTCCGAAGACGATTTGATCTTCCACGATGAGCATGCGGACGACCCCGCTCATGCATTCCTCTTGTCGCGGTTGCGCCACCCGGCTTTTCCGGAACCGGTCGGCGTATTCCGATCGGTGGCACGGCCGACCTATGACGAAGAGGTCAACAAGCAGATTGCCATCGCTGTCGCCAAGGGCGGTGAGGGCGACTTGGACAAGCTCTTCAATAGCGGTGAGACCTGGGACGTGGATTGATCCTCGCCTCGAACACGTGACGGGAGCGGGCACAACGAACGATCGGCTCCTCGCGTCACGTGGTTCGAGCCATGCCCAGAGAAAGTCGGGCATGCCGGCCGCGAGCGCCAATTGCTCGACATGACATGCTCTCCGACTTGACGAATCGCATGGAGACCACTGCCTTGGACTCGCCGACCGTAACGAATGCACCTCCCCAATCGACCTTCGGAGAACGGCGGCGCCGCCTCGAATCGGCTGTCTGCGACGTGGGATTGGATCGTCTGATCGTCTCCAGCGTTCACAACGTCACCTACCTCACTGGATTTCGCGGCGACAGCAGTTGGCTGATGATCGGACCCGAACGGGCGATCCTCATCAGCGACGGGCGCTACACGGAGCAACTGGCCGAGGAATGCCCGGGTCTGGAGCTGTTCATTCGGCCTCCCAGCCAAACGATCCAGCAAGCTGCCGCCGAGGTGTTGTCGAGACAGGGCTGCACCAAGATTGGCTTCGAGGCGGCTCACGTCAGCGTTGCCGACCTGGAAACGCTCCGCGAACCCTCGCCTCATATCGACTGGATGCCCTGTCGTGGGATGGTCGAGCGGCTGCGGATGGTCAAAGACTCGTTTGAGTTAACGGCGATTCGTCACGCGATCCAGGTGGCCGAACGCGCCTTCGCCATGTTCCTGGCGATGGCTCGGGAGACGGAAACAGAGAAGGACCTCGCCGACGCGATGGAGGCGTTTGTTCGCCGCGCCGGCGGGAGCGGCTCCAGCTTCCCGCCGATTATCGCTACCGACGCCCGCAGTGCCTTGCCTCACGCGATTCCAACGGACCATCGGCTGGGCGACGCCGGGTGCTTGCTCGTCGATTGGGGAGCTTGTGCCGATCTTTATCGCAGTGACCTGACCCGGGTTCGGCTGACTCGACCCGGCTCGGCCGTTGAATCAGAAGTGCGAAAAATATATACCGTTGCTCGAGATGCTCAGTCCGCTGGGATACGGGCGATTCGTCCCGGCACCACGACCGGCGCCGTGGATGCCGCGGCCCGCGGAGTGATTGCCGCCGCCGGTTTTGGACGATTTTTCAATCATGGTCTGGGCCACGGAATTGGGTTGCAGATCCACGAAGGACCGTTTTGCCGGCCGAACACCAGCGACACGTTGGTGCCCGGCATGGTCATCACCGTTGAGCCGGGGATTTACCTTCCCGGCGTCGCCGGTGTCCGAATCGAGGACGACGTACTCGTCACCCCGGAGGGGTGCGAAGTCTTGACTCACGTGTCGCGGGAACTCGACTCGATCTTCGAGGCATAACACTGCCCCATCGAACTCGTGCGGAAACACACGCCATGGCGCCAAATCAAAACCCGTCCGTTGCGGCACCGTTCGACGTCGAGACGGTTCGCATGTTGGCCAAGATCATGAGCCGGCATGACCTCAATGAGATTGACTTATTCGATGGCGATCGGCGGATTCGGTTGCGCCGCGGCTTGCGAAATCAGGCCCATACCGTCGCCCCGGCCCCGATGCCCCTCACGGCCCCCGCCCCACCGCCACCGGCCAAACCGGAAAAGAACCTCATCCCGATCAAGAGCGAGTTGATCGGGACGTTTTATACCCGCCCGAAGCCCGATTCCGAACCGTTTGTCACCGTTGGCTCACGCGTGTCGCCGACCACGACTGTCTGCGTCATTGAGGCAATGAAGATTTTTACCGAGGTCCCCGCCGGCGTCACTGGAACGATCGCCCAGATCCTCGTCGAGAATTCACAGCACGTCGAGTATGGTACGGTTCTGTTCTTGATCGAACCCACCGGGTGAACCGTCGGCGGCGACGTGATGGCGACACCTACTCGTTTCATGGCATGCGACAACTGACATGTTTCAACGTATCCTGATCGCGAACCGTGGTGAAATCGCGTTGCGGGTCATCCGCGCCTGTCGCGATCTGGGGATTGAGGCCGTCGTTGTCTACAGCGAGGCCGATCGCGATGCCCCCTATCTGAAACTCGCCGATCAAGCCGTCTGCATCGGCCCGCCGCCGGCCATCAACAGCTATCTCAAAGAAGACATGATCATTCGCGCCGCCGAGAAGACCGGCTGCGACGCGATTCACCCCGGCTACGGCTTTCTCTCCGAAAAAGCATCGTTCGCTCACAAAGTCCGCGAATGTCAGTTCGGCTTCATTGGCCCGCCCGAAGACGCCATGCGCAAGGTTGGCGACAAGAATGAGGCTCGCAAACTCGCCAAGTCGTCGCACGTCCCGGTCGTTCCGGGCAGCGAAGGGTTGATTGACACCGAGGCCCAGGCTCTGCAATTCGCCCATGCGGTCGGGTTCCCGGTCCTCATCAAGGCGTCGGCCGGCGGAGGCGGTCGCGGTATGCGCGTCGCTGTCGATGATGCCACGCTCCGAACCGGACTTGATGCCGCGAGACGGGAAGCCGAAGCCGCTTTCAAGGATGGCAGCGTCTATCTGGAAAAATATCTCGAACGACCTCGTCACATCGAGGTTCAGATTCTGGCAGACCGCCATGGAAACGCCGTCCATCTCTGGGAACGCGAATGCTCCTTGCAACGCCGCCATCAGAAACTGGTCGAGGAATCGCCCGCACCGCACCTGCCGCCCGACGTGCGCAAGGCCCTTTGTGAATCTGCGGTGCGCCTGGTCAAGAATGCCGGATACGAGAACGCCGGCACGTGTGAGTTCCTCGTTGATCAGCATAACAAGTTCTATTTCATCGAAGTGAATGCTCGCATCCAGGTCGAACATCCGGTGACGGAGCTTGTAACAGGCATCGACTTAATTCGAGAGCAAATCCGCGTCGCGTCTGGTGAGCCGTTGCGATTTACGCAGGCTCAGATCCCGTGCAATGGAACCGCGATTGAGTGCCGAATCAATGCAGAGGATCCCGACAACGATTTCCGTCCGAGTCCCGGTTTGATCTCACAGTGGCAGGTTCCCGGCGGTCCAGGTGTGCGCGTCGATACTCATGTGACCCAAGGGTATCGAGTGCCGCCCAATTATGATTCAATGGTCGCGAAGTTATTGGTATGTCAGCCCACTCGCGGCGACGCCATTGCCGTGATGAGGCGAGCCTTGCGCGAATTTGTCGTGGAAGGCATCAAGACGACGATACCGCTTCATCAACAGTTATTTCAGACGCCGGCGTTCGTGGAGGGCAAGGTCGATACAACTTTCATTGATCGTTTCTTGCGTCGAGTTGGAGCGTGATTATCGTGACCTCGTTTAGTCCCAATTGATTCCGGCGAGGTAATGACACCTTTCCGCGCCGGAATTCACAAGCCTGACACGTCAGCGAAGGATTATTGAAACCCGAAGCGCCCGGCTCCCAATGCCATCGACG
>CAZESP010000093.1:0-11512 GCA_964515185.1 uncultured Alcaligenaceae bacterium
CGTGCCCGGGGTTCGGTCCCCGTAACGCAGGCTAAAGCCTGCGGCTACCATGCGGCTACCATGCGGTTACCATGGCGCGTGCCCGGGGTTCGGTCCCCGTAACGCAGGCTAAAGCCTGCGGCTACCATGCGGCTACCATGCGGTTACCATGGCGCGTGCCCGGGGTTCGGTCCCCGTAACGCAGGCTAAAGCCTGCGGCTACCATGCGGTTACCATGGCGCGTGCCCTTGCTGTCCGACATCCTCCAACGTTCGAGTCCTCAATATGTCGACCGAAGTTGTTACCTTTGGCGAAGCGATGATCCGGCTCAGCCCGCCGAATTTCCGGCGGCTCGAGCAGGCGACAAGCCTCGACCTTCAAGTCGGCGGCGCGGAGCTGAACACGGCCGTCGCTTTGGCCCGGCTCGGTCGATCGGCGGCATGGGTGTCGCGGCTCACCAACAATCCCCTCGGCCGGCTCATTGCCAATCGAGCGCGGGAAGTCGGCGTTTGCACCGATCATGTGTTATTCACGCCCGACGATCGCGTCGGCATTTATTTCCTCGAATTCGGCGCTGCGCCCCGAGCCAGCGGCGTGTTATACGATCGCAAGAACGCCGCCATCGCCAATATCGCCCCGGGTATGATCGACTGGAATGCTGTCTTTCATGGGTCGAAGTGGTTCCACGTCACGGGCATCACGCCGGCCCTTAGCCCGTCGGCCGCCGACGCCACCGCCGAGGCTCTGGCCATCGCCCGACAGTTAGACGTTCGGACAAGCATAGATCTCAACTATCGCGCCAAACTCTGGACCCAGGCCGAAGCCGGTCGCCGCATGACTGAATTCATGGGGCTGTGCGATGTGCTCATCACCACCGAAGAGGACGTCGAGAAGGTTTTCGGCATCACCGGCGACGACTACGAGCACGTCGCGCAGAAACTCACCGAACGATTCCCGCTGAAGACGGTGGCGATCACGTTGCGGCAGAACCCGTTGGTGTGGCGCAACAGTTGGACCGCGATTGCCTATCACGGCGGCAAGCTGCTTCGGACCCGGACCTACGAAGTCGAGATTGTCGATCGCCTCGGTGCCGGCGACTCGTTTGCCGCGGGTCTGATTCATGGCATGCTCGATGGCGATGTTCAAATGGGCCTGGACTATGGCGTCGCGGCCAGCGCTTTGAAGCACTCCATCCCCGGCGATTTCTGCTGGGTCACGCGCTCCGAGGTCGAAGCACTCCTGAAAGGCGCCGGCCTACGCATCAGCCGATGACGTTCAGCCACCCTTCGCCGTTGTGTGGGAACCACCATGCCCCGACTCACTCGCACCGAGGTCCGCGACTACGACCGGCGCGCCATCGACGATTTCGGCATGCCCGGCATCCTGCTCATGGAAAATGCCGCACGCGGAGCCGTCGATTATCTGCGGCAACTCGCCCCCGATGCCGTGCCCATTGTCGTTTGCTGCGGTAAGGGCAATAACGGCGGCGATGGCTTCGCGATGGCCCGTCATCTCGATAATCATGGCTATCGCGTTCGTATCGTTCTCTTGGCCGATCCGGCGGGTTTAACGGGCGACGCGGCCATCATGTTCCGCATCATCGAACGCAGCCGATTGCCGATTGAGATTGCCACCGATCCAACGGTCGCGGACGCATGGCTCGATTCTCAGCTTGCGTTTGCCCTCAACGGCTGGGTCGTTGATGCGCTTTTCGGGACCGGCCTTCGCGGTCCGGTCTCGCCGCCGTTCGATCGGGTCATTGCGGCCATCAACCGAGCGCCGGCCAAGAAATTCGCCGTCGATATTCCCTCGGGTCTCGACTGCGATACCGGGCAAGCGACAGGGCCAACGGTGCGAGCCGACGCGACGGCCACTTTCGTCGCGGAGAAAGTCGGTTTCGCCAACCCCGGCGCAAAACCTTGGCTTGGTCAGGTGCGGGTCATCGACATCGGCGCCCCGCGGTTGGTGCCAATTCGAGCCAACGCCGAGGAATAACGCCCGGCGCGAAAATGACTCTTTTTTGCTTAGCAATTCCGTTGCCGGAATGCCGTCATATCTTGCCCAAACTGAGAATTCCTAACAGGTTCTTAATCTCTTTGTCCGCAGGATCGCTCGAATCAGATAAATCTTGCGGGATCCAGTGCCCGCGACCAAAATGAGTTTTTTACCTTAGGCGACGATTTGTCGCCATCATCGGACCATGCTCGTATTCATCGTCACACTCCTGTTTGGCCTGCGATTCCTAAAGATTATTTCCACCGTTTCATACTTCTGGGATGATCGCCATGATGAAGACCCCCTCGTTTGCGATTCAACTGCCCGTTGGATCGCTGTCCCGTTGCGACGGCATTCTCGACATGGTCACCGGCTTCGTGGACCAGCTCAAAGCGCTCCACCAGGTCGAACAAACCATTCCCGCCGTACTGGAAGCCATTCTTCAAGCCACCCACGCCGACTTCTGCTACGTCTTTTCCAATCGCAGCAAGCTGGTGAAGGGCATCGCGGGTCACGCCGTTCCGACCGAGCCAAGCTGCATTCGGTTCGCCAACCAGTTGCTGGCCATGCGTTCCGTTGACAGCGACGAACTCATTTGGCAGTGCGATGCTCAACGCATCCGACAGCGCGCTTCCCGGACTCCCTGGAGCGCGATCATGATCCGCGTTGGCTCCACCCAGTCCTGGATCGTCATCGCCAGCATGAATCCAAGGCGCATTTTCGGTTTCGACGACCTGAAGATCATGAGACTATTCGAACAGATCGTCCTGAACCATCATTCGCAGATCGATAATCGCATCAAAGAGCTGCTGACCGGCATGGTGATGTGCCTGTCTAACACCGTCGAGGCCAAAGACCCATATACGGCCGGTCATAGTGAGCGGGTCGCCCGTGTCGGTGTACTGCTCGGCAAAAAGCTCGGCGCGACGCCCGCCCAATTGAGCGACATCTATCTGGCGGGTTTGATTCATGACATTGGCAAGATCGGCATTCGCGACAGCATCTTGCTCAAACGTGGCCCATTGACCGGCGACGAGCGCGTCCAGATGAAAGAGCATCCCGTCATCGGCGACCGCATCGTCGCGAGCATTCCGCAATTTCATCGCCTGCGAAGTGGGGTCCGCCATCATCACGAACGCTTCGACGGCCGCGGCTACCCAGACGGACTGCGAGGCTCTCAAATCCCGTGGCTCGCCCGCGTCCTGGCCATCGCCGATGCCTTTGACGCTATGATGTCGCCTCGCCGATATCGCCCCGCCCTGACGCCGGCCGCTATCTTGCAGGTTTTCCGCGAGGAAACCGGCAAACAGTTCGATCCCGAACTCACCGATCACTTCATCACCTGTCTGCCTCACATTCTGCCACCCATCTATCACCAAGGCGTCGGCGACTCCGCGTACTATGGCGTCACCGATCTGCTGAGTCCCTTGGATAACGCTTCGGCGATTAGCCCGGTCCCTCCCAAGCCGGCCGCTATTCGCCATCCTTGTCCGATTGTGCCGAAGCCACGCTAATCCTCAGCCAGGCCGGTGCCGTGACACGCGCCGCCGACCCTATCATCCGCGGCGCCACGCGGGAATGATCTCGCCATCATTCCTGCCTGGCGCCCGCTTCTTGATATTCTAAATCCTGCCGGCCGTTCGCCGCGCCCGGCCACTCTCCCTCGCCCCGACAACCTACCTCCGGGACACTATGCGCGTTCCGCTTTGGCTCAAAATCGCCTACACCGTCTGGCTCATCCTCTGGGCCACGCTCTACATCTACTTCAATCACCTTCGCAGCTTCTTCTGGATGTGTCACATCGGCAATTTCGTCCTCGCTGCCGCCCTCTGGCTCGAACGTCCGATCCTATTCTCCTGGCAAGCCGTCTCGTTGCTCATCGCTCAGATACTCTTTACCGTCGACATCACCGCCATGATGTTATTCCGCGCCCACGTCGTCGGCGGAACTGACTATATCTTCGACGAAAACCTTCCCCAGTTGCAACGATCGCTGTCCTTCTACCATGTCATCATGCCCGTCCTCCTGATCTGGGCGCTCGCCCGTCTCGGTTACGATCGCCGCGCGTTCCTCCTCCAATCCGCGACATTGTGGATCGTCCTGCCCCTCTGTTATTGGTTCGGCGTTCCCGAGGACAACGTGAACTGGTGCCGCGGGCCATTCGGAGCCGTCCAGACAACCATCGACCCGCTTCTCTATTTGATCGTCGCGATGTTGCTGTATCCCCTCGCGCTCTATTTACCTTCGCACATCATTTTCACACTCATCTTTCCGCGACCCGCTTCTGATGCTCATCGCTTGGTCAACTCGAACGAATCAAATAACCTGCCTTCCTGATCGAAGGCCTTGAACTCCCAATAGTCACCCTGCACGTTAATCAGGCAACAATGGAAATCGACCCGCGTCTGCACCTTGAACCAGGTCGGCGTCGGGCTGAAATCCTCCAGTCGCCCACCACCCCCGCCGCTCGTGATATACACCGTGCCGGCTTTGCGATCTACTTTGCCGCCCCGCAGCGGCCAGGTCCGCTCATACGCATGGATATGTCCGTTAAACACAACATCCACGCCATGCCTCTCATAGAGCGCTGCCAACTGACGGGCGTTCGCGTCACCCTCGGTGAACTTACCTCGCCCGATCCATGTATTACCATAATCATCTCCATCCGACGAATACGCCGGATGATGGTGAAAGCACACCTTCCAGGTCGCGTCTGATTTCGACAACTCCTTGTCGAGCCACTCATATTGCTCCGACCCTGGCGCGACTTTCTTGTTGGTATCTATCGAAAAGAAATCCGCGTTTCCATAACGGAAACGGTAATAATACTCCGGCGCCGGCAGAGAGAAGTAGTTGTAATAGTTTGCATGATTTCGCTCGTGATTACCAATCGTTGGCAGCACCGCCACTCGCCCAAACAAATCAGC
Source organism: uncultured Alcaligenaceae bacterium (assembly GCA_964515185.1). Lineage (GTDB taxonomy): Bacteria > Planctomycetota > Planctomycetia > Gemmatales > Gemmataceae > CAZESP01. The sequence continues at coordinate 4,902 of CAZESP010000093.1, forward strand.
GGACGGGCCGAATAACTCGTGGATCCACTCCCGTTTGTCAGGCCCGTTATCGACAACGTCGCCGACGTGCATTACGAAATGCGGTCGCCGGTCCCACATGAGCTTCGCGATTTTGCCCGTGATCTTCGGATTCTTTTGCGTATCTCCAATCACTGTAAATGACCAGGCGTCATCGGCATCCACACCGGTCAGAAACGTCAATAACTTGCTCACTAACGTCTTCCCATCGGGCGTTACACTCGTCACCTTGTAATAATGCCGAGTCTTGGGTTTCAACGCTGTCAGTTTCATCTCATGGATGGTCGTGAACTTGTCGCTGCTGATTTTCTCCGTCAGACCAAAGGGGCCGTACTCGACGATCGACGTACACGGTACGTCGGTCTCCCACATGATGGTGATGGCATCCCGAGTTGGATATTGCAAATATGGAGTGATGATAAATCGCGGGGATTCCATCTTCTCCGATGCGGGCGCGGCCTTTTGTTCGTCGGCAGCCGTCCCTGCCGGCCGATTGATCCAAGTCCCCGCGGCAAACAACACGGCTACGAAAGCGATGGCCATGATTCGATAAACGCGACGCGACATGATGACGACCTCACAGCTTGAAAACTTGAGAGACGCGACTCGTATTAGAACAGGCGATTATAGCCGTTTAAGGCTGCGACGCGGTAGGCCTCAGCCATTGTTGGATAATTGAATGTCGTGTTAATGAAATACAACAGCGTATTGGCGGCGCCCTGTTGAGCGAGAATGGCTTGACCGATGTGGACAATCTCGGAGGCATTGGCGCCAAAGCAGTGGACACCGAGAACGGCCAACGTTTCGCGATGGAACAATAGTTTCAACATGCCGACGGTTTGTCCCGTGATTTGGGCCCGTGCCAGATTCTTGAAGGCGGCATGGCCAATTTCATAGGGAACCTTGGCCGCCGTTAGTTCGCGCTCGGTCATGCCGACGGAGCTAATCTCGGGGCTTGCATAAATGCCCGTTGGAATGAGGCGAATCAGCGACGTCTCGCCGACGCCGGTGAGAATATGTTGAGCCGCGTACCGGCCCTGGACATAGGCCGCGCTCGCCAGGGATGGAAACCCAATAACGTCGCCCACCGCGTAAACATGGGGAATCGACGTTTGAAAATGGTCATTAACCTTGAGTAGTCCTCGGCCATCCGGCGTGATGCCGATGGATTCGAGCTTCATGTCGTCGGAGTTGCCTGTACGCCCGTTGGCCCACAAGAGTATGTCGGTCTTTATTTGTTTGCCCGACTTCAAGTGGGTAATGACGCCGTCGGCGGTGGGGACAACCTTTTCATATTCTTCGTTATGGCGAATTAACACTCCCTGATCGCGCATGTGATAGGCCAGGGCGTCGATGATTTCGTCGTCGAGAAACTCGAGCAGTTTCGCCCGCGTGTTAATGAGATTGACCTTTATATTGAGGTTGCGAAACATGGACGTGTATTCACAACCGATGACGCCGGCGCCGTAGACGGTGATTGACGAGGGCGTGTGATCCAATGTGAGGATCTTGTCGCTATCGAAGATTAGGGGATGAGTGAAATCAATGTCGGGCGGATGATAGGGGCGGGAGCCGGTGGCGATGACGATGGCCTTGGCGCGGAGACGCTGGCGGGCGCCGCTGGAATCTTCGGCTTCGAGCGTATTGGGATCGAGGAATCGCGCTTGGCCTTGGATGAGGGCGATGGCATTTCGTTCGAAGTAACCGCGGCGCATGTCGGCTTGCCGCGTCACGACAGCGTCGGCGGCTCGGCGAAGTTGCGGAAGCGCGAGTTGAACGCTAACACCCACGGTGCGGAGGATGGGGTTTTTGTTAGCCTCGGCCATTTGAAAAATGGCATGGCGAAGCGATTTACTCGGGATGGTGCCGGCATGGGTGCAGCTTCCGCCGACGCGGACGAGTCGCTCGATGACGGCGACGCGTGAGCCGTTCTTGGCGAGGTGCATCGCGGCGCCTTCACCGCCGGGGCCACTACCAATGATGACGACGTCGAAGCTCGATTCGGCGATTGGAGGCATGTGGGGGTCCTTGGAATAACGACGAGCCGGGGGCGTTAGCCCTCGGAGGGCGCCGGTGGTCGCTGGTAGTCTAATCCGGGGGCTTACGCCACTGAGGCGAGCCGGGGGCGTTAGCCCTCGGAGGATGCGGGCAGACGCTGTTAGTATACTCCGGGGGCTAACGCCGCCGGGCTCGCCTCGCCGTGGCGCCCCGGGTCATGTCATGTCGGCGGGGTCATCCGCGGCTATCCAGATCAACAGCGGGTGGGCCTGTCGTTGTAAATATCCGAGCGCTTGGCGGACCGCTGTGTCATTCGGCAACTTTCGTTTTGAGCCGCCACCTCCACTCCACCAAGTTTCCGACGCGGGCTTACCCCATTTTCTATTCAACGCGCGGCTGCCATAACTCTTAAAGTCTCGCACTAATGACGATGGATCGGGGTCACCAGGGACGATCACGACTAGGTTCATGTGGTTTGGCACGATCGCACAGCCACGCAATTGCCAACCGCGATATGTCGATGTCTGGCGAAATTGATCGAGCAATAAAGCGGCTTGATCTGAAATGAGCAGGATTGGCTCGGCCTTCATCGCCGTCATAGCGGAACGATACAGACCGGGCATCGATGCATCACATGGTGTTCCCGGTACGTCGTGTTCGATTCGCGGTTCATGTCCTTCGCGGACGGAGGTATCCGATCCGCGCGGATCGCCGGGCAACCAAGTGCCATAGGTGGTCCAGGTGAGGAGCCAATTGCGGAACACAAGAACTCCTTTTCTGATGCTGGTAGTCTACTCCGGGGGGCTAACGCCGCCCGGCTCGCCACGTCTTCGGGGGCTTACGCCGCCCGGCTCGCGCGCTCACTGGCAGTGTACCGATAATTCGCCGTCGGGGGACCAATCGAAGAGTATCACGTCGTCGGGCATTCCCGGCTCGAGTCGCAACGGCGGCAGGCCGAGTAGTTCGCGAGGTCGGGCGCCGGCCATGTCGACGGCCTCGGCCAGGGAGAGGCCGGCGTCGCGGATCGCCGTCGCCACGCAATGGTCCGTGAACGCGCCGGATCCGGCCAGATAGGGCGTCCCCGGCACGACGACCTTGCCGTTGGGCTGCACTTCGAATTCATGCCCCCAAAGGCGATATCGGCCCGGCGGCGAGCCGGCGAGCGGGCTGGCGTCGCAAGTCAGGATGGCCCGTGCCGGTGTCTTGACGCGGATGATGCATTTCGCCACGCTTGTCGGCAGATGGTGCCCGTCGCAGATGAGGCTCGCCCAAAGTTCGTCGGCTGCCAACTGCTCCCAGATGTAGTTGGGATGCCGTGGCAATATCGCGTGCGAGCCGTTGCCGAGGTGGGTGCTAAGTCGAGCGCCGGCGCGGATGGCGTCGTGAATCTGAGCGGCAGTGGCGGCCGTGTGGCCGATGGCGACAACCACGCCCTCGCGGACGCGCTCCTCGATGAATCGCGTCGCGCCTTCGTGTTCGGGTGCCAACGTCACCAGCCGGATACGCCCGCCGGCGGCGTCTTGCAGTCGCCGGAATTCAGCGGAGTTTGGCGGCCGGACATGTTCTCTCGGATGCGCCCCACGAGGGCCGTCATCGCCGGAGATGTACGGCCCTTCGAGATGGAATCCCGGCAACACGCGGGCCAGGGCCGGGTCGTCGCATGCTCTGGCCAGCGTTTGAAAGCCGTGCGCCAGAGCATTGAACGAATTCGTCACCAGCGTCGGCAGCATCCCGCCGATGCCGTGACGGCGACAAACCGCGACGACATGGTGAACGCCTTCGACGGTCAGGTCCGGCGCGTTGAAGCTGACCCCATCGCAGCCGTTGACCTGCAAATCGAAAAAGGCCGGCGCCACCCACGGCGCCATTCGATCCGGCTCTACGGAGGCCGGCTCCTCGACGGCGACAATTCGTCCCCGATCGCGAACGATGTCGCACAACGTGCCGGTGATGTAATGTTTGGCGCGGATTCGCATGAGAGTTTGAGGTTCTCTGTTTTCGGGGCGACCGTCGCGACATCTGGGAGACCTACCGTTGATCGATCAGCAGTGACTGCCGGGCCATCAAGTTCAGCGTCAGGTTGAGCGCCGTTTCGGGAGGCGCGCCCGGGGCCACGGCGAGTTCGCCGCGCCCGATGGCTTGATTCACTTCTGCTGCCAGAGCCGAGCGATCGCGCGTGCCATCGAGCCGCTGAATCAGCCATCGACCGAATGGCGAGAGCTGAATCTCCTCGTGCCGTTCGTTGGTGACATTCGCGCTTTGGATAGCTTGGCGGCGAGAGAAGTCGCGGGCCTTGGGGTGATCGCTCAGTGGCCCGGCGAGAACCGGCGTGGAGCGCAGCTCGATTCCACCGTGACCGGGCGCCAGATACCGTCGCAGGATGGCGGCACCAAGTTGCGGCGGCGCGACTCGTAACCGGCTGGCGCATTCGAGAAACGGGATCGATTGCGGCCAGCCGCCGGCGAGCATCTGCATGACGGCCCGCTCCACCGGGTCGCGACAGTCACCCGGAACCGCCGGCGCCGCGACCCATAGAGACTCCAACCGTGACGGGTTGAGGCCGTAATCGGGCTTGCGGCCGGCGTGAATCAGCAGCGCTCGGCGGAAGGCCCGATTGCGCAGAAAGTCGAGATACTGCTCGCGGCGGACCATGTCGCCGGTGAGTCGGTGAATCTGGTCGCGAACCGAAGGCGACAGCGACGCTCCAAACATCGTCGAAATGTCAGAATCGCCGAGATAGCTCAGCCCATGAGCGCCGGCCCGAGCGACGAACTCCGTGAGATAAAAGGCGTCGTTGGTCGGTTCCAGGTGATCGTGGAGCAGAAACCAATCGGCCTTGCCGCGGACCGTATCGCGTTCGGATCGCAGCAATCCGGCATAGGCGCCCTGTTCATCGCCGACGGAGCCGGCAACAAAGTCGAGAATCCATCGAGCCGCCCCGGCCTGTTGCTCCGGGTCGCGGATCGCCTCGGTGTGGAAGCGCATCATGTCTCGGATCACGCCCCGCAGGTGCCAACCGGGGAGGGTGTTGAAGCTGATGTAAGCGACACCGTCAGGTGCCAGCCGCTCGCGACAAACGGCGAACAGCCGTTCTTGCAGCTCGCGTGGTACCCAGGAGAGGACGCCATGCGCGATGATGAAGTCGAACTCCCCAACGTCGGGTCCGAGATCGGCGAAGCTCCCCGATTGAAGGACGACGTTGGTCAGATCATTCGCGTCGATGGCTGCCCGCCCGGTCTCGATTTGCCGCTCCGAGAGATCGATCCCGGTAAATCGGGCAAGGGGCATGGCGGCGGCCATCGGCAGCAAATGGCCCCCGGCCGCACAGCCAAGTTCGAGGACGCGACACCGATCCAATGCCGGCGTCGTCAACCCGAGCAACCGCGCCACGGTGGTCATCCGATCCGGATGCGCCGACGCGAATGGCCGGCTCGTGTAGGGGATCGCGTCATAGCGATTGGCTGATGGCATGCAGATGATTCTAATCGCCGACCGGATTCTTGACGCCTCCGTGAAGCCTATCGGGTTATGCGATCAATCCTTCTTCTTCGCCTCCAGCCCCGCCACAAAGGCCGCGAACCTCGGGTGCTTGCGGATGCCGTCGAAGTCCGTGTCCCGCTTCATGTGCGCGATGCGTGGCGCCGTGAAGTAGTCCAGGGCTTGCCCTGGTAATTGTCGCGATGCGTGGCGCCGTGAATTAGACCAGGGCTTGCCCTGGTAATTGTCTTCGGGTCACACCGACCAATCTTCGATTAACAGGCCGCTGACTCTCCCGAAATCACGGCGATTCCGCGTTATGACAGTCGCGCCGAGTTCGAGGGCGATTGCCGCGACTCGCAAGTCGTTCCGTTTCACATTCAATTTTGCCTGCAGCAGCCCCTCGAATCGGGCGATTGCAGGAATCGTAAGAGGGACGATTGCGAATGACCGCCATGACTCGACTAATGCCGCAAGGAACATGGAGCAATGTTCTCGTTCGTGAGCGGTTCGAGCGGCGCGGGCGAGGGCCGACCAACCGCCGAACTGTTCTTCCAAGGTCACCGTTGACAGCGTAAGCGTGTCCGTGGCGTGAGCTGTCATGGCAGCGAGAACCTGGGTATGCCCTCGTTGGTACAGACTCAGAATGTCCGTATCGAAAACAAAAATCGCCATGAACTATCCGACCTTGTCAGCCGCCTGCTCGTCAAACTCACGACGATTGCGAAATTCTTCCACGGCGGCCAGCCAGTCGTCGAAGATCGGATTCTCGGCAAGCGGCACCACCGGAATTGGCGAAGCCGACGCAGGAAACGATTGTTCGATCAGAATCGCACCGCCCCGGATGCGATCGGCGATCTTCTGGCGCAATGCGGCGACGGCAGCCGCCGCCGAATCCGCTTCCGCGATTAAGTCCAACGGTCCCCCCGCGATGGCCCGAAACCCGTTCGCCGAAGGTTCGACCAGAATGGAAATGCCCATCGTTCGACTCCGCTTTAATCGTCGCAAAATGGCATTATACCGTGGCGACTGCGAGCGATTCTAATTCTTCTCCAGCCCCGCCACAAAGGCCGCGAACTTTGGGTGTTGGCGGATGCCGTCGAAGTCCGTGTCCTGCT
>CAZESP010000094.1:0-7448 GCA_964515185.1 uncultured Alcaligenaceae bacterium
GGTTAGGAAACCCGTCCCACGCAAACGCCCAACCCGAATTTTTCGCTGTGACAATGCACTCGTCTTCTCCGCGTCCTCCGCGCCTCCGCGGTTATTTCTTCTTCACCGAAAACAGAACGGGCACGCGACTACGGGAAGTCCCGTCGTAGCGTGCCCGGTTACGGAGTGCCTCTTCCGTTTCGGCCCCGTGTACCGAGGATTATAACTCATCGGTCAAGAGAGCGCCGTCACGGTCGCGGAAATCCGTCGCTGGTTAGTTGTCCTTTTGTTGCGTTTTCGCGCCGAACTCGAAAATCTTCGCCTTCATGCTCAATTTCAGCCGCATGCACTCGCCACCCTCGACGGTCAGTTTGACGACGTCGTTGCCCTTCGGGTCGGCCCCGAAGACCTGCTTGGCGACCTTGGCGGCGTTCGGGTCGTCGCGATTGAGCGCGGCCAATCGACCGATCGACGCAACGACGCTCATGACCGGCGTCGAACCGGTCGGCGCCGATAGAGCCTGCTTGATGGCCGCCATGCCGTCCGGGCCAAGCGCCACGAAGATCACGTCATCGCGAGTCACCAGCCGGACCGGGCTGTTACCAAACATCTTGCGCGCGTTGTCATCAAACTGATCGGCGGCGTCGATGGTGTGGACCTTGGCTTCGCCGATGGTGGCCGCGTCGAGTTTTACCTTCTCTTGAATCTCGCCCGGCGCGATCTTGATGAGGTTCTTGACGAACTCCTCGATGCCCTTTCCTTCCTTGACACGAATGCCGGCCAGGATCGTGTAATGGCCCTTGGCGTCCGGGCCAAGAATCTGAACGCCGGCGTCCAACTCGCCGGACTTCAGCGTCGGATTCAAGGCCTCGTAAGCCTTTCGCGCCAGGTCGGCCTTGGTGTCGTCGGTCTCTTTCTTAATGGCCTCTTTGACCATCTCGTCGATGACGGCCACGAACTGCTTGCGAAGAGCCTCGGGCAACGCCATGGTGGCATTGGCGGCCAGGGCCGGCGTCCCCTTGGCGAGTCCGGTGAAGAGGCTTTGGGCTTGGCCGATGCCGGCGAAATCCTTCGCCAACGCCGTGCCCGGTTTGGCCATCATCTTCACTTCGGCGTTGAAATCCTCGGTCTTGGTGTTCAGACCCAGGTTCACCGCAAGCTCCTGCCCATCGGTCATGACCGATTTCAACCGCTCGCCGATCATGTCCAGGACGACCTTTTTCAGCTTCGTCTGGTTGGCGGTCTCGTTCGGCTCCTTCTTCTCTTTGGCCTCGGCAATCATGTTGTCGAGTTGGCCCAAGGCGATTTGCTTGAGCACGTCGGGCAGCCGATCGACGCGCAGATTGACAGCAGCCATGCTGTCGGCCATACCCGCGAAGAGCTTGTCCGGCTTGGGCAGCTTCGAGTCGTCGAGGTGCGACTTCTCTTGAGCGGTGATGTAGACGTACTTATTGGCGAACTTGAAGTAGATCACGATGGGGATCGGCAACGGCAACGGCAGATTCTCCAAAGCGTAGACGCCGTCTTTCTTCTCGGGCTTGATTTGGAAGTTTTCGAGCAGGCCGAGGAAGGCCTTTTCGTCGGCGACCGGGAGCATGATGAGGACCGGGCTGTCCTGAACGCCGGGGCTGACGTTGCCGTAGATCGCCAAGGGGCGCTTGGTATCGATGCCGCCCAACCCCTCATTGCCGCCGCCGAATGCTTTGAGCATCCCTTCGAATTGCCCGACTTGTTCTTCTTGGCCGGCTTGTTTGGCGATGTACTTAACGTCGCTGATAAGCCCTTCGATCGACTTCAGACGAATCAGCACGGCGGGCGGATCGTCGGCTCGGGCGATGGGGGCGATGAGGCCCAGCACGACGATGGCCCAGAAACGGTGGCTCAACTTCATTCGATTTCTCTCCTTGCATCGGTAGTAATCAGGCGCGGCGACGGGCGGCAATGAAGATAATACCCCGCCAGAATGGGGTAAGTGTCACCGTTTGCCCAATCGCTACGACCGGCTCGGCGGCTTCCCACCGCCGGCGTCATGGGGATCATTTTGTGGAAAAAAAGTGATTTTGGCCGCGCAAGTTCACTCTCGCCGGTCATTCCGAAAGCGGAATCGAGATGCGGTTCCACCCAACACCAGCGGAGACCGGAACGCGCCTGGTCGGCGCTAAGGTAGCGTTCCTGGGATTCCGAATCCTGCCTCGGAGACAATCCCGAGCTGGGCGTTTGCCGGCTTCGCTGGCTGTTTTCACTTCGAAAGCGAGCACCAACTCTTCCCCAAGAGTGGGGCGCTCTGGCGACGGTCGCCAGGCGCCCTTTTTTTTCCAAAAGCACGATCTCCGAGCACGACGCGCAAGCAAGTGAAGCGCTGCGTGCTCCTTGCTGGCGCTGCAGGCTCGCTCATAAACTGAATTCCGGTTCCTTGTGCGGAAGATTCGCGCCTTTCGGTCGTTGTCCCGTGGGATGCTCGTCCACTCTGGCTGATTGTTTGCGGAGGTTCGCGTGGCCATGCGTCGTATCACGTTGTCTCTGACTCTCGCCGTCGCCGGCTTGATTCTCGTTCCACTCGCCCAGGCCCAACCAAAAGGTGACGCCAAGGCGGACCCCAACCTGACCGCCACGGTGAAGGAGATTTTCCGCAACCACTGCCTCGAATGTCACGGCGGCGCCAAGACCAGCGCCGGTATCAAAATCTTCGACGTCGAACTGATGGTGAAGAAGAAAAAGGTCATCGTGCCGGGCAAGCCCGACGACTCCGACCTGATGACGCGCATCACCGCCACCGACGAAAGTCGCATGCCCGAGCCGCCGCGACCGGCGCTTTCCACCGACGAGGTCGATGCCGTCCGCAAATGGATCGTCGCCGGCGCACCCGCATTTCCCGACGACGTCGCCAAACCGATCGAGGAGAAGAAAGACCCCGTACTCAAAGACGTCGCCGGCGTCGATTACGTCCTGAAGCAGATTCTGGCCGACGTCCGCACCCTCAAGCCGCAGGATCGGCAATACATCCGCTATTTCAGCATTAACCACATCCTGACCGCGGGCGCCACACCAGCCGCCCTGGAGCTTCATCGCGATGCCTTCGCCAAGGCCATCAACCATCTGTCGTGGGAATCGAACCTCGTCAAACCGCGAGCGATCGACGCGCCGGCCAACAGCGTTTTCGCCGTCGATATCCGGCAACTCGGCTGGCACCTCCAGCCGTTCAACAAAGCCAGCGGGCGCAGCGATCTGAACCTCTTCGACCTCGCCCTGATCGATTATCCCTATGGCATCGCCTATGACTCCGCCGAGACCTTCGAGCGTCTCGCCGAGGAGTTTCTGATTCCGACGGGACAACTGCGACCGGTGCCGTATATTCGCGCCGATTGGTTCGTCAGCGTCGTCACGCAACCGCCCTTGTATGAAGACATGCTCCAACTCCCGTTTGAGATTCAGCACCTGGAGCATCAACTCGGCGTCGATCTGAAGGGCAACATCGAAAATGGGTTGGCCCGGCGGGCGGGCATGACCGTCTCGGGCGTGTCGCGCAACAACCGGGTCGTCGAACGCCATCCGGCCCGCAACACCGGCTATTACTGGGCGAGCATCGACTATCGCACCAGCAAAGGCCCGGAGAACATGTTCAAGGACCCGATCCACCTTCGCGGGACGGGCGGCGAGTTCATCTTTCAGTTGCCGAACAAGCTGCAAGGCTATTTCGTGGCGACGGCGGCCGGCGTGCGGCTCGACGCGGCCCCCACGGATATCGTGACCGACAAATTCGCCGCCGATAAGACCGTCCGCAACGGGCTGGCCTGCATGCGATGCCACGACCAGGGCATGAAAAAGTTCGTCGATACGGTCCGCCCCGCTCTGCTCAACCTGCCGGGCACGCCGGGCTTCGACAAGCAATTTGCGCTGCAGCTCTATGCCGAACAAAAGGAGATGGACGGGCTGCTCGAAAAGGATGGCAAAGCGTTCCTCGGGGCGATGCAAGAGCTATTGGGCAAGCCGCAGAAGAACGATCCACTCATCCCGATCACGCGGCAGTTTTTGGACGACCCGATTCACTTGGCGTTGGCGGCCGGCGAGTTGGGTCTGGCCGACGCCGCCGGGTTGAAGCTGGTCTTTAAGACGCCGCAGTTCACGGCTTTGGGCCTGATGCCGCTGACCTCCGACGGCGTGGTTCGCCGCGACGCGTGGGAAGATTATTTCGGCGCGACCGTCCGCGGCCTAGGGTTGGGCGTGCCGGTCGAGCCGATCGACGGCCTGTTGCGGCGCGATTACCCCGCTGGCCCATCGCCGCTCGATGTCGAGTTCAAGACCAACAAGCCGAACAACCAGTTCGAGCCGGGTGATGAGCTGGTCGTCCAGGTGAAGAACAACTTCGGCCGGCCGATCTACGTCGAGTTAATCGGCACCAGCACCCGTGGCAAAAAGACCATCCTGGCACCGGCGACCACCATCGTCAAACCGGGCGAGACTTATCGCTATCCGCCCAACGGCGGCCTGAAAATCCGCGGCGACCTCGGCAAGGAGCAAGTCACTCTGTTCGCCTGCGACGAGCCGTTTTCGCCGGGCGTCCTGCTGCGAGGCGACCGCCTCACGGATCGGGTGGTGCATTCCTTTTACCGTTACGAGCGCCTCAACGGGCGGTTGAAACTGATGGACCTGCCCGCGCGGCTCATCAAGCGCACCATCGAGATCGAGACGAAGTAGCGCGGATCGTTCGAGGCGATCCGGATGGCCCGTTCGGACGTAGCCGCCGAGCGTCCTACTCGTCGTCTTTCGTCCACCAACGGATGATGCCGACGAGATTCGAGAAGTCGTCGGTGAACAGCGGCGCCTCTGGTGGGGCCTTCAAGGTTTGCCAACGGAGCTTCGGGACGGCCAGAAACGCCGGCCCGCCCGCGAGAATGCCATAGGACGGGCGATCCGGCCCTCGGCCTCCCTCCGCCGCCGCCAGGCGCCCCAAATGCTCCGCCTTGCGAGCCAAGACCACCCAGTTCGAGCCGCTTTTGGTCGGATAGACTTCTTCGTTTTCGTAATCGTAAAAGGCCCGCGCTTCGAGCTTCAACTCTTGGGCCAGCTTGGCCACGACCCATTCCAGGCGCAGGTAACGATTGGAAATGTGCAACACCAACACGCCGTCGTCTTCCATTCGGCTCAGATAAAGCTGCAAGGCTTCGCGCGTAAGCAGGTGAACCGGAATGGAATCGGAGCTGAAGGCATCGACCAGGATCATGCCATATTTGGCGTCGCGTTGCCGCTCGAGCTGAATCCGCGCGTCGCCCAGGACAATCTGATACTTCGCCGGCGTCTCTTTGAGGAAGCTGAAATAGTCGGGATTCTCTGCCATTCGTTTGACTAATGGGTCAATCTCGAAGATGGTCAAATTCTGGCCGGCTTCCATGTGCCCGGAGAGCGACCCGGACCCTAGACCGATGACGGCGACGTTCGTCTTCTTCCGCGGCCCGGAGAACTGGGCGAACAGGTCACCGATGGGGCCGTCGTGATGGTAGTAAGTGATCGGCTGATTGCTCGGCGCCTCGTAGCGCTGCCCGTCGATGACGTATCCGCGAATCTGCTTGCCGTGCAGCGTCGTGCCGTGAACGAGTTTGTGCATGAGCAGGTTTCCTTCGGTCGCTTCATCGACGTGCATCACACCGAAGAAGCTGCGCTCTTGCATCAACACCCCGCTGCGATGCTCCGACATGACCGACGCCAGCATGACGGCCCCGACACACAAACCGAACCGCAACGGGCGCTCGATGAAGGCATAACAGATCATCGTCGGGATACCGTAGTTGAAGACGGCGTGAATGTTGATCGCCTTGGTGCCGACGTGTTCGCTCAGCCACAACGCCAACATCCAGGTCTTTCCCTGAAGCCATGTGACCACCGATCCAAGCGTCCGCATCAGGCTCGATTCGCTGGAAAGCTCGCGATTCCAATTCAGCCACAAGGTCAACAGCAACAGCGCCGTCGGCACGAGCAGATCGAGCGCCACCTGCGACGGCCGATACTTTGGCTCGGACAGAAACGGAATCATGAGACAGGCAATGACGAGGGCAATCTTATATTCGTAAATGTCATTGAATATCATCGGCGCCAGCAGGGCGTTGAACAACCCGCCCAACACACCGCCGACCGAGAGCCAAAGGTAGAACTCGGTGAGGTGACTCGTGCTGGGTCGGCTCTTGGCCAAATCGCAGTGACACATCAAGGCCGCCGCCAGAAACACGACCAGATGCACCGCCAACAAGTGATGGTGCTGCAATTGACGCAGGCCCGACACCAGCAGAAACACCAACAACAAAATCGCCACCGGCGCCACCAGCGAGATGCCCGTGAACAACCAGTTGGGCAATCGCGCGAAGGCGATGATGAAGGTGATCAGATAGATGCCCAGGGGAATGACCCAGAGCAGCGGGAACGAGGCAATGTCGGTGGAGAGATAGCTGGTCAGGCCGAGCATCAGCGATGAGGGGACGAAGGCGAGGCCGAGCCATCGCAGTCGCCGGCTCCAGGTGAGCGGGGTTTCGACGACGGTGGGTTTGCTGATGGGAACGCGGGCGCCGGCCGAGCCTTTGGCGGCGGGCGGCTTGGCCTTGAGGGCGAACGAGCCGCAGACAGCCGTCAGCCCTGCCAGACCCGCGAAGGCCCCGACCCAAAGCCAGTTTTGCGTCGCCAGACGCAGGTTCGGCTCGATGATCGCCGGATAAAAGACCAGCGACGACAGGCTTCCCGCATTGCTGGCCGCATAGAGAAAGTACGGATCTCTCGCCGACGGGTGACCCGTGTTGGCGAACCACTTCTGCAACAGCGGAGCGCTGGCCGACACCGTGAAAAACGGCAGGCCGACCGCGAGCAGCAGCAACAGCATCATGCCGAAGAACGGGTTGCTGGCCCCTTGCGGCGACAGGCTCGAGACGACGGCGATCGGCCCGCCGGTCAGCACCGCCGTGATGCCGAAGACAACGAGCGTCGCGACGAGCAGACCGATTTGGATCGTGGTCTGACGCTTCAGATCGAACCGAGTCGTCGAATGATGGGCGTAGAGGTAGCCGCCCAGGAGCATGGCTTGGAAGAAGACCATGCAGCTATTCCAGACCGCCGGCGTTCCACCGAGTTGCGGCAGGAGCATCTTGCCGATGAGCGGTTGAACCAAGAAGAGAAGAAACGCGCTGATGAAGAGCGTGACGGAATAAAAAAGAGGCAAGGTGGCAACTCCCATGACGAGCGAAACGCATCACTGCTGAACATAGACGTATCCCGGATCCACCAAGGCGACCAGAGTAGAGCCCCCCACTTGCTCGCGCTGCGTGCTCGTCCCCGCGACACGAGCACGACGCGCCAGCAAGTGACACGCCCCCCACGAGCACGACGCGCAAGCAAGTGATCAGCGCCAACACTTGCTCGCGCTGCGTGCTCTTATCACTTGCTCGCGCTGCGTGCTCTTATCACTTGCTCGCGCTGCGTGCTCTTATCAC
>CAZESP010000094.1:7548-11451 GCA_964515185.1 uncultured Alcaligenaceae bacterium
TTGCTCGCGCTGCGTGCTCTGAATACACTCACTGGCGCTATGGTTCTGCATCTTCGGAGAAGGATTTCCCCATGTCCGCTCTTGCCTATCACATCGTCTGGACAACCTACGGTACTTGGCTGCCCGGCGACGCTCGCGGATGGGTGCGCAAAGGTTGTTGGGGCATCCTCGAACCCGACCCGGAACGCCAACGACATGCTCGGGTCCTCATGGCCGAGGTCGAAGTCGTCTTAACATCTGCTCAACGAGAATTGATCGAACAGACGATTCGCGAACATTGCCGCATTCGTCAATGGCTCTTACATGCGGTTAATGCCCGCTCGAATCATGTTCATGTCGTCGTAACCGCTGATCGCGACCCCGATGATGTACGAGATCAACTCAAGGCTTGGTGCTCGCGGAAATTATCAGATGCCGCCAGCCTAAAGCAGCGAATCGCCACGAATGCGGGGCGGCGACGTTGGTTCACCGAGGGCGGAAATAACGAGATCATCGAAGACGAGCAATATTTGGAAAACGCCATTCGATACGTACTCGAAGGTCAATGACACGAGCACGCAGCGCAAGCAAGTGACACGCCCCCCACGAGCACGACGCGCAAGCAAGTGACGCCCCACACACTTGCTCGCGCTGCGCGCTCGTCCCCGCGACACGAGCACGACGCGCCAGCAAGTGATCAGCGCCAACACTTGCTCGCGCTGCGTGCTCATTATTGCCCCGTGGGCTCCTCTGGTGAAAAGTTGACCCAATCGCTACAATGCTTGGTTCAAGGCAACCCGTGCGCGCTTTGCCATTGTGGCGGCGGCGGGGGCCGATCTCAACCTACTTTTGTTGTTCCTCTTCCAGGATGTGGAAGAGGGGTCAGGAAGAACGCTCGTCATGGTTAATCGTAATCTGTTGCGCCAAACCGATCTCCCCGATTTCGATCAGGAAATCGAGTCCCTCTTCGCGAACGAAAACCCCAACGATCCCCATGCCGGTTGGTTGCCCGACGAAAAGCAGCCCATCGACGTCAATCGGATCGTCAATGGCCGAGTCCTCGAGATTCGCGGCGAAGACGTGGTCATCGATATCGGCTATAAGAGTCAGGGCATTATCAAGATCGACGAATGGAAAGACGAAGGCGTCGATGGCGTCACCTTGCCGACGGCCGGCGACGAAGTTCAGGTTCTGCTCGAAGCTCTCGAAGACGATTCCGGCGTCATTGGTCTGTCCTACCGCAAAGCCAAACGCCAAAAGGAATGGGAAGGCGTCCTCGCCAAACACAAAGAGGGCGACGTGGTCAACGGCATGGTGACCCGCAAGATCAAGGGCGGCCTGCTCGTCAACATTGGCGTCAATGTCTTCCTGCCCGCCAGCCAAGTCGATATTCGCCGGCCCGCCGACATTGGCGATTACATCGGCCGATCAATCGAGTGCATGATCCTCAAAATCGACGAGGCACGCCGTAACATCGTCGTCAGTCGCCGCAAACTCATCGAAACCCAACGCGAGCAGATGAAACGCAAGCTGCTCGGCGAAATCGAAGTCGGCCAGATTCGCAAGGGCGTCGTCAAGAACATCGCCGACTTCGGCGCCTTCGTCGATCTGGGCGGCATCGATGGCCTGTTGCACATCACTGACATGAGCTGGGGCCGAATCACCAACCCCCACGACATGGTCAAGATCGACCAGGAGCTTGAGGTTTACATCCTCAACGTCGATAAGGAAAAGGAAAAGATCGCCCTGTCGCTGAAGCACAAGACGGCCAGCCCGTGGCAGTCGGTGGAGGGCAAGTACCCGGTGAACAGCCGGCACAAGGGCGAAGTCGTCAACATCATGAGCTACGGCGCCTTCGTCAAACTCGAACCCGGCGTCGAGGGCCTCGTCCACATCAGCGAAATGAGCTGGCTCAAACGCATCAATCACCCCAGCGAGGTCGTCTCCATTGGCGACGTCGTCGATGTTCAGGTCTTGAACATCAACCGCGACAAACAGGAAATCTCCCTGGGCATGAAGCAATGCCAGCCGAATCCCTGGGACAAGGTGGCCGAGCGATACCCGACCGGTACCATCGTCACCGGCGTGGTTCGCAATCTCACCAACTACGGCGCCTTCATCGAAATTGAAGAAGGCATCGACGGCCTGCTTCACGTCAGCGATATGAGTTGGGTCAAGAAGGTCAGCCATCCGAGCGAAGTCGTCCAGAAAGGCATGAAGGTCACCTGCGTGGTCCTCAATGTCGATCAGGAACGCAAGCGCGTCGCCCTGGGTCTCAAGCAAATGGCGACCGACCCGTGGGAAGGCGATATCCCGTCGAAGTATCGGCCCAACCAACTGTGCAAGGGCAAGGTAACGAAGATCACAAACTTCGGCGTGTTCATCGAACTGGAGCCGGGCCTTGAAGGATTGCTCCACGTTTCGGAACTCTCCGACGACAAGGTCGAAAACCCCGAAGATTTGGTGAAGGTCGGCGACGAGCTGGAGGTTCGCGTGTTGCGGGTCGAGGTGAAGGAGCGCAAGATCGGCCTGAGCCGCAAGACCCAAGTCGAGACCACCGAGCCGGAACCCACCGCGGAACCGGCCGCCGGCGACGCCGCCGCCCCACCCAAACGCGAGCTTCGCGGCGGTACGGGCACGGCCGGCCCGCTCTTCACCATGCCCGAGGAGAAGAAAGAATAGCCGACTCGCGCCGGACCTAGGCACGCGCGAAAGGAATCGCCGGGCATCGCGAGCGAATCGGCTCGAAATGCGCCGGCGATTTTTATTGTCCGTGGGCTTCGGCGAATTGTATGAGATAGAAGAGATAGTAGGGTTGGTCGGGTTGGCCCGGTCGAATGGGTGATAAAACAATTCATCCATTCGGGTCACACTGGCTTATTTCCAGAACATAGTTTCGTAAGGTCGATACCTTTCTGCGGCACGGGATGCCCCAGTTTTCCTGGTCCGCCGGTGGTGCTGGAGAATCGCCGAAACTGGAACTCTCAGCGCGGGAACTCGCTATGACTCGAGCACGACGCACTCGCGGAGATGCGGTACAGTCGCCCCTGGAAACGTATCTTCGCGAAATCAACGAAACGCCGCTGCTCAGCGCCGACGATGAAAAGGATTTAGCCCGCAAGATTGAGAACGGCGACAACGCCGCCCGCGACCGGATGGTCCGGGCCAATCTTCGGCTTGTCGTCAACATCGCACGCGGCTACACCGGCAAAGGTTTAGGGTTGCAGGACCTCATCGAAGAAGGCAACCTCGGCCTGCTTCGAGCCGTCGAGGGCTTCGACCCCAACATGAATACGCGCTTCTCGACTTATGCCAGCTACTGGATCAAGCAGTCGATCAAGCGGGCCTTGGTGAACACCGCCAAGACCATTCGCATCCCCGCCTACATGGTCGAGCTTCTCGCCAAATGGCGGCGGGCAACCGCGAAACTTCAAGACGAACTTGATCGCGCGCCAACCCATGAGGAAGTCGCCAAATACTTGGGCCTGCCCAAGAAAAAGCTCAACATCATCAAGAAAGCCATCCGCGTTTACAACGCCACCCCGCAAGCCGATCAGCCCGATTCCGGCTGGTCCATCGACGAGATGGTCATGGATGGCCGTAACAAGGCCCCTGACGATGAAATGGTCGATACCGACGACCTCAAGCAGGTGATGGCCCTGCTCGACAAGATGGACAAACGCGAAGCCACCGTGCTCCGAATGCGTTTCGGACTCGATGACGAGGAGCCGAAAACCCTCAAGGAGATCGGCGAACGCCTTGGCCTCACCCGCGAACGCGTCCGTCAGATCGAGAGCGAAGCGCTCACCAAACTCAGCGAAGGCCTCAGCGCGGAATAGGGCAAACGTCGTTTCACGATGTTTAGCGCTGAACGCCTTGGCCTCACCCGCGAACGCGTCCGTCAGATCGAGAGCGAAGCGCTCA
>CAZESP010000095.1:0-9756 GCA_964515185.1 uncultured Alcaligenaceae bacterium
CCAAGGCAAGGTTCTGTAAGCCGGAGTCTGCGTCAGAAATTCCAATTCGCTCATTGCGTTCCCAAATCCACGCTCTGCGCGCCGCCCGGAAATACTGGCCTATTTGCATCGATAGATCCTTGACATGACTTTGGGCGGCTCGTTACATTTGGACGGAGCCAAGGGCAAGGTGGTTGAACTGACAGTGTCCGCTGATGCTGGAATAAGACTGGTCATCGACGAAAGCCCGTTGCGCAAACACGGCGGGAGTGATGTGATCGTTAAATGGGTCTTGCTGCATCCCAACTGATGCGGTCAGATTCACAGAGAAATGTTGCTTATATCGAAGATCGCGTCCCGCGAGCGGCATTCTTTCAATCTAGAGCCGGATGCGCCGAAATAATCCCGTCTGGTTCGCGGGGAGTGAGCCCGGGTGGCAGTTCTCCGTTACCGGATCTGAATCGGTTGCGACAGGCGGTTGCACCATGAATGAGCTGACTCAAGTTATCATTTACACCGACGGAGCCTGCCTCGGTAATCCTGGACCTGGCGGATATGCGGCGGTGCTCCTCAGCGGGGAGCGGCGCAAAGTGATATCCGGCGGTCGTCGGCTGACAACTAATAACCGGATGGAGATAATGGCGGCCATCGAAGCGGTGGCCCACCTCAAATGGCCCTGCCAAGTGACGATCTACAGCGATTCCAGATATCTGGTTGACGCTATGAGGAAGGGATGGGCAGTCCGCTGGCGAAGCAACGGCTGGAAACGGAACTGGAAGGATGCGGCGGTCAACTCGGACTTGTGGGGACAGTTGCTCGACCTATGCGAGAAACACGAGGTCGATTTCGTATGGGTCCGGGGCCACGCCGGGGACACTCTGAACGAATTGTGCGACCGATTATCTGTCGAGGCTGCACGGCAACCCGATCTGTGCGTCGACGACAAGTATGAAGAATTCGTGGCACGGAACAAGGCGTTGTCGTCTTAGGCACCCGTCGACACGAGCATCTACGTGGCCTCGCACGCTGTCACCGATCGCGAGAGAGGCCGGGTGGTTTGACGTCCTAGAACTCTTGGCAAGGAGAGGCTTTCAAATGCAACCAGGGAACAAGCCTGTGTGCAAGGGAGGACACCAGTGGGTTGAGGTCGGTAGCCGTTGTATCAAGGAGGACCATATGTTCCCAAACCCAGCTCACTCAGGGGGCTGCTATGAGCCTGACACGATCGTGGAAGAAGTCGAAGTCACATACACCACATTTGAATGTGCCGTTTGCGGCGAGCGCCGTGAATGGTCGAACCTCTGGCCGGCCCTGAAGTAGGTTGGAACGTGATTTCGCGTGAATCACACGACGAAACCGCAGCATCTTGCCCTCGATCGTCGATTGCACGGAGCGTCGGAATTGACCTCTGCTGCGGATCGATCACACCTCTCGTTGGTTGCTGGCCCAACCATTCACGGACTGTCTATTAGTGCATGTAGAAAAGCCGCAGCGGCTCGGTAAAAAGACTGAGTAGCGATGAGTCTTGTGGAATATCGACTCGACCGGTGATCGTTCCGGATCGAGGTACACAACTGGAGAGAGGAACGTGATGACCATGCGCAAGTCAACGTACTTGGGTTGCCTAGCGGCGGGTCTCGCGGCACTGGGAATCTCTTTCTCGGTGTCGGCTCAGAATAAACCCGCATCGGGGCAGAAGCCCGCGAATGAGACCAAGGCATCGGCGCCGGCTGGCGGCAAATGCCCGTTCACGGGCGCAGCCGTCAATGCCAATGCGGCGGCGGAACCGGAAGGTGCCGCCCCGGCCGGTCGCAAAGATGCGATGCCGCCGTATTCCAATCGAGACTGGTGGCCGAACCAGCTTAATCTGCGGATTCTTCACCAGAACTCGCACGCCGCGAACCCAATGGGGCCGAACTACAACTACGTCGAAGAGTTCAAGAAACTCGACCTGGAGGCGTTGAAGAAGGACCTCATGCGAGCGATGAGGACATCGCAGGACTGGTGGCCGGCTGACTTCGGGCATTACGGCCCCTTGTTCATCCGCATGGCGTGGCACAGCGCCGGCACCTATCGCATTCAAGATGGTCGCGGCGGCGCCCGCTACGGGACGCAACGATTCGCACCGCTGAACAGTTGGCCGGACAACGCCAATCTCGACAAGGCTCGCCGACTTCTGTGGCCGATCAAGCAGAAGTACGGCAACAAGATCTCGTGGGCGGACCTGATGATTCTCGCGGGCAATTGCGCCTTGGAGGACATGGGTCTGAAGCCGTTTGGTTTCGGGGGCGGTCGGGCGGATGTGTGGGAACCGCAAGAAGACATCTACTGGGGCCCCGAGTCGAAATGGCTGGACGACAAGCGTTACAGCGGCGACCGGCACCTGCAAAATCCGCTGGCGGCCGTGCAGATGGGTCTGATCTACGTGAACCCGGAAGGCCCCAACGGCAAGCCGGACCCGCTGGCGGCGGCACGGGATATCCGAGACACATTCAGCCGAATGGGTATGAACGACGAAGAGACCGTGGCGCTGATCGCCGGCGGCCACACATTCGGGAAGGCTCATGGGGCCGGACCTGCCGACAAAGTCGGCCCGGAACCGGAAGCCGCTGGTCTGGAGGCGCAAGGTCTCGGGTGGCTCAGTTCATTCGGCAAGGGAATGGGAGGCGACGCCATCACCAGTGGGCTCGAAGGAGCTTGGACCTCGACGCCGACCAAATGGTCCCGCGGTTATTTCAACAACCTCTTCGGCTACGAATGGGTGTTGGTGAAGAGCCCAGCCGGCGCTCAACAGTGGACGCCTAAAGACCCCGAAGCGAAAGGAACCGTACCCGATGCCTTCGACCCGAAGAAGTCGCACGCCCCGATCATGTTCACCACCGACTTGGCACTCAAGGTTGATCCCATTTACGCAAAGATCTCGAGACGATTCCACGAGAATCCGAAGGAGTTCGCCGACGCCTTCGCCAAAGCTTGGTTTAAGCTGACCCATCGAGATATGGGCCCGGTCGTCCGGTTGCTTGGCCCGGATGTCCCTAAGGCGCAGTTGTGGCAAGATCCGGTGCCCGCGGTTGAACACCCGTTGATCGACGACAAGGATGTTGCCGTCCTCAAAGAAAAGGTCCTGTCGTCCGGCCTGACGGGCAGCCAACTGGTCTCGACCGCATGGGCGTCAGCCTCGACGTTCCGCGTTTCCGACTTCCGCGGCGGCGCGAACGGGGCTCGGATCCGACTGGCGCCGCAGAAGGATTGGGCCGTCAACCAACCCGAAGAGTTGTCGAAAGTGCTGCAGACTCTTGAACGAATTCAAAAGGAATTCAACGAATCACTCGCCGGTGGCAAGAAAGTCTCGCTTGCTGATCTGATCGTGTTGGGTGGTTGTGCTGCTGTCGAGCAAGCGGCGAAGAAAGCCGGATTCGAAGTCAAGGTTCCGTTCCAACCCGGCCGTACTGATGCCACACAAGCGATGACCGACGCCGAATCGTTCGCGGTATTGGAGCCTATCGCTGACGGGTTCCGCAATTACAACAGCGGCAAGCTGAACTGGCGGCCCGAAGAGTTGCTCGTTGACCGAGCCAATCTCCTCCAACTCTCGGCCCCGGAAATGACCGTCCTCATCGGCGGCCTACGCGTGCTGAACATCAACACCGGCGGATCGAAGCACGGCGTGTTTACAGATCGACCCGGAACACTATCGAACGACTTCTTCGTCAACCTGCTCGACATGGGTACGGAATGGCAAAAGGCCGCCAAGAGCGATCAGGTGTTCGAGGGCAAGGACCGGAAAACCGGCCAGGTCAAATGGACCGGCAGCCGAATCGATCTAGTCTTCGGCTCGAATTCACAGCTGCGGGCCATTGCGGAATCCTATGCACAAGACGACGCGAAGAAGAAGTTCGTGGACGACTTCGTGGCGGCATGGACCAAGGTCATGAATCTGGACCGTTTTGACCTCGACCCGGCATATCGAAACGCCGTCAAGGCAGGGTCAGGAGGTCGACGCTAGGAATTCGACTTGGGTTGCTGCAGAATCCAGCCAAGGTTCGCGATGGGGGATCGGTAAGGCCTTCCGTCGCGAACCTTTTTTCATGAGGCAAAGCGACTCGGGTTGGCCCCGCAGACTCAACTGGAAAACTCTGTTGAAATCGCCGCGAGCGACGGCGAAAATGAGGCTCAACTCTCATCGACCCCGAGTCGGTGACGAGTCTCATCAAACTCGGTATTATCTTTGACCCAACGGCTCTTTTCTGCCAGAGGCGATGGTTGCGATGAACACCAAATCGTCACGCCGGTCGTTGCTTCAGGTTACCACGGTTCTTGTCTTGGGAGGTCTGTTGTTTCTCATTTGGCACTTCGCGATTCGGCCGAGAATCGGGGAACGCTCGTTTGAGTCGATGGCGTTTAACTGGAGGAATTCCGGGCAGAAGACCGTCATTCCCGGTTATGACCTCGGAGCGTCAGAGATTCTCTCGGCAAACGCCAAAGTCGCCTTTGCTATTTTCACGGACTTCTCAGGCGTCACAATCGCAATGGATCGACAACCTCGCCGCGAAGGAGTCCTTGAAACCGCGGACGGGCGCTGCCGTCTGACGTGGCAAGTCAAGACGCGCGACGGCAAATCCGGCTCGCTCGTTCTTAATGGAGAGGTCTACGACCTGAGTAAGGGGTCGCTGTTCCTCGTCGCCACCCACGGCGGATCGACTCGCATTCGCCAACTTGACAAAGACCTGTCGTTCATCGAACTGAAACTACCCTTCACCATGGTGTACGAGAGCGTGACCGACATGATTCGTAGTGACCCGGACGTGACGGAGTTTTTTAAGGCCGAGCCAGTTCCAAGCTCCCGCATCTATTTTCTCACTCTGAGACTGCCGCGGTGCGTAAAAGGCGCCGGTGGGAAATGGAGCCCGAGTCATGAGGAACTCTATCAGGCGGTCAAAGATCTTCCATGTTTTGCGAGAGGCTATTTCGATCTGAAGCGAAAGTCGCTGACGGCCATCAATCATAATACGGTCGATTATGGAACCCACCTGGAATTTAGCTTTCCGTTTGAGCCTTCGGAGGAATCGGATCTGGGTGACGTTGCCAAAGCGTTGGCCAAACTCGGGGGCGACCCAACAAAGCCCGTCGCACGACTGAACTTTGCAACAAGCGTCGCGATCGCCGGGACAGGCGTGGAGGCTGAGGAGGCGAAGTTCGCGGCTCTGAAGAAAGCTCTCGCCGACGCGAAGGGGATCGATTGGGAGAGATCCAATCGGGTGGAAGGACTGGCGTTGGCCGAGTCGGGCGGAGCCAGAATTTTGGAAATCCGAGCGGCCTACGAGAAAGCAGGCATCGCCATCGGTGACGCCTTTGACAAAGAATAAGCACCACGCGAGTCATGGTGAAACCGAATTGGCGTTATCGACAAGGGTGGATCGGTGAAAGCCTTCGCTAACGTCATGACGCGGTTACCCGCGGTGCCCACCTCGGCCAGCGGAGGGCGCGGCACGGCTGGCCGCCCCGTTCGCCAAGAAACCACCGAAATCTCAGCCCTTTGTCATTTCGGGGTTTTCACGTTGCAATTGACTGCCTATCCCAGTTAGATAACAACTACCGCCTGACGCCTTCCTACCTTCTTTCCGACGTGCCGAGATGCTCCGACTTGTGACACCCGCCAGTGGACCAGGCACAGGCTACAACCGCCGCGAGTGGATGCGAGTTGGCACTATCGGCCTCGGCGGACTGACGCTTCCGCTTCTCACAGAGCAGCGGTCAGCAGCAACGAGTCGGACGGCCAAGGCCAAGTCGGTCATCATCTTCGGATTGTTAGGCGGCCCTGCACAGCATGACACTTGGGATCCGAAGCCAGCCGCGCCGGCGGAAGTTCGCGGGCCGTTTGGGACGATCGCGACTCGCATTCCTGGGTTCCGCGTCGGCGAGCTAATGCCGGAAACCGCCAAGCTCACTGACAAGATTGCCGTCCTGCGGGCCGTCGTGACCAATGACAATGCCCATTCTTCAAGCGGCTACCAGATGCTGACAGGAGTTCCGCATCAGCCATTGAACATGGAGAGCGCCACGCCGAAACCACCGAACAACCTTCCGCCACTAGGCGCCATGGTGCGATACCTCCGCCCCGCCGTCGGCCGGCTTCCGTCGGCAATCACGCTGCCGGAACATATCTGGAATGACGGCAACTTTCCGTGGCCCGGCCAAGATGCCGGGGTGCTCGGCCGTAAGCACGACCCGTGGCTGATCCACTGCGACCCCGCGGACGCGAAATTCAAGATCGACGCACTTTCACCGCCAGATGGCGTTTCGCCGTCGCGGTTGGTCGGGCGGCGCGACTTGCTCGACCAAATCAACCATAATTACGATGCCGCAGCGGTGGGCGGCGCTTTTGACCTGCACGATGCCAGCGTCCAGAAGGCTTTCGAATTGATGTCATCCGGTGCGGCCCGGGCGGCGTTCGACATTAGCCGTGAGTCCGACAAACTTCGAGAACGTTTCGGCCGGAGCCGGTTCGCCCAGAGCTGTCTGCTTGCACGGCGACTGGTGGAGGCGGGCGTGTCGCTGGTGCAGGTGAATTGGACTCGCATCCCGAACCTCGCGAATCAGGGCGGTTGGGACACGCACGCGAAACACAACGATTCGATGAAGGGCTTCTTGATGCCAATGATGGATCGGGCGTTCTCGGCATTGATTACGGACCTCGACGCCCGCGGGATGCTCGACGAGACGCTGGTCGTCTGGTTCGGCGAGTTTGGCCGCACGCCCCGATTCAACGGCGCCGCGGGACGCGACCATTGGGGCCATGTATTCTCGCTTGCTCTCGCGGGCGGCGGAATCCGAGGCGGTGCCGTCTACGGTTCTTCTGATAAACACGCCGCCTACCCGGTAGATGGTCGCGTCGAACCACAAGACTTGATCGCTACCGTTCTCCACTGCCTCGGCTTCCCTCCGGATTCCCTGCTCCACGACACGACGGGTCGCCCGTTCCCCGCAAGCCGCGGCAGTTTCATCAAGGCGATTGTGTGACCCAGCAGCCATGTCGGCGAAGCCGAAACGGGTTGCGACGCTTCGCGGAAGCGACTCAATGACGATGCTCCCGGGAAGCGTCGCAAAACCAGATCAGAACTCGGGACGCCAAACCTAAGCGCCGGTTTCATTGTCCGGATTGATTGCTCCAGCCTTCCCCGGTTCCGCCTTTCCAGTCTTTCGATTGAAACGGCGATGCGGGCAGTCCTTCCTTGTTCATCAGATTCGGGTTCGCATTCTTGCGCCAGCCGAATCGCACTTGGGTTGGCTTCTCAACTTCTTTCGATGACACGACAATGTTATTCCCCTCGATGATAGCCTCGGCCTTGACGAACTTTCCATCCTCGCCAGCGATTTCAAATTCTGAAAGAGGCTTGTTATCTCGGGACGCCAGCCCGCTGCCAATATGAGCGAATGAAATCACTGCCTTGCCGCCGTCGATCTGAACGCCCTTGTACAACGGCCCCGAATAAACGAGATCTTTCTTGCCATAAGTCTTCGCCAGCGCCCATAGGGCCAATCGGTTGCCGACGTCGAGCTTGTTTTTGGGGTGAATGTCGTTGATGCTGTGAACGATATCCGTCGTGACGGCCATGCCGGTGCCGGGGATTTTTAGGCACGCCGTCTGAGCTTCCCAGAGCTTCGGCAACGCCTCCGCATCGCCGCCGTAACCGGCGAACGGCGCGATCTGTACGAAGTGGAACGGCATGTCATCGCCCCAAGACTTCCGCCAGCCCTTGATGAGAGCCTCTTTGCGGTCACGGTATAGCATGCCTTCGCCCACGTTCGATTCGCCCTGATACCAGATGGCGCCCCGAAGTGATAACGGGGTCAGCGGCGCGATCATGGCGTTGTACATGCCGCCCGAACCCTTTTCCGTTACGGTCCAAGGCTCGATGCGCGATCCGCCCCACGAACTGGCAATCAGGCCAACGGGGACCCCGAGATCGTCGTGCAGCCGTTTGCCGAAGTGGTAAAGGACGGCGGAGAACGATGGGACGTTGGCTGGCGTGCACTGTTGCCATTTGGCCTTGATATCCTTGGCGGGACTCGGCGCCTGCACCAGCGGAACGAGGTAAAGGCGAATGCCGGGATGCTTGGCCGCAGCGATCGTCTCCTTCGGTTTATCGGAGGCGCTGATCGACCATTGCATGTTCGACTGCCCGGAGCCAATCCAGACCTCGCCAATCAGCACGTCTTCAAACACGACCTTGTTCTTGCCTTCCACGGTCAGCGACTGCCCTTTGGCGTCGGCCTTCATCGCGGGCAGCGAGACTTTCCAGTTTCCCTTGTCATCAGCCGTCGCCTCCGACTTGGTCTCGCCAAAGGTCACCGTGACTTTCTCTCCTTTTTCCGCCCAACCCCAGACAACAATGGGCTTGTCGCGTTGCAAGACCATGTGGTTGGCGAAAATGGTTGGCAGAGTGACGTCGGCGCGACATGGCAACGCCAGCCCGAGAAGTGCCAGTACGGTCAAACGAGTTTTCATTGCGGGATTCCATGAAGAAAACAACGGAGGGACGGCTACGATTCTGCTTTATAGAGGCTCACGCTTCATTCAAGCGAAGACTCGCACGACTCATAGCCAGGCAAAAGGCTCCACTGTCCGATCGCAGCAATTGGTCGCAGGTTTGTTGCCGATCCCGTGGACGAATCGGTAACCGCCGTACCTGGTCACACCGTCAAAGTGGTGGTCAGGTAAATGTCTAAATCACCGGTCAAGTAAAGCGAGACGGGCCACATCGAATCCCTCAAAAGTACAGCCAACGTCGCGACATAATCGCCGCGCATGTCCGATCTTGGCCGATCAACATCGCGTCCCTCTCGCGGCATCGCGGATGGGCTGTAGATTAACAACTTCATCGACCTCGAACTGCGACGGTGTTGTGCCGGGCATGGGGCGAAGCCGAACGATCGTGGGGAAAAAACCGGTACGGCCGTGTAGCTCAGCCAATAACACCGCGGCGATCGGAGCCAGACTCGGCAAATTCACAATCATCGGTGTTGTCTGCCACTGTTCACTGGTCAACCCTGTGGAGCCTAACAGTTGGCTCACCTGTTCCGCGAACGGTCTACTGTTATCGAACTGCGTTGTAACCGGAATTACCCGATCGATTGGCCGGCCGACAAGCTCGGCAATGCGATCTTGTTGAGGCTTCGTCAATGGATGACCAAAGTTGATAATGAGCATGAGGCACCCTAATACTACGACGGCCAGCGAAACTCGATCTGTTTGCTCGCGACGTTGACACTGTTGATAACAAGATAGACCTCTTCGCCGACGGTGAGTGTGCGACCAGCGGGGACACTCAGAATATTTCCGACAAGCCCTTGGAACGAAGCAAATGGTCGCCCCTTTCCCTTGGGATCGGCAACGATGGTGGCTTTGACCCGTTGACCGGGAGTCATCGATGGACTCGCAGCAGCTGGAGCAGGCCCCCGGCTCGCAAAGACGGCCGCAGGCTTCCCCGCCACGTGTGTGCGAAAGCGATCGGGAAGCGTACCTTTCAATTCCGTGAGAAGTTCCGTTAATAGCTTGCGGCTTTCAATCGGATTGGGAAGTTCACAGGCAGCAAAAGCGATCACACGAGCCACAAGTTTACCATCGCCCCCCGTAATTGTTTAGCGCCCACTTGACGAAACGAGGGCGATTGCGACACTGGTTGACGGAGGATGTTGCTGGTTCCGGAGCGGGTCATGGCAGGGCAAACGCATCAAATCTTCTCTGGTTTCGCGGCGCCCATGAGCGTTTCCCCG
>CAZESP010000096.1:0-9691 GCA_964515185.1 uncultured Alcaligenaceae bacterium
CGGTCGTTGGCAGCGCGAGCGGACCGAACCTGCTTTCGAAAAGAGTCCGTGTCCGCCAGATTCGCCACTTCCAGGAGTTTCCGAGCGCCTTGGGCTTGCGGATCGAGAAAGAACCAGTCATCCAAGGCCCTTGTGAGAAATGGCGCGATGTCGGTTGCCGCAATCGCGTTTGCGGTCGCGACGGCAGAGAGTTTTTCCACATCGATCCCGTAGTCGCGAAACACGACGGGGTACTCCACTAACCCGCGTCGGCCAAAGACGAACATAGTCCCTGAGTTGACCCGATCGAAGTCTGCGTCGCCCGATTCCGCCTTGAGCGCGTAGACCTCTTCGAGTCGATCAAGCATTCGAAGATCGCGAAGTCTCGCTTGAGCCTTCTTCTCGTAAATTTCGGCTTCCCGCTGCAACAGGATCCGAACCGAATCGGTCACGGAACGATCAGAAAGTTGTTCGACCGTTTCGCGAACACGGTCGAGCAAATCGGCACAAAGCTCGGCGGCCTTTTGCCGGCGAGCGGGATTGTCCTTGGGTGCGACTTCCAACTGCTTGGACAGTTCATGAGCTTGCCCCAAACTCGCTGTCGCCAGACGTGTGTATCGCTCGCGCCGCTCAGCACGTTGGCCCTCAACAAGGCGATAGGCCAAGAGTCCCGCCGCCATGGCCAGTCCCACGGCGACCACCAACCCCGCGAGAATGCGCCTCCGTTTTCGCTCCTCCGCCGCTTTGATCTGTGCAGCGGCGCGGGCGATTTCGGCCTGTTGAAGTCGATCCTGGACTCCCCGGAGATACCGGTCGATGGCGCCGGCCACCTCTCCAGCATCACGCGGGCGTTGACTTGATTCCGCAGATAGGCATTTTTTCGCCAGTTCGACTAGCTCCGACTCGCAACCGCTCGCATCGAGGCGCTGAAAAGCAGGGCCAAGGTCGGCGACAATTGCTTGAACTCGCAAGTCGTGATATGTGGCCCCTTCATACGCCGGTCTCCCGGTCAAGATTTCGCAAAGGATCGCACCGAGGCTAAAGACATCGGATCGCTCATCCATCTTCGACAGGATTCCGCGAGCCTGCTCGGGAGGCATATATGGATAGGTCCCGAGAATCGAGCCAACCTGCGTCGCCCCTCCGCCTGCGCCGACTTGAACCTCGGTTATTGGCACATCGTCGTCGGCGAGGCGATCGTCCGTGGAATCGGGTTGCGCGCCACGATCGCTGGAGAGGACTTTCGCCAGTCCCCAGTCCATGACCTGTACTTCCCCAAAAGCGCCGACCATGACGTTGAGCGGTTTCAGGTCTCGATGAATGACATGGCGTGAATGTGAATAGGCCATCGTCTGGCAAATCTGACTGTAGATGCCCAGAAAAGTGGGCAAATCGTCAGCCGGCGACGAGCGGCCTTTGAGCTTTGCCGCCAACGTTTCGCCCTTGACGAGCTTCATGGCGATGAACGGCCAACCGCCGGGCAACTCGCCAACCTCATGCACGGGAACGACGCCGGGATGCTGCAATTGACCGTTAATCTGAGCTTCGTCATAGAATCGGCGGACTAGGTCTCGGTCGCCGTGATGGCGCCGCTGCAAGACCTTGATCGCCAATTCCCGATTGAGGCTACGATCGACGGCGCGAACGACCAATCCCATTCCGCCATGGGCGATTTTTTCATGAAACTGATAGCGCGGGTGGCGAAGTTCGGCGATCTCTTCGTCGATTTGGGTATTGGCGCGCGGGACCGTTGTTCCATCCTCGATCCGAAGCGCGTCGTCACCGGTAGGGTCGGGCGGTGTCAATCGAGAGGTCATAGGCCGGGCCTCGCGGACATTCTCAGGATCGTCATATCGTAGCTTACGAGGTCGACACAAGGCAAGCGAGCCATGCCGCTATTCCGGCGTGCCGAGTTAAACGAGCGCGGCCGGGAAGGCTGCGATCCCATGCGCCCCTCTTCATGGTCGGAGCAATGTTCTCCCATCAACCGGAGCCACATGTCGCACTAGCTGACATTCTAGGCGAAATTTGATTGAAGCCGGCACAAGCATGAGTATGTTACTGAGGATGAAATCTCTCCCAATGGCGCCTCAAGCGCAGAGCGACACCATGGATTGAGGTGTCGCCACAAATTCGACAGGGATCGTCAACTCTCCCCGGATTGGGTCAAAGGGGTTTCGGGTCGCAAGAATTGCTCTCGCACGCATTGCACAGCCGTTTGCGAGGGATCCTTGATTCTGTAAACCTGCGCGATGTCTGATTCGGGCAGAACATCAACAAGATCTTCGCGGGAACACCGCGATCTGAGAAGTTCTGTGTTTACTGCAAAACGTCTGCCTGATTCGCATCACTGCGTTGGTATGAGCGACGCCCGCAGGCTCTAGCCCATAGATTGGCCCATGCGACTCAATGCTCAAAAACTTGTTATTGGACCTCACTCTCATGACGGCTTGATTGAGAAGAAGAACGCCAATCGACGCCACGTTACGGAATCACAAAGGGCTGTCATCGACGGCAAGCTATTCTCGCGTGCCGGTCGACGCCTTCGAGTCCAAGGCGTCACCTATGGTCCGTTCGCGCCGGATGGCGATGGTCACCAATTTCCAGCGCCCGAAACCGTGCGAGACGATTTCGCGCGAATGGACGACGCGGGCGTCAATGCGATTCGCACCTATCATGTGCCGCCAAACTGGTTGTTGGAAATCGCCGACGAGACCGGCATGCTTATCCTCGTCGATGTTCCATGGCCGAAGCACCTTTGCTTCCTTGACAGCGAGCGAAGCAAAGCCCAAGCGCGAGCCGCCGTCACCGATGCCGCGAAGGCATTGCGAGATCATCAATCGGTGCTGGCCATTAGCATATGCAATGAGATTCCGACCGACGTGGCCCGTTGGCATCGCCCGCGGCGGATCGAGCGGTTCCTTGCCGAACTCGCGGACAGCGTCAAGCAGGTCGATCCCGCGCTGCTGACGACCTACGCAAACTATCCACCGACGGAATATCTCTGCCTGCCCTTTCTCGATTTCGCGACGTTCAACGTGTATCTACACGATCGCGACGCATTTCGTCGCTACATGGCCCGGTTGCAGAATCTGGTGGGTGACAAACCGCTGGTCTTGGGCGAATTGGGCATGGACACGATTCGGCATGGCGAGATCGAGCAAGCCGAGTTTCTGGCCGGCCATCTGCGTGAGGCACGGCTGATGGGCCTCGCGGGTGCGTTCGTGTTTTCGTGGACCGACGAATGGTTCACTGGTGGCCATCCCATCACGGATTGGGCCTTCGGGCTGACGCACCCGGATCGCACCCCAAAGGCCTCCTACCACGCCCTTCGCGAGGTGTTTACGCAATCGCCGGCCGAGCTGCTCGACGTGACGCCGCGGGTCTCGGTCGTGGTCTGCACCTTCAACGGTGGGCGGACTCTTGACCAATGTTTGCGGTCGCTTCAACAGGTCGATTATCCCGATTACGAAGTCATCGTGGTCGATGACGGCTCCACCGACAATGTGCGGAAAATCGTGAGTTGTTATCCGGACGTGCGTGCGATTCATCAATCGAATCAAGGATTGAGCGTAGCGCGGAACGTCGGATTGAAGGCGGCAACCGGCTCGATTGTCGCTTACACCGATGATGATTGCTTCGTTGATGCCGACTGGTTGACCTTTTTGGTACATCAGTTTCAGCAGACGGGTGCGGCCGGCGTTGGCGGGCCAAACTTGACTCCCGAAGATGGCCGGCTGGCGGCCTGCGTGGCGGCATGTCCCGGTCAACCGACGCATGTCTTGGTCAGCGACCAGGTCGCCGAGCATATTCCCGGTTGCAACATGGCCTTTCGGCGCGATGCCTTGCTCGCGGTTAATGGCTGCGACCCCATCTATCGAAAAGCCGGCGACGACGTCGATCTCTGCTGGCGGCTCCAACATGCCGGTTACTTTATTTCGTTTGCGCCGGGCGCGTTCGTATGGCATCATCGGCGTCAAGGACCCCGAAGCTACTTGAAGCAACAACGTGGATATGGTGAAGCGGAAGCCCTGCTCTATTTCAAACACCCCGACAAGTTCAATGCTCGGGGCGAGAGTCGATGGCACGGGCAGATGTATGGCGGATTCTCGCCGGGCGTCCGACTTGGTGGGCCGATCATTTATCACGGCGTGTTTGCGACGGGTTTGTTTCAAACAGCTTATCAGCCCGGCGCCGCGCACTGGGCGACGGTCCCGGCGACTCTTGAATGGCATGCCATCGCCGCCGTGGTCGCCTTGTTTGGCATCGCGTGGTGGCCCCTTTGGATTGTCGCCGGAATCATGCTGGTGCTCTCGGTCGCACTCGCCGCCCTTCTGGCGTGTCAGGCTCAGATTCCGGCAAAATTCGATTCCACGCGATCGCGATTGACCGTCATGGTCTTGAGTTACCTTCAACCGTTGGTTCGCTCCTGGAGCCGCTATCGGACGTGGCTTGGCTGTTTCCCGATTCCCATCTCGGATACCGACGATGACCGCGACGAACCGCGACAGAGCTTCCCGCTGAGCGGCCGAGCTGACATCGAGTATTGGAGTCAGGAGTGGCGTGACAGAACCGAGCTGCTGAACAACGTATCGGCCAGGCTGACCGCGAACCACTGGACTATGGTGACCGATTCGGGATGGTCCGACTGGGACCTGGAAGTATCCGGCGATCGCTATTCTTTCGTGAAGATCCAAACTGTCCAAGAAGACCTTGGCAGCGGCAAGAGATTGATTCGCGTACGCTTTCGACAGAAACCTCGTGTGGCGTGGTGGAGTTGTGTGGGAACCCTGGCACTCTTTGCTATCGCTATGGGCCTGGCGACAGGTATCACCTTTGCGTTGTCAGCCGCTGCCATCGGAGCGATTGCAGCCGGTTACTATTGGTATCGAGGGGTTCGACGAGCCGGGCAGCTCGCTTGTGTGTTCGACTCCGCCGCGACGGCATTGGGCATGATTCGCTGCCCGGCATCGAAAACGCGGGTCGAATCATGAACCGCGAACCAACTGCCATGCGTTCGACCTATGGGCGCCTCGTGCGGCAATCTCGCGATTTTTGGCCGCATATCGCCGGGCTGTTAGTGCTGAGTCTATTGTCTCCGGCCATCAAGCTCGTGTCACCGATTCCATTGAAGCTAGCCGTCGACGGAGTCATCGCGGGCAATCCCGTCGACGAGTTGCCGGGACTTTCAAGCTCGCAGATCCTTGCCGTTGCCTCGGGAATGTTGGTCGCGGTCACGTTTCTCGCCTTGCTGGTCGGGTTGGCCGCATCGGCCCTGAGCGCCCTTGTCGGCGAGAAACTCGTGCGGCGATTTCGTGCCGTGTTGTTCCGCCACGCCCAACGGCTTTCGCTGACCTATCACGACACCAAGGGCACGACAGACTCGACCTATCGCATCCAATACGACGCTCCATGTATTCAATGGGTCATCGTCGAGGGGACGGTTCCCCTGTTGGCCGCCGCGTTCAATCTCGTTGCGATGGTCGCCATCGTGACGGTCATTAACTGGCAACTCGCCCTAGTCGCCATGATGGTAGCGCCGGTCCTCTTCGTGTTGACCCACGTCTACGGCAGGCGCCTGCGACGCCAAGCGAAAGAGGTCTCAAAGATTGAAAGCTCCGCGATGTCGGTTATTCAGGAAGTGCTATCCGCCATTCGCGTCGTCAAGGCATTCGGGCAAGAAGACCGCGAACACGACCGCTTTGTCGATCGTTCGATTCAAGGCATGCGCGGCAAAATCCGCATCGCGGTCCTGACTGGTCTGCTGAGCTTGGTGATCGGGCTAACGGTTGCCGTCGGAACCGCAGCCGTGCTTTATGTGGGCGTCGTTCACGTTCAAAATGGCCGGCTCACGCTCGGCGAGCTATTGATGGTCATGGCGTATCTGGCTCAACTCTACGGCCCGATGGAGACATTGAGCAAGAAGATCGCGGACATGCAAGGATCGTTGGTTTGCGCCGAACGAGCGTTCAGCTTGCTGGACCAGATGCCGGAGGTTTCCGAACGCACCGACGCGAAGCCGCTGGAACGAGCGATAGGCCATATCGCATTTCAGAATATCGTGTTCGCCTATCCTGATCGACCAGCGGTGCTTGAGGGCGCGACCTTTGATATTCCCGCAGGATCGCGAGTTGGCATCGTCGGTCGTACCGGTGCCGGCAAATCGACACTGATGAGCCTCCTGATGCGCTTTTACGATCCTGTCGAGGGTTCCATTCAACTCGACGGCACCGACCTTCGAGACTATCGGCTGAGTGACCTGCGTAATCAGTTCGCGATCGTACTCCAGGAACCAGTCTTGTTCTCGGTAAGTGTGGGCGAGAACATCGCCTATGCGAAGCCCGGGGCGACCCGCGATGAAATCGAGGCAGCGGCACGGGCCGCGAACGCTCATGAATTCATCATGGCCATGCCCCAGGGTTACGAAACAACGGTCGGCGAACGCGGCATGAAGCTCTCCGGCGGCGAACGTCAGCGAATCTCGTTGGCCCGCGCATTTCTGAAAAATGCGCCGATTCTGATTCTCGATGAACCAACCAGTTCCGTGGACACGGCGACGGAGGGCCTCATCATAGAAGCGATCGAGCGATTATTGAAAGGCCGCACGACCTTCATGATTGCCCATCGGCTGTCGACAATCGAATCGGCTGAGTTGCTTCTATTGGTCGCAGATGGCACCGTCACGCTCGAAACGAAGCGAGAGGCCGTTCATTCCGAGAGAGTCGCATGAGGCCGCATCGCTTCGTCGTACTCGGCACGATGGCGTCCAACCCGTATGCGGGCATGGCGTGGATGCACATGCAAATCGCCGCCGGCCTCAAGCGTCTCGGCCACGACGTCTGGTACATCGAGGCCACGTCGAGTTGGCCCTATGATCCGGTACGTGGTTCGAAGGTTTGCGACTCCGACTACGCCGTCCCGTATCTCAAACGAACGGCCGAAGCTTTCGGGCTTGAAGGGCGATGGGGATTCCGGCAGAGTTTCCTCGACGGCAAATGGCTCGGCCTTGAACAGTCACGGGCTGAAGAGTTGCTCACCACTTCCGATGCCGTCTTGAACGTTACCGGCTCGACGTACCTTTCTCGCGAAGGGCTACCGGCGGGCCGTCAGGTCTACCTTTCAACGGACCCGATTCTACCCGAGGTTGCCTATGACGCTCGCGACCCGGGGACGTTGACCCACCTCGCAGAGCATCGCGACAGTATCACCTACGGTGAGAATATCGGCACACCTCATTGTCCATTGATGCCGCTGCCGAATTTGCGCGGAGCGATGCGGCAGCCCGTATTGCTCGACCTGTGGCGAACCGAGGCTCCGGCGCGATCAACCTACACGACCATCGGCAATTGGAAACAAGTCGGGCTTGATCTGCAATTCCGCGGCGAGACCTATCGCTGGAGCAAGCATCACGAATTCATGAAGATTCTCGATCTTCCTCGCCGTTGCGGGCGACCGATCGAGCTGGCCATGAACCCGTCGCGGCGTACGGAAGTGAAGCCGGAACATCGGGAAGATGTTCCGTCACTCGGGTTGGCGACGAGCGATCACGAACAACTGCATTCGCACGGTTGGACGATCACCGACGCCGGGTTTTCCGCCGACCCGTGGAAATATCGCGAGTACATTTGCTCATCACGGGGCGAATTCACGGTTGCGCGCGATATGCACGTTCGCCTCAAATCCGGGTGGTTCAGCGAACGCAGCGCCTGCTACCTCGCGGCGGGCCGGCCTGTCATCACACAGGACACCGGGTTCGGCACCGTCCTGCCGACCGGCGAAGGGTTGTTCGCATTCCAAACGATGGACGATATTCTGACGGCATTCGATGCCATCGAGTCGGATTACTTGCGGCACTGTAACGCCGCGCGAGAGATTGCCGAAGAGTTCTTCCGAGCCGAAACCGTTCTGGCGAAGATGCTCGCGGATCTGGGATTCTAATCCATGTCAGAGCGACGCCTGATCGTGAATGCCGATGATTTTGGGCTCAGCCCGCTGACCAATCAAGGCATTGTGGCGGCTCACGAACGAGGCATCGTCACGAGTGCCAGTCTCATGGTTCGCTGGCCCGCGGCGATTGAAGCCGTTGAGTATTGGCGAACGCATCCCTCGCTTGATCTCGGGTTGCACATCGATCTCGCCGAATGGGCGTTTCGACAGGGGCAATGGGTCAGGCTATATGAGGTCGTGCCCATGACTAACACCGGCCACGTGCGGGCCGAGATTGAGCGGCAGTTTCAGCGGTTTCGTGAATTGACCGGACGAGATCCGACACACGTCGACTCACATCAACACGTTCATCGAAACGAGCCGGTGCTTTCGGTTGCCACGGACCTCAGCCGACAACTTGGAATTCCGCTGCGGCACATCGAATCGCCGGCCCGATATTGCGGCGACTTCTACGGGCAAGACGCGGAAGGGAATTCCTACCCGTCGTTAATCTCAACCTCGGCCCTCATTGAAATCCTAGAACGGTTGCCCGCGGGTGTGACGGAGTTGTGTTGCCACCCGGGATTCGATGATGTCCTTGACTCGATGTATGTCACGGAGCGACACAACGAGGTATCGACACTTTGCGACGATCGCGTGAAGGAGACGTTGCGTCGTGTGGGGATTGAGCTAATCTCATTTCGAGAGTTGCGGCGCTCCGGGAGTTGATGTGAAGACACTCGTTTCAGGCTGGTTCAGCTTTGAGTTGATGGGGGCATCAGCCGGCGACCTGATGGCCCGCGACGTCGCCTGCCAGTGGCTTCGCGATGCCGGCCGCGATTTCGATATTGCATTAGCGCCGCCATTCACGGGCGGCGTCGATTGGAGCAAGGTCGATCCGGCCGACTACGATCAGGTCGTTTTCGTGTGCGGTCCCTTCGGCAATGGCCCGCCGCTGGTGGAGTTCCTGGAGAGGTTTGGCAGGTGTCGATTGATCGGGCTAAATCTGACGATGCTCCACAAGCTCGACGATTGGAACCCATTTCACTTCTTGATTGAGCGCGACAGTTCGGCGCGAGCGAACCCCGACATGGCATTGGCAGCGGCTCAGCCGAAGGTCCCCGTCGTTGGTCTGATACTCATCGATCATCAGCCCGAGTATGGAAAGCGTGACCGCCACCACGAGGCGAACGCGGCCTTGCGACGATTGGCCGAGTCATACGACGTCGCGGTTGTTCCGATCGACACCCGGTTGGACGAGAACAAGACGGGTCTGAGGTCGGCGACGCAGATTGAATCGTTGATCGCCCGCATGGATTTCGTGTTGACGACGCGGTTGCATGGTACGGTTTTGGCCATCAAGAACGGCGTTCCCGTATTGGCGATTGATCCGGTTGCGGGTGGCGGAAAGATCCGGAGGCAAGCCGAGACCCTCGGTTGGCCCGTGATCTTCGTCGCTGATGAATTCGACGACGATTCCCTGAGACGCGCGTTCGAGTATTGCCAGACTTCCGAGGCTCGCGACCTGGCAAGATCGTGTGCCGTTCGCGCTCAGGACGCACTGCAACGGCTCCGCGGAGATTTTCTGGCCGACCAATGTTTTCGGGTCGTGTGAAGCTCCGTGCCGAACGTGTCCGTACTCTTCGATAACGCCGATTCTCGCGATGAGTTTTCGGATGGCCCTCAACCGTGACCCGCAACCCGAGGAACTGAAAAGAGACCCCGAGGATTCTAACCCGATTCGCAACCCTGGCCGGTTACATGGGAGCGAAACCCAGCGTGACCA
>CAZESP010000097.1:0-9217 GCA_964515185.1 uncultured Alcaligenaceae bacterium
CAACCCTACGCGCGGCGACCAATTCCCAGATATCAACGCCCCGGCTGATCCTTCCTCGCTGAAGCGCTAAACAGATACAGTTTCCCGCTGGCGACGGTCACGAAATGGTTGGGCAATACGCCGTCCATCGCCCTCAGACATTAAGTTGATGCGACCAGCACGGCTTTCGATGCCGCCCTCATTTGGCAGCCCGCATCTGGCGGCGCATTTTCCGGCGCAGTGCGAGCGCAAAATCCGGTGCAACCAAGTCCGGCAGGGGATGGCGAGGAGCTGACGGAAATCGACGTAACTCCTGACGGGCTTCCGCTTCCTGCGATTTCTCGCCTGAAGCAACCTGTTGATGCAAAAAAGCCTTAATGGAGGCGGCGGGAATCGAACCCGCGTCCCGTGGTCTTTCGGTGATTGCTTCTACGTGTGTAGCTCGTCTATGGTCAACGGCTTGATCCGTCGTGTTCGCTCCAATCGGCCCCGGCGAGCAAGGTTCGAGAGAAGCTATCGGCCAGGGAGTTTAGCTATCGCCGCCTCCGAAGCGGTCGCCCTTGCGAGTGACCTCAAGCGATAACGATCCGGAATTACGTCCGAACCACAACCTCTCCGGCGAAGGCTATGGAACGGGGCAAGCGTAATTACGCTGCCATTGTGAACTGCGGTTCAGCAGTTTAGGTGCGGTCAGCTTTTTACGTGGCCAACTGACCAACCACGACACGCCACAAACACCTCAACATACCCGGTCGAAACCAGATCGCCCCCGAGGGTAGCCACTGGCGAGGTCACCCGTGGCCCCCATATTATATCCGACGGCCCCCCCATGAAATCAAGACCACCAAGGAGAGAAGCCGATGACCATGTATTTGGGACTAACTCTCGCGTTTTCACTCGCAGCTGATCCTCGCCCCGAACGATTGTGGCCCAACGAGCCACCCAAGGCCGTCAAGGAAGACATCGACAATCCGCCAACTCTGACGATCTACCGGGCCGCGAAACCCAATGGCACTGCCGTGGTTGTTTGCCCTGGCGGCGGTTACTCCATGCTAGCCGTCGGCCATGAAGGAAAAGAGATCGCCGAGTGGCTCAACGGTCGAGGAGTTACGGCAGCCATCCTGGAATATCGGCACCGGCAACGTGGCAAACGACCCGGACCATTGATGGATGCGCCGCTACTGGACGCCCAACGGGCCATTCGCACGGTTCGGTCACGCGCCAAAGATCTGGGCGTCGATCCGCACAAGATTGGGATTTGGGGCTTCTCTGCCGGCGGCCACTTGGCATCAACGGCGGCGACCCATTTCGACAACGGCAGGCTCGAAAGCTCCGATGGGATCGAGACCTTCAGTTGCCGCCCGGATTTTGCAATTCTCGCTTATCCCGTCATCACCTTCACGAAACCTTCAATGCACAAAGGATCGCGTGATAATCTCCTGGGCGCAAATCCGCCGGCAAAACTCGTCGAGGAATACTCGAACGAGTTGCGGGTCACCAAAAACACTCCGCCAATCTTCTTGTTCCACACTGAAGAAGACAAAGGCGTACCCCCCGAGAATAGCCGACTCTTCGCGGCAGCCTGCAAGGAGCATGGCGTGCCTGTCGAGTTGGTCATCGTCGCCAAGGGCCGACATGGGGTGGGACTGGCAAGCAAGGAGAGCGACCCGGAATTGAAGAAATGGCCCGAGAAACTCGAAGCCTGGATGAAGTCACGCGGGTTACTCGGCAGCTAAACCGGTTCGCAGCAACGGGAGTGTTGTTCGGTGTTTTCACCAAACGTCGAGGGCCAAACCATGAAGAAGGTCCGCGTAGGCTTCATCGGCGCCGGCTGGTGGGCGACAGCGAATCACATCCCGATTCTGGCCGCCCGCGACGACGTTGAACTCGCTGCAGTTTGCCGCCTGGGAGCGACCGAGCTTCGACAGGTCCAGCACGCATTCAACTTCCCGTTCGCCACAGAAGACGCCGCCGAGCTCGTCGCCCAGCCGTTGGACGCCGTTGTCGTGACGTCACCGCACACGCTTCATTATGAACATGCACGATTGGCAATCGACCGCGGACTGCATGTCATGATCGACAAGCCGATGTGTACGCGAGCCGCCCACGCTCGCGAACTCGTCGGCATGGCGGAGGCCCGGGGCGTTCATGTTGTGGTTCCGTACGGATGGCATTACAAGTCATTCGTACAAACGGCCAAATGTTTGCTGGACGAACGGGCAGTCGGCAGGATTGAATTCGTGATGTGCCACATGGCGTCGCCCATTCGTGAACTACTGGCCGGACGTCCTTTCGAGGTACGGGGCAACAGCGGACAAGCCGGTGGGAACTTGTTCAATCCCGACCCAGCAACTTGGGCGGACCCAAAGGTCGCCGGCGGCGGTTACGGCCACGCTCAGCTATCGCATAGTACAGGCATGCTTTGCTGGTTAACCGGTCTCCGTGCGGAAGCGGTGTTCGCGCGAATGACGGCGCCCGGGGCTCAGGTCGATCTCTATGACGCGATCAGCGTTCGCTTCGCCGGCGGGGCCGTGGGTACGGTCTCTGGCGCCGGCACCGTTCCCGTGTCAGGAATGAGTAGTTATCAAGTCGATATCAGGATCTTTGGAAGCGAAGGCTTGCTCATGATCGACCTGGAACGAGCGAGGCTGGAACTTCGTCGCCACGATGGCATGCATAGGCATGTTGATGTGGACTCCGGAGCAGGCGCCTACGATTGTTCGGGGCCACCGCACAATTTCATCGACCTCATCCGCGGAACGACAACGAACAATTACGCTCCGGGCGAAGCGGCCATGCGGACTGTTGAATTGCTCGACGCGGCATACCGTTCCGCGGCATCGGGACAGGAAGAGACCGTGCAATGATCCCATGAGCAGCTCAGTATCGGGGTTTTTGCTCGCAGTGTGACGTGTAGCCCATGTATAATCAGCACGGGTCAGGCGTCGGGGGGCGCCACCTCGTTCGCGATCATCTCTCGCCCCGGAGGATTCTGGCATGTCGGCGAAACCATCACGTCGGAGATTTCTACAAACTGCAGCCGCCGGCGCCGTCTTGGGCATTGGCGACATATCATTCGTCGGCTCAATGACGCCGGTCCGGGCCGATGACACGAAGCTCGATCCCAACGTGGTTCGACTCGATTCGGGCATTGAGCCGCTGGTTCGGCTCCTTGAAGATACGCCCCGTGAGCGATTGCTCGAGGAAGTCGCGGCGCGCGTCAAGAAGGGGCTGACCTATCGAGAGATCCTCGCGGCCCTACTGTTAGCAGGCGTCCGGAACATTCAACCTCGTCCCAATGTCGGGTTCAAGTTTCATGCGGTCATGGTTGTCAATTCGGCCCACCTCGCGGCTATCAACTCTCCTGACGAGCATCGCTGGCTCCCCATTTTCTGGGCACTCGACAATTTCAAGTCATCGCAAGCCAGAGCCAAACAAGAGGGCGGCTGGCGCATGGCGCCCGTTGCCGAATCGAAACTCCCATCTGCACGTAAGGCCGTCAAGGCATTCACCGATGCCATGGATAATTGGGATGAAGCAGCAGCCGACACAGCCGTGGCGGCCCTAGCTCGTTCGTCGAGTGTGAACGAACTCTTGGCGATCTTCGCCCGATACGGCTGTCGCGACTTCCGCGACATCGGCCACAAAGCCATCTACGTCGCCGGTGCATTCCGCGCACTGCAGGTGATCGGATGGCACCACGCGGAGCCAGTGCTGAGGTCGCTCGCCTATGCCTTGCTTCGACACGAAGGCGAAAACCCGTCGCGACGCGATGGAGAGCCGGATCGCCCCGGGCGCCATAATGCCGAATTGGCCAAACGGATTCGACCTGAATGGCAAGAAGGAAAGCTCGATACGGCCGCGACGCAAGATCTCTTAAGCTCTTTTCGTCAAGCCACGCCCGCAAGCATCTGTGACACCGTTGTCGAACAACTCAATCGTGGCATCGCCCCGCAATCTGTCTGGGATGGACTTTTCTCGGGCTGCGCCGAGTTGCTAATGCGCCAACCCGGCATCGTCGGCCTTCACACCCTAACAACAGCAAACGCGATCTACCATGCATACCAAACTGCGCTCGACGATGGTACTCGAAAGACGGCGTTGCTCCAATGTGCCGCCTTCGTACCATTATTCCGCGACGCCATGAAATCACGCGGGAAAGTCGAAGATGTACGTATCGATCAACTAGAGCCCACGCCGGCAAAAGGCAATCGTCCGACTCCGGCGACCATTTTCGCGGACGTGGGCCGCAATCGACTGGAAGCAGCCAGAAAGCTGTTGGGATACCTTCAATCCAATGGCGACGTCAACTCCATCATGGAGACGGCGCGGGTTCTAATCTTCCTCAAAGGGACCGATTCACACGACTACAAATTCAGCTCGGCCATCTTGGAGGACTACCATCATATCACAGCCGGCTACCGCAACCGATTCTTAGCCGCCACAACCTATTGGCTCCGCGGGACAGCCGATCGGGATAACAGCCTGGTCACACGCATACGAGAAGCCTTGCGCACCTGATCGCAACACTCGTCGATGATCTGGGGTCCGGCATACCACGGTATCCACCCCAGATCATGGCAACTCGACGCCCCACTTGCTCGAACTTGCCATACACTCCCTGGCAACAGTTCGCACTCTCTCGTTTCAGCCAAGCCATGCCGGCCTCGCTGTTAGCCAATGAACACACCTTGAATCAACGTGCTATCAAAGGACCAGAACGAATCGAGTACTTGCCCATTGGCTCCGTCGAACGCTCGGATTTGGCCCGTTCCCGATGGTCCCGGACCGGTAAACACCTCGGCCCGACCATCGCCATTGGCATCGATGGCCGCCACGCGAACACCGCCGACAAATCCAGGGTCATATGCTAAAAACGACGCCATCCCGGCTCCCGATACGCCGTTGAATACTCGCACCTGCGGCCCCCCACTGACACCCGGACCCGTGATAATATCAGCCCGCCCATCTCCATCCACGTCT
Source organism: uncultured Alcaligenaceae bacterium (assembly GCA_964515185.1). Classification (GTDB taxonomy): domain Bacteria; phylum Planctomycetota; class Planctomycetia; order Gemmatales; family Gemmataceae; genus CAZESP01. The sequence goes on from CAZESP010000097.1 coordinate 4,963, forward strand.
CCGGCCGCCACCCAAACGCCCCCACGGAATGCAAGGTCATATGCGAAGAATCCCATGATTTCAAGGCTTGTCGCACCTTGGAAGACACGAACATGAGCACCGCCGCTCTCGCCAGCACCCGTGATAACATCTGCGACACCGTCGCCGTCGATGTCGCCGGCCGCAACATGCACACCACCACGGAAGGCCATGTCGTAGGCGAAGTACCCGCCGATCTCGGCCCCTGTCTTGCCATCCCAGATCCTGACGTGTGGACCACCACCGACACCGGCACCCGTGATAATGTCATCGAAACCGTCGCCATTCACATCGCCCGAGGCCACAAACACACCACCTCGGAACGACTGATCGTATGCGAAGAAGTCCCGAACCACCTGCCCGGTGGCCCCGTCGAATACTCGAACATGGGGACCGCCACCGGCACCCGCAGCCGCGATGATATCCATAACACCATCGCCGGTTACATCTCCAACAGCGACGCGCACGCCGCCTTGGAACGCCGGGTCAAACGCCATGAACCGCCATCGCTCACCACCCATCGCGTAGTCGAACACGCGAACAATCGGAGCCGTACCAGCATCCGCGCCAACTGCCAAAACGCAATCGGGCGCGCCCGGCCCGACATTCAAACCGCCGACTGCGGGCCAGCTCAGAGTCGGTGACGTCGCCGGTTGAATCGGAGACGCTACACCAACAGTCGCTGTCGTGGTTGTTCCCAAGTAATCTCGCTTCGTCACGCCGCCCGCGGTAACGAGACGAATTTCGCCAAAATTGAATGGGCCCCGAATTGGAGACGGTCGCAATACAATGTTATCGAATCTGTCATTTCCCACGATTACCGTTGCCGGCGTGTTTGGATCGCCATTATGCTCTCGCCCATCCGCGTAGCCAACTGGCTGAAATACTTCCGTCAAGGAATAGGTCCCCGGAGGAATCAGAGCAAACTCATACCTCCCTGTCGAATCCGTATAGACAGTTAGCCCACCCGGAACATCTGCCGCCGTTAACGGCCGAGCCATTGGCGTACCACCAAACGCGATCCCTTCCACCCGAATGGGTACACCCGCGATTCCCGGCTCTCCTGGATCCCGCACGCCATTGTTGTTTAGATCCTCGTAGACGTATCCAAACGGATCCGCCGGCGGATTCTCGCCGAAGTTGTATTCCAATCCCTGATCGCCACCGGCCAGCGCGAGCGTCAAAACGTCATTTCCCGCGTTGCCGCCAAGGTTACCGACCGAATCCAATCCGTCATAGAAGAAAGCCTGCGGCTGCGACTCAGTTAATGTGTAAGTCCCCGCGAACAAGAGGTCGAACGAATAGGTGCCGTCTGGACGCGTGACGGCCGTTCGATTCACCGAGTTTCCGAGAATATTCGTTCCGGCAAGCGTGACCGTAACACCCCCGATACCCGTCTCGCCAAGCCCAGGATCTCTCAGGCCATCAACCGAAAGATCGCGATAGACGAATCCGGAAATGCTGGCAAGCGTCTCACCGAAATCAATACCCGTAACCGATGTACCGGGTATTACTGAAATGGGCCGAGTGTTAGGTGTACTCGAACCATAGCCGATTGGCTGTTCCTCTTCCACGACATAGTCGCCCGGCGGGAATCCACGAATTAAATACGATCCATCTGGTTGTGTAGTAGTCGTCCGTACTACGTTGCCAACAGAATCACGTAACCGAATGATCACGCCGCCCAGGCCAGTCTCGCCCGGATCGAGAACACCATTTCTGTTAGAGTCGACGTACACCCGTCCGCTGACTTCGCCCGCCAGTTCGCCGAAATTGTAATTGATGCCCGTTTCTCCCGCACCGAGCGTGATATTGGATATCATGTCGTTGCCGAGAGTGCCAACCGCCACACCACCGATGGTGCCCACTGCATCCAGACCGTCAGATACGTTGGCCGGCTGAGTCTCGACAATCGTATAGGTACCCGCGAGCAATCCACCGACGGTCCATGTGCCGTTTGCGTCCGTTGTCGTCGAGACTGTAACGGCGTTTCCTCGCTCGTCGACTCCCGAAACGGTAATTGTTACGCCGGGTAGGCCGGGTTCGCCAGGATTCTGAATTCCATCATTGCTATCGTCCCGATATACATTGCCGGACAACGAAGCCGTCCCACGAACGCCGAAGTCTACATCGGTACGTTGTTGGAGACTCGTTACTGCCACGTCCGTGCGTCCATCGGCCACGCCATCGAGATCGAAGGTGTTTGCAGGGGACCCGGGAAGGCCGCCGGAGAGTTGGACGCGATAGGTGCCCGCAGGGAGGTTGCCAATTGAATATTGCCCATTAGCTCCGGTCGTCACTGTCACACTTGCATCGTCCGCACTCCCAATGATTCCATCCGGCCCCGCCCAGGTCGCGATGATCTGAATACCAGTCAACCCTGGCTCGTTGGCATCCTGAATTCCATCTCCATTTACGTCGTTCCAAACACGATCGCCAACTGATGCCTTTCCAGTGTAACCAAAATCGATCGCACCGGTCGTCGGGTTGTTAGTCGTCAAGATGACGTCAGCCGTCTGATCCGGATTCGATGTTCCACTGTCAGCGTCAAACGTCGGAATCAAATCGGCCGGGAGCGACGTTGGATCGACGGAAACACGGTACTTGCCGGTGGGCAATCCGGTTAAGCCGTAATTGCCATTCGCGTCCGTTGTCGCACCATACAAGACATCGTCGTTCGTCCCAAAAATACCATCGCCTCCAGCGAACGCGATATTGACTTTTGTTCCGGCAATGCCAGGCTCCCCAACGTCGGAGCCGTCGCGGTTCAGGTCGTACCAGACACGATCGCCGATAGCACCCGGTCCACGATAGCCGTAGTCGACGTTCAGGTTTTGTGTTGTTGTCCGCAGATCGATTGTCGTAATACCATCGGCTCCAACAGTCCCGCTATCCAAATCAAAGGAAGGAACCAAGCTAGCCGGTAGCGTTGCGCTAATGACAGAAGCACGATAGTTGTCACCCGGGAGTCCGTTCACCATGTACTTCCCGTCGATCCCCGTCCGCACGACCGGATAGACAATGTCATCAAAAGTACCAAAGACACCATCAAATCCGGCACCGACGACATTGATATCGACCCCGAGCAAGCCAGGTTCATTGGCGTCTTGAATACCATCGCCGTTGAGGTCGTTCCAAACGCGATCTCCAAACGAACGGTCACCCTGGTATCCAAAGTCAACTGCCTTATTCACCTCGCCGTTCGCGAGAGAAACAAGCGATTTGGAATCGGCCCCACCGTCCGGATCTTGCGTATTTGTTAAGCCGGGAAGGAGACCACCAACCGTTACGCGGTAAATACCCGGCGGAAGATTGATGAATGAGTAGGTGCCTGCGGCGCCAGTTGTTGCTACAAGCAGACTATCGTCCGGAGTCCCAAAGACGCCGTCGGTTCCGGCATATGTCAATGTGATCGGGGCGCCAGGCAGTCCCGGTTCGCCCACGTCTTGTGTTGAATTTCCATTTAGATCGACATAAACAGTGTCGCCAATCTCGCCCGTGCCGCGATAGCCAAAGTCCACGTCGGAACGAATCGGCGCAGCGGTTGTCAGTGACAGAGTCGCAGAATGCGGGCTTCCGACGCCATCCGGATCGCTGATTGGATCGAAGCCTGCGGGCACCGTTGCCGGATTGACAAAGACGCGGTATTCGCCAAGGGGCAGGTTCGAAACCGCATAGTTTCCGGAGGTATTCGTATTCGTAATGAATATCACATCATCGCCGCCCCCCGGCACGCCGTCAAACCCGTGCCAGAGCACGTTAACTGTGATGTTCGCCATTCCACCTTCGCCGGCGTCCTGAATTCCATTCCCGTTGAAATCAACATACACGGTATCGCCGATGGAGGCAGTTCCCTGGTATCCGAAATCGACATCGAGTCGGTCGTTTCCTGATACTGTCAAGAATGTCGCATTACTGGGCGTGGCGGTACCATCGAGGTCGTATGTCGGTGAATTCAGGCCGTTGGGAGTACTACCGATATCGACCCGATACAATCCGGGTGCCATATTTGTAAACAAATAGGCGCCATTGCTGTTGGTAGTTGTGGTTGCGGTGACATCATCTACATTCCCAAAGATCCCGTCTGGCCCCGCACCGGTCAAGGTGACCGTTACTCCGGGAATGCCGGGCTCTCCCGGGTTCTTTGAGCCGTTTGCATTGGCATCGAAGAACACAGCGTCACCAATTGTCAACGGACGATAGAAACCCGCGTCCACCGTCGAGTCCGTCGCACCCG
>CAZESP010000098.1:0-9001 GCA_964515185.1 uncultured Alcaligenaceae bacterium
ACTCGGCGTACTTTCCGATCGGCCACCAGGCGGGAACCTCTGCTGGCTTGAAGTCCTTGAGCTTGAAGTCGTCAGAGAACAATACTGGTTGAAGTCCCTCGGCCGGAAAGTCGCAGCAGTTCGAAAGATCGTATGGCCTGGCTCGATACCGCTCGCCTGTCTCCTCATTCCAGACGTAATCATTCGGAGCGGGTAAGTACAATTCGCCGCCATGAACGGGGAACACTCCGGCGACCGCGATCTTGAGCAAATCCTCTTGCTTGAACTTCGTCCAGGAAAAGTCCCATTCGGGGTTCGATTTCACGAGCGCCGTGCGGAACGAGCCGGCGACGACGGATGGCAACGGCCAGGGCAGGCCGCGCATCCGGTTGCCTTGGCCCACACCGAACGGTCTGCCATCGCGGGCAATCAACGGATCGTGCGGCGTGAGTTGCAAAACGACACTCATGATGTCACCTCCTCGGCGGCGATCGACCGCCCAGCTGCCTGCCGTAACGCCGTCGCGATCTGGCGGGCGATGAGAAGTTCGCTGGCGAGGGTCATCAGCTTGTCCGAATTTATCTCCTTGATGAACTCGGACAACGCCTGCCGAACCGTACCCACTCCTCGTGAAGTCTTCTTGGCGATCAGGCGGTAAAGATCCTGTTGAATCGCTTTCGAAATGTATTCGCGTAGAGCCGCTGTGCGGTCTGTTGACAGTGGCCCTGCACCGGAACCTTCCTTAATCGCATCGATCAAGAGCTGACTCGGCTCCTTCTCCCACGGTTTGTACAATCTCGCCATCGCCTGCAACTCGTAGGGCAACTTGGTCGGGATGATGCCCTCGTTCATCAGGTTGGCGAATCGCTCCAGGCGATGATCCGGGTTATCACTCCACCTTGCCCGCACGCCGATCGGCGCACCGCCGCGCTTGTGCAGATGCACGGCCAGGCCGTTGCGATCAGGGTGCTTAGCCGCCTTCTCGGCATCTCGACCGTATTGCAGGAGGTCTTCGAGGTTCTCCATGAAGTGGCCAATAGCGATGCCAACGGACAGCGTCGGCGTGTCGTTCGGAACTTGAGTCTTCAGGCACTCGCTGAACTTCTCCCACAACGCTCGGGCGCAACTCAGGCACTTGTCCACGGGCAGAAAGGCCAGCACGTCGTCTCCACCGGCGTAGACCAACACGCCGTTGTGGTTGTTGACAATTTTCCGGGCTTCACCTGCAAACTCCGCCAGAGATCGCGAGAACGTCCGATTCGCTTCGGCATCCGGCAAGCTGGAGATGGCGGCCCCCATCTTGTCACCGTCCGCGACGAGGACCGCGAGGTAGGGGTTGGGTTCGGAGAGCAGTTCCAGTGCGTCTTGAATGTCGCTGATGCTGAGGCGATCCTCTTCGTCGATTTCCTCTTCCCACTCATGGTGACGGCTGAGGTAAATGGCTGTGCCTTCAAACGGGAACGCTTGGAAATGAGAGAATCGATCGCTATCGAGCCGGTGTAAGACTCGATTCGGAAGTTCCGTGCAGACCGTTTTCAGTTCCTCGAAAGCACTCTTGCCTTGATTGCCGCGAACCCACGGATCCGCTGCGACACGCGACACCGAGGGATACGGCCGCGAACCACCGGCGACGCGCTTAACCAGGCCGACGACATCGAGTTGTTCCCCTTCACGGATACGGTATTGACTTGGGAACCTCGTTCGCCGCTGGAGAACCGTCGGCCGCTGCCCATCGAGTGATGACTTTGGCAACCCCTGATCGGTGCCTGGTGCCGGCTGAAAATCTCGCAGATTCTTTCGACCCGCGAGCAACCGCATCAGCTTCTGGCAGTCGGTCTTGTAATCCGAGGTGGCGAGCACCCACGCGGCGTAAAACTCGATGACATCATCGACCTGTTCGTTCCAAACTTCTGGCCGAATCACGCGAGAGGCTTCCTCGTAGGCCTCATCGGCGAAGTCACTCCATCGTTTCTGGGCCGCTAGTTTCGCCTTGGCCGCCACTTCCTTGGGGTCACCCGCTGGCAATTCCGCCAGGATGACGTTGGCGACGTTCACCCTGTCATCACCGGATGTCAAGTCCGTGTCCGGATGAGGAAAGATGAGTTCGCCGCCCTGTTCCTTCACCGACTTCGCAACGGCTTTGCTGATCTCGGACAGCAGGAACGAGCCGAACCACAGATCGCGAGTTCGCCGGGCTGCGGCGATGAACTCCTGCACGGGGCCGACCGCAATGGCAAGTAGGTGGTTCATGAGCGTTTCACCTCCGTGAAGCCGGTGAATTTGATAAAGGCCTCGATTGCAGAACCAGACGTACCGGCGAGTGGGGAGTTGGGATACCCCGCGAACTGTGCGCCGACGACCGGTTGGTCTGTGGCAGATGCAACATCAACGGTCAGGTTCTTGGGCCGGTGAAGAACGATGATGGTTGGAAGCGAATGCGTCGGCGAAACCGGAATCGGCTTCAGGATGACAGGGCTCCCCATCCGTTGGAGCGGCTTACCATCCGAGTCGTTCCCGTGGGGCAACGCCGTCTGGCCGTCCGGCCCGCTTCCGTCCTTGAACTGGAACACGATCGGCAGCCCGAGTTCCGCTCGTGGGAATCCACTGGGCATGTCACTCACCGGTATCGGTCTATTCCGATGTCCCCTCACCCCGGTGATGCGCCGCAGTGTCTCAGCTTCGGGGAACTTCCGGCGCGGTTCACCACGGCGTGCGGGGGGCGGCTGCCGAAACGACTTCAACAGCCCGATAACCCGCTCCCAGGCCTCAAGGTGCGGGACAGGCGATCGGGCCTGAAAAACTTGTACTACTGCCGGCATCTCTCGAAGAGTGCGCTTCAGTAACTGATCAGGTTGGCTTGCCAGCAACGGCTCAGGTTCTTTGATCACGCGTAGCGCACCACACCCGCGCCGAGTTCTGGCACCGATTCCCCCGAAAAGCACCCAGACTCGCATGGCTGCCAGGACATCTTCCTCGATTGGAGCGATCTCCGCTGGTAGTTGTTCCGTGGGCTTCCGCTTTCGATTCTGGCCGTCACGCCGCCTCCGGAGTTCGTCACTCGAGATGATCGACAGCGTTAACCGGAACTGGTATCCGTGTTCCAGAAGGTCATGGCCCTTGTCAATCGCAGGAAACAGAACGTAGCCATGCGTCGAAGTCGGTTTGATCTTGTTGATCGGGTAGTGCTTTGGTTTTTTAGCCCCTGGCGTAACAATTACCGTCACCGGGCTCGGGAACTCCGTGCTGCCGAAGATTTCTTCTTCGCGACGCCACATTCTTTCGCCTAGCGAGTGGCCTCGCACCAATCGCCACCAATAGCGCAATTGTCCGCGAATCGCCGTTGCCCGAATGGGGTAATCGAGATCGACCACACCGGCGGCAGCACCACCGCCCACCATCGGCGTGATCAGTTCGATCTCGTAGCTGTGCCCTTCACTGGGTCTCGGCGGGTTCCAGTTCGGGGGTGGATCAGGAATCTGTTTCCCCATGGTGGCGTCTCCCTTGGTGGAGGATTGCGGGTTTGGCTAACTATCCTACATACGGTCGATGCCGTTTCGCAATGACAGCCGATTGGATTTTTTCCCGAAAAATTGCACTGCCCGTTTCCGCACACGTCTTCTCATGACGCCATCGACTCCCGACTCCTCAGCGCCTCCAAACCCTTGCTCGCGGCCCGGCTCTCTCAGACTCAGCGCCGATCCAGTTCCCTTAACATCTTCAACGCCTCCTCCACCACCGCCTCGCCCGTGCCGGGTTCTGCAAAACGATGTAAACCCATCCATGTTTGATAGCCGCCCATTTCAAAACCCTTGCGGTCCGGGAGGTATCCAATCCAATCATTCGCCAGCTCCGCAACATACGTATACCGAAACGGCGACCGGCGCTTGATATCCTGTCCCAGCTTCGTGAAGAACTCCGCCGGCACGCCGACCCATGCCACGTCGCCGATCAATAACACTTGCACCCAAGTCGTTCGCTCCTGGCCTTGATGCGGCGCTAATTCCTTGCGCATATTGCGGAAAACTTCAATCGTCGCCTCCGCTCCCTTGGGCGGCATGCGCTTATTACAATAACTCGAAACGGCCGTATCCTCCTTCGCCTCGTCGAAACGACTCACACGATATGTAAACCGTCGTTTCAATCCAACGATACGCGACACGGGTCGCTCCTCTGCCTGGGCCAATGCGTCGCTGACGGCGGCCTTGATTCGCGTTACCATTTCGCCGGCTGGTAGTGTGAGATTATGCGTGGACCCCGAGGCGCCTTCCAAGAAACATACCGTGCCGCCCAATTCCGCTTCGAGTTCCTGTGCCGCCAATCCATAAAACGACGGCGAGCGCGTGCCCGGTTTTCGCGCCCCGATGGTATGCGTCGAATGATTGAAAACCGTCGCTCGCAACTTTCCATCCGCAGCGCGAAACGCCATGACCGGCATCTCGGGATCGAATGGCCCCGTGGGCCGGACGACATCGTCACGCGGGCCGACCCAGTAGATCGTGTTGTCTTTCAATAACAATCGACTGTTTTGACCCACCGACGACTCCTCGCCGAGCCGGAATAGGAGTTTCGTCTCACCATCTTTCAACTTGGTGTGAGCCTCTTTCACTGCTTGAACGATGGCCTTCTGCGTGCGGCGACAAAAGAGTTCATCGCGCTTATATCCGTGGACCGTGACGGTACTCGGAGCATGGTGAGTATGCGTCGCATTAATGAGAATATGAGCCGTCGGGATACCACATCTCTTTTCAATTTCCTCGACGGCAGGGTCCAGCAGATCGCGCGTGAGCATGAGGACGTCACAAGCGACAATGGCGGCTGGGGGCGAACCCGGCGCCTGGATGACGACGGCGGCGGCTCGCAGTTGGCCCTCGTGGCCGACGGCCTTCCCAGGGCCGATGCCGCCGCCGATGACCATTGAATCGTCGGCGTCAATGGCAACGGCCGAAGCGCCGACTCGCAATGGTTGACCCAAGGCGAATGTCGGAGCGAGAATTAACATGGCGAACGAAACATGCCATCGCATGAAGGCCTCCCTTGCTGGCTCCGCGGTTTTGAATCGCCCTTGCTAGCTGCGGGCTTGTTCATAATACCGCGACTTTGCGGGGATCGATCTCCTTGCCTCGCCAGATTTCAAACCAGCCGTCTTCGGTGTCCATTTCGACGAACAGAAACTCGGTCACAGGCTGGCCCGCATCGTCGGAGATTTCGCGCCAATAATCCCAATACTCGAGCCTGCGCTTTTCAATTTCATCGCTTGTAACGCGGCGATCTTGGTTGTCGTCGCGGATGATGGTTACGGTCGCTTTGTATGAGCCGCGGACGTCGTTGATGCGTGTGAATTCTTCCTTCACCTCGCCGTTTTCAGTGATTTGAAAGATGCCGGTACGAGCCTTCACCGTGTTATGAAGCTCCTCGTTGTATTCACATTCGTGATCAAGCTGGAGCAACAAGACATGGTGCGAGGCATCGCCGGTTCGGCCGGCGTCGGAGACGGGGTTGAGCCGCAATCGCAGCCAGATATCGTCATGGCCCAACGGGCGGGCGAGCAGGACGTAATCGGCGAACAGGAACTTCTTGCCGCTAATGAGCCGTTTGTATTCGCGGATCTCACGGAGGAAGAACCCCTTGTCGCGCCAGTCGATGATGTCAATATCGACGGCGTGGCCGACGCGTGCCTTGAGCGGGTTGTAGTAGCGGAACTCGACAGGCCCAGCGGCCCAATCGGTGAGCATCTCCCAGAGCGTTCGGCCGCGACCCATGAGTCACCTCTTAATGGACGATCGACGCAACGATGTAACAGATGCCGAGAATCAATGCCGCGCAAACGATGGCGACGGGGATGTTGGTTTTCTCGACCAACTCCTTTTGAATGTCGAGCTTGGGCATGATCCAGTCAAAGGCCTTGATTCCGAGCAGCATCAGAACGATGCCGATGGGGCCATACACCAAGGTGGCCACGACGCCGGGCCAAAACGTCGGCGGGAAGAAGTCGATGTCGTTGGCAAAGAGCGGAATCATCGCGATATTCTCCGGGATTTCGGTGCAACGGTCCAAGCCATGACCAGCCGCTGACATTGTCGGATCGGCGGCGGATGATTGTCAGATATACATTTGTCCATTTATAGGTCGCAGTGTACATTTGCGGCGCGCCGACGGCAATTCGGCCGGGCACGCGGGTAACGGTTGGGTCCTGCCATGCGTCTTATCGCCATATTCCTGGGGGTCGCGATCAGCGTCGAGGGGCGTGGGCAGGAGCCGCCGCCGGGGTTGCGGATACCCGCAGAGGTTCGGGCGCGTCGATGCGTCTTGTTCGAGATTCGCGCGGAAACGAGCGCCGCGAAGGTGATTTGGGAACTTCCCGAGGGCATTGACGGGCGAGCCTTTGGCGATGGCCGCACCTTGGTCGCGGTGGCCCAGACCTCGGGGCGGTTTGCGATTCGGGCGATTGCCGCCAAGGACTCCGAGCCGCTGTTGGCGCGCTGTGTGGTGATCGTCGAGTCGCCGCCGCAGCCGGACATTTTTGTCGCCGAGATTCAATCGGCCTACGCAGCCACGCCGGACCCAGCGGGCAAGTCGAGACTGATCGAACTGTACGCCCAGGCGGTGGCCTATTGCCAAAACCCGGAAATCGCGACGGCGGGTCGGCTCGCGGAGGTGGTTCGCAAAGCCGGCGAGACGCTACTGGGTGATCGGACCCGGTTGGCGTCGGTGCGAAATCGTGTCGGGCAGGAGCTGGCGTCGAAAGTCGGCGGCGACGCGGACACGCCGCTGACACCGGCCAGTCGCGAGGCGGCGGCCGGCATTTATCGGAAGGCATCCAAGGCGCTGGAGGCAATCAACCCATGAATCGCATCGCGAACAATCTGAAAATGTTTGGACAATGGATGGGGCCACGGCGGACGGCATGGCTGATCGCGTGGGCGTTGTCGCTGGCGGCAAGCTGCGTGACCGGCCGGCGATTCGCGCCCCCGCCGCCGATCCAGGAAGCACCCGATATCGGGCGACGTGCCTATGGTTGGATCGACGACGCCGACTTGGCCGAGACCGCGCGACGGCGCAACCGCTGGCCTCTCTTTCGCGATACGCCGGCCGGTCAAGCTCATTTCGGCAACGATCAGAATGTCGCGCTCTGGCGATCCGTCGAGAGAGTCTGGGCGGCCTATCCGGCTCGGGATGGCCGAGCGTATCCATCGGAGAATCAGGGTGAGGTCGGATGCTGTGTTGGTTGCGGGACGAAGCACGCCGCCGACGCGACGGCCGCGGGCGAGATCGTGATCGGCAATCGAGCCGAATCATGGAAGCCGCTGTGCGTCGAAGCCATTTACGCGGCAGGGCGGGTCGATGTCGGGCGCGGGGAAATCGCCGGCGATGGTTCGCTCGGGGCGTGGTCGGCCGAGGCGGCGACCCGTCACGGATTCGCGCCCATGGAGTTAATCGACGGCATTGATCTACGGCGATTCGACCCGGGTCGAGCGCGGCAATGGGGCCGGCGCGGGGCGGGCGTGCCCGAGCCGGTGAAGGCGATCATGGCCCGCCACAAGATGGGGGCCGCCGCCCGCGTTACCTCCTGGATCGAATGCAAACAGGCGCTGGCGCAACATTACGCTGTCTTCGTCTGTAGCCACACCGGCTTCGAGAGTCGCAAAGACCGCGACGGGTTTCTGACGCCGCGAGGCACTTGGCCGCATTGCATGGCGATCCTGGGTTATCAAACCGGCGAGCGTGAGGGCGGCCTGATTCTGAATAGTTGGGGGCCGCAAGCTCACCCCGGCCCGCGAGGTTGGGGCCATCCGCCCGAGGGGTCGTTCTGGGCCGATGCTCAGACCATTGACAGAATGTTGCGCCAGGGAGATTCGTTCGCCCTATCGCGATTCGAGGGATTTCCCGCTCGCAAGATTGATTGGTGGGCCGGCGAGGCGCGACGGGCAACTTGGGTTGGCCATCGACGAATTCCATCGCTGGCGTTTTAGGATGCGTTCCTTCGCTCGCGATTCAGGCTTCGGAAAAGGAGGGGTTTTCCATGGCGAGATTCGTTCTAACCATCGTCATGATAATTGCTGTTTCCTGGCCGGTGCCGGCAGGCGAGCGCGATCGCGTCGCGGCGGCACTGGCTCTGGCGGCAGCCCTGGAATCGACCCGTTCTCGCAGCGATGGGGCGCACCATTCCCTGTCGTCCGCGGCCCAAGAAGCACGGCGAAACGGGCGAGCCGTTTTCGTGGCCGTCAAGGCCGATTGCTCGCGGCTTTGCCGGCATTTGCAAAGCGAGTTTGAGGTCGCGCATCTGACGTCATTCACCGGCGACGGGGTGGCCCCCACGCGGTCGCGATTTCTGTTGCTGGTGCCCGACACCGTCGCCGGCCGATCGTGGGTAGTGGCGCGATGGTGGACCTTGCCAGATGCGGATGATGTGCGATGGGCCGATAAGGCCGGCCGAGCGCGCTTGCCCCGAGCGGCCTCGCCGGTGGCTCTGCCCCCCGCGGAGACGCCCACCTGTGGCCCGTTCGGCTGACGGATCCCGTAACTAAAGCGGTTCGCTTCGACCTTCTTCCCTTTTCAACCGAGGTGCATCATGGCTATCGGCCTCACACGACGACGCATCGAACGAGTGACGCGGCGAATTCTGCGGCGATTGAAACATGAGGGAAACCTCGACCCGCGACAGCTTGAGGCCATCGCGTTCGTGGTGCGCCACTCGGCGGCCCACGAGGCTTTGGAGGATGATGTCCGCGGGCTGGCGGCCTTTCACGCTGACGAGATTGCCGCGAACGCGACCGGCGACGATCCCGACGACGACGACCCGCACGAGTTTCCTTTGCTGCGTTGGCTCTGGGAACACCGCGAGGTCATTCTGGTTTTCGTGATGAAAATTGTCGGCCTGTTTGGCGGCAAGGTTTGAGGTCGACGGCACCCTTTTTTGCTTCGCGTTTTCCGCACGGGCGATTATAATCTTCGGGAACTCTTCGAGGATGTCGCCATGCCCGATTCGCCGATTACCGTGTTGCTCGCCCGTTGGGAGAGCCTT
>CAZESP010000099.1:0-8955 GCA_964515185.1 uncultured Alcaligenaceae bacterium
TGTTGTGTGCGATAGCGCAGTCTAAAGCCTGCGGCTACCGTGGGCGCGGGGGTGGCGCGTTGCCGGGGTTCGGTCCCGTCCATGTTGACATCCGTGGGTTATTGGCTACGTCTGACTTCACGCCATTCCTTCAAGCCACGGAGAGCGCCTTCCATGAATTCCACCACTCGCTTCACTCGCCGACACGTTCTGGGCATGGCCGGCGCCGTTGCCCTCAGTGCCGCCGCTCGTGCCGATACCAAACCCGCGCGGGCCAACGGCAACATCAGACAATCGGTCTGCCGTTGGTGCTACGGCCGAGTGCCGCTCGAAAAGCTCGCCGCTGAGGCGAAACGCATCGGCTTCAAGTCGATCGAGTTGCTCTCCGCCGAAGAGATTCTCAAGATCAAACCGCTCGGCCTGACCTGTGCCGTCATGGGCGGCGCTGACATCGTGCGAGGCTTGAACCGGACGGAATTTCACGAGGCGAATCTGAGCCGCCTGCGCAAGAACATCGAATTCGCCGCCGGCAACAACATCCCGGCCGTGATTGTCATGTCCGGCAATCGCACCATCGCCGGCAAAACCGTCGCCGACGACGAGGGCATGGAGACCTGCGTCAAAGCGCTCAAACAGATCGTCGGGTTGGCCGAGGAGAAGAAAGTCACGATCCTCATGGAAGGCCTGAACAGCAAGGTCGATCACAAGGATTACATGTACGACCGCACGAGTTGGGGCGTCGCGTTGGCGAAAAAGGTCGGCTCACCGCGTTTCAAACTGCTTTATGACATCTATCACATGCAGATCATGGAAGGCGACGTGATCCGCACGATCCAGCGGAACAAGGAATACATCGGTCATTATCACACCGGCGGCGTCCCCGGCCGGCACGAGATCGACGAGACGCAAGAGCTTTACTACCCGGCGATCATCAAAGCGATTTTGGAAACGGGCTATCAGGGCTTCCTCGGCCAAGAGTACATCCCCGCCCGTGACGCGATTCCTTCGTTGGAGCAGGGCTTCAAAATCTGCGACGTGTGATGGCAAACACTCCCCTTGCTTGCGCTGCGGGCTCGGAGTCACGAGCACGCAGCGCGAGCAAGTGAAAACCGTTGCCGCGGGCTCGGGGTCACGAGCACGCAGCGCGAGCAAGTGAAAACCGCTGCTGCGGGCTCGGAGTCGCGAGCACGCAGCGCGAGCAAGTGAAAACTTACCGTCCGCATAATCGTCAAAGTTTGCCCCATTGACGCGACGATATCGAGATACCCGCTTGTTTGCGCTGAGTGGTCGATATCGTCGAGGGTCGCGATGGGGGGAGGTTCTCGGCCGCTGGTCGCGCTCTTCGTTCTGGTGGCGACGACGTCACTCGGCGGATGCCGGATGATGTCGCGGGCGCCGGATCGATCGGCGGTCTCGCGTCAACTCGACTGTCGCTTCGGTCAAGCGATTCCGTGCGCGACTCATCCTTGCACGCTGACGCTTCCGCCGGGGGCTTCCCTCGATGATGGCCTGACCGAAGACGAAGCTATCGCCATCGCTCTGTGGAACAACGCGGCCTTTCAGGAATTGCTCGCAGACCTGGGCATCGCTCGCGGCGACTTGATCCAGGCCGGATTGCTGCCGAATCCCGAGTTGGCCTACCTCTTCGAGGTGCCGAATAAACCGCTCCGATATGCGTTTGAGTTTCCCATTGAGGCCATCTGGTTGCGTCCGATGCGGTTGAAAATCGCCAGTCGTGAGGCGCATCGCACCGCGAACCGGTTGACACAAGCGGGTCTCGATCTGATCCGCGACGTTCGCCAGACCTACGCCGACGTGCTGTTGGCGCACGAACGGCTCAAGGTTGCCGATGAGGCCGTCAAGCTCCGCGGCCAAATCGCCGAACTGGCCGAGAAAAGGCTCAAGGCTGGTGACATCTCGCCGCAAGAATCCGCCACGGCAACGATCGATTCGCTTCAGGCGCGGCAGGACGCGGTTCGCATCGGCTACGAGATTCCCATCGCCGAGCAACGACTGCGGAACCTCATGGGCATCGGCCTGATGCCGGCGGTGTTGAAGCTCGATCCCATGAACGTCCCGCCGGATCGAAAGTTTGACGCGGACACCCTGACGCGCGAGGCGATCAACAGCCGGCCGGATATTCTGGCAGCCGTCGAAGCGACCCGTGCCGCCGAGGTTCGCTTGAAGTTCGCGCGTCGCGGTTGGTTCCGCATATTCGGCATCGGCGACGCCACCAGCGGTCGGGCCAGCGGCCACGAATTCGGCCCAGCCGTGCGATTCACCCTGCCGATTTTCAACTGGAATCAGGGTACTATCGCACGGGCCAAGGCCGAACTCGAAAAGGCCGTTCGCAACCAACAAATCGTGGCCAATCAGATTATCCTCGATGTTCAGCGGGCGCATTTGCAGTATCAGCAGGCGTCGGCCGAACTCGAGGTGTTGCGAACGAAGGTACGGCCCGAAGTCGAAGCCGCCATCCGCCGCACGCAGACCGCTTATCAAGAGGGGAACGTCAACTATCTAATCGTTCTCGAAACGACGCGGCAACTCTTGGACAATTATTTGAGAGAGGCGCAACTGCAAGGTGACCTGCGCCGGGCATGGGCCGAACTGGAACGCAGTGCCGGCCATCGTCTCTCGATGCGGTGAGCACGCGGCTTCTGAGCACGCGGCGCAAGCAAGTGATCGCGTCGACACTTGCTTGCGCTGCGTGCTCGGAAGCCGCGTCGTACTCGGAACGCTCCCGCCGTGTATCATGTCGGCATGGAATCGTTGCCACGAATTGCGGGCTTCCTTGTCGCGACCGGCGCTGTCGGTTTTGCGGCGTGGTGGCTCGTTACCCAAAAGCCGGAAGCCGCCAAGGCCGACAAACCGCCACCGGCCGTGACTGTTGCCAAGACCGTCAAGGAAGAGAGCCTCAACTCCATTGTCCTGACCGAAGATGCGGAGAAGCGCCTCGGTGTGAAACTCGGCTCGATCGAGATGAAGCCGGTGCGTCGCATGCGAATCTATGGCGGCGAGGTCACGATCCCGGCGGGCAAGGCGATAGTCGTCGCGGCGCCGTTGGGCGGAACCCTCAAGGCTCCGCCGGCGGGAATCCCCAGAGCCGGCCAGACGGTGCGGCGAGGCCAGCCGATTTTCCAACTCTTGCCGTTGCTTTCGCCCGAAGGCCGTACCTCAATGGCGTCGGCCCTCGTGGACGCCGACGGGCAAGTGAAGAATGCCCAGACTCAAGTGGATGCCGCCAAGATCGCCCTCGATCGTGCAAAGCGCCTGCTCAAGGACGGAGCGGGCAGTCAGCGAAACGTCGATGAGACCCAGGCGGCCTTTGACCTTGCGAGCAAAACCTTGGAAGCCGCCACGGCACGGCGAACCACGTTGGCGAAGCTCGTCGGCGAAGTCGATTCGGGCACTGCCGCCCCGATCCCGATCGACGCGCCGGAAGATGGCATCCTTCGCGCGATTTCGGCGATGCCGGATCAGAACGTCCCCAGCGGAGCGAGCCTGTTCGAAGTGATTGATCTTTCCATCGTTTGGGTGCGAGTCGCGTTGCCGGTGGGCGATCTTGATGAGGTGTCGCGATCCGAGCCAGCCCTCGTCGATAAGCTCTCGGCTTCTCCGGGAAGCAAACCGCGCCAGGCCAAACCGGTGCTCGCGCCGCCATCGGCCAATGCCGTGTCCGCGACGGTCGATCTCTTCTATGAGATGACCAACGACGGCGGCAAGCTGATCCCGGGACAACGCCTCGGGGTCGCGGTCTCCTTGAACGACGCGACGGCGAGCCTGACGGTCCCTTGGTCGGCGGTCATCTTCGACATCTATGGCGGCAATTGGGTCTATGAGCAGACCGCGGCGAGAACCTATGCGCGTCGCCGGGTGGTGGTGCGCCATGTGGCCGGCCCCGACGCGGTCTTGGAAAATGGCCCATCGCCCGGAGTCCGAGTCGTTTCCGAAGGGGCACAAGAACTTTATGGCGCCGAGACGGGATTCAGTAAATGACGCCCGCAGCGCGATCCGAGCCTGCAGCGCGATCAAGGGTCGGGTCAAACCCTTGCTGGCGCCGCGGGCTTGGATCGCGCTGCGACTCAATTCTGTCCCTGAACCCTTGCCGTTGGGGGGCGCCCATCCCATAATGCCTCTTTACTTTGCCGGAACCCGTGTTCCCTGCCGGGGCAGCCGCCCGCCCGCGAGCTGCTCTGTTTTTGTTTGAGCGTGGACGGAGTGGAGTTGTCTTCATGGCTGAAACAATCACCCTGAACTCAGAATCCCGAACAGCTTTCGGAAAACGCCAGGCCAAGAGGCTCCGCGAAAAGGGTCTGGTTCCCGCCGTCCTGTACGGCCACAAGGAAGCCAACCTCTCCGTCGTGGTTTCCGGTCACGATCTCGAACGGGCCGTCCGACTCGGGGCCCACGTCGTCGATCTGGTCGCCGGCGGCAAGCTGGAAAAGGCTCGTATTTGCGACTTGCAATGGGATCACCTGGGCATGCACATCGTTCACGCTGACTTCATGCGAGTCAGTGCCGATGAACGGATCGTGGTGCAGGTTAAGATCGAGCTTCGTGGGACGGCTCCCGGCATCGGCGCCGGCGCGGTCCTCGATCAGCCGATGCACACGCTGAAGATCGAATGCTTGGCGTTGCAGATTCCCGACACGATTCGAGTGCCGGTGGACAAGCTTCAGATTGGGCATCCGATTCACGTCAGCGATTTGGTGTTGCCCGAGGGCGTGAAAGCCCTGGCCGACCCGGACTTGGTCGTCGTTCAACTGAAGGCCGCCCAGGCCGAAGTGACGCCCGTGGTCGCCGCTGGCCCGGCTGAACCGGAAGTTATCACCGCCAAGAAGGACAAGGACGAGGAAACGGAGTAATGGATCGGCGATCGGGCGACGCCGGAAGGGAACCCTGACTCTGGCCCGGACCCCACGCCATGAAAGTTGTCGTCGGGCTTGGCAACCCCGGTCCTCGTTATGCCGGGACGCGGCATAACGTTGGCTTCGACGTCATCGACTATCTGGCTTCCGGGCCGGGTTGCGGGCGTTTCCGAAGCCAGTTTCAGGGACTGATTGCCGAACTCAACGAGGCCGGCCAAAAACTCGTGCTGGTCAAGCCCGAGACCTTCATGAACCTCAGCGGGCGCTGCGTTCGGGCCGTGCTGGATTTTTACAAAGTGCCGGTCGATGACCTGTTGGTGGTTTGCGACGACATCGCCTTGCCGCTGGGAAAGCTGCGAATGCGGGCCAAAGGCTCACACGGCGGGCACAACGGGTTGCGAGATGTTCAGCAGCACTTGGGCAGCGATGCTTATGCCCGATTGCGAATCGGCGTCGATGCCCCGCCTCTGAAGGCCGACGACGCCACGGTGGACCATGTCTTGGGTCGCTTCCGGCGATCCGAGCAGGCCACCATCGAGGACGCCATCGCCAAAGCCGCCCGAGCCGTCCTGGTATGGGCTGCCCAGGGCACGGCGGCATGTATGAATGCGGTCAATGGTCCTGCCGGCGAACCGGCCGGAGACGCGAAGGCCGATAAGAAAACTGAGAAGAAACCGAAAGGCGACGCCGGGGCCAACCCGCCCGCCACGGAACCTAAACCCGAGTGAGCGAACGATGCCTGTTCAATTGTACGAATGCCTGATTCTCCTTGATCAATCCAAGGTGGCCGGTGATGTGGCGGGCGCCATCACCAAATTGCACGGCACGTTGGAAAAATTCCACGCCGAGATTGTCGCCAGCCGGCCCTGGGATGATCGCAAACTCGCTTACCAAATCAAGAATCAGAAGAAGGGTCTCTACTACCTGATCTACTACAAGACCGATGCCAAAAACGTCGCCGGCATCGAGGCCGAGTTCAAACTCAATGAGTCGTTGCTCCGCTGGCTGACCATTAACGTGCCCGTCAAATGGCAAGAGGCCATGCTGACCGTCGCCAAGGATGAGCACGCCCTGGCCCTCCAGGTGGCTCGCGACGAACCCGATCCGACGGCTTTGGGCGATCTGGGCCTCGGTGGCCCGCCCCGTCGCGGTGGTCGCGGTCACGATGACGAAGGACGCGACTAATTCGATCGAGGCGAACAACCGACCTTGTGGGGTCTCGATTTGCTGCCTTATAGTGCAGGGAGAAATGACTCCCCACCCCACAATTGCTCGGCGCCCGGAGGCGTGCCATGGCCAACCTCAACAAGACAATGCTCATCGGTCGCTTAACCCGCGACCCGGAAATGCGAGCCTTCGCCAGCGGAGGACGTGTCGCCAAGTTCGGCTTTGCCGTTAATAATCGCCGCAAAAACAGCCAAACCGGCGAGTGGGAAGACGAGCCGATGTTCATCGAATGCGAAGCCTTCAACCGCGGCGAAACCGGCAAATTGGCTGATATCGTGGAGCGATTCTGCAAAAAAGGTTCGCAGGTATACATCGAAGGTCGACTACACCTAGATACCTGGGACGACAAGACGACTGGGCAGAAACGTCAAAAACACAAGCTCGTGGTTGAAGTGCTGCAACTGCTCGATCCGAAGCCTGATGGTGCCGGCGGCCCGCGACCGGCCCGAGCTCCGGGTGCCGCCGCGCCTCCATCGGGCGATAATTATGGCTACGAGGAACCGCCCGCCGGCGGCGACGATCCAAACATTCCGTTTTGATTCCTGAAACGACCGACAGTAACGGGTTACGTCATGGCAAAAACAAAGACCGAGCCGAAAGCCAAGCAGGCCGCACCCAAACCCAAGGGCCCACCCCAACCGAAGGTGCGCAAACGCAACCAGGTTCTCAAGGGCGCTCATGGCGGCATGCAAGTCGTGCTGATCGAAGATGTGCCCTACCTCGGCAAGCAGGGCGACCTCGTTGAGGTCCGGCCCGGTTACGGCCGCAATTACCTCTTGCCGCGAGGGCTTGCCTCGGTTCCGACGGCCGAGAATCTTCGCCGGCTCGAACGCTACAAGGCCCGCGTCGTCCAGGCGCGCGAAGCCAAAATCGCCGACCTCAAAGTTCTCGCCGAGCAGTTGCAGCGGGTCAACGTGACCATTGATGCCAACGCCAACGAGGAAGGCCATCTCTACGGCTCGGTCGGCGCCCCCGAGATTAGCAAGGCCCTGAAGTCCCGCGGCCTCAACGTCACACCCGAGATGGTACGCCTCGAAGGCCCCATCAAGGAGTGTGCCGTCTACGAAGTCAACATGGCTCTCGGATTCGAGATTACCTCCAAGGTCACCGTCTCCGTCGTGCGCCACTTGGACAAGAAGTAAGCACGTCGCGCCCGAGCACGCCGCGCCAGCAAGTGTTTGCATCGGAGCACGCCGCGCCAGCAAGTGGCACCACTTGCTGGCGCGGCGTGCTCCCCATAATGGCGTGCTCGCAAAAGCCCGGAGTCCAACCATGGACCGATTGCCTCCTTACAATCGCGAAGCCGAACGCTCCGTCCTGGGCAGCATGCTTCGCGACAACATGGTCATCAACGACGTCGTCAACATCGTTCAGACCGATAACTTTTATTTCGACGCCCATCAGAAAATCTACGACGCGATCAAGAACATCAACGACCTTGGCCGGCCCGTCGATCTGGTCATTCTCGCCGAGCATTTCATCGGCTTGAAACAACTGGAAGATATCGGTGGCCCGGCTTATCTGGCGGAGCTATGGGATGCCGCCCCAACAGCCGCCAACGCGGAATACTATGCTCGCATCGTCCGCGACAAGGCCCTGATCCGTGGCTTGATCCACGCCGGCAATGAGATTCTGCGCGACTCCTACGATCAGGCCCAACCCGCCGATCAACTCCTCGAAGCGGCCGAACGCATGGTCCTGGACATCGCCGAGCGCGGCGTGATCGGACAAACCTTCACGCTTCAGAAGGCGCTCGACGAAGCCTATAACCGCATCGATTATCGATCGACCCGAGGCCACGCCGCCGTCAGCGGATTGGCCACCGGTTTCGTCGACCTCGACGAGAAAACCGCCGGCCTCCAAAACAACGAGTTGGTCATCCTTGCCGCGCGACCGAGTGTTGGCAAAACGGCATTCGCTTTGAATCTTGTTCGACATGTTATTGTCGACGAGCATCAGCCGGTCTTCTTTGTGAGCCTGGAGCAGTCGGGAACCGAGTTGGCCGAGCGCCTGCTTTGCTGCCAAGCCAAGGTCGATAGTCACCGCCTACGCAAGGGCACTCTCGACAGCAGCGATATGCAACGATTGCTCGACGCCGGCGACGAATTGCGGAAAGCCAAATTGTTCATCGACGACACCCCGACGCAAGGGCTGCTTCGCATCGCCGCCAATGCTCGGCGCTTGCAGCGGCGCGAGCATATCAAGCTCGTCGTCATTGACTATCTGCAACTCATCGAGCCGGAAAATCGGCGTGACCCGCGCCAGGAACAGGTCGCCCAAATCTCGCGCCGGCTCAAGGCGCTGGCCCGCGAATTGCGCCTGCCCGTGCTGGCGCTGGCCCAGGTGAATCGCGCCTCGGAGGATCGCCAAGACCACCGCCCGCGACTGGCCGACCTCCGCGAGTCCGGCTCCATCGAGCAAGACGCGGACACGGTGCTGATGCTTCATCGCCCCGGCCGGTATGACGGCGGACAGGAAGATAACGTGATCGAGGTCATCATCGCCAAGCAACGGAACGGGCCTACCGGCGAGGTTACACTCACCTACCTCAAACCGTTCATGAGGTTCGAGAACTTCGCGGTCGGTGATACGTTTGGATTGTAATTGCCCGCGATCGACCACGGCCGCCGCTCAAAACTCCAATTGAAATCGAATCGCCAGCGTTTGAGCAAATCCGTCGCTCCCGGGGTTCACACCGCTTCGCCAGATCGTGACATAATTGAGTAACAGCCGGCATTGCGGGTTCAAGTACCAGTTCAAACCCAGCGTCATGTTGTGGAGCAACGCCCCTCGAACGGGGCCATCGTTCAAATCCAGCCATGAATAACGGACGGCGACTTCCCAGGCGCCGATGCCTCGCGCCGCCGGCTTGTCCGCC
>CAZESP010000100.1:0-8931 GCA_964515185.1 uncultured Alcaligenaceae bacterium
CGTCACCTTCCGCCCGTCACCGGCTGCATCTCGACCCAGGTCATATTCACGGCTTTCCCCGTTGGCACTTGCCACGTCATCGGCTTCGATCCATTGGCGAGGTGCCGGTGCGTCCTTGGGCCGCCGACGTCGGTCCAGGCGAAAGTCACCTGCACATCGTCGCGGCGCGAGACCTCGTATTCCAGATGGACCTCGGCGCGAAGGTAGCGCTTGCCGCCGTTGTTGCGGAACCGGACGAGGGCCTTCGATGCCGTGGCCGCGGCCAGTTCCTTCGAACCCCAGCAGTGACTTTGCGACCAGAAATCGGGCGGCTCGTCACCCTGGCGTCGCACAAACCAATCTTTGACGATCGGTTGCCACGATTTGCCGCCGTCGAGCGAATACTCGACCTGGTACAGCACCTTTGGATCGGGCGGGCTGCTCGATGCCACATGAGCGGCCGCATGGATTACCCGGATCGGCTCGCCGTGAGGCGTTGCGAGTGCGAGCGTCACGGCGGGCGAATCGAATCGGCCGTCGACGACGTGGGCCTGTGCCTGGGGTCGCGTCGGCCCTGCGGATACGAGCGCTCGACCCGATGAGGCCAAGATCACCGTCGAGTCGCCGTCAGCCAGTCGCGGCAAGATTGACTCATTCGCTTGGCAAACCGTCGTGATCGTCAGCCCACTGCCGGCGAGTTTTTCCGGTAAGGTGTGCAACCGCAGCCAATATTGCCGGAAACCCTTAACGCGATCGGTCAGGTCAAGGCGGTCATCGAGTCGGCCCGCGTCGTGCCAGGTTGCTCCGCGATCGACGGACACGCTCACGGCGCAACTCGCCTTGCCTCGCACGACCAAGCCGTTCTTGCAACCAGCGTCGTAGATGCCCCAGGGGCGATCGTTGGCAGGCGTCGCGGCGATGACGTAGGGTGACTGAAACGCAAACGTCACTTGCTCATTCGACTCTGAGACGACGCCTTCCTTGTAATCGCCGGAGCGGAAGTCCGGCCGATAGGTAAAGACGGCGTTGGCGTATCGGGCCTGACCGGCGCGATAAGGCGTGCCGGTTTTCGAGCGGTACATGGCCTCGGGTTGATTGACCCAGGTCAGCGACCGTTCCGGCCCTGGAATGCCGCCGGTGTTGTAGTTTCGGCCCCAGAAGACGAAGGTCTTGCCGTCGTCGAGACCGGGCTTGAAGTATCGTCGCAATGACTCGCCTCGTCGCAGATGCACCATCGGCGGCGGGCCGGCGTAACCGGCGAGATACTCGGCCACGGCATACCGCGCATAGCTGCCGGCATCGCCGGCGTGAAGACCGCAGATTAGCCAGCCGTGTTGACGCTCGGGGCGATAGCCTCGACTGGCGAGGCGCTTCGAATCCTTGACCAACTCGCCGATGCCCAAAAGTCGCTTGCCGTCAGGGTCAAAGACGACCGTGGAAAGGTCGTGGTCGATCATGGCCCATCGTCCTGAGCCGTATGGTCCGCCGGTCAGAAACGCCTCGAAGGAGTTGTGCCCTTGGGTGCCGACGGTGCGAGCGCGGCCGTGACCGAGACGGGCTTCGAGTTCAGCGACCCATTGCGAATGCGTCGTGCCGCACAGACCGAAGCCATGAGAAAACATGCCGGTCCAATAATCGCGTGTCCACGAGTCGCCACCCTTTCCAAAGCCCGCGCCCCAATAATCCTGGGCGCCCTCTTCGCCGTGATAGTAGTGTGTGTTCCGCCAGAGCCACGCCGCCAGCGCTCGATCCTCGTCGGTGGCGACGGCCTTGCCGGTGACGCGGCGATAGACCTGCTCCTGAGTCTCAAACAACCGTGCGAATGTCGAGCAAGCCAGTTCGCCGGGATACCACGGATGATCGGTGCGAATCTGCGGGTCGCCGGTGTCGGCATGGGCCAAGGTCGGGACGACGAGGAATGCCAGCATCAAAAGGCCGCGAATGGTCATCGTGGTAACCTCCTTGTGTGCATCATATTTGACACGACTTGTGGCACAATTCTTAGCACGTCTCGTAGCGCAGTTTGTGACACAGCTATCCTGAGCCGTGTTGATCTCTGACGGCGGATTAGGAAATCCGCCCCACGTCAAATCCTTTCCTAAGCCGTGGCGATCTTCCAAAGGTTGGCTGTTCTAAAAACAAAGGAACCGCCGGCGATAATCGCCGGCGGTTCCAATAGTGCATTCCTCAGAGGGCTGCCTTACACCAACTCCCGCATGACCGGCTTTTCAGCGAGGTGTTGCGGGCGGCCGGTGTGGTCGGGCACCGTCGTCGTCATCGGGTCCAGGCCCAAGCAGTAGTACAACGTGGCGACCACTTCGGAGAACTGCACGGGTCGAGCGACGGCATATTCGCCGAGCCGATTCGTGGCGCCGATGGCCTGGCCGGTCTTCATGCCGCCGCCGGCCATGAGGGCACAGCTCACCTGCGGCCAGTGATCGCGGCCGGCATCCTTGTTGATTCGCGGCGTGCGGCCGAATTCGCCCCAAACCACGATGGCTACATCGTTGAGCATCCCGCGAGCTTCGAGGTCACGCACCAATGCCGTCACGCCCTGATCGAGCTTCGACCCATGATCGCGCACGAGATCGAAGTTCTTGCCGTGCGAATCCCATCGACCATAAGTCAGGGTCACGACGCGCACGCCGGCTTCAACGAGTCGCCGCGCCATTAGGAGCTGATCGTTGACCGTCGGAGCGCCGTCGTACTGAAATTTGTACGGCTTGCCGTCGCCGTACATCTCGCGAACGCGAGGGCTTTCCTTCGAAAGATCAAGCGCGTCGAGAAGCTTGTTGGAGGTCAGGACGTTGAGCGCTCGCTCGGTCGCGGAATCGAAACCCTGAATGGCGCCGGCAACGTCGATGTCGCGGCGCAACTTGTCGAAGCCGCTGTGAAGGGTCTTGCGGTCGGCCAGATGTTCCTTGTTCAGGCCGTTGATGGTCATGTTGGCAAGGCCAGGGCCATCGGGCTTAAACGGCGAATAAGTCGGGCCGAGGAAACCAACGGCACCCGGATCGCTCCACGGGCGATGCTGTGTCGGCGCTGCGAGGCCGACGAACGGCGGCACCGAGGGATCCGTTGGGCCTTGAAGCCGAGACACGACGGCGCCGATGCTGGGTCGCCCGCCGAACGGTTTGAGCGATTCCATGTCCCAACCAGTCATGCACTGATAGGCGTCATGCCCGCCGCGGGCGCCGACGACGGAGCGGATGAACGCGAACCGGTCGGCCATTGCGGCGATCTTCGGGAAACACTCGCCGATTTGCAGGCCGGGCACTTTCGTCGCGATCGGCTTGAACTCGCCGCGAATCTCGGCCGGCGCTTCGGTCTTGATCTCCCACATATCCTGGTGCGGCGGCCCGCCACCGAGAAAGATATTGATGACCGCCTTGTGCGAACGCGACGATGTTCCGATGCCCGCTCGGGCCTGGGCTTGGAACAGATCGCGCAAGCTCAGTTGATAGGCACCAAAAGCGAAGGTGCCGATTCTGAGGAAACTGCGGCGCGAGACGCCATCGCAAAAGCGCGTCGATTTTCCGAGGATCGTCAGCATGAAGGCCCCCCTTCAGGCAGGAAAAGCTGATGGTCGTGATCCAACAACCTCAGCATGGCAGGCAGGCGAAGCAACCCTCAGATAGAGGGTATCGGCAGGCTATCCCATCTTCCAAAAGGCTAAACCGTTCGGCAATCGAAGTCAAGCACGATTTCGAGTTTCGGCAACTGTACTGATGGTGGAGTTGTGGAAATGGTCTGTTTGCCTGCCTGCCAAATACGCCGGCGAGACGTGCTCGCCATGGCTAATCAATCATCACACGCACTCGTTGGCCGATGCGAGCCGGCTCCAGGGACGGGTCAAGCGAAAGGACACATTCCAATGTTCGTTCATCCGTGCGAGGGAGAGCCTCGAGCATCACCGATCGGCGGCGGGCGAACCAGTTTGATATGCGGATGATCCTCCCGCGCCATTGGCGATCCGAGCGGGTGTCATCTTGGATGCTCGCGGTCAACCCGATCGCGACCCGATCGGCGAACTCCTGCGGTACCTCGGCGCGCACGATTCGAGGCCGGTCAGGGGCGAAGAAAATTGCTGGCTGGCGCGCGTCAGCAATCACGAATTCGCCTTCGGAAACTAGAATCCGAAGGATTTCACCGGCAGATGGCGCTCGCAACGTGCCGTCGGCAATGGCCTGCGTCGCCGCGTCGCGCTTCGCCGCCAGGCCGTCGACCTCGGCCTGAGCCAGGGCAATCGCCGATTTCGGCTCATCGAGTTCGAGCTTTCGCAGGCGCGAAGTTTCGATGGCTTGAGCAGCCTCACACTCATGCACTTGTTCGGCCGCGGCCTTGACTTCTTCTTCGGTGCTCAGGTTGCTCCTCAAAAGGTTCTGCCTGTGGGTATGCATCTGGCGCGCGGCAGCAAGGCGAGCGTCGGCGCCGGCGATGGCAGCCTTCTGTGTCGCGACGTCGGCGGCGTGTTGTGCGGGCCGCTTCCGGGCCTGAACCAAGCGAATGTCGGCAGCTCGAAGTTGGGCTTCGATTTCGCGTAATTGAGCTTGAAGGGGGCGATCGTCCAACTCGATCAACGGCTCGTCGGCCTTGACCTGTTGGGAATCGCGAACGAGCACGCGCCGCACGGCGCCGGGACGCGCCGGCGTCAAGGCCGCCACTCCGCCATCGACATCGATATGTCCGGAACAGACTAGCCTTAGCGGCGGCGTGCTGGGGCTGACCGGCGAAGGGGCTGCGGGGGGGTGGATACGATCGGCGAGCAGAACAGCCCCGCCGGCCGCCGCCACGACCACCAGCCCGAGTCCACCAAGCCATCGCCGCCGCGTTCGACTCATATGCCCTCCGCAGGGGAAATCACTGGCACGCGCGAAGTGTCGGCTGAGTACGTGGGGCAAGCTCGTGACATCGCTGCCCACCACTTGCTGGCGCGTCGTGCTCGGCTATCCGACCATCATGCGCCCGTCCTGAAGTTCAAACGCTCGGTCAGCCATTGGAATGACGCGTGGGTCGTGCGAAACGATCAGGACGGCACAACCCCATGTTCGAGCGGCAATCTGCATCAACTCGATCACACGCCGGCCTCGCTCCCAGTCGAGGGCACTTGTCGGCTCGTCGGCAAAACAGAAACTCGGTTGCTTGATGAGCGCCCGGCCGATGGCGACCCGCTGCTTTTCACCGCCGGACAACTGGTCGGGTCGCGAGTTCGCTTTATGCTCCAATCCGAGAATCGCCAAGAACTCGCGCACTCGCGGCCTTGCTTCCGCCAGCGTGAGACTTTGCCCCCAGCAGAGGATCATTTCCAACTGCTGTCGCGCCGTCAACGCTGGGAACAAATGATAGCCCTGAAAGACGAAGCCGAAATGTTCGAGTCGAAACGATTCGCGTTCTGATTCGGACATGGCCCAAAGGTCGCGGCCAAGAGCGATGACTTGCCCCTGATCGGGACGTTGCAATGCCGCCAGAATCGTCAACAGCGTCGTCTTTCCGCTGCCCGACGGCCCCAACAGCACGGTCACTTCGCCGCGCCGCAGTTCGAGGGTCACGTCACGTACAGCAACCGTTTCCTGCCCGCCGCCCTCGAACGTTCGGGTCAGATTGCGGCCGGCGAGGACGGTTTCCGCGGTAGCGATCATTTCAGTAATGCCATCGGTTCCATGTGGCGCAGTGTCCGCAAGGTCGCGAGACCGGCAGCCAAAGCCATCGCCACGGAAACTCCCTGAATCACGAGCCAAAGCCGGCTGGGCATGACCATGTGGATTTCAAGCACTTTCTCCACGATCTGTCCCAGGCCGGCCACAATCGGAATCGACAGAATCACCCCACCGACACCGATGCCAAATGATTGGGCCATGACCAGCGTGGCGATGCGGCGCCGCGTGACGCCCAAGGCTCGGAGCAGGGCATATTCGCGCATTAAGGCGGTCGTTGCGGCGTAGAGCGCTTGCCCGGTAATAACAGCCCCCACCAAGAGAGTCAGACTGGCCATGCACGTCGTCGCCAGCCCGCCCGGCGTTTCAAAGAGCCAGTACCAACGAGTTCGGCGCGAGAATTCCTCTGAGGTGTGGGCGGACAGTTCCGAGTAGCGGTCGAGCTGCTGTGCGATATTCTGACCTGCGTCTGAATCAGAACAACGCACCAGAAAGTAGGTCGTTTGGTCGGTGGGTGCATCAAGCAGGCGGCGAGCGGTGTCGAGCGAGCAAAAAACGAACGGGGCGTGGAGACCCTTCAGGCCGTCGACCCAACCGGCGACGCGGACCCGCTGGCCGTGAACCTCGGCCGTTTGACCCGTTTCGCGGATGCCTAGTCGATCTTCGTCGGCGCGATCGACGACGACCGCGCCCGGCTCGGCCAGACAAGCGCGAAGCTGGGGCGTGAGATCGCGAACGGCCCCGAGCGACGCCGGCCCCAACCGTGAACCGATGATGATGCAGGTCCCCTTGGTTCCGTCGGGTTTGACCCAAGGCGCGTGGTCGATAAGTATCGGCTCGACGTCGCGCACCTCCGGCATGCCGGCGATTCGCGACAGGTGCGCCATGGAAATGCGGCGGCCGGCATCCACATTCGTGATGCCGCTGCCGCCAACCCAAACGTGGACGTCGGTCCGGTCGATCGGGATCGAGGTGGCCGCGTAGATGCCCAACACCAGTCCCCACTGCAAATGAATCAAGGCCGCGCTGCACGCCACGGCGAGCACAGCCGAGAGGAAGCGGGGTCGCTCGTGCCAGAGCAACGAAACTGTATAAGTGACGAGCAAAACCACGACCGTATGGGCGCGGCGTAGCCGGCGGCCGCGTCTTTCTAGTTTCGGTGAGAGTCTTGCATCCTGCAACCGAAAGAGTTCGTGCATCGCGTGGGGTGGGGGATTCATGAATCGGCGAGCAATTGTTGCAGGCGTTGAAGCGACCGGGAAATCATCACGCGGACGGCGACATCGGATTTGCCAAGGCGTGCGGCAATGTCCTTGGTCGGCAAGCCGTCGACATATCGCCAGCGAAGCACGTCGCGAGTCTCG
Source organism: uncultured Alcaligenaceae bacterium (assembly GCA_964515185.1). Taxonomy (GTDB): domain Bacteria; phylum Planctomycetota; class Planctomycetia; order Gemmatales; family Gemmataceae; genus CAZESP01. The sequence continues at coordinate 6,998 of CAZESP010000100.1, forward strand.
GCCGGTAGTTCGGCGATGGCCGCCTGCAATTGGTCGTGGCGCTCGGCGCGGGCGACGGCCGAGCTGGGCGAGGTGATGCTTGCGGCCAAGAGGCCAATCCATTCGCGGTTGCCGTCGGCGCCGGCGGGGCTGTTGAGCGGAACCTCAAGGTCGGCCGATCGTTTGCCGGCACGGAATCGCCGGCTCGCGTCGATGATTCGCTGCTCGGCAAGTTGGCATAGCCAGCCGAACGGGTCGCGATCGCTGAGATCGGTTTGGGGAAGCGCGTTGAGGGCGGCGACGGCCGTTTCCTGAATAAGGTCAGCCGGCTCAATCTTACGCCGCAGAGCCTCACCGAGCCGGCGTTCGATATACGCGAGCAATTGAGGCCGATGGCGTTCGAGGTAATCGGCCAAGGCGCCGGCATCTCCCGCGCGAAGGCGTTGTTCCAGCTCGTGAGTGGGGATCATGACGGGCCTCGCGTGAAGGTCGGCGGCACAGTGTCATTGTGTCCCGGGGCGGGAGAAAAGCCAAGCGAATGCGTGTGTGGGAATAAAAAAACCCCGCCGACCTGGCTGGTCCGGCGGGGTTATCCTTGGCTTGGTTGCACCACCATGCAGAGTGTGGACATGATGACCGTTAGACAATCGTAAGATTGTCCGGTCTTCAATCTCCTTAGAAAGGAGGTGATCCAACCGCAGGTTCCCCTACGGTTACCTTGTTCATGTATCTCCCCATGTCGCCATGAGGCATGGACTATATCATCATCCTCTGTAGCAGCTTTTCCTTACGTGGATGAAAAGACCCGATGGTACTTGCGAATTTTCGATGCGAACAGGTTCGCACGAAAAAGCGCCAATAGTCGGGATCAACGCGCCGGCTGGGATTATGCAGCACGCCACATTGAATATCAAACCTTTCAAGAATGAACTTCACTTTAGTCAGCTCGACAAGATTTTTTTGAACGAACTGAACATAGAACCTTGCGGAAGCCGAGCGTGGAACGCCGCCCTCCGCATCAAAATACTCTTTCACAAACCCGATCCGCTCAGCATCTGAGAGAAGGTCGTTTGGATCAAATTCGGTATCGAGAAAGGATGCAGACGTTTCCAGGATGAAAACGTTTCTGGTCTTTCCCTCGCGATAGATCCAACTTCGATAGCCGAGATCGAAGAGCATGACACTCAATCGAACCAGCCAATCGTCACCTTTTTGAGCAAAGCGAAAGGTGTTGTGTAGGGAATTTTTCGTTCCGTCGTGAAGCGCACCTTGAAGATAAGCCTTTCGATCCCACATAGCCACCACACAGGAGTCGGCGTGTAGTCTCTGAGGGGTCATACGAACTGGATGGGAACCCAGATCGCAGAGGACTTCCCTGCTGATTGCCCGCATCACTTGTGAATTTTCACTGTCGGCCCGATACGAATCCCGGGGCCGGCGAGTATCACGAAGATACAACGGGTTTTCCAGCAAATAGCCGAATTTGTCAACACGGTTACCCGTGAAGGTCGCAACAGATAGAATTTACGACTTAGTCCCAATCAGGAAGTCCAGCGTCGGCGCTTGTTAAGGCGACTTCGGCCGTCCCTCCCTTTCGTGGCTTGACGGGCGGTGTGTACAAGGCTCAGGAACACATTCACCGCGGTGTTGCTGACCCGCGATTACTAGCGATTCCAACTTCACGCAGGCGAGTTGCAGCCTGCGATCTGAACTGGGGCGTGTTTTTTGGGATCCGCTCCCGCTCGCGCGTTTGCCTCCCTTTGTTCACGCCATTGTAGCACGTGTGCAGCCCTGGACATAAAGGCCATGAGGACTTGACGTCATCCCCACCTTCCTCCGGTTTGACACCGGCAGTCCGCCCCAGAGTCCTCCCTAATAAAAGGGTAGCAACTGAGGGCAAGGGTTTCGCTCGTTATGGGACTTAACCCGACATCTCACGACACGAGCTGACGACA
>CAZESP010000101.1:0-8696 GCA_964515185.1 uncultured Alcaligenaceae bacterium
TCGCGCTTGCAAGACCTTAACCGCCACTTCGCGATCCAGCCCCAGATCGCGTGCGCGATAAACCACGCCCATGCCGCCATGGCCGACCTCGTCGAGAATCTCGTAGCCCGGCACCCTTGGGAGCGGATCGCCGCGCGAGTCAATCGCGGTCACGCCGCTGCTCGCCAATGGCAAGCCGGTGTTGCCGCCCGGTTTGGTATCGAGCAATTGCATGATCTGAATCTGACGATCAAACGCTTCCCGTAAGGTGGGATCGTCTCGAAGCTCGGGAAAAGCGTCCAGCCGTTCGGCAAGCGGATCGGCAACGCCGGCCTTGCGAAGGCTCTCCCAACGGGCGAGCAACACGGTAATCGGCGAATCGGGCATGGCGACACTCCGTCATGGAATGACGCCGATTGTAACGGGGCATGGAAGGGAATGCGAAGAGAAAAAACGTCGTCTCATCGTTGAACGCGGGAAATCTCATCGATCCATGAACAAAGCGCCCTTCGTGGCCGTAATGAGCTTCCGATTTGTGGGTGGGTCTGCCATGCGCAACGGCGGATATTCGTCGTCGCCGTCGCCCTCGTAGAACACGGCGAGGCCCTCCTGAGTTGCCTGCCCGGGGCGGTCATTGATTCGGTAGCGGTCCTTGCCGGTGAGGTCGGCGAAGACCGCCCAGCTACCGATATCAGCGCGAGCCGGACCGGAGGATCGCGTTAGGTTGTAGGTGTCATCGCCGACCGCGTCGATGAATAGGAATTGGCTTCGATCCCAACTACATCCGCAGTTGTACGTCGGCCCCGTGGAGTCATAGGTGTCGCCCCCGGCATAGTCGAGATGCAGGCCCATGCCATAATGGGCGCCTGACCCGAATCCGTAACGTGCGGCGGTGTGCTGATCGTCGCCGTCGAGATCCATTTTCAATCCGATGCCGAAGAAATAGCCGCAGCCTTGCGAGAAATTCGACCCGCGATAGCGATCGTTGCCGCTGAGGTCGAGCAGAATCCCGATACCGCCGCCGAGCATGGTCGGGTCGGCGTCGGGATGTCGCGGCAGACAGCGCCGGCCGACGCCGGCCCCCAACCCGAACGCGTCATACTGAAATGAAGCCGATCCCGGCAGAGCGTTGGGGGCGTCGGTTTCGTTGTAGGGGCTTGGGTCGTGGTTGCCGCATTGATATGAATCGTGGCCGGCGACATCGATCACGGCGGCGATGCCCCCCGGCCCGCCCAATCCGATGGAGTTGACATGGCTGGTATAGGTGTCATCGCCGGACAGGTCGTGCAACAGGCCGATGCCGGCGACGGCGGCGCCGAGTGTGAACCGCGAGCCGGTATAGGTATCGTTGCCCGAAACATCGCACAAGATTCCGATGCCGCCGATGCCGACGCCCGCACACCCCCGCGGAAGTATGTAGCGGTCGTTGCCGGCCAGATCGAACAACAACCCGACACCGAGGCGGCCCGTGGCGAGGCCCAACTCGGACGGCTCATAGCGATCGTCTCCGCCAAAATCGATCAGCACGCCGAACGGTTGCTCGATGCTCGTGCTCGATGCCAAGACCCCGCGATAAGTGTCGTTGCCGCCGAGGTCGGCAAGAAACGCGACCGGCTCGGCTAGGTCATAGCTGTTTTGGCCGGCACCGCCGAAGATAATCAGCCCGTGTGGCGTTGCCCGGCGAAATAACACATCGCCCGTCACCCTGGGCGAGCGCTCTTTCAATGGTGCGGCAGCCTCTAAGGCCGCCCGCAGGGATGCCAGAAACTCGGCGTCCGTCAGCGTCGCCAGTACCTTGGCCGAAACCGTGAGCGTCGCGAGGTCGGTTTGGTCGGTCAACACGCCGAAGAACACGCGATCGGTCCGCAGATCGGATTGCGTCAAGTCATTCCAATGCTGTTGGGGCCGAAACGTCTCGATGAATGGTGCGGCTCGATTGAAAGCGAAGGACCGGTCCTTGGCGGCGGCTTTCTGAATCGCTGCGTCGCGTTGTCGTAGGGCCTCATCGAAGACACGCCCGATGTGGTCGGCATGTTCGGCGAGGGTAACGAGTTTTGTTCGGGGAATCGAGGGCGTGGCGGCGAACTTAAGACCCATCTTTGCGGCCAGGCGATCCAACTCAGCGGGGATGCTTGCGGTTCCCCGGCGAGCCAATTCGGCCAGGGCGAGGCCGTGACCCTCCAGATCGGTCATCGCCGACCACGGGTCGCGAGCGGCGCGATCGCGAATCGCGGGTTTGCGATACGCGGGGACATGATCCGCGGCCAACATGCTGGCCATGGTGACGGCTCGCGGCTGTTGCAGATGCCGAGCCATGAGCGGTTCGATGGCTTCGCGGGTGTGAGGAACAACCGGGGCGGGAATTGGCTTCGGCTCCGCGGATGGTGCCGCGGCTAGCGCTGTCAGGAACAGAATTGAAGCCATGAGATCGCGCATCAGCTATCCCCATGACGAGGGGCCAACGTTCGCCGAATTTGGGGTGCGAACGCGGTGTTATTCTACCGGCGCGTCACGCGATTTGTCGTTAGGGAAGCCGGCGACGAAGACCGCGAGCAGCCCCAAGGCCAAGGCGGCGCTCAGAGCATACGTTGGGGCGAAGGCTCCGTCGACCTCGGCTCGGACCTTGCCGGCGAGGATGTTGCCCGCCAGCAGCCCACTGCCGCAAAGGAAACTGTGCAAGGCTTGGGCGCTGGAGCGAACGTGATCGCTTGCCCGCTGATTGAGATAGACTTGCCCCGCCACCAGATAGCAGGAGATGATCAGGCCGTAACACCCTAGACCGGTGAGCGCCAAACCCAATGGTCTGCCGATCATCAGACTGACGAACGTGATAACGGCGGCGATGAGGCCAAGGCGCATCGTTCGGCGCGGGCCAAGCCGGCTGATGACTCGCGGCATGGTCGCCAGCGTCACAAGTTCGGACAACTGCGCGACTGTCAGAAGCAACGGCACGAACGCTTGCGGTACTTCACTTTGGGCAAGCAACAGCGGGGTGAGCTGGGAGTGAAACGGCAAGACGACACAGATGCCGAATGTACAGATCGCGTAGACAAGAAAGGCTTGCCCCTTGAGCAATCGCAGGGCATCGAGGGGTGCCAGCCAGCCTCCACCCTCGCGGCGCGGCGGCGTGCGGGGAAGGGTGCAAGCATAGACAAACATGGCCAGAGCCAAAATCGACGCCAAGCGGAACATATCCGCAATTTGGCCGACCCAGCGCAGCCATCCAAACATGAACCAGCACATCCCGACCCAGCCGATGGTTCCCCATAACCGAATCGGGCCGAAGTCGCGGCTCGGCAATGTCAGGTTGGCGAAACAGATTGAGGTACTCAACGTCAACATGGGAGCCATGACGAGCCAGACGCCGAGGCTGCACGCGAAAACCGAAATCGGCTCAGTGAGGTTTCCCAGAAGCCAGAACATTGCCGCCGTTACAAGCGAGCAGGCCGCCAAGCATTTCTCGGCGGAAACCCAGCGATCTGCGACTTGCCCGGCCACAAGCGGAGCAAACAGCGATCCCATCGCTTGAGTGGCGCAACACAGGCCGATCATCCACGGAGAAAAACCGAGACGTTGCAGGTGCAACGGGAATAGCGGAATGACAATCCCGGGGGCAGCGTAGAGTAGGAACATCAACAGCGATAATCGCGTCTTCACGGGAAGGGCCGCCGCGCCCAATCGCAGTCGTCGCAGGGTGAGGTGGGCATGACTCAGGTCTGGCGATGAAATCGACAACTCGTGTCAGCGGAGGGTCGATCCGCTCCCTTGGGTATTCCGAAAAAACGCGAAGCGGCCGGCATCAGTCACCGGCCGCTCCAACCGTCTCAAGTTATATTGCAGATTCGTTGAGTCGATGCAAGGCTGATTGCTCGGCTCTCCGGTTCTAGTCCTTGGGCTTTGGCGGCGGAGGAGGCGTCGGCGGTGAGGGCGGCATGGGAGGGCCGCCGGGACCCCGACGAGGTCCAGCTTCGGGAGCGCCACCCGGTCCACCACGCCCGCCGCGCGGTCCGGCTCCCGGCTCGCCGGGGGCACCGGCGCCCGGTCCACCACCCGGACCAAATGGGCCGCCGGGGAAGCGACCGCCGGGGCCGCGTTGCATCTCACGACGAATCTCTTCCATGTTTCGAGCCAATTCCTGCATCATCCGCTCGAGCTGGGCCAAGCGTTGTTCGATCGGTGGGCCTTCACCTCGACCAAAGCCGGGGCGTCCCTCCGGTCGCGGGCCACCGTCGGGCCGGCGGTCACCCTCGGGGCGTCGTTCGTCGGGCCGGCGGTCACCCTCGGGGCGTCGTTCGTCGGGCCGGCGGTCGCCGCCACGTCGTCCTTCGAGTTCGTGAACGCGGCGCTCGGCCTCCTCAAGCCGATGTCGAGCCTCGTCGAGCGCTCGGCGCGCCCGTTCGAGTTCCTCGCGTGCTTGGTCGGCACCTTCACGCCGTTCGCCGTCGCGGGGTCGATCGGTTTTTGGCCTTTCGGGTCGATCCGGCCTTTCCGGTCGGGGCGGATCTTTCGGCCGTTCCTGGGCCAGGGTCATTCCAAAAGTACCGACCACCATGCCGGCTCCGAGCAGGCCGGCGAGGGCCAACCGGTTCAACCGGCGCGGCGTGGTTCCGCGCATAATCATTGTGATTCTCCTTTGAAGGTCATGAACACGCCCGATCCCGCTGGCAAACGCCGGCAACAAAGACGGACGCAGCGACAAGAATTCCACAACGTCGACCAAGGCCGATGCGTAGTCACGGCGAGCCTCCGGCAACGCCCAGACCACCCACGCATCGCAGCATTGCTCCTCGGCTTCCCGCAAATGCCGGCGGGCCAGCCAGAGCAACGGATTCCACCAATACACGACGCCGGCGACGGCTTCCAGCCACCGAATCCAATGATCCCCCCGACGCAGATGGGCAAGTTCGTGCGCCAGCAACCCGTACTGCTGAACCGGAGTGAGGCGATTCCAGAACTCCGCCGGCACGAACAATCGCGGCCCACCCAGAGTCTGAACCACTAACGGCGAGACTCGCCCGGCGACCATTCGGACTTCCGGTGTGTAGGGCAGGCCAAGTTGCCGGGCGACGGCGCGGGTCGCCAACACCATTTCCGCCGGCGCGCAACCGGCACTTCGGATCGCGCGGCGAAATTGAAACAGGCGCCAGAATGTGACGAGGATCATCCCTATCGACCCGGTAAGCCACCCCCAAGCGATGATCGTCAACCAGCTCACGGCGACCGTCGGCAGTTCCGGCGCGTTCTCGGGAGCGGCGGCCGGCGCTGGCGATTCTTCGATCGCGATGAAGGCCGGCGCAGGTTGTGAACCGGCGGCCGGCACGGGTTCCGGCGCGGCGTCGAAGTAGTCAGGCAACAGCGCCATGGACAAACTGGCGGCGAGCGCGACCTCTTCCGGCATCGGCGCTGATTCGACTTCACGGGCCGCCGCGACGGTGATGGGCCGATCCGCATCGGTCGCTGGTCGAGGAATCTGTATGTTCCAGACAGGCGGTGTCAGAAGCTTGATGAGGACCAAGAGCCACAGCGCGTGGGCCGTCGCCGGTCGGCGCGTGAAACGCCCCACGGCGAGAGCGACGATCGCCAACGGAATCGCGAACAAGGCATTGCTCAACCCGGCATGGACGAGCGTTTCCATAATGGCCTCAACGCGCGGACTTTCGGGGCGAGGGAGAGCTAAGGTCCTCGATGAGATCACGTAGGCTACGAATCTCGCTGGGCGTCAATTTGTCGGCCTTCACCAAATGAGTCAGCAACGGCGTCAACGAACCGCCACACAACTGACGTGCGATTCCTTCGAGGCGCCGTCCGATCAGTGCTTCGCGGTCGATCAAGGCCCGAAACAGTTGCACGCCGCTGCTGCGGTCGCGGGCAACGTATTCCTTGGCCTCGAGACGCTCTAACAGTTTTTGGACCGTTGCGTAGTTCGAGGCGCCACCGCCGGAGTATAGGTCCTCAGCGAGTTGCCGCACCGTGGCCTCCCCGCGATGCCACAGCGCTTCCAGCACGCCTAACTCTGCTTCGGTCACGTCTTGGGGTGTTCGTGCCATCGTCTACTACCTTGACTAGACGTTTTGTCTATGATGCACTTTAAGACATTCCGTCTGCGCCGTCAAGTGGTAAACCCCGGCTCGCTGAAAAAGTACCGCCCGGCCCCGTGATCAGTTGCCCGGCGCTGGGACGGAGTCCCCGACCTTTTTCCCGGCGAGGCGTTGGTCGTCGGGGAACGTGACCAAAGTGAGGCCCTTGAAATGAATTTCTTGCGGCACCTGATTCGAGTGTAATTGCAGGCCGATGGGGCCTTCGGCGATACGTTTCGGTTCAGGGTCACGCCAGTCAACCACGAGAATGCCGTTCACGACAAATCGAATGCGGTTGCCTTGAGCGAAGATTTCCATGTCGTTCCAGTCGTGTTGTTTGCCGGCCTTTTTGGCGGGCTGTGTATCGACTTTGAGACCGGCGCGGCCATAGAGGTCGTACAGCCCCCATCCGCTGGGGAACATGACGAGGTGGCCGGCATAGGTGAATGGGTCGCCCTTTTCGGGTGCGACACGGCCCCAGAGCGCGACGCCGGAGTGCATTTCCGACGTGACCAGTTTCGCGGAGAAGCTCAAATGGAAATCAGAGAATTTCCGCTTTGTGAGCAGGTAGGTCGAGACCTTGACCGGCTCGGTATTTTTGGCGACGATGATGCCCTTGTCGATCGACCAAAGCTTCGACGTGTGCCCTTCCCAACCGGAGAAGTCACGGCCGTTGAATAGCTCAAGCGTTTCGGATTTTCCCTTGAGCGGCGGCACTTCAGTGGCGCGGCGATCGTCGGCGGCGACGGAACACGGCAAGGCGAGGGCCACGGCGGCGATAAGACAGCGTTTCATGGTGGCTTCCTTTGTTGGCGATATTGGTCGGCGTGTCGCGGAAAGCATGGGGTCAGTTCCCGAGGTTAATATACGCGCCGATCGGTGGCGGCATTCGGCTTGAAAAAAAAACGCACAACGCCTAACGTGGTCGTCACGGAACAGGTTCGCCCCCCACCGGCACAGCTCCATTCTGCCCGGTGGGAAGTCCCTCTATTGAACACGGATGTTCCCATGGGACCTATTCGTCGAGCAGCTATTCTCTTGTTGTTGGCGGTGGCGACGACGGTTGTCGCCGGCCCGCCAGAAGATTCCGGACGCGCTATCGACGATGCCCTGGCTGCCAACAGAGCATTGGTCGAGGCCCGCGACCTTCTCACGCAAGGGGACGCCAAGCAAGCCATCGAGATTCTCGAAGCAAAATTGCCGCTCGTGGGGACGAATCAAAAGGAGTTTCTCGGAACGTTACGCGATGCCTACTGGGCTTATCTGAAGCAACTTCAGCGCGAACGGCGCGACGAACAGATTCCGCTCTACTTGAAGCGTCTGCGATTGCTCGATCCCCAGGCGGAATTGGAAGGATTCCCGGCTCCGGAGGCGCCGTCGCCGAAGCCTGTCGCGCGTGCGAAGTCGCCGGAATCTCCGCCGGCTACCGCGGAGCCGTCGCCGCATCGCCAAATACTCGCCAACTTGGATCGTGCCGAGGCGGCATTCAAACAGAGCGATTTTGCCGAAGCGGGTCGATGGTATGCCCAGGTCCACGCCCAGGATGCGAAGGCCCTCGGCGCCGCGGCCGGACGCTGGGCTTATTGCCGGCTCTATCGGGTTCACGAGCAACTGAAGCATGGCCCGATCGATGCCGCGAAACGCACTGAATTGGAACGCGAAGTTCAGGCCGCTGTCGAGTTGGCTCCCGACAAACCGCAACTGCTAGCGTTTGCCCGTGACGTGCAAAGGCAGCTTCAAGACGGAGGCACCGTGGCGACGGGCGATGCATCCACGCGCCCGCTACCCAAACAGGCCGACGGTTGGAAGCGAGTGGAAAGCGAGAACTTTATCGTGCTTCACAATGGTGATGCGGCGTTTGCCGAGCAAGTGGCTCGTACCGGCGAGCGTACTCGGCAAACGGCCTTCGAAAAGTGGTATGGGACGCCGGCCGCCGGATGGTCGCCGCGATGCGAAATCTATCTTCATGCCAATCGCGATGCCTACTCCAAGGCCACGGGCAAGACGGCCGACGCGCCGGGGCACGCAACGCTTCGCTATCAAGGTCATCAGATTGTCAGCCGGCGCATCGATATTCCCCTGGACAACGCCAATCTGCTTTCGATCACGTTGCCTCACGAGACAACGCACGTTGTTCTCGCCGATCTGTTCCCCGACCCGCCGTTGCCGCGTTGGGCCGATGAGGCCATGGCGGTTCTCGCGGAAGATCCCGCGCAAATCGCTCGCTATCGTGATCGGCTCCCTCAATTGCGCCGTGAAGGGAAACTGTTCGCCATCGGACAGTTGATGACGATGGCGGATTTCCCCGAGCCGCGTTCGATCACGGCGTTTTTCGTGCAAAGCGTCGCAATTACCGAGTATCTCTCGGGGCTGCGTGGTCCGAAAGCCTTCACTGTCTATCTGCGCGACGCGCAACGATATGGTTACGAACGGGCCTTGGAGCGCAGTTATGGAATTCGGAGTTTTTCCGAGCTTCAGGAGCGATGGGAACGGGCGTTGCCGGCCGCGGCTCGTGGTTCGTCGAGGCCCTAGTGCATTGTCACAGCTTAGTCTTCGGGTTGTGGGACGGGCTTCCTAACCCGTCTTACGTGATTCAGAACGGGTTAGGAAACCACTGCTGTCAACATCTTGGCGTTGCGG
>CAZESP010000102.1:0-7440 GCA_964515185.1 uncultured Alcaligenaceae bacterium
GGGTCGTTTGTATACACACCGGATCAGGCGCTGCGAGCGACGGGCGGGGATGATACATTTAGTTACTTCGCGTTTCAAAACGGCCTCGTCAGTGCCATCACGACGGCCATGATCCATGTGGTTAAGGTTGATGTCACGACGGACAATTGGATTGACGTGGATAACAAGTCGCTCGGCGCTGCCGTTCCCATCAACGCCAATAACGATAATGGCTCGCCTGTCACGAACGAGATACCGGAAAGGCGAGATTTTGATGTTGCTCCACTCGGGACTGGTCCCAGTGCCTTCATCAACGACCCCGATTTGATACCGGTGCATGTAACAGTTAACCCCAACGTCGGGCTGCCGGGGTTCTTCACGATCTCGACAACAAACGGTGGAGTCGGTCGCATTCGATTATGGCGTGAGCCAAGCAAACAGAATCGTGCCGAGGGCGTCTACAACCAGACCACACTCCCCGCAACGTTCTATGTTGAAGGGTTTGAACCGTCGTCGCGGGTACCGAAAGCGGCTGCCAATGGAAACCCGGCTGTGACTCCGGAAAGTCAGATCACAGTCCAATACGTATTCGTCGGCCCCACCGGCATCCCTCACGGCGCCGGCGCGGGCCAGCTTGGCACCACCGTGACGCCGGTGATCGACTTTTTCAACATCATAACCGGACGAGTCGAGTTTCTCCGCGCGAACGGCGAGGTAACTGGTCTCGGGGCAGTTGGCGAAAACGGGAATTCAGGGGCTGTTTTCGACGCCAAGGTTACACGAATTGGTGTAAATGGCAATCTTCTGTTCGTTCAAAACACAATCAATGTTCAAAATGGCGTCCGTGGCGCAACCGCTGGCTATACTTTTTCGACTCCACCTGGCGACTGGACCGTTCCGAATCGAAACGTAATTCCATTTCCGGTCTTGGATGGGGCGCCGCCCGTTACGGCCATTCTCGAAGAGAACCCGATTGGCGTGTATCGATGGGTACTTCCGCCCGGCGCGCCAGTTGGTCTTCCACCGCCGACCTTTCCGCTTCTCGATCTCGCAGAGAGCGATCTTCCGATGCCACCCGACTATCGTGGCGCGTTTCGCGTTCTTTGGAGTCCAGCAGGCACGCAATACATCACAGCCCAAGACGGTCCAAAAACAGGACCCGGAACAGGTGCGCCCCTTTATCCAAATTATGCCGGCGCATCCAACTTGGTGCCAATCGCACTTCGGGGCACGCCGCAGCATCTGTACCTAACGAACATCGATGTGGAATTCGATTTTCGCCTCTATCTCTGTTGGCGATTTCCAGATGGGACGCGCTACACGATTGCGACAAGGGAATGGTTCGTCGTGTTTCGTGCAAGTGGTCCTAGTGGGGCTGGAGTCGCGGTCCGCGGACTTGACAGTATCGATCCTCGTTCCGGCGTATTCAGTCCCAACCCGTATGGCCTCGACCATCGGAACCCTGTCGTCGCTAGGCCGCCCTTCAATTACACAATGCGCCATTTCTGATCTGTATATCAGACGGGCACAGCCTAATCGCCTTTCTTTGAGACTCTATGTTCGTTTCACTATCGTTCACCGATGTTCGCCCACGGCTTTGGTTTCGACTATGACCTGTAGTATCGGGGTCGCATACAATTGGTGCAATAGAACGTCGTCACAGTGCATTGAAGGACATTTGTCCTTCCCGGAGTAATACCAGGTGTATATATCGTCGATTCTTATCGCGCTCGCCGTCGCTCAACCTACACAGCCCACAACGTCGGACATCAAGGTCGAGATCCGCGGTACGCTCGGCATTACGGATCCGCTCAACGCAGATTCCGAAGTAATATCACATTACGCCAAGACAACCGGTGTGATGATTTACCCGAAACTTCCCATCATCCTCGGTAGTTTTCCGTTGGAGCTCTATTTCGGTGACCGGCCCGATCTCATTCCGCTATGTCGCGAACTCAAGGACAAACGCGTAGACGCATCGGGCGATCTGGCGATCGTGCTCGACCCAGGTCGATTGACCTTTGGCAAGCAGGATAGTTTGGCGCCAATTACCCGTGCTAAGTTTCCTCGTTACGTTTTGCGTATTCGGCAATTGAAGAGCGTCGATAAGCAGGATCGAGGCGCGGATTATCTTGAAATTGAAATTAGGGGAAAGCTCCACGCGAATCCAAAACAGCCGACCTACAAAGACCTGGTAGCGGCGAAGGAAAAACCAGGAGCTGTGATAATCGGTCGACAGTGCGACTTTGTGATTTGGTACGAGAAAACCGAAAACGGGCCAAGCGTCTTGAGTCAACTGAATGGAAAGCAAGTCATTGCCAAAGGCAGCATTGATTTGATCTTTCGGCAGTCAATCATGTCAAGTACGGGGAATGTGCCGGACACTGGGGTCTCGCAGTATTTTATTCGCGTAAAGACAATCATGGAATCGCCATAAACTTCGATGGCATTTGTCAGAGCCTGTTGAAAAAGGCGTTGGCGGCAGGGCAGGTGCGCATAGCATGGATGCAGGAGCAGGAAGCCGTACCCCAGTGAATTGACCGATCTGCAATGGTCCAACATCGCCCATTTGATACCGCCACTCAAGCCGGGCGGCCGACCCGCGAAGTACGAGCGCCGTGACATCATCGACGGGTTTTCTATGTCTCGCGCGCCGGTTGCAGTTGGCGCATGATGCCACACGATTTTCCCCTCTGGGACAGCGTTTTCGGCGTCTATTGCGTGACAATGAGACGCGACCAGCGGTATGCGAGACGATGATCTATGTGGCCATAATTCATTTGATAGCTCGCCGCATCTTCCCGAATCGAGGGAAACGAAACAACCGAAAAGGAAAGCGCTGTACCAACCCGCACCCTAACATCTGACCTTTGTCAACTGGCTCTTAGTCACGAGACTCCAATAGTCGTTGGTCCGACGTTAAATAGCGTGTTGTGGTTCGAATAGACATCGAGAATCCAATGAACCGCGTTGACGTCTTGTTACCGTATCTTGTTTCTATTACACTTGTAATGGCGGGTCGGATTGCGATGTCTTGGATAGTTGTAAGTGCCACAGAACCCACCCAGGCGGCGAGATTTGTATACCGCGAGGACTTGACACGGCTGGTTGGTTTTCACACCAAAGAGGGACTGCTGATTGGGCGCTTGGATCCAAAGGGCGATTTTGTGCGACTTCCCGGTGACCGAGCAGTCGTCGTTGGCAATAGTGCCGACCTCGAGGTTGAGGAGATAAACGTTCCCCGAGTACGTGGTGAGATCGTCTTTGAATTCCGATCGGGTTCGCTCATCAAAGGCAGATTTGATAGTGCAGGCAGTTTCGTCCCTCTAATCGGGTCGACCGTAGTCGATTTCAAGGAGTATCGTTACAGCAAAGACAGTCCTCGCATATACAACCTTCCCGGGCGATTTGTCGAGAAGAAAGGGGAGAAGAAGTAGATTTGAACGTGGCAGTCTGAACATTGTCAGTGGCAGTTTGCTTCTTCTCGGCCGACCCAGCGTCATTCGCAGTTTAGACGTGAGGCAATTCCAGTTGGGAGCGGCCTGGAGGGGCGAAAAATGCAATTCTTCGTCTCGGCCGACGGGTTCAAAAAAACACGGTGACGCCGGTGATTCGAAATGGCGGCATCCCTTGCCTATCCCCTCTCCCTCTAGGCAAATTCGGCAAGGCCCGTCATAATCCATAGAGGATTCAAGGCACGAAGCCGCCACATCATGCTCGTCGGTTGCGAATCGTCGTATAGTTAGGTTGGGCCTTCTCGTCGCTTCGAGGGCTGGCCATGAATGATCTTGATCGCCAAATCGCCGACGTGTTGCCGGAGATCGTTCGCGTCCGGCAGGATCTCCATGCTCATCCGCAATTGGGGTACGAGGAGACTTACGCAAGCGACGTCGTCCAAAAGACCCTTGCGGCTTCCGGCGTGCCCTTTGTCGCGGGCCTAGCGGAGACGGGCGTTGTCGGTTGGCTTTGTCCGGACCACTCGCGGCCGGGTGACGCGGCGGTCGGTCTGCGCGCCGACATGGATGCCTTGCCCATCGCGGAACTGACGGGGTTGCCGTATTCGTCGCGGAATCCCGGGCTGATGCATGCCTGCGGACACGATGGACATACCTCGGTGCTGCTCGCGACGGCCAAAATACTGGCCCGTTACCGCAATCTTTTGCCGCGGCCGGTGAAATTCGTTTTTCAGCCGGCGGAGGAATTCGGCGCGGGGGCCGAGCGAATGATTGAGGCCGGCGCCTTGAGTGATCGAGTCGGCGGGCATCCGGTCACGGCGATGTTCGGTCTTCATGGAAGCCCGTTGTTGCCGGTCGGCATGGTCGCGACACGTCCCGGTCCGCTTTTGGCGGGATGCGTTGATTTCGAGGTGACGCTCAGCGGTGGCGGTGGGCACGCGGCCATGCCGCACTTGGCGGCCGATCCAGTCGTGGCATCAGCCAGTATCGTTTCGGCTCTTCAAACGCTCGTGTCGCGCAACCTCGACCCGGTTCAGCCGGCGGTTGTTTCGATCTGCACCATTCATGGCGGCCAAGCGCACAATGTGATTCCCGACACGGTGACCTTTGGCGGAACGATTCGAGCCTATTCGGATGATGTCTTCGAATTGATGCGGCGACGTTTGCAAGAATTGTCCACGAACATTGCCCGCGGTTATGGCTGCGACGCATCGGTTCGGTTCACGCCATCGTATCCGCCGGTTGTCAATGACCCGAAAGCCACCGCGTATGCCGAGCAGATTGCCGTCAGGGCTTTGGGCGTCGACCGATTGGCACGGATGGAGGCGCCAGTCGTGGCGTCGGAGGATTTTGCTTATTACGGCAACGTCGTGCCGAGTTGCTTTAGCTTCTTCGGGCTGATCGCCCCGGGCCGCGACCGTCACCCGATGCTTCACACGCCGCTCTTTGATTTCACTGACGCCGCCTTGGAAACCGGCGTGCGATTGATGTGCGGATACGCTTTGGGCGGCGGGCGCTTCTGAAATTACTCGGGTCGGACACGCCGGTTCTCATCCTCGACCCAAATCTGTAGCCCGAGAGACTCGAGATCGAATTCGTCGAGTTTCTCACCTTCAGCGGCGCTGCCGCGATCGACGGCGACACGAAGAAAACCCCAAACGCAAGCCCGTTCGCCATGATGGTCGTAACCACTCGCATCAGTATCGGCCTCGAATAGCCATCGCCAAACACGGCGTTCGCCGCCGGAGTCGGAGGCCTCCTCCTGCCAGCCTTTCAAGACGCGGGCCACGGCCTGAACGGCGGCGCGCATCGCCTTGGCGTCTGTGAAATGAACGCGACGTTCGTCGCCGTCTTCCTCGTAGTGGGACGGATTCAACTGCGTGAGCGCTTCGAAGACCTTGTGTTCGAGCTGCGACGCACGCCATGGCGACCAAAGGAAAAAAGTTGCTCCGGGCGCTTCAAACTGCAGTCCGTGAACATCGACTCGCATGGCCAATCCCTCCCCAACCGCAACGACCGCTGCTGATTCCATCGTAGTCCGCAGTCGTTGTCGGAGAAGGGATGGCATCAATCGCGGGCTGTTCAAATGCGACCGGATGCCTACGATCATCCGGAGTATTCGGTGCGACCTGTTTTCCTCTCGGCAACGGCTCGGACAGTGGCACGTTTCTTCAAATATCGTTCAACGTCAGAATTGGCTGACGATGCCATGCGGCTCGGCTTGGATATTCGGCTCAGCGACGACCTCGCGCCGTTGTTTCGATCCGTGCGAATTGGATCGACCTCAGCCGGTAATTCGCTGTGCGTTCAGCCAATGGAAGGTTGCGACGGAACAGCGGACGGTCGCCCCGGCGAGCTGACCTATCGACGTTATCAACGATTCGGCGCGGGCGGCGCCAAGCTGATCTGGGCCGAAGCGACAGCCGTAACGGAGCAAGGCCGAGCCACGCCGCGGCAGCTCTGGCTTCACAGCGGCAACGTGGGTGACTTTGCACGCATGCGCGACATTTGCCGGCAAGCTCATCGTGACGCGATGGGCGACGACGGCGACCTTCTAATCGGTTTACAACTGATCCACTCGGGCCGTTACAGTTATCCGCGACCCCTTCTCGCATGTCGTTGCCCGATGCTCGACCCGCGCACCATCGACCGCTCGCGCGGCACGCCCATCGATGACTCGTATCCACTTTTGACTGACGACGACTTGAAACGACTGGTCGATTCCTATGTCGTCGCCGCGAAACTGGCGAGAGATGCCGGATACGACTTCGTCGATGTGAAGCAGTGCCATCGCTATCTGTTGAATGAAATTCTCGGGGCGCGAACTCGCGAAGGTCCCTTTGGTGGCAGCTTCGAGAATCGAACGCGGCTTGCGCGGAACATTCTGACGGCTATCAGAGCAGAGGTCCCGGACCTGATGCTTGCGACGCGAATCAATGTCTACGACGGTATTCCGTATCGAAAGCCGGCAACCGGCGACATCGGCGAGCCGGTCCCGTGGCAGACCCCGCTGCTCACGACATGGGGCACCGCGGCGACGGACCCCTTTACGCCGGACCTTGCCGAACCCCTGGCCTGGATCGGCGAAATGTCTCGGCTCGGGGTCGCGATTGTTAACGTCAGCCTCGGCAACCCGTATGCATCACCGCACTTGATTCGGCCATTCGAGTATCCGCCGCCCGACGGATACGAGTCGCCCGAGCATCCTCTGATCGGTGTTGATCGCCATTTTCGTCTGACCGACACGATTCAACGCGCGTACCCGGATTTGGCAATTGTCGGCAGCGGCTACAGTTACTTGCAGGAGTTTCTGCCGCAGGCCGGCTCCGCGAACATTCGCGACGGCCGAGTCACGTTCGTCGGAGTGGGGCGCGGGTCGTTGGCTCAGCCGGACTTTGCCCGGCAATTGCGCGACCATGGGCGCCTCGACCGCAAGCGCGTTTGCCGGACCTTCAGCTATTGCACGGCATTGATGCGATCGAAGCACAACGATCAGGGGCAATTCCCGACCGGTTGCCCACCGTTTGACAAAGACCCGTATCAGTCGATCTGGCAAGAATCGCTTCGGACCAAACCGAAACCACCCGCAAGCTGAGGAACTCGATGATGAAACCGAATCCCGTGAAACGTGCGTTGAAGGCAGGCCAACCGTCGGTCGGCACTTGGCTGTCGTTGGGTAGTCTGACGGCGGCCCGGTTCTTGGCCCGCGCCGGTTTCGACTGGCTGAACGTGGACATCGAGCACAGCATGGTCGGCGTGGAGACGTGTGCGGCGATCTATGGGGCTATCGCTGACGCCGGTGGGACGGCACTCGCTCGTGTGCCATCGAACCGACACGATCATATCAAGAGGGTCTTCGACACGGGCGCTCAGGGTGTGGTTGTGCCGATGGTGAACACGCGAGCCGAGGCTGAGGCCGCCGTCGCTGCTTGCCTCTATCCACCCCAGGGGACGCGCAGCGTCGGCGGTAGCCTGCACGCGCTCAACTTCGGTTGCACCGCACAGG
>CAZESP010000103.1:0-2363 GCA_964515185.1 uncultured Alcaligenaceae bacterium
CTCCACCAACCAGACCGCCAAGATGTTGACAGCAGTGGTTAGGAAACCCGTCCCATGCAAACGCCCAACCCGAATTTTTAGCTGTGACAATGCCCTAGTCCCAATCGCGACCAACTCAACCACCTTGTTCGATCAACCGGCGACGGGTGACGGCGAGCCGGCCGCAGACGACTGCCATCAATCGTTTCACTAACTCGTACCCAATCTCGATATTGGTGTCGCACAATGCCCGCAGACGGACGGCGTCGAGTTCAATGCACCGGACCGCTTCTGATGCCTTGGCGCTGAATTGCCACCGATGCGGTGGGAGCAACCACGACCACCCAACAACCTCGCCCGGGCCGATGCGCGATAACCGGACCGTGCCTTTCCTGGCGACGTTGAGTTCCAGATCGACGTGGCCGGACGTGACGAGGTAGAACGCTTGCGCGTCTTCACCTTCGCGGCCGAGGTACTGGCCGGGCATACAGCCCATGACCTGGGAGAGAGGCACCAACGCTTCGAGAGTCTTGGGGCTAATCCCCGCGAGGAACGGGTGAGTCGCCAAGGCGTCGATGAGTTCGTTATGGGTCATGGGATTCATCCTATACGACCCAGGAAAAAAATCCCCGTGGCGGTCCAGGGGGGGAATATCCGCCACGGGGTCACCTCGGCGCCGTTCGCCGCGGTCTACGCGCGTCCAGGCTCAGTGGGGGCTGCGTCAGCCCTTGGGCGTAATGGCCACCTTTTTGGCTTGGACTTCTGGCTTCTTCGGCACGCGGATGGTAATCACGCCATTATTGGCCTCGGCGACCACTTTTTCCGCGTCCGTTCCGGCGGGCAACGCAATCTCGCGATAGAATCGGCCGATCATGCGCTCTGTCCGGTGGTAGTTCTTCTCCTTTTTCTCACGTTCTTCTTTGCGTTCACCTCGCAGCGTCAGCACATCATGGGCCAAGGTGATTTCGATCTCCTTTGGGTCAATGCCCGGCAGGTCGGCGGTGATGACGACCTCTTTGTCGGTTTCTTCGACATCGACCCGCGGACCCCAAATCGCATGGCCGTTGCCGGTGGCTTCGTCGCCGAAGAATCGGCGGAACAACGTGTCCATTTCGTCACGCAGCAACTCCAGTGGGTTCTCGCCGCGACGGGGCCAATGAATGAGGTTTTTCATGGCTCTCTCCTTTCGAGCAATATCCGTGTGGCTCGTGCCAGAAAGTGGTGCAACCTTTGTGCCAATTGTTGCGGCGAGAGTAAAACCAAGAGCATCACGTCGTTCAATCGTAGTTGAAACCACGCGATGCCCTTGGTTTGTTTCGGAGCCGCACACTTGAGCGCGGTTCGAATGAACGAAATCGCCCAGCTCTAAAAGGCGTATTTCGCCCGTGCCGCATCGAGGTAACGCTTGCTGTCCGCCGTCACGCTCCAGGCGTCCGGCCAGAAGCAGAGATCGATCGTCCACCAGTCGTGGCCGGTGTTGACCTTTTTCAATGCCGGGAAGAGTTTATCGAAGTCGAGATGACCGGTCCCGAACGGGTTGTGCGTGCTCGTTTGATGCTCGTTGAGGCTGCCGTCGGAATCGATGATATGGACGTGGTTGATGCGATTGCCGAGCTTTTCGAGCAATTCGACAGCCCCGCCTGGTAGGATTTCTTTTTGCCCCGGATGGCGCGCCCCGATGGCGGCGACCATGTGCGCGTGGCAGGTATCGTACATCACGCCGAAGTTTTTGTTGCCCTTCGCTCGCACCCGATCAACGATCTCGATGATCTCGGAAGGTTTGTTGAACGCGAAGCCCGGCTCGAATTCCCAAGTGACGTTCATGCCGTTGTCAGCGGCCATCTTGCAGCACTTGTCCCAAACATTGACGATTCGTTCCATGCCGACCTTCGGGTCCATCTTCTCCTTCTCGAAGAAGTCGGGCGGCTCGACCGAATCGACACGGATTGTGCGAATCCACAGGTCGTGGGCGAACGTTAGGAATCCCTGAAAAGCCGCAAGATAGGGGGTGGCGTTCTCGTCCAGGATCGACGGACCGGGCTTGTGAAAACCCCAAAGATCGACGGCAATCCCGCTAAACGCGAGGCCGTGATCTTCGACTTCGCGGAGAAGCGCCAGGCGCGACGCTTTGGTCGGATGCGACGTCGGCGTTGGGTGAGCGCCGAAACTGCCGAGTTCGACGCCCTCGATCTTCAGATTTGCCAATCGATGGAGGATCGTGTGAAAGTCGATGACTTCGGCTTGATTAAACACATAGGCCCACGAGCCAATCGAGATCTTCTTCGCCATGAGGTTACTCCGGGGGTGTGATGTAATTCAAAGGCACTTCTTCGAAGCGTCGCTAATCGTCGCGTCACTAATCAACGCGTCGGTTAGTGACGCTT
>CAZESP010000103.1:2463-7259 GCA_964515185.1 uncultured Alcaligenaceae bacterium
CGTCATCATGTAACTCGTCATCATGCGCCATCCGGTTCATACGCAATTACAAATGGCCATCGTTGCGGGCGCTTGCCATCCTTGATCGGATTCTCTTCAACGTATCGGATTCGCGATCGAACATCCTCCGGCGTGAATAAGAACACTTTACGAAAATGCTGACTCCAAACCGAGGGAAGTCGCCCGCGCTCGTCGCGTTGAGTCGCGAACGGATGCCGGCCATCTGCAAGCAACCTCGCGGTGCCGGCTTGCCGCAGAAGCCGCACGACCTGCTCGATCGAATAACGATGTCGCCCAATGACCATATGCACGTGTTGTGGCAAGATCGAGCACGCGAAGACCCGATAGCCGCTTGTCCGCACTTGCTCCGCGAAGCCATTGATGACACTGAGGGCCTGATGACCGTTGAACACAACCTCGGGGTATCGAAGCACGAGCTTTGCGGCGCGGCGAGCGGCATAGTCGTGCGGTCGGCCCGCTACGGAACGTCGCGTCGTCACCCTCGTCGCTGGGCCGAATGCCTGGAGCGGTTTGTATCGCACTTCGGTTGACCCCGATCCGCGAGGATCGTTGGGAAGCCAAAACCCATGCGTGGTGAATATCACGTGGTACGCGATGACGCGCATGGTGCGAATCCTTTCGATGTGGGTGTCGCGCTTCTTCGAAGCGTCGCTAATCCGCGTTACCGTTAAGCGACGCTTCGTAGAACCGCCTCATCACTTGCGCTTCGCCGTCGCGGCACCTTTCTTATGGTCGCCGACATTCGGCGCTTGCGGGTTCACGTCTGGCCCAAAATAGCGCAGCGTCACCAATGGCTCGTCGCCGGTGTTTTCGAACGTTACGCCGCTTCGAGCCGCATCATAGGTCACGAAATACTCATCCATCGTCAGTTCGCCGAATCGGATCATCGCCGGGGTCTGCAACGAATGCTTGCCGATCTTGCCGACGCCTTGCATCGTGATGAGGCCGTAGGCCCCGTTATCCTTGATCGTGACTTTGGCACCAGGGTTGACGGTCAGCTCCTTCGCGCTGAACAGTTCCTTGCCTTTGACCTTGCCGTAGACGACCCAACGATCGACGTAACCTGCCGAAGCGGTATCGCCGTCGGCGATCGGTTCCAGGTAATGGTTGTCCTTAAAACTCGGATCGACGTTGCCATCCCAATCGAGCGCATCGACCAGATACTGCAAATCTTGGTGCTTTTCCTTCGGAAAATCTTTGACGAGAAGGGACCAGGGCACGGGGCGACCTTCGACGAGCGATTGATACATGCCGAAGACGTCGCTGCCCCATTGAGGCTCATAGGTCACTAAGGACCCCGGCGCGTGCAGCACACACGGTGGGACGAGCCAACCGGTGCCGGGTTGAAGTCGATAGGCCTTCGAGTAATTGAGGATGCCGTTGTCGCCCTCGTTCCATCGGCTGAGGCAACGAACGATGTCGTCCTTCGTCGTGCCAGGTTCCAAGCCGAAAAACGTGAACGGGAAATTGTTGCCGAGGTTGTTCAACTGCGGCGGGAAATAGTACGACTCCGGTTTGCCCTGCTGGCCGACGAGCGCGGCTTGTTCGTCGCTTTGGTGCATGTGGTGGGGGATCGGGCCGAGGTTGTCGAAGAATTTTGAATAGACCGGCCAGCGTTTGTATTTGTCGAACATCGGCTTGCCGACGAGGGCCGAGCCTTCGAGGCCGACCGCGTCGAGCAACGTGAACGCTTTCTTGTTGCCTACGACGACCCAACTCAACCCTTCGTCTTCGGTGCGGTTCTCGTTGGCGGCGGGCGTCGTGGACGCGAACCAGCGTTCGTCGATGCCGCCGCGATGGGCGCCATAGGCATAAATATCCTGCGGAGCCAGTTTGATCCGTCGGCCGGGCATCAGGAACGAGCGCGGCACCCAAGTCGGCGCCAACCTCAAGATCCCACCGCTGGCATCAATGGCGCTGCGCACAGTGGCGGGAGTGGTCGAAGTGGTCATGGAATCGGTACTCCGTAGCGAAAATCAAGTTGCGGGTTGAATAGCGCTTATACGTGCAACAACGGTCGCGGGCAAGGAGCAGGCGTCGTTTTCCGATGCCGTTTAGCGACACTTCGACGCAGCGGTGGAACACTCACGCTTCATTGAAGCGTCGCGTATTGACGGGATTCGCGTTACAATGGGGCGCATGCCTCACGTCTCGCTTGTTTCGTTGTCGGGTTTCCGAATCCGCGAAGCCGAAATGGCGTCGCTCGGAATGTCGTTGCCCGGCTTGAAGGCAAGGGCCGGCGCCATCGCCGCGATGCCGGCGCTCGGCTTGCTCACCCTCGCGAGCCTCTGCCCCGATTGTTGGACATGCGACTATCACGAATCTCCGGCGCCCGACGACGCATTGCTCGAACGAATTTGCGAACGTCGTCCCAACCTCGTGGCGATCTCGGCGCTGACCGCGTCAATTCAGGAGGCGTATCGGTTCAGCGACCGGCTGCGGCAACGAGGCATCCGCGTGGCTTTGGGCGGCCTCCATGTGACCGCATGCCCCGACGAGGCCAAGATCCACTCCGACGCCATCGTCATTGGCGACGGCGAGCCGGTCTGGGCGCAAATACTCGACGATGTCGAAGCAGGGAGTCTTCGGCCGGTATATCGTCCGGCCCAGCCGTTCGACCTCGACCGGTCGCCGGTGCCGCGGTTCGATCTCCTTGGGATCCGACCCCGCGCCCGCTATACGATTCAAACGCAGCGCGGCTGTCCCTTCGCCTGTGAATTCTGCGGCGCCAGCCGGTTGCTCGGCCCGTTTCGCGTCAAACCCGTCGCCAACCTACGCCGGGAACTCGCCGCCATCACCGCCATCGACCCGAAGCCGATGATCGAACTGGCCGATGACAACACCTTCGCAGGCAACCGGCCATTTGAGGGACTCGTCGACTTGCTCGCTGAAAGCGGAGCCCGATATTTCGCCGAAGTCGATTGGCTCGTCGGCGAACGACCCGATCTGGTGCGACGCCTCGCGGACTCGGGATGCGTCCAGGTTCTGATCGGCGTTGAGTCGCTGATCTTTCGCCATCCTGGTATGGGGGCGAAGCTCGCCGCGTTGCCGCGAGTCATCGACGCTGTCGAGGCGATACAATCCGCCGGCGTCGCCGTCATCGGCTGCTTCATCGTTGGCGCCGACGGCGAAACGCGGCAGTCGATCGACCGCCTGACAAAGTTCCTGGCGACAACTCCATTCGCCGACGTGCAATTAACCATTCAGACGCCGTTCCCCGGCACGGCACTGCATCGCCGATTGCAACGGACGGGACGATTGTTGGCCGATCGCGGCTGGGACCATTACACGCTCTTTGACGTCGCGTTCCAACCGGATGCCATGAGCGTCGACGAATTGGAACGAGGCTTTCGCGACGCGGTTCAGCAGGCGTTCGGCCCGTCGGAAGCAGCCCGGCGCGCCGCCATCAGACGACGAATCTGGCGATCGAGGGGATCGTGAAAATCTCAACCTTGTTCTGGTATTTGCTCGGCAGCCGCAACGCGATTCACACGATCGCGACGGATCGGCGCGCCATCTGGATCGGGTTGCTTTTCGTCATCTCCGCCGGATTGGCGCGCGAGTACGACGGCGAGGACCTGCTTCACGAACCGTGGTATGCGTTCATTCCGGTGGTCGCGTCGCTGGCGGCGTCGTTGATTCTCTTTGTCGTTCTCGCCGGTCCAATGTACCTGGCGGGTCGCGCCAAAACGCCATTCTTGTCCGCGTATCGTTCGTTTCTGTCCCTGTTCTGGATGACCGCACCGCTCGCCTGGGTTTATGCAATTCCGTATGAGCGATTCTTTGAACCCGCCGTGGCCATCCAGGCCAATCTATGGTCCCTGGGCATTGTGGCCGCGTGGCGGGTCATTCTCACCATGCGCGTGGCCGCCGTGATTCTCCGCATGGCGCCCTTCGCAGCCGTCATGCTCGTCATGTTGGTCGCCGATGCCTTAGCGCTGATCGCTGTCACGGCGATGCCCAAACCGATCATCGAGTTCATGGGCGGCGTTCATCTCACCGAGGCGGAACACATGATCGTCGGGGTTACGTTCATGACCTATTTCTTTGGTATCCTGTCCGCGCCGATTTGGCTGCTTGGAAGCGTTGTGTCCCTCGTTGTTGCCCGACCGAATTGGGCGCCGGTCCCAAACGACAACGCACCGCGAGCGGGTCTCGGCGTTTGGCTTGTCGCGTTGGGTTCGGTCGCGGGCGGCATTGCTCTGTTGCCGATTGGGCAGGCGGAGCAAGTTCGGCGCTATCGCGTCGAGCATGCGTTTCGATTGGGGCAAATTGCCGAGGCGATCGATTACATGTCAGCTCGATCTCAAAAGGACTTCCCACCATCGTGGGACCCGCCGCCGCACGTTGCTCAAGCGAATCAGCGAGTGACACCGATCGACGTGCTCGAGGTCATCGTGAAGCGCCAGCCCGCACCTTGGGTGCGCCAGATCTATGTGAAGAAACTCGACGATTTCATGGGTGAAAGGTACCAGTTCGAATACCGGCTCCATCGTCATGGCCCCGAACTCGGCAGGATCGTTCGAATCCTTGAGGCCATGCCTGAGGGCCGCCCGATTGCGAACCGGTTAGCCGAAGATATCGTTGGCATCTTGAAGGAACGCAGTGGAACGTCCGACGAGGAGCGCAAACACCTCGAGGCGATCCTTCGCGTCGCCGGTCGCGAGCCGCCGAAACGGCCGGTTGAATCGAAAGCCCCAAGCACGGGAGTGAAACCGTAGCTTCTTGCGGGTTCTGCTTGACCATCGTCGAGATTCGCGGTAACGTCAGAGCGT
>CAZESP010000104.1:0-7172 GCA_964515185.1 uncultured Alcaligenaceae bacterium
CTTTGCTCTTGTCTTTCTTCTTTACCCTTTCTTCGCCGCGAAGCGGCGCGCGATTATCCAAGAAGCCCACGGGTTTCACCCGTGTCTACAATCCTTCGCCCCTTCGGGGCGGGTCGCGGACCTCGGAATTGGCCTCGCCCGATTGGTTGGGAGCGCGGCCGTCCCGGCCGCACGTCCCACATCTCGAGACAACCGATTGGTTCCGGCCGCGTTTGTTGATTCTGGTCGAGTTAATTCCCCTTTGGGAGGGTGTCACAACCTTGCCGGAACCAATCGCCACCTTTCGCTCGGCCAAATTTCGGTTGACACGGCTCGAAATCCCGACAACTATTACTATTAGGTAACCATACCCCCCGCCTGCATTGCCCGCCTGCCTGCCTTTTGAAGGAAACCACACATGTTCGATCTCTTCACCGGTTCGGCCCGTGATTGCACCGGCGTTTCGCGGCGATCTTTCCTGCGAGTGGGTGCCCTTTCGGCCCTTGGGTTGACCTTGCCGCAATATCTGAAATTGCGGGCGGCGACGGATGGACATGCCTCCGGCAAGAAGAACGTGCAGTGCATCCTGCTTTGGATGCAGGGCGGGCCGAGCCATATCGATACCTTTGACCCGAAACCGGATGCCCCAGCGGAGATTCGCGGCGAGTTCAAGGTCATCCCGACGACGCTGCCCGGCGTGCAACTCACCGAGCATTTGCCGCGGTTGGCTCGTCTCACCGATCACTACAGCATCATCCGCGGGCACGACCCGAAGAACGGCAGCCACGGCGTCGCCGACCACCTGATGATGTCCGGGCACAAGTTCAACCCCGCCCTGCCGTTTGCCTGTTACGGCTCGGTTATTGCCAAAGAGCGCGGCTATGTCGATGGTATGCTTCCGTTCGTGCAATTGGGTCGCAGCATCGATCGTCGCTTCAACGGCGGCATCGCGGGCTTCCTCGGTGACCAATTCAATCCGTTCGAGGTGAACGAAGACCCCTCGGCGGCGGTCTTCCGCGTGCGCGATCTGAGCGTCGCGGGCGCCGAGGAGCAGCGCCGGTTCGAGCGCCGGTATGCGATGCTCAACGAGTTCGACAAATATCAAAAGGCCGTCGAAACGTCGATCGACACCGTCAAGGCTCGCGACACGTTCTATGAGAAGGCGCACGGGATCATCACGTCGCCGGCGGCCAAGCGAGCCTTCGACATCGCCGCCGAACCCGAGAAGGTTCGCGACCGCTATGGCCGCAACCAATTCGGGCAATCGTGTCTGTTGGCGCGACGGCTCATCGAGGCCGGCGTGCAGTTCGTCACCGTCACCGACGGAGGCTGGGACACGCATCAGAATAATTTCAAGAGCCTCAAGGAACGCTTGCTGCCGCGGCTCGATGGCGGATTCGCGGCCCTGCTCGAAGACCTGCGCGATCGCGGGATGCTGGAAAACACGCTGGTCGTCTGGTTCGGTGACTTTGGCCGCACGCCGAAGATTAATCCCTCGGCGGGTCGGGATCATTGGGCGACGGCGGGCGTGGCCTGTTTCGCCGGCGGTGGAACCCAACCCGGCCAAGTCGTCGGCGCGACGAACCAGTTCGCCGAATTCGTGACGGACAGCCCCGTCGCTCCGCAAGACTTGGCGGCGACGATTTACCACTGCCTGGGCGTGCCGCTGCACACCTGGTATCACACCGCCGAGGGGCGACCGATCGAGCTGGTGCCCGAAGGCCGCCCGGTGAAGCAGTTGGTGGGATGAAAATGCTCAGCGATGCATCGACGAAGCGCGAACATCGAAACGCTTCTGCGAAGCGTCGCTGAACGGCTGGCCCCGAATAGAATTCCCTTTGAGCGCGGGGCCGGTTGCCCGCGCTCGTGATGTTTCATGCGTGCGGATCGCGGATGAGGTGAACCATGTATTATCGCAACATTCTCACGATTGTCACCGTGTTCGGCATCACGGCCTGCGTCCATGGTCAGGCGAAGCCGCAATATAACCGCGATATTCGGCCGATTCTCGCCGAGAACTGCTTCGCTTGCCACGGCCCGGATAGCGCCTCTCGAAAGGCCGGCCTGCGACTTGATCAGCGCGAGGCCGCCGTCGCCGCCAAGGCGATTATTCCCGGCAAGCCCGACCAGAGCTTGTTGATTCAACGTGTATTTCACACCGACCTGGCCGAGGTGATGCCGCCGCCAAAGACCCACAAGAAGCTCACGCCGGCTCAAAAGGAAACCTTGAAGCGCTGGATCGCCTCGGGGGCCGACTATCAACCGCACTGGTCGTTCATTGCCCCGACTCGCCCGCCGCTGCCGCCGGTGAAAGACGCGAAGTGGGTCCGCAACCCGATCGATCGGTTCATCCTCGCCGAGTTGGAGAAGCACGGATTGACGCCGGCTCCCGAGGCCGACCGGCGGACCTTGGCTCGCCGCGTCAGTCTCGACCTCACCGGCCTGCCGCCCGACCCGGCCGACGTCGAAGTCATGGTCAACGACTCATCGCCCGACTGGTACGAACGCTACGTCGCCAAGATGCTCGCCTCGCCTCATTGGGGCGAGCATCGCGGGCGGTTCTGGCTGGACGCGGCCCGTTACGCCGACACCCACGGCATTCACTTCGACAATTACCGCGAAATCTGGACCTATCGCGATTGGGTCATCAGCGCCTTCAACCGTAACCTTTCGTTCGATCAATTCACGATCGAGCAATTGGCCGGCGACTTGCTTTCGAACCCGACGCTGGATCAGAAAATCGCCACCGGATTCAATCGCTGCAACATCACGACCAACGAAGGCGGCGTCATCGCTGAGGAATATTTGGTCCTCTACGCTCGCGACCGCACCGAGACGGTGAACCAGGTCTGGATGGGCCTGACGGCCGGCTGCGCGGTCTGCCACGACCATAAGTTTGACCCGCTGACGATGCGAGACTTCTATTCGATGGCGGCATTCTTTAACAACACCACGCAAGGGGCGATGGACGGCAACATCCCGAACACACCGCCCGTCATGCCCGTCCCTCGCATGGAGGATGCGCCGAAATGGGCCGGCATCACCAAGAAGGTCGAGACAGCTCGGCTGAAGATCGAGGATCGCAAGAAGTCCGCCCGAGGCGACTTTGACAAGTGGTTCGCCGCGGTCAAGCCCGAGGAGTTTGCGAAGCTCGCGCCGACCATGGGCCTCCGACTCCATCTGCCGTTGACCGAAGGCAAGGATCGCACGGTGGGGTTCAGCGTCGATGGCAAACCCCGATCGGTCAAGCTCGACAGCGGATTCGACTGGGTCAAGGGAGGCAAGACAGCGGCCAAGGCGTTCGCCCTCAAACCCGGACCGGCCGTCGAAGTTCCCGAAGCCGGCGACTTCGATAAGTCCCAGCGATTCACCATCAGCACTTGGGTCAAGTTCACGCGCCGCGGCACCAACGGAGCGCTCGTCGCCCGCATGGATAATCGCGACAAATACCGAGGCTGGGACCTTTGGGCGCAAAACGACAGCGTCGGCATGCACCTCATTCACGCCTGGCAGGACGACGCGCTCAAGGTTGTCACCAAGAATCCGCTTAAACCCAACGAGTGGCATCATGTGACCGTCAGCTATGATGGCTCGATGAAGGCATCGGGCATCATGGTCTATGTCAACGGTGTCGCTCAACCGGTGAACGTCGAGGCCGATTCGCTCAAGAACACGACGCGTACCAACGTGCCGCTCAAGATCGGCCAGCGACATGAATCCGAGAAACTCAGTAATGCCGTGCTTCAAGATGTGCGATTGTTCGATCGCATGCTGACCGCCGCCGAGGTCGGGCAACTGGCCAAGGCCACCCGTTCCGGCGAGTTGTTGGCCAAGCCCAAGGACAAGATCTCGCCAACGGAAAAGAACGAATTGTACGATTGGTGGCTTGCCACGTCCGACAAGGCTTTTCAGGAGGCCAGCGCCGCATTTACCGCCGCTCAGGCCGAGGAAGTCGAGCTTCGATCACGGGGCACGATCGCCCACGTCATGCAGGAGAAAGATGGCGAGGCGATGGCCTATATTCTCTATCGCGGCGAGTACGACAAGCGGCGCGACCCAGTGAAACCCGCCACGCCCAATGCCCTGCCGCCCATGGCCGTCGATCAGCCGCGCAATCGTCTCGGCTTCGCCAAGTGGCTGCTTCGCCCCGAGCACCCGCTCACGGCGCGGGTGACCGTCAACCGATTCTGGCAAGAAGTCTTCGGCACGGGCATCGTTCGCACCACCGGTGACTTTGGCGTGAGCGGGGAATTGCCAAGCCACCCGGAATTGCTCGATTGGCTGGCCGTCGAGTTCCGCGAGCAGGGATGGGACATCAAGAAATTCTTCACGCTGATTCTGACCTCGGCGACCTATCGGCAAGCCGCCATCACAATGCCGGAGAAGAACGAGAAGGATCAACAGAATCGGCTCCTCTCGCGCGGCCCTCGCTATCGGCTCGACGCGGAGTTGATCCGCGATCATGCCTTGGCCAGCAGCGGTTTGCTCGTCCGCAAACTCGGCGGACCGAGCGTGAAGCCGTATCAGCCCGAAGGCGTCTGGGAGGCCGTCGCGATGATCGGCAGCAACACCCGCGACTACCGTCGAGACAGCGGCGAGAATCTGTATCGACGCAGCATGTACACGTTCTGGAAGCGAAGCGCTCCGCCGGCGTCGATGGAGATTTTCAACGCCCCGAATCGGGAGACCTGTGCCGTCCGCCGCGACCGCACCAACACACCGTTGCAAGCATTGGTCACGCTCAACGACGTGCAATTCGTCGAAGCGGCCCGCGTCTTGGCAGAGAAGGCGCTAACCGCTGGGGCGAAGACCGACGGCGAGCGCATCGACTTCGTGGCGAAGCGCCTCATCTCGCGCCCGTTCCGCCTCGATGAAATGGCCATCGCCACTCGCTCGCTGAATGAGTTGCTGGCGCATTATCGAGCGCAACCCGACGAAGCGAAGAGGCTCATCGCGGTCGGAGAATCGAAGGCCAACCCGAATCTGGCGCCCGCCACCCTCGCCGGCTGGACGATGTTGGTCAACGAGCTAATGAACCTCGACGAAGTGTTGAACAAGTAGCGGGTCACCGTGCCGCGTTTCGCGCTCGCGTGATGCCGTGCAAGCGCGAAACGCGCGATCGCGATCGACCCAGCGTTAGCCCTTTCTTTTCACGATCTCCGAATAGAGCGCTTCCATCGCTCGGGCCATGGCAGCACCGTCACACGCGGGCGATTGCCGTAACCGGTCGCGAATGGTGGCGCGGAATACACCGAGGCGGTCCGCTGTCTCGACGGACGTGGCCAAGCGAGCTGCCAGTTCAACGTAATCGCCGCGGTCTCGGGCGACGTATTCATCCAAACCTGCGGCATGCAACAATGAGGCGCTGGTGCGGCTCGCCCAACGGTCGCCGTTGAGGGTCACGACTGGGACGCCCTGCCAAAGTGCCTCCATCGTCGTTGTGCCGCCGCCATACGGAAACGGGTCCAGTGCGAAATCGATGCGATCGTAGGTCCGCAAATACTCGTGATGGTCGGCCGGTCCTTCCAGAATGAGGCGATTCGTTTCGACGCCCGCCGTCGCGAATCGAGTCGATAGCAACGCCCGCTGCTCGGGGTGCTTCAGGCCGGCGTTGCGGATCAAGAGCGTCGCGTTCGGGCATCGTGCCATAATCTCGCTCCAAGTCGCCAGCACCTGATCGGTGAGTTTGTACAGTGAGGCCAGACTGCCGATGGTCAGGGTTCCAGTCGCTTTCATGGGAACCGGCGCGATGTCCGGTACCGGATAATCGACGTCGAAGGCGAGGTATGTGTGCGGCACACGCAGGATGCGCTCGGAGTAGAAGACTTCCTCGGTCGGCGGAATGACTGTCTCGTCTCCGATGAGGTAGTCGAAGGCGGCCAACCCGGAAGTTGCGTAGAGATTGAACCAGCCGACGATGATCGGCGCCGGCCGCAGCGCATACAGACCGATCCGCTTCAATGCACTATAAGAGTTGAGATCAACAAGTAGATCGAGCTGCTGTTTCTCGATGAGGCGACATGCCTCCTGATTGGAACAATTTGAAATGTCGTGGCAGAGGTCCCTATCGTGCGGTCGATACCCACCTTGAATCTGGGTCGGCGGGCAGTCCGAGAACAAGTGAACGCAAACGCGACCGCGATCGTGATGGTTCAGAAGCGCCCAAACGGGTTTCATCCAGTTGGGTCGATGAAAGAATGACGAGACATATCCCACTCGAATTGGCGACGGGTTGGTGCGGCGATCGCGACGGCGGGGTGGTCGCGACGCCAAGGTGCTCGCGAAGGCTGTGCGGGTTGCGGCGATGGCACGGTTGTCATCGTCGGGGCAGCCCGGCACAATGACGGCCATGCTTTCCAAGGCTTGACGCCGGACGTCGTCCGGGCCAGACTCCGCGGCGCGTCGAAGCCACCTCATCGCCGTTTCCACACACCCGATCTGAAACATCGCTTTGCCCAGATCGTGCATGCACCTCGCCGATTGCGGATCAAGGACCAGGCATCGCTCGAATCTTGGAATCGCGAGTTCGGGGCGCTGGTTTTCGAGATAGGCCCGACCCAGTCCATACCACGCATCGGCAAGGCTGGGGTCGCGTTCGATGGCCTTCGTGTAACTCTGCTGGGCATCTGCGAATCGTCGCAGCATCAGTTGCGCGTCGGCTCGACGGAGCCAGTTGATGGTAATCTCGGGCCGAAGGTCGATCGCGCGATGCAGCGCTCCGAGAGCCGCCAGAGGTCGGCCCGAATCCACGAGCGCCGCCCCAAGCGACGACCAAGCATCGGGCAAGTTGGGATCAAGCGTGGCAGCCACCCGCAACGCATCAATGGCTTCGTCGAGCCGGCCTGCCCGCCGGAGTAAATCACCCGCATTAAACACGGGCACAGCTTGGTCCGGCGCCAACGTCGCGGCACGTCGAAAACAATCGATGGCTGCGTTGGTCTTGCCGAGTTGCTCGTAGACGGCGCCCAGGTTGTTGAGAATTTCCGATGAGTTCGGCCGCCGGCGGTTGGCTTCCTCGAGAAGTGCGGCCGCCTCCCGAAATTGGCCGGCCGCGAACAGCGCCTCTGCCTGCTTCCAAGGAGTTGGTTCGATCATCCAAACAGGTCCTCACATGGCGGCGTTCAGTGAAGCGGTCGCTCGTCACCTTCCGCCCGTCACCGGCTGCATCTCGACCCAGGTCATATTCACGGCTT
>CAZESP010000105.1:0-6900 GCA_964515185.1 uncultured Alcaligenaceae bacterium
CGGGTTAGGAAACCCGTACCACAACCCGAAGATTAAGCTGTGACAATGCACTAGCGGTTTTTTCGATTGTCGGGGTCGTATCGACTATCGGTGCTTACCGGACTCATAAGCCATGGACTCGGTCCGGGCAAATTTTCGATCAAATTAATTCGTTTTGTGGTGTCAGCTTAGATCGTCTGGCATCGACGGGAGAATAGGTACATGCCTGGTTTCGGCGTGGCGAGGTGAGACGACGCGGAATCGTATGTTGAGGCCCCACAATCGCAGTTTGGAAAGGACTGGCTGGTTCTGGGAGTTTCAGTGGTCGGACGTTACGATTGCCTGCTGGTAGAGTTGGGCCACGAGCGGCATTTTCGAGGAGGGGCGGACCATGCAGAAGAACGGCAGGAGACGGTTTCAAGACCCATGTTCATCCTTGAACGCCAAGGGCTTAGGGCACGAGATCGTGGTCTTAAACAATCACTACGAGTTGCGCCAAGAAAGGACCGATTCGGAAAAAACGTGCGCCTAGATTCGTAGCACGGATTTCCTAATCCGTACCATGCGGTACGAGCGAGCACGGATTAGGAAATCCGTGCTATTTTTTGAGCACGAGTTCTTCGAGACGTTTCTTTAACCTTTGTTAATCCTTGAGTGCCAAGGGTTTAGGGCACCGAACTGCGGTTTTGAGACGGTCTCTACCCTCTCAGCGTCAAGACTGGGCAACTCGCGTGGCGAATGGTTCGGTCAGCAACACTTCCAAGTAAGACGCGAGCCAACCCACTCAAGCCATGCGTGCCCATGACGATCATGTCACAATTGACCTGCTGGGCGACATGTTGAATAACGTCGGCTGGGTCGCCGATTTCGAGTCGAGTGTCAAGTGGGATTCCGGGCGGCGCTTGAATGGCGGCGAGTTTCGCTTTCGCTTCATCTAGGCCTAATTCCAACGCGCTGGGAGGCAGAGCTTCCGTTCCCCCAAGTGTTGAAAGCGGCCTAGCGACGACATGCAAGACGAGCAAGCGGGACTTGCGGTCTCTTGCCAATTCGGTGGCGATCTTGAAAGCGGCTTCCGCATTCGCTGAGAAATCGGTCGGATGCAGAATGGTTCGATCGATTGTCACCGTAACACCTCGTTTGTTAGGGAGTAGTTTCCTTGTATGGTCACGAGTCGTGGCCCATCGCGGGTCATTTTAGTTACGGAAAGACATCGCCTGCCGGACCCGCTCAGCTGCGAGATCAATCGCCGCCCGTCGCGGTTCAACTCCAGTCTCTTTGCTGCGATCCAAAACGACCTGAGTATTGCTCCGGATACGATGGGCGATTGTCTCGAACACACTGGCTTCGGTTCCGCCGTGGTACTCCACCGAAGCGCAGATAACGCCACCGGCGTTGGCGATGAAATCCGGAACGACGACCACTCCGCGTTGATACAAGATAGCCTCGGCCTCCGCGGTGGCCGGGATATTGGCCCCTTGCAGAATCAACTTCGCCTTGATGTCGGCGACGTTTGATGCATTAATGCAATCGGGCCTTGCCGCTGGGATCAAGATGTCGCATGGAAGCGTCAGCAAATCGGCCATAGGCAGTTTCTTGCCGCGAGGATGTTCTATCACGGTTCCGTTACGTTTCTTGGTCTTTGCTAACTCTTCAGGATCGATGCCATCGGGGTCATAGATCGTGCCCCGGGTGTCGCTGGCAGCGACGAGCTTCACGCCCTGCTCTTTAAGGAAAATGGCCGCCGGCCGACCGACGTTGCCGAATCCTTCAATCGCTAAGGTCGCCCCCCGGAGCTTCAGGCCGGCAAACCTCGCTGCCGTCTCCGCGCATTGAGCGAGACCATAACCTGTCGCCCCGATTTCATCCAACGGGATGCCGCCGACAACCCGCGGCAATCCGACCGAACGATGAATCTCGGCGTGAATCCAGGCCATGCAAGTTTCATCCGTGCCCATGTCGGGACCGGGGATATAGTCGCCCAACTCTCGAATGGCTCGGGCAAAGGCGCGGACCAAGCGTTTTCGATTCGCGGTCTTCGGATCGGCAACGATGCCGGCCTTCCCGCCGCCATGAGGCAAACCGGCGGCAGCGTTTTTCAGCGTCATGGCGCGCGCCAACCGAAAAACCTCGTCAACGGTCACGTCCGCCGCCATGCGGACGCCTCCGATTGCCGGGCCACTTGCCGTGTTGTCGATGACGACGATGCCTCGAAGCCCAGACTCCGGATCCGAAACGTGAACGATCTTCTCCGGTCCCAGGTCATCACAGAACGACTCGAAATCAAACGTTGAGTTGGCCACGGCAAGTTTCCTCCAGCGCGACATCGGACGGGCGTTGGTTCGCACGTAACTTTCGTGAAGTCACGATAATTCAAGATCTGTGCCAGTTGCCCGTTTCGGACTTCGATTCCATGAACTTCTGGCGGTTTCAGTGGCAAATCCTCACACTGAGCGGGCTAGAGACCTGGGCTATTCCAACGACCCTGTGCGGATTCTGCCTGGCTGTGACTGCTGTCGCACACTTTGCGATCCCGGCGCACTATTTTCTGAAGTGATCGAGTATGGGTGGCACGATTCCCGGCAAATCTGTGTGATCCCCAAAACGTGGCACATGAACTGCTGTCCAATCTCCTGTTTCGTTGAAGATTCAGTCCATGTCCGATTCTAGGAGGACCCCATGAAGCAGTTTGCGTGCCTGATTCTGGCCCTCGCGGCACTGACCGTGGCTCCGCCGTCATTATCAATTGCCGACGACAAGCCGGCCGCGACCGAAAAGCGAAACGTTTGGATGAAACAAAAGCTCAAGATGTCTCAAGAGATGTTGGCGGGGCTTACCGAGGGGGACTTCGACAAGATCATCGCCAATGCCGCGGCCATGAACGTTAGCGGCTATTTGGAAAAATGGATTGCGCGAGGTCAGCCTCGACATGAGGAGTACGAGCTTCAACGAGGCAATTTCGAGTTCTACAATCGCGAACTCATTCGACAATCTCGCGATAAGAACATCGATGGAGCGACCCTGGCCTATAACCTCATGACGGCCAGTTGCGTCCAATGCCACAAGATCGTGCGCGACGTCAAGAAGTAATCGCCGTCCAGACTCCACGGGAGTGCGCCGGAAATCGCGCTCTCCCGTCGTTGTTAATTCCTAACACTTGTTGGGTGTTTTCATGTCGCTCGTCGACCCTGTCTCCGCGAAAGCCTTGAGCGCAAATCGCAACGGTGTGGAATCTCTTCGCCCATTGTTTCGCCCTCGAAGTGTCGCCGTCATTGGGGCGTCGCGTGACCCGCAGAGGATCGGACGGCAACTGCTCGACTCCATGATCCAAAGCGCCTTCCCGGGGCAGATATTCCCGGTGAATCCTGCGGGTGGCACGATTGCCGGGCGACCCGCGTATCACTCGATTGCTGAAATTCCGGTCACATTCGATCTGGCTGTTATCGCGGTTCCGCATGCGTCCGTCTTGTCGGTCGTCGATGAGTGCGCGACCAAGGGTGTCCCCGCATTACTCGTTATCTCGGCAGGATTCGCCGAAGCGGGCGAGTCGGGGAAGCTATTACAGGAGGAGCTTGTCCGACGCGTTCGACACTACGGAATGCGAATGCTCGGGCCGAATTGCCTGGGCCTAATTTCAACCGATCCGTCTCTCCCTATTAACGCCTCGTTCGGCAAGATCTTTCCATCAGCGGGGAACGTCGCCTTGTCGTCCGACAGCGGCGCATTAGGGTTGGCAACTTTGGCAAATGCAGCTCATCGAGAGTTAGGCATCTCTTCATGTGTCAGCGTCGGCAATCGCGCCGATATCTCGAGCAATGATCTGTTGGAGTATTGGGAACACGACGATCGTACGGGCGTCATTCTGTTGTATCTCGAATCGTTCGGCAATCCCAGGCGATTCGCCGAGATCGCCAAGCGGGTTTGTCGCGTCAAACCAATCGTGGCGTTGAAGGCCGGTCGAACGAGTGCGGGCCGGCGTGCCGCAGGTTCCCACACGGCCGCCATGGCGACCCGCGACACCGCCGTCGATGCCATGTTCCATCAAACCGGAGTCATGCGGGCTGAAACAATGGAGGAGTTATTTAACCTCGCTGCGGTTCTTAGTGGACAGCCGTTGCCGGCTGGGAATCGAATTGGAATCGTGACCAACGCGGGAGGCCCTGCGATTCTCTGCGCTGATGCCTGTGAGTCTGGCGGACTCAAGCTCCCCGAGTTTTCCCCTGCGCTTGTGATGCGACTGGCCGCTTTCCTTCCCAAGGCAGCCAGTGTTAATAACCCCGTTGATATGATCGCGTCCGCGGGGCCAATCGAGTTTCAACGAGCCACAACGGAGTTGCTCCTCTCCGGCGAAATTGATGCGATGGTTGTAATTGCGTTTGACATTGGATTCAACCGGGCTGCGGAAATCGATGAGGCTATTTTGAAAGGCGTCACGAGCGCACGCATTGCCGGGGCCAAGGATCAACCCGTCATCGTTTGCCGCATGCCCGATCCAGCGACCCGCGGATTGAAACTGTCCCCGACGGAGACCGTTCCCTGTGTCTCATATCCCGAAGCCGCCGCACGAGTCTTTTCACGTTTGGTCGCATATTCAGCGTGGCGAAAACGACCCTCGGGGACGATACCCGAGTTTCCGGGTGCGGATAGGATCAAGGCTCGTCAGATTTGCCGGAATGCCCTCCAAACACGCGGCCCCGACTGGCTCCGGGTCGAGGAAACCCGAGATGTGCTCGATGCGATGGGTCTGCCGATCGCAACCGGCGCGGTCGCTCGAAGCCCTGATGAAGCCGTTAGTATCGCACGACGGCTCGGCTTTCCGGTTGCTATGAAAGTCGCCTCCAGCCGGATCATCCACAAGACCGATGTCGGTGGAGTTCGATTGAAGCTAAGCTATGAAACGGCCGTCCGAGAGGCTTATGAGAGTATTCGCGAGCGGTTCACGCGTGACGGGCGATGGGACGCGGTTGAAGGGATGTTAATCCAGCCCATGGTAACCGTAGGCACCGAGGTCATGGTCGGCATGACAACTGACGCATCCTTCGGTCCGTTGGTCGCCTTTGGGCTGGGCGGGATTCATGTTGAGATCTTGCGCGACGTGGTATTCCGAACAACGCCGATCACCGACAACGATGCGGAGGAAATGATACATACAATTCGTGGCTATCGGTTGTTAGAAGGGTATCGTGGGCATCCTCCAGCGGATGTGTCGGCACTGCGCGATGTAATCCTTCGAGTGGCACAATTAGCTGAAGCGGTGCCGGAGATTGTCGAAATGGACTTGAACCCGATCTTTGCCCTCGTACCCGGCCAAGGTTGCCGCATCGTCGATGCGCGAATTCGAGTGAGAGCTGCAATGGGAGACCGCGTCGATTAGTTCCGGCGAGGTAATGACACCCTCTCATGCCGGAATTCACAAGCCTGAAGCCTCAGCGAAGGACTGTTTCCGCGCCTGTCGCAACTAATGCGCTATTACAGCACGCCGGCTGGGTTCGACGCGGACTGGCGACGGTAAGTCGATCAAACGATCAGTAGGCAACAAAAGAATACTTAACGAGTTCCGTCCGTCTCGGATAGGCATCGCTCAACGATTCCTAATACCTGCCGTCTAACGAAGTTGGATCGTTCCCGACTTGCCCAACGCGGTGGTGACATCGATGCGAGAAAAATCGGCGTCAGACCTTGCTTTTCGCTTGCCTCGCCATTGCGAGAGTGAGTACTATACGAACTGGGCGCGCAACATAGCGCGCTGAAGAGTTGTAGAATCACTGGTTCGGCTTGGCCGTGCGTTTGACTGACGTTTGTTTGACTATCGTCGTGATGCGGTTGCTCGGAGCGGTTGCAAACGCTTGAGCGACCAAACCCCCGATGGCAACGCGTCGCAGATGCTTCGGTCCAAGCGTGATGCGAGCCTTCCGTCCGTTGGTACGACGAGGCGCGCGCACGCATCGCGGGGTGACACAACGGCATCGACTACCGCCGCGTGTCGCTCGTTCATCCCAAGTGTAGTCACCGGCCGGTAGTGACGCGGAGTCTCAGTGCCTGGCAAGCCAAGCCGAACCCCACGCTCCAGCGGATCGGGCGCGCGCCCTGTCCGTGCGATGGCCAGTCGGCGACGCGCGCCCGGCCACTGAGCTCCGCGTTGGGCTGAAGAAGGGCGCTAAGCATGCCGCTTAAGGGGCCGACATCTGCGGATGTGACCAAGCTTCATGCAGAGATCACCCAGTGCGTAAACCACCGCTTTTGGGTTATGCTGACGGCGCTGTCCGTTTTCGCCGCCGTAGTTGGTTTCACCATCAGTTCGTCAAAGCCTCCAGACACAGCACCCGGTCCAGCGCGAGCTGCGGTGGCGCGTCCAGAAATTCAGCCCCTTACTCCGGCACTCTGTGCCGCGGCAAACATAATGTACTTGATTCTCTTTGCCTCAACGGTCGTAATTATGTCTGATTTGTCGGTTCTGGCTTCCTACCTACGATATACCGGCAAGTCGGGCTGGGAAGAAGACTACCAAACGGCCGAAGGCCAGCGATTGGTTACGTTTTTCAATTTCGGCTACTCGCGGATGATCTTCACCGTATTTTTAGCTATCATTGGGTTCACCACCCTGCTGCCTTCTTGCCTCTTGCTCGTCTACGCGGTCAACAATACGCCGGAATATGCGACAGCTCAAACCGCAAACACTGGCGTCGGCTTCGCCTGTGGGATAGCGGTTCTCGCGATCACCCTATTCACTCGCAACATGGAAGAAAACTGGCACGCCAAATGGGGCAAGATCAAGTAGTGCCCAACCATACGCTGCACCGGATGCCGGCCGTACCGCACGTTGCCCGGCGATTCGTAAACTGCAAGGGCGGCCGGCCCCGGTGAGCTTGGTCGACTATGATGCTGGGGTAGGGTCAAAGTTAACTCATCAGATTTCCTCTTCTT
>CAZESP010000106.1:0-6755 GCA_964515185.1 uncultured Alcaligenaceae bacterium
TACGACTTCGTCGATGGTTTCGCGGGCCACATGCGGCGCGCTCTACCGGCGGCGTCGTTCATCGGTTTCACCGGCACACCGATCGAGAAGGCCGACGCCAATACTCGGGCGGTATTCGGCGATTACGTCAGCGTCTACGACATCGAGCGAGCCGTGAACGACGGCGCGACGGTGCCCATCTATTACGAAAGCCGGTTGGCGAAGCTGAAGCTCGACGACAAGAAGAAACCGAAGCTCGACGCGGAATTCGACGAGGCGACCGAAGGTGAGGAATTGGAGCACAAGGAGAAGCTCAAGACGAAGTGGGCGGCGCTCGAGGCCCTCGTCGGCGCCGAGGAGCGGGTGAAACTCGTCGCCGACGACCTCGTCGCACATTGGGAGAAGCGGCTTGAAGCGATGGACGGCAAGGCCATGATCGTCTGCATGAGCCGGCGAATTTGTGTTGAACTCTACAACGCCCTTGTCGCCATGCGTCCCCAATGGCATCACGCGGACGATGATAAAGGCGCACTTAAGGTTGTTATGACCGGCTCGGCGTCCGACCCGATCGAGTGGCAGACCCACATCCGCAACAAGCCACGTCGCGAGGAAATGGCCAAGCGATTCAAAGACCCGAGCGACCCATTCAAGATAGTCATCGTCCGCGATATGTGGCTGACCGGATTCGACGCCCCGTGTCTGCACACCATGTACGCCGACAAGCCGATGCGCGGCCACGGGCTGATGCAGGCCATCGCGCGAGTGAATCGCGTGTTCAAGGACAAGCCTGGCGGGCTGGTCGTCGATTACCTCGGTTTGGCTCACGAACTAAAACAGGCGTTGGCCACCTATACCGAAAGCGGCGGCAGAGGCCAGACGGCGATCGATCAGGATAAAGCCGTTGTCTTGCTGCTTGAGAAGTTCGAGATCTGCGCCGCGTTCTTTCACGGGTTCGACCGATCCACCTGGGCCACGGGGAACGCGACGCAGCGGCTCGGTATCTTGCCCGCCGCGCAGGAGCACATTCTCAAACAGGACGACGGCAAAACCCGATTCGTGAAGGCAGTTGTCGAGTTGTCGAAATCGTTCGCCCTCGCCGTGCCAGCCGACGAGGCTCTGGCCCTAACCGACGACGTGGAGTTTTTTCAGGCGGTCAAGGCGGTGCTGACGAAGACCCTTGTCGAGGGGAAGCGCGACCCGAGCCAAATCGACCATGCCATTCGCCAGATCGTGTCGCGGGCGGTATCCTCCGACGAGGTAATCGACATCTTTGCAGCCGCTGGGTTGAAGAAGCCGGATGTGTCCGTCCTCGATGACAAGTTCCTGGCCGAAGTGCGCGGGATGCCCCATCGCAACTTGGCCGTCGAGATGTTGCGAAAACTACTCGAAGGCGAGATTCGACAGCGTGCCAAGAAGAACGTCGTCCAGGCGCGGTCGTTCTTGGAACTGCTTGAGAAGTCGATCACACGCTACCAGAACCGAGCCATTGAGACCGCAACGGTCATCGAGGAGTTGATCGGCTTGGCCAAGAACGTTCGCGAAGCCACGAAACGCGGAGAGCAGCTTGGTCTGAGCGAGGATGAGATTGCCTTTTACGATGCTCTCGAAGTGAATGACAGCGCCGTGAAGATCCTCGGCGACGCCGTCCTGAAGAAGATCGCCCAGGACTTGGTCAAGGCGGTCCGCATCAACCTGACCATCGACTGGACCAATCGCGAAAACGTGAAAGCCAATTTGCGCGTTATTATCAAGCGCATTCTCCGCAAATACGGCTACCCGCCCGACAAGCAGGAGAAGGCTACCCTGACCGTGTTGGAGCAGGCCGAGCAATTATCGCGGAACTGGGTAAACGGCGATGAATAACAGAATCGCTTCCGCGACGTCCATCAGCAGCTTGTGGGCTCTCATCGACTGGTGCAAACACACCGGCCACGATGCTGTTGGGTGAAGGTCGACATTCGTGATAGGATGCTGTCAGAGGCTTTTCATTCATCGGAGTGGCAGTTCATGGCAGGCAATGGCAGACATAACGCCGATGACGCGATCGCCGCCGCCCTCGCCGCTGGCAAGATCGTTCGCGACGCCGCCGCCGAGGTTGGCGTTGCCGAGAGGACGATTCACCGCCGGCTCTCAGAAGCTGGCTTCCGAGCGAGGGTTGACGAACTCCGCTCCGAATTGGTTGCGACGGCGCTCGGACGCATGGCCGACACGATGGCCGACGCCGCCGATACGCTGCGACGACTGCTCGGGGCCGAATCGGAAGCCGTGCGGCTCGGCGCGGCACGATCGATCCTCGAACTCGGCTGCCGGCTTCGCGAATCCGTCGAGCTGGAACAACGCCTTACCACCCTCGAAGCCGCCGCCAACGCCAGAAAGGAAATGTC
This sequence comes from uncultured Alcaligenaceae bacterium, assembly GCA_964515185.1. Classification (GTDB taxonomy): domain Bacteria; phylum Planctomycetota; class Planctomycetia; order Gemmatales; family Gemmataceae; genus CAZESP01. Next base: position 2,364 of record CAZESP010000106.1, read on the forward strand.
CTGAACATAAAAAACCGCATCGCCAGATTGGAACGGGACATGCCCGAGGGTTGTACGGAATGCCCCCCGCATGCAATTATTGTTGATTATGAAGGTGAGGAACCGAAGCCGGATCCCGAGCCGTGCCGCCGCTGCGGCTCGCCGGTGAGGGTATCTCGGCTTCTGATCCGGGTTGTACCTTCCCGCGCGAATCCCTACGGGGGAATAGAATGATTTCGAAGCCGTCTCAATCGATTAGAACGCATTCTGAGCGATTCTGAAGCCGGTTGCCCGGCTCGTCGCAATTGCCGGCACCTGGCCGTCGTCGAAAAACTCATCGGCTCAGGATCCCGACCAGAGTAGAATATCGCCGTCGGGCTTTCGTGTCGTTGGCCAACGACACGATTCGCGTTTCGGCCCGGGTTGGGGTTCCTCAAGCCCGACCCGTGGCCGATACGGCCCGCGAACTTGAGGAAACCATCTGGTGCAATTGCCGTTATCTCAAGCCGACCTTCCCGCCGTCATTGAAGCCGTTCGCGACCTAATTCGAGCGATCGAGTTTCCGCAGGATCAAGAACGTCTCATCAACCAAATTCACGCAACGCGACGAGACGGCGACCGGCCGAAGTTGGTCGATTCCGCGATCATTCGGCAAGGCGGCGACGTTCTCGCCGCCTTGTTAACATTCTCGTTTCGCGGTGATGGGAAATGGGAACTCCGAGATCGGATCGTTGGTTGCCATCTCGGGACAAGGCAGCGAGCCGCCCTTCGCCGCATCCTCGAATTGATTCGGGCGCCGTTGTTCGGTTGGTGGGCTGAGAAGAACCGGGATGAGGCCGTCGATCGCCTAGTGCAAGACCTTGAAACCCTGACGCCACGTCTCGATCCCGCGATCGAGCCAGCGAGCCGCCGCGCATCGCGAAAAGCCGGCTCACCTCCCCGATACGACTCGAACCGTGATGCAAAGTTGGTTGCCGACTGGCAAATCGCCAAGAGCCACGGGATGAACAAAAAAAGTTTCTGCCGAAAAAGCGGTGTCAAGACGGCCGAACTCAATAAAGCACTCGACCGCGTTCGGCACCGACGGCGTAAGAATTCGGAGTAATCGCGCCGCCGATTGTTCCGAGAAATAGTTTCCCGCCGTTCAACCGCAGTCAATTCAAGCCGCCACGATTCCAGCAAGCGCGGAACAATTCGGCGCGAATAATTCCGTTCCGAGACCGCTAGTAGATCATGTCGTAGGCGCGGCCGCCGTGGTCGTGCGAAACTCAAACGAAATGGAGAATGACCCCGTGAATGAACTGAACTCCGCGAGGCCATGCGGCGCGCCGTGGTCAATCAGCGAGGCCGCGAAGCACCTCGGGCTTTGCGAACGGACGATCCGGCGATTGATCGAAAACAAACGTGTCCGCGCGATCAAATTCGGCCGGCGACTCATGATCCCGGACCAAGAAATCAAGCGAATTTCCGAAACCGGTGTCGCTTAGTGAACTAACGCCCCGGCCGTTGGCAGGCGGCCGGGGCAGATTCGCCAACCAAATTTCACTGGAGGTTTCAAAAATGATTTTATGCCGATTGCATTCGTCCGACGATCCCGCGAAGTTGCTTCACGCGGCGCTCTCGAAATTCACGGCTCGTTCGAGCCCGGATTCCGTCGCTCGAGAGATCGCGCGGCACCAGTCGAGAAACAACGTTGAGTTCCAGGCCGTGTTGGAGATTCTTGAGCAACTCAATCTCGACCCCGAAACAATAACTGCCGCGTGGCAATTCATCGACGATGAAGCCGATGAAGCTCGGCGGTTTTTCCGCACGACGGAGACCAGCGACGGAACAGATTTCATCGTCGATCGACTCGTCTTTTCGCGCCGGCCGGCGGTCATCGGGGGACCGGCGAAAGCCTGCAAGACTCTGCTCGGCCTGGCGATGGCAAGCGCGATCGCGCGCGGCGAACCGTTCCTCGGGCATACCGTCCCGAGGCCAAGAAAATGCCTCTATTTCTGCGGCGAATCGTCACGCAACGAAATGTCCGCGTGGATCGAACGCGCCGGAGGTTTCGGAGCCGGGATCGAGCTGTTCGACAGGCTCCACACGCTCGGACGTTCCAACGTTCAAAAGATTGTCAGAATTATCGAAGGCAGCACCGCTGAGGTGGTTTTTCTCGATCCGCTGGTCCACTGCCTCGGCTCGATCGATGCTACGAGCCTTTGTCGCGTTACGGCGCGACTCCGCGCCATCAACGGCGCGATCGCTGGCGCTGGTGCGACGGCGATCTTCGTTCATCATTCGCAGCGGTCTTTGAGCGTCGGCGAGCCGATGGAGCTTTCCCATTTGGTCGGCGCCGGCGTCCCGGAATTCGCGAGATCTTGGTTTCTCGTCAACCGGCTAAAGGCCTTCGACCCGGCCGACCCCGGCATGCACGAACTCGTCACCACCACGGGAACCTGTCAAGGTGACGCGGCGCGGCTCAAGCTCCGAATCAGTGAAAAACCCTGGTCGTTAACCTTTGAGCCTTTCGTTAAGGCCCGGAAGGCGAAGAGATGAGCAGCGCGGCCGCGCGCTGGGCCGCGCTCAACTCGTTCGCCGATGCCTCGATCCGCAGTCTTTCCCGAGCCGAAATCGCGGTCTGGCTGTCCTTGTTCCGGGATGCCCGAGAAGGGCTTGCCCGCACGGGACAGGAAGACTTGGCGACCCGGTGCGGGATCGATCGGCGATCGGTCTATCGGGCGATCGTGTCGCTTCGCCGACGGGGGATGATCGAGATTGTCCGCCAAGGCCGGCTGAGATCCGGCCCGTCGGTCTATCGCGTTCACCCCGTCCCGAAGCAAGGTTGACTATGGGACATTTTGGTGCATCTGTTATGGGACATTTTGGTGTCATTCCACGGGACGCGGGTGTCCCATATCCCAGAAGGGAAGGGAAGGGGATTCCCAATTCCCGATTCCCCTTCGGGGGGGAATCGGGAATCCCCATCCCCTTCCCTTCCCAGAAATCAATAACGCATCAAGCCGGGATGGATTACCTTTTCGACGTTTTTCGCCGGGATGGCGAGGCGCGTTTGGCCGCGTTGGCTGTTGGTTCCGGGGTGGGTTGTTTGGCGGGACGGCCTCGACGGGGCGCCGGTATCACCGGCTCGGGTTGGTCCTTGGCGGGACGGAATACGTCGGCCGAGACCTCAAACACGTCACACAAGGCAACGACCGCCGACCAGTTGGGATCGTGAACGCCCATTTCCCAAAACGAGATGGCCTTTTGGCTCAACCCGGCTTTGTCGGCAAGCGCCTTCTGGCTTAAGCCCGCACCTTCCCGAAGTGAACGTAACACCGAGCCGAAATAGGTCGAAGTCATGGCGAGAAATATTTCCCAGAAAAAGTACAACTCTACTTGACAGTAAGTAGGAACCTACTTATGATAGGGGTAGCTCAAGACGAATTCAACCCCTTCCTGAGAGGAAACCTGACCATGACGACGAGAACCCGAAAAGCCCCGAAGCGATTCATCAAGCCCGAGGGCGGGAACCTGTTCGAGATCGTTTGCGGCCGTGACACCTGTTGCTACCTGATCGACGAGATCGAATGCCGAATCGGCGGCCGTGCCTTCGAAGTCGAGAAGCTCGACATCCAAGACAATGCGGTCTATCACGTTCGCGTTCTCGGTAATCGTGCCGAGTGCGATTGCAAAGGCGCCTTGCGTCACGGGCACTGCAAACATGGTGACGCGATTTTGAAGCTCCTCGACCTCGGGATGATCGGCAAGCCCGAGACCGCGAAGGCCGCGTAAACCTGAAACCTGGGCCACGGATGGCCCTTTCCTTCGGAGTTTTCACCATGAGCAAGACGACGATCAAAAAAGGCTTCGACTGTCATTGCATCAAGTGTGGTGCCGCTGCCGTGGCCCTCGACCTCGACGACCTCGACTCCATCCGTTGCCGCGAATGCGATGAGGAATTCTACCTCGACGACGTTCGCCAATTCCTCGACGGTTGGCGAGCGGTCATCGAATGGATTGACGCCGCGCCGGCCCGTGCGGCATAGACGATGGTACTGATGAACGACTTCCGTTATACTCACGATCGCCTTTCGGCTGGCCCGTCGTTCCGGGACCTGGAAAGCTCGGATCGACGGCCGGCCCTTTCCAGAGGGTTTACCAAATGGCTTCACTTTCAAACGATGGCAAAGGCTTCCGTAAGCTCCAATTCGTCGATCCACTCGACGGGAAACGTCGGACGATCTACCTCGGCAAGATGACCGCCACGGCCGCCGGACAATTCAAAGCCCACGTCGAGGCGCTCATCGTGCATCGCAAGGAAGGCACTCCACACGACGCCGCCCTTGTCCGTTGGTTGAAGGCCCTCAACGACGAGATGGCGGGCAAGCTCGCCGCCGTCGGGCTGATCGAGCCGCGCCATGACCCGCG
>CAZESP010000107.1:0-6504 GCA_964515185.1 uncultured Alcaligenaceae bacterium
TTGCCTGGATCGAGCGTTCCATCATCTTTCACAAACGCGGCTCGGAGTGGCGGCACCCCAACACGATGGGCGTCGTCGAGGTCGAACAGTTTCTGACAGAATTAACAGGGCAGCATTGCGAGTCAGTGAAGGTTGCGAGTTGCGTATGATGGACCTCGATTTCGAGCACCGGCAGTTGTAGGTCCGCGGTCGTCATCGCGCTTTGGTCGATTATCAGAGCCGTTCATTCGAGTCGATTCTAATTTCCAGCGATTGCATCACACCGTGTCGGAAGAAGGAAATGGGCGCCGAGTGTGATCGAGCGGGAGTCGTTCCTAATTTGATCCAGGCGGTTGGCCGTGGAATCGCTCCATGAGCCGTTGTCGCGCGACCTGCCACCGTCGAATGATGGTACGTCGATCGACTCCCAGAACCTCGGCCGCGTCCTGTTGTGTCATCTCGTGGTAGTAGAGCAGATCGAACAAGATGCGCTCGTCTGGCGGCAGCAGCTCAATCTGCTCGTGCAGCTTGGTCCACTCGGCCAACTGTCTCGGGTCAATCGAACGGTCATCGCCGGCGGGTTCCCGTGGCGGTGTCTCGTTGCCGCCCGCGTTTCGTGCCGGCGTGGCATGGTTGGCCGCCAACCCTTCCGCGCCGAAATAGTGCCGGCTCAGATCGATCAACGTGTGTCGAATGACGCGACCCGACCAGCCAAAGAACTCCGTCGAGGAATCGGGCACCCTAGCCACCTGGAACTGGTGCCGACGTGCCCAGGAGTCGATCGGCGTCACTGAGTCGGGCAATTCGCTGCCGCGGCGGTTCGATGAGATCGGGCGACTCGCGACAGAGATCTTCCGGCGTCACCGGCGACCCGAGATCGCGCTGCAATTCCCACTCCACTAACAGGTCGGCAAGGCGGGCGTCGAGTGATGGGTCGAGCATTGTGGGACTTCTTCACAGGCTGATGAGTCTCATCGTGATGACGCGTCATTCGGACCGGCGTTGGAGCGATCAACAATAATGTTCTCTAACGACCACTTGCCGGCGCGGCGTGCTACTCGCTGGCGCCCCAGCGCTTCACGAAGATAATCCAGACGATCAAGAACAGCGCACCCAAGACCATAAGCACCATGAAGCAGGATCGCATGAAATGGCCGGCGCGCGAACCGCCCGTGACGCGGATGGTCGTCGTCGGGTTGTAGACAGCTTCGACGAAGCCGTCGTCGTACATCAAGTCGCTGTCCATGCCCGGCGGTACATAGGTCGGATCGCGGGTGATTCCCTTCGCCTCAAGCTCCCGGATTCGGGCTTCGAGCTGCTGATCATGGCTCAGCAATTCCCGATAGCGCAGGTCGTCCATCATGCGGCGATGGTGATAGGCCCAATAGGTGCGCGTTTCGAGATTCTGAGCGAGTAGCCACCACCAAAACGCGTCGGCGTAAGGGTCGCGATAGATGACCACCGTGCGGATGTACGGGGGCCGAGGGAACGGTGAGAATGTCGTCGTCTGGCGATACGTCCGGGACTCCCATCGATCGACCGTCATGTCGCGCCGCATTTGCTCAACTCGCTGATCGGCTGGATTCAGCGGGCGCGGGGTGCCCTTGGGGTCGCTGTACGTCGGTCGCGGGCTGGGGCCGGGCCGAAACACTTCGCGGCTATCGGCGCGTCGTTGAGCCTTGGCGGCCTCGGCGTCGTATTGGCCCGACGAATACGATTGGCCGTGCGGAGACCCCGCCGGAGGTGTGTTCGTCGAGTATTTGCGCCCAGATACCGGCGGCACATTGCTGGGCGGCTTGGCCCCGGGGATATTGGGCGGCGGCGGCGTGGAACTTCGGCCGGTGAATATCGACTTGCTCTCTTCGCGACGCTTGGCCGCCCCAGCGCCGGCGTCATAGCCGCTGCTGGGGCGGCTGCTCGACGACGGTGGTGAACTCGGCCGTGGCGGCGGGGATGAACTGGGCCGTGGCGGGGAACTACTGCCGCCCGACGAAAACCCTCGGCCGCCGGAACTCTTGATGCCCCCCGATCCCGACGAAGCGCCTTTGCCACCGGACGATCGGACGCCACCGCCGGAGGAGAAGCCTTTGCCGCCGGACGATCCTTTCCCGGCGACGGCCGATCCGGTCATCGTCAACGCCGCCACCAGGGATATCAGATACCAGCGCATCGCGATCGTCACGGGTCAGCCGCGGAACGAAGCCGTCGGCCTGGACCGTTGCAACTCGTAGGTTAGCCGCATCACATCGTAGACATAGGTTTCGCAGAGCAACTGGGTGATTCGCTCGTGCAAATCGTCGTCGAGCATCGGCTCGACCAGTTTCATGATGGCGACGAGCCGTTTTTCTTGGGCGGCTAATTCGTTGTCGTCGATTCTACCATCAGCCATCGCTTCCAAAAAGGTCCCAAGGCGTTGAGCATGGGTGACGATCAAGGGTTGTAACGACTTGGCATCGAACCAAGGTGTCCGCGCCTTGGCCGGCGGCGGGACGGCTTTCTTGGGGGCCGGGGCTTTGGCCGGCGATTTCATCTTGGTCGCGGGTTTCTTGGCCGGGGCCTTCTTCACGGCCGGCTTCTTCGCCTTCGCCATCGGGATCACCTCGGGGTCATGGGCGCGGGATATGAACCTTTTCTTTCGGAGCCGGCAGGGCGATCGTGGCACGATCACCCGGCGGTAATTCGGCCGGCACCGCCTTGGCTTCAAAGTCGCGCAACGCTTGTTCCGCCAGGGCTTTTTCCAACTCGATCTCTTTCTTGATGTCCTCCAACCCTTCACCGGAAAGGTCGGCGGCCACACGAGCCGTCGCGCGGTTCTTGTCGATCTGATCCTGAATCACCTGTTCGATCTGGCCAAAATCCGTGGTCACGTCAAACTTGAACGCCTTCGCCAATCGGGCCACCTCGGCCTCGGCTCGGCTCATCTTCAGCTCGGCGTCGTAGGTCTGGATCTTCTGGCGAAGGGCCGCGAGCTTGCCGCTGGCGTTCTTGATCTTGAGCAGGTTGTTGTTGTAGGCTTCCTCGTGCATCCTTAGTTGCGCTTCATTCTCGGCGAGAGACTTCGTCGTTTTCTGAAGCTCCAAGGCATAACGGGCCGCCGCCTCGCGATCGTTTTGACCGAGATAGGCTTTGATCTTGGCTTCGAGATTCGCGGCGCTCTTTCGGTCGCCATCCACCTGGCGTTTCACGCGCTCGACCAAGGCCCGATACTGTTCCAAGCCCTCGCGACCTTCGCGAAGTTGATCGACGGCTCGATCGTATTCGTACTGCATCTGGGCGACCGGATCGGCGCTCCAGAACCAATTGGCCATCTTGTTCAATTGCGCCCGCATGGCGCTCCACAATTTGCCGATGATCACCGCTCACCGGACCTTTCGCATGGGGAGAATAGAGACTCAAGCGATGTCAGTATCCATGCCATCGGGGGCGATGTCAATTGCCCCTTGACGGCCTCGACGCGGAATTTTCTGAATACCCCCTTGCGTTGGCCGTCTAGTCGTGGAAGATATCCGGAAGTGCCCCGGGGGTGGGCATTCCTATCGCCATTTTCACGATTCGCAGGAGAAACTCCGCCATGATGCGCTTCCGCCTCACCTTCGCCGCCATTGCCTTGGCGACCGCCGCCGGCGTGGCCGGCGCCGATCAGCCGAACGGGTTCGCCAAAGGCACCGTCGTGTTGAAGTCTGCCGGCTCCTTGGCCGTCGGCCCGGACAACGTGTTGTTTATCGGCGACGCCGCCGCGGCTACTGTCTACGCCGTCGCCACGGGCGACACCGCGGTTGCCGACAAGAACGCCCCGCTCAATGTCGCCAATTTCAACCAGAAGATCGGCGACCTTCTTGGCACGATGGCCGATCAGATTCAAGTCACCGATTTGAAGGTCAATCCGGCGACCGGCACGGTTTTTGTCTCCGTCGCTCGCGGTAAAGGCCCGTCGGCGGCTGCCGTCATCCTCCGCGTCGATCGCTCCGGCAAGATCGAAGAGCTGTCGTTGAAGGACGTCAGCTTCAGCAAAGTCAGCCTACCCAACGTCAACGTCAAGAATCGCGGTGAGGTCATCACCGGCATGGCTTTCACCGGCGGCAAGCTCGTCGTCGCCGGACTCTCCAACGAAGATTTCGCCTCGACCCTCCGCGTCGTCCCATTCCCGTTCAAGGACACCGAAAAAGGCGCCGGCATCGAGATTTTCCACGGCGCTCATGGCCGATTCGAGACCGCTTCGCCGATCCGCACCTTTATCCCGTTCGAGATCGAGGGCAAGGAGAACATTCTGGCTGCCTACACCTGCACCCCGCTGGTGAAGATCCCGGTCGCTGATCTGAAGCCGGGCGCCAAGGTTCGCGGCACGACCGTTGCCGAACTCGGCAATCGCAATCGGCCACTCGACATCATCACCTACGAGAAGGGCGGCGAAACCTTCCTGCTCATGGCCAACAGCGCTCGCGGCGTGATGAAGATCCCGACGAAAGACCTCGGCGCGGCGACCCCGATCACCTCGCCGGTCAAGGGCGGCGGGCCGTCCGGCATCAAGTACCAGACCATCGACAGCCTCAAGAACGTTATGCAATTGGACAAGCTGAACAACACCATGGCGTTGCTGCTGGTTCAGAACGAAGACAAGTCGCTCGAACTTCGTTCCGTGCCGCTGCCATGATGCGCCGGCTCCTGACGGTTGTTGTCGTCTTCGGAATCGCCGGCGCTGGTCGGGCCGCCGATGCGCCGGCGATCCACTTCACGCGCGACGGGGCGGTCGAAATCACCGGCCTCCCCGTCGCGACGCTCAAACAACTCTCTGAGTCTCCGCCCAAGGATTGGCCGGCGCTGTTGGCCGTCCGCGTCGATGGCTCCGGCGACCGGGCGCCGTTGCTCGGTTCGTGGCGGGTGACCGCGACGGCACTCCGTTTCGAGCCGCGGTTTCCGTTCGTGCCCGGCGTTCGCTATCGCGTCAGCTTCGATCCATCAAAGCTGCCTGGAGGAGCCGGGAAGCCGTTGACGTCGTTCATTCGCATTCCCAAGCCCGAGGTCGTGCCCAACGCCATCGTCGAACAGGTTTACCCTTCTAGCGACCGCCTTCCTGAAAATACCCTGCGGTTCTACCTGCATTTCTCGGCGCCCATGAGTCGCGGCGAGGCCTATCGACGCATCCATCTGCTCGCGGAGGACGGCAAAGAAGTCGATTTGCCGTTTCTGGAACTCGACGAGGAACTCTGGGACGCGGCAGGGAAGCGCTTTACGATCTTGATCGACCCGGGCCGAATCAAACGCGGGCTGAAACCTCGCGAGGACGTAGGACCGGCACTTGAGGAAGGCAAGCGATTTACCCTGGTCGTCGATGCCGCCTGGCCCGACGCTGAGGGCGCTCCGATGAAGTCGGGGTATCGCAAACCGTTTTTGGTCGTCGCGCCGGTGGAACGATCGTCGCCGATGAGCGACTGGAAGATCACAACTCCGTCGCCGGGCACGATGCAGCCATTGTCGGTGCGTTTCTCCGCGGCGTTCGACCATGCTCTGTTGCAACGCATCCTGACTGTCCACGACGCCGGCGGCCGCGAGATCGAAGGCACTATCGCCGTGAGTGACCGCGAAACGCTGTGGCAATTCACGCCGAAGACCGCGTGGGTGAAGGGCAACTATCGCTTGATCGCGGACGTGGCGCTCGAAGACGTCGCCGGCAACCGACTCGATCGGCCGTTCGACGTGGATGTCTTCCGGCCGATCCCGCGCGAGATGAAAAAGGCGACGATGGAGCGTCAGATTACGATCCATTAGCTTGCGTTACATTTCTTCGAAGCGTCGCGCTACGCGGCGCTGGCGATTCGTTCAAAGGTCTTGAGGTGGCCCGCCGTGAATCTGTCTGATGACGAAGTGCTGGCCAAGCGACTGGGCGTGATGCGCATCATCGCGTTCGCGCTCACCGCCGGCGTCGCCATATTCGTCGGCGTGGACCTCGTCTTGATTCACATGTACTTCAACGGCGTGGGATTATCGCCACCGGATGGGCTGCCTTACGTCACGATTGTGGCGATCATCATGTTGATCGTCAACGTGCCGTTGTCGTTCATCGTTCCTGAAAGCACCGCCGGCATCAATCTTCGCCGAATCGCCGACGGCACCTGGCAACCGGTCCCAGGCACGAACCCCGATGATTATCGCACCGACTTGGGCAAGCTCTTGGCGGTCTACCAGTCGTCGATGATTGTCGGCCTTGCTATGTTGGAGGCGGCCGCATTCACAGGCTGCATTGCCTATCTGCTGGAGGCGAATCCGTTGGCCCTCGCCGTCGCGGTCGTGGCCATGATTTTGATGATCGCGCGATTCCCCACGGAGACGCGATCCCGCGACTGGCTCGAGAAAAAGACCGAGGCGCTAGCGGATCTGCCGGGATAGTCAACAAAAGATTGAGGGACGATTGTAATATCCGTCAGTTTCTGAAAGAATACATCTTCATCACCCAACAACGCCAATTCTGTTGGAGGACAATATGGAGACCACGACCAGGGGCAAAGTCCTGGTCACCGCTCGGGTCGA
>CAZESP010000108.1:0-6453 GCA_964515185.1 uncultured Alcaligenaceae bacterium
GGTCGCTGTGTTTCCTCTCCATCACGGAGAGGCCGAATTGAAGCTGATTGCCTCAGCATTCGCGATCAGAAGCATCTGTCTAGTGTTTCCTCTCCATCACGGAGAGGCCGAATTGAAGCTGCCAATCCCCGTCGATCGGCGTCTTCTTGGCATACTGTGTTTCCTCTCCATCACGGAGAGGCCGAATTGAAGCGTCAAGGAGTGCCGGTCATGAGCCAAGCATTCAGCGTGTTTCCTCTCCATCACGGAGAGGCCGAATTGAAGCCTGTCGAGCGACTCATCATGCATGTCGAGTCGCTGTAGTGTTTCCTCTCCATCACGGAGAGGCCGTATTGAAGTCTTGCCATGCACTCGCCGACTGGGCTGGGCCAACCGGTGTTTCCTCTCCATCACGGAGAGGCCGAATTGAAGCCCGAGGCAACCGATACGCAGGATGCTTACTTATCGCAGGTGTTTCCTCTCCATCACGGAGAGGCCGAATTGAAGCCCGAAATCGGCTCCGCTTGTAGCCGTCGGTGGTGGTGTGTTTCCTCTCCATCACGGAGAGGCCGAATTGAAGCCATCGGAAATGGATCGTTCGATCGCGTCAATTACATGCGTGTTTCCTCTCCATCACGGAGAGGCCGAATTGAAGCGGCGAATGCACGACGTGGTTTTCTTTTACCGATCCTCGTGTTTCCTCTCCATCACGGAGAGGCCGAATTGAAGCATTCGGTTCAAATCAAAGCGATTCAAACTACAACTGCGTGTTTCCTCTCCATCACGGAGAGGCCGAATTGAAGCCTGAGTATGCCGGGCGCCTAACCGGCGATTGGTGGGGTGTTTCCTCTCCATCACGGAGAGGCCGAATTGAAGTATGGCGGCGGCATGAAGACGACTGTGTCATCTGGCGGGTGTTTCCTCTCCATCACGGAGAGGCCGAATTGAAGTCTCGTATCCAATCGTGCTTACCACGTCATCGGTCGCGTGTTTCCTCTCCATCACGGAGAGGCCGAATTGAAGCAGCATGCCGGGCGACTTCGATCCGGACATGCGGGTCCGGGTGTTTCCTCTCCATCACGGAGAGGCCGAATTGAAGCCCCGGCATCTCGAACGCGCCGGGCAACTTATCGGCGATGTTTCCTCTCCATCACGGAGAGGCCGAATTGAAGGGATGCGATACCATGTTCATCGGCTGGTCTGCGCCCCAAAAACTGGTCCAGGCGTTGTGAGAGTCGCGGGTAACATGAGTCCAGGAGGGACACATGATCAAGCGACGGACGGTAGACCAGATCCAATGGCTTCTCCGCGAAGCCGACCGCGATCTTGCCAAGGGATTGACCGTGGCCGATGTCTGCAGGAAACTCGGCGTTGCCGAGAACACCTACTATCGATGGCGACAACGTTTTAACAAGGAACAGATCGACGATCGTGCGAGGATTCGCGACCTCGAAGCTGAGATCGAACGCCTCAAAAAGATCGTGATTGATCTCATGCTCGACCGCCAAATGCTCCAAGATGTCGCCCAAAAAAGTGGTGACACCCCGCCAACGGCGCGCCGCCATCAGCTACCTGAGTGAGGAATATGCGATCAGCCAACGACACGCGTGTCGCCTCCTCGAGGCGTCGCGGTCGTCCATTCGCTATCACTCAAGTCGGCGTCATTGTGACGATGGATTGATTAAAGCGATTCGCCGTCTTGTCAGGCGCTACCCGCGTTGGGGGTATCGCCGCATCCGTGTCCGACTCCTCGATCAGGGCTGGAGGGTGAACCACAAGCGGATGCGACGGCTATGGCGTCAATTGGGTCTGCGGCGGCCACAACGGCGAAAACACCGGCGAACAATGGCATTTATTGGCACTCATGCCAACAGTTGCGTGAATCAGCCGGCTCGATTCAAGAACGATGTGTGGACTTGTGATTTTCTGTGGGATCGAACGGAAACTGGTCGGTCTCTCAAGTGGCTGTCGTTAATCGACGAATATACGCGTGAGTGTTTGGCGTTGGAGGTGAGGACGAGCCTGACGGGCGGTGATGTGCGGCGGCTCCTGAGTCGAGTGATTGGTCGGCGAGGAGCGCCGAGTCGAATCCGCAGCGACAATGGTTCGGAGTTCATCTGCGAGGTGTTGAGGGGTTGGTTGCCGTCGAAGGGTGCGGAGTCAATTCCGGTATCGCCGGCGGCGCCGTGGGAAAACGGCTAAGTGGAATCGTTCCATAGTCGATTGCGTGACGAGTTGTTGGACGTGGAGGAATTCGAGTCGTTGGCGGATGCCCGGGCCAAGTCGAAGTGGTATCGGCGCGAGTACAACGAGGTTCGGCCGCACAGTTCGCTGGGTTACCAGACACCCAAGGCCTTCAGCGCCGCCTGCGATGTGGAAAAGAAACTACGAAGGAGAAAATGACAGATAGACGTATGACAAAATGATAATGGTCTAATCGACTTCCACAACAAGTGGACCAAAAACCGGGGCGCGGTTCACCTTGCTGCCCTCGGCAACGCGATGTTCCATCCAAGTGAGGAACTCATCGCAAACTTGGACTGCGTGGGGGCTGAAGGTCGGATCATCCGTCCGTTTCGGGGCCATGAGACGATGGTACGCCGCGAAGGCGGCATCTTTGTCGAGGCCGAGGTTGATCTGCCGGCCATCGATCTGGATCTACCAGAGTTTGCGTTGACGACGGAAGAACGGTTTGGGGAAGTGAGCCATAGGTGAAGCCTTCCAATAGCGGTGATGCCACGGAAGGCTTCTGCTCCCCCGGTCGGTTGCCGCCGGTCGGGGGACTTCTTTGACAATCCTCTGACACCTGTTGCCAGAAGGTTAGAAGGATTCGCCGTAACCTCTTATTTATCAGAATGCCCCGCTCAGGACTTGAACCTGAAACCCGCTGATTAAGAGTCAGCTGCTCTGCCAAATTGAGCTAGCGGGGCCTGCCAGACCTTAGCCATCGTACGCGTTCGTCGGCGCGACGGCAAGTATCGCGCACAATGGCCCTTGTCGCTTTGCGTGTTGTCGTTCACAATGACGGAACGAAGTGCGGTTGATTCGCGTCTATCCTCTTGAGGGGAGACTCGCAATCGACCCGTGTACCCGTATCCCGCATCCTCGTCGCCGGCTGAGCAACTTCATGCGTATTGCTGCCGTGTTCGCCGTTGTTCTCATTACCTGCAGTTCCGAGATCCTCGCGCAAGAACCTGTGCCGCACATGGAAATGATTCGCGGCTTACGGGCACAAGGCGAGCCGGTCCTGGCTCTCCAATACATCGAGGAGCGCCTCGGCAAGAAGGTCCCGCCGGAGATGGCGGCGGTTCTGAGGCTCGAAACGGCTCGCACAAGACTGGAAATTGCGTTGCAGGAAAACGAGGAAGGCAAGCGGCTGGCCATGTTTGGCCAGGCTCGGGCCGAATTCGAGGCCTTCCTGAAAAACTACCCCGGGCACCCGTTGGCCCCTCAAGCGAACTTCGAGATTGCCCGGTTGATCGCATCGCAGGGGAAGGAATTTCTCAATCGGGCTCGCCGAAGCGAAGGCGACAAAGCGGCTGTCAAAAATGACCTCGCCAAGGCCCGACCCTTGTTTGAAGACGCCACTAAGAAACTGGCCGAGGCGGCCGCGCTCATCGACAAAAAACTTGCAGCCCTAGACAATCCCGCCACGGCCGACGAGAAATCGGCCAAACGCGAACTCGAACAATCCCGGCTCCAAGCCGAATTGGAACAGGGCATCAACCTGTTTCAACTGGCTCAGACTCACGAGGCGTTGAAGGATCGCGGCATCGCCATGGATCGCGCTCAGAAAGTGCTGCAAAAGCTGGCCGATCGCGATATTAAGCACCCGATGAGCATTCTGGCAAAGGCATGGGTCGGTCGCTGTTTTCACGAGAACGAGGATTACAACAAGGCCGACGACACCTACAAGGCGATCATCGCCGAATCAGGCCCCCAATCCGAACCGGGCAAGCGTGTTGCACTCTATTTCCGCATGCTTATGCTGGTGCGTCAGGGAAATACGAAACCGACGACAATGGTGCAGCTCGCGGACACTTGGCTCAATACCTATCGGCCTTATCAGAACACGGCCGAGGGCTGCGGCGTCAAGTATCTGTTGGCATCTTTATTGGAATCGTTGGCCGAACCGGGAATCATTCGCGACAAGAAGACCGGGCTTCCCGTTCGCGTCGGCGGCGACGCTCAAATGCACTTGCGCCGAGCCGAACGATTCTACAAGGAATTGGCTGATTTCGAGAACGACTTCACCGAGCGAGCGGCGGGTAAGCGAATGCGCACCGTCCTCGGGCTGATCACCAATCGTGCCGTGAACCTGGATCAGTTGGTCACGTTCGACGAATGTTACTTGGCCGCCCTCGCTGAGATTGCAAGGCTCAACGAAACGTTGCGTCTGGGCGGGCCGAGCGACCCTGCCGAAGGCGCTGAAGACGTCGATAAGCTGAAACGCCGTTCATACCTCAGGGTTATCCAGGCGTTGACTCGCGGATTGACTCTGATCCGTTCCACGGATTCGCCCAAGGACATTCTCGAAGCCCGCAACGTTCTGGTATTTGCCCATCTGTCAGTCGGCAACAATCACGAAGCGGCGATCTTGGGCGAGTCGCTCAGTCGCGACCAAATGCAATCGAGCAAGGGCGCGTCGGCGGCACTCTACGCCCTGCAAGCCTACGCCAACGTGATGGCCGACACAGAAAAGCGCGGCGACGTCGATCCCAAGGAAAAAGAGACCGACAAAGCTCAGGTGCGACGAATCGCGCGATACATGGAAAAGATCTGGCCCAACGATAGCCCGACCGATTTCGCACGCCATCAACTCGCGACGCTCGAAGCCCGCGAAAACAGGCTCGTCGATTCACTTCAGATACTGGCTTCGATCACCCCCGCCTATAGCCAGTTGGCGTATGCTCGTCGCGATCAGGTCGTCGCTTGTTACAATCTTCAGCGATCCCCCGACGTCTCCGCCGCCGAGAAGAAAAAATGGTATTCGTCGGTGAGCACCACATTGGAAACCATGCCCGATCTCGCTGCCGGCGGTGACGCCGGCAACGCTCAGGCCTTTTGCCTGGCCAAAATTCAACTCGGTTACCTTTATTTGCTGCCGCTCGATCCGAATCTGTATCCGAAGTCGGAAGCCGTCGCCCGCGCCTTGCTTGCGAATCTTCCCAAATACACAAGTCTGACCGAAAAAGCACGAAAGGATGTCGAGTTGTCCGCGAAGGCTCTTCAGCTATCCGGGCAATACGGTCAGATCAACGAATTGGTGAAAGCCGGCCGCAACGCCGAGGCCGCGAAACGCTACGAGCCGATCGTTGCCGAGACGGAAAAAGAACTGGCGCGACTCACGGAAGAAGAAGGCGAAGGCGCCGAGCGACTTCGGCGCGTCATTCGTGATCTCCTCCAACTCGCCCTGCGGAGTAGCGTGCAGGAAGGTCAAATACCCCGTGCACAGAAGATCCTGAAATCACTGGAGAAGGCCGGCACCGGCCAATCAGGGTCCAACCCGTTGGTCCCTGTGCTCCGCGACGTCCAGGCACAGATTGCCGAGGTACGCAAGACCCGAAATGAGCAGAGAATCAAGGAGACCACGGATCGATTCGCGGCATTTCTCGAAGACTTGGCCAAGCAACCGAACATTACGAACGAGGTTCGCATCTTCTTGGCCCAAGGTTTCAGCGGAGTCGATCGACCGGCGCGAGCGGTCGAGCTACTTGCCGCCGTCACTCCAGCCGCGGCCATGAAGCTCGCCGACCCAGGCCCGTTACCGGAGAACGCCACCGACGATCAGCGTGCCAAAGTGGAGGCTTTCGAGAAAGAGAAGGCTCGACACTCGAGCGACCTGAACAATCACCGTTTCTCCCAACTGGCCATGGTTCGTGCTCTTCGTGCTGACGCCGTCGCCACCGAGGATGCGGCCCAAAAGGAAGCCAAATTCAACCGGGCGAAGCAACTCCTGGCACAAATGATCGGCACTCAGCAACAGCGAGGATGGGCCTACAACAACCTCGAAGTGAGGCGCGAGGAGGTTTTTATCCTTGAGGATCAGGCGCAATATGCCAAAGCGATGGGTGCCTGGAACTCGATGCTCAAGCCATTCTTGCCAAAGCTCGTGCAGAAACCGGCCAACCAACAGGAAACCTTCATTCGAACAACTGTCTTTGAGTTGCGATTCTATATGATTCGATGCGTCTACAAGAGCAACCTGAAAGTCAAGGACGAGAAACTCAAAGAGACTCGCATGGCTCAACTCGCCCAGCGTATCGCGGAAATGGAGAAGGATGAGCAAACCCGCGACTTCGGCGGGCTAGCGGTGAAGCGACTCTATCAAGAGTTCATTGAGGATGACGACTTGTTGAAGAAGAAATACGTCGAGGCCAAAGGGGCCGAACTATTGAAACCGGCCGATGGTGGTGGTAACTAGTGCATTGTCACAGCTTAATCTTCGGGTTGTGGCACGGGTTTCCTAACCCG
>CAZESP010000109.1:0-6341 GCA_964515185.1 uncultured Alcaligenaceae bacterium
TAAAATTCCCGACATTGTGTGGTTGGGGTGTTTCCAATGGCTCCGAACTTAAAGAGGACGCATGGGATTGAAGATGCGGGTTCACGACAAAGAACCAATCAACGCGGCTTTGAAGCGATTCAAGAAGCTGATCGAGCGAAGCGGGATGCACAAAGAGTTGCGGGCACACCAATACTACGAAAAACCGTGTGAACAACGTCGGCGGGCGCAGTTGCGAAAAGAGAAGGCGGCGCGGAAGGCGGCACGCGGCGGAATCTGAGCGAGCGGCTTGCGAATCATTCGAATGGCCGGAACCGGCCCGCCATTGGAGCGGGCTGATTCCGGCCATTCCGTGTTATTGTCTCAGGTGACGCCGACCATCCATCGTCTAAGGTCGCTTCAACCATCGATCGAACCACTCATAGGCCGCCTGTCGAGCCTCCGGCTGAAAATCATGGGCACCATCGGGATAGATGGCGTGCAGTCTCTCCGAGGCGTTGAGGCGATCATAGACCGGCTTGGCTGCCGCCATTACGTCACGGACACCGCTCACTTCGAAGTTGCTATCGCGCATCGGCGCGCTCGCCAAGAACGCTCGCGGTGCAAATGAAACCACTACGTCGCTGAAGTCGAAGGGCATCTTCTCGGGTTTCATCTCGAATTTGGTCGCGATCAGTGGCATATAGCGGTCGCTTGTCCAACCTTTCAGGTTGCCCTTGTAGTATTTGGCGAAACTCGTGAAGCCGCAACTCGACACGATGGCCTTGAGGCGTTCGTCGAACGCGGCGGTGAACATGGAATTGTGTCCGCCCAACGAGTGACCGATGACCCCGATTCGATCGGCATCGACCATCGGCAGCGACTGAAGGAGATCGACGGCCCGCATGTTGTTCCAGATGGCCTTCATGCTGCCGCTGACGAATCGGCTCTTCTTGAAGTCGTATGGGTATTCGCCAAAGCTCGGATAATCCGGTGCCAGACAGACGTAACCGCGCTCCGCGAGGTGTTTCGCTTGTCGCTTGCTCTCCTGAGCGCCGAGTCCGACGGGTTCGTCTTTGCCAATATTGATCGTCTGATGGAGGCACAGTACTGCCGGCACCTTCCCCGAGACCGAACGCGGGATGAGAAGGTACGCTGGGACACGGTCGCCTTGTTCCACGGCGAAGGTGATCTTGCGTCGAATGAACTTGTCGAGCGTGACTTCTTCGACGATCTTCACATCGAGTGGAACCTTCAGTTCCGGTCCCGGCAATGGTCCCATGACCATTGCCATTCGCTTCCGAATGCCGGCGCGATCAGGCTCATCGGCAACGCTCACCACACAGAGGCCGAGGAGAACGGGTATGGCAATTGTGGTATTCCGAATCATTGAACCTCGCATGTTTGAGCAAGGGGAACGAAGCGGGCGCGCCACACACCATCATCGACCGGCTGACGCTCTCACGGTTCCGTCCGTTTCGAGTTGTTGGAGGTACTTCATGTACTCGGCTGTAAACGCGTCGATGGGCTGACCGATCATTGCGACGAACGCCTTGTGAGGGTCAGTCCCATTTTTCAAAGCCGCGACGTAACGGTTCATCGACTCGCTGCCGAGCAGCCGACGCTCGAACGTTAAGTGGAATGCCAGCGCCCACGACGCCAGGTAGTAGCGATCGGTAACTTGGCGTTCACCCGCGTGAGCCTGCTGAAACTGGTGCGGGCCGCTGCGCAACAGCTGATCGAAGGAAACCAGGTCTTTCTTTCGGAGCGATTCCTTGACTCGCGACAGTCGGGCGGAGTCGGCATGTCCGATTCGCAACTCGCCTGCCTCGATGAAGGCCGTCTCGAATATCTGCGCCAGACCTTCGTTGAGCCAACGCGGCACCTCCGAGGATGATGACGGATAAACGAAACTCAACAGATACGCATGAAACGCCTCGTGATACAGATTCGCGAAGAGTTGCCGTGTCGCCTTATCGAAAAGTTCGAGGTTGCGTTGATCGGCGCGATCGATGCGTTGCCGCGTTTCTTGGAGGGGCGTCAGTAATCGCGCCAGCTCTTTGCCCTTGTAAAGGCGACGCAGATCAGATTCCTGGCGATCAATCTCGGCTCGAAGGGCGGCGTGGTCGCGACGCACTGACGTCAGCTCGGTTCCCAGGACTCGCAGGTCGGACCCGCAAATGATGCGATTGTCGCCGGGGTCAAAGAACGCCGGGTTGATAAACGGCCGGCGTTGCGAGTCCAACAGCGATTTGTACCCCGTGAGGTCCGAGTGGAGGATCACCTGAGTAGGCGGGCCACCCTCATGGCGTGGCGGTAAGAATCGCGTGTAAGCCGCATAGATCTGTTCGAGGCGAAACGCCACCCGGCGCACCACTTCCTCGGGGGCATCGGTTGAGAGCGTGAAATGGTCGGAGGCATATTTCCAACCCCCACTCGGATGGCTTCCCCAGGGAATCTGCCGGAGTTGAATCAGCCGTAATTGCTCGCGCTCGGCCTGTCCGGAACTCTGCTCAAGCTCTTTGATGCGTGCCGCGAGATTGCGCCGATCGTCGGGCGGCAGTCGCTGAACGCGGGCCACTTCACGTCGATCGAAGGTCGTTGTGAAGATAACCGTCGGCCGTCCCGGTTGCCGACGGATGTTGAGGAACCGGATTCCGCTGGGGCTGTCGCTCACGATCAGCCCATGCAAGGTTGTCCCGTTCGTCAAGACGACGCTTTCAAATTGCCAATCACCCGGAAGCATCGCGGGTGAGTCGGCGTGGACCTTTGTCACCACGAGCCAAGGCGCGATAAAGCTGAGCCAAACGAGTACGCCGAATTGCCGCATCGAGCCACTCCGGTCCGCCGACGCCACGAGCCAAATCTGACTCAATCTGTTGTACCCGGCAACGGGGCGCGGCATCCAGAAGATTTTTCGGCTTGCCCCGACGAGACTTCGACACTCATGATGCCGCGGAGACAACGTTGCCCGTCGCCCGCTGCTGCAACACGTCATCGAGGATACGAACGGCCATGTTGATCTGGTCAGCAGTCACGCACAGAGGTGGGCAGAACCGAATGCCATTCTCGCCACAGCCAAGCAACAACAGGCCGTGGAGAAAAGCCGCTTGGACGATGGCATCGCGCCCGGCCGGGTCGGGGCGATTGGGATCGCCATTTTGCACAACGTCGATGGCCGTCATCAGCCCTAGTCCGCGCGGGTCGGCCAGACAGTCGCGTATTTTCTGCAATCGGCGAAGCTCGTCGCGCAACTGCTCGCCGCGTTCGGCGGCGTTCTGAATGTATTCACGTTCCAACAGGTCGAGCGTGGCCAAAGCCGCCCGGCACGAGACGGGGTTCCCGCCAAAGGTGCTGGCGTGGCTTCCCGGTGGCCAATCCATGACATTGTCGCGAGCGATGATCGCGCCAAGCGGCATCCCGCTAGCTATCCCCTTGGCCGTGCAGATAATGTCGGGTTCGACGCCCCAATGTTCGACCGCCCACATCTTCCCCGTGCGCCCCATGCCCGATTGGACTTCATCGACGACCAACAGAATCCCGTGTTTGTCACAGAGCGAACGCAGTGCCGGGAGGCACCCCGGCGGCGCGACCCGATAACCACCCTCGCCCTGGATCGGTTCGATGAAAATGGCGGCCACTTCGTCTGGCGGCGCGACACGTCGAAACAGAGTCTCCTCGATGTCGCGCACCAATCGACAACCATTCACGCTGCAACCGGACGGGTCAGCGCCAAAATCACAGGGTCGCAATCCACATTCACTGATTCGAGGATACGGAGCGTGATGAATGTCCGGCACCAACGGCGAGAAACCACGGCGGTGAACCAGCTTCGACCCGCTCAACGACATGGCGCCATAGGTCCGCCCATGAAAGGCGCCGAAAAAGGCGATCGCGCGTGAGCGGCCGGAGTGCCAGCGTGCGAGTTTCAGAGCCGCTTCCAGGGCCTCGGCTCCGCTGTTGGTGAAGAAGATTCGCTTCGCGGAAGGCCCTGGCGCCGAGCGGGCCAACCTCTCGGCAAGGGCGATCTCCGGCTCGTAATAGAAATCCGTTCCCGACATGTGAATCAGCCTCGCCGCCTGATCCTGAATCGCCCCCACAACCTCGGGGTGGCAATGACCCGTCGCCGTGACCGCGATGCCCGCCGTGAAATCGAGGAACAAATTGCCATCGACGTCTTCGATGACACACCCGCTCCCACGCTCGACAACGAGCGGATAAATGCGCGTGTACGACGGTGACATGAATCGGCCGTCGCGCTCCAAGAGGCTTCGTGCCTTCGGGCCGGGGGGCCGAGTGCGAATCTCGGGAACCGATCGCGATTCGAATAGGAACATCGATGATCCTCCTCGACGGGTCTTTTCCTGGCGGTCGCTTCCGCGGCGCAACCGCTCGTCAAATGTCGGTCGTCAGACCTTGAGCCATGATGACGACCGTACCGTGATTCACCGTCCAGGCAACGGAGTGCGTGACCGTTGTGACCAAACCGGCCGCCGACGGGTGACCGTTGCCGCTCCGCTTTACTCCGCCAAAGGGCAGGTGAACCTCGGCGCCGATGCACGGCAAGTTGACGTAGCCCATGCCGAATTCGCATTCCTCGCGAAAGTACCGCATCGCGCGAAAATCCTCGGTGATGACCGCCATTGATAGGCCATAGTCGGTGTCGTTGTAGATTGCCGCCGCGTGTGCGTTATCGCGGAACGGGATCAACGCAACGTGTGGGCCAAAGACTTCTTCATGGATGCAGCGGATGCCCGGCCCGTGAGGCATGCGGTAGACGAACGGGGAAAGGAAGTTGCCCGCGGCATGATCGGCGCTGGTCATGCGCTCGCCAGCAAGTAATACTGCTGCCCCTTCCTGACGAGCCAGCCGGTTATAACCCAGGATCTTCTCGACGGCGTTTTCGTTGATGACGGGGCCGGTGAAATTCGTTGCGTCCAGCGGCGCCCCGATCTTCAATCGCTTGACCGTCTCGACGAATCGCTCCGAAAACCGTTCAAATATCGATTCAGCCACCAGGATTCGACCCGCCGATACGCATCGCTGCCCGCTGGTTCGCAGGGAACTGATGACCGCGCAGGTCACGGCCAAATCGAGTCGGGCATCAGCGCAAATGATGACGGCACTCTTGCTCCCCATTTCGGCGGCGACGATGCGATTGGACAGGTCGGCGGACAATTGTTGAATATGCTTGCCCACGTCATAGCTGCCCGTGAATAGCACCACGTTGACGCGCGGGTCGCGGACGAGTGCCTCGCCAGGCACATGATCGCCGTGGACGAGATTGATGACGCCCGGCGGGAATCCTGCTTCCTCGAAAAGTTCGACGATCTTTTGACCAACGGCGGGGGTATCCTCGGACGGCTTAAAGACCGCCGTATTGCCTTCCAAGAGGCTTGGTCCGAGCATCCATAGCGGCACCGCAAACGGAAAATTCCAGGGCGTGATAACTGCGACGACTCCCCACGGTTTGCGGCGAACGAAGGCGTCTTTTTCGGCGACTTCGCTTGCCAAAACGTCGCCCGTGGGCATGCGGCCGGTGCCAAAAACGTACTGGACCATATGCAAGCCTTCGACGACTTCGGCTCGGCATTCCGTCACGACCTTGCCACATTCGCGTGCCATTAAATGGGCCAAGGCGTCGGTATCACGCTCGATGAGTTGTGCGAGGCGGTTGAACAGTTCGGCTCGATAGATGCGGCTGCCGCGTCGCCATGCCGGGTAGGCAGCCAGGGCGCCGCTCACGGCTCGTTTGGCATCGTCGGCCGTGCCCATGGGAAAGCTGCCAATTATCTCGTTCCGATTGGCGGGGCTACGGCTAGTGAAAGTTTCCGACGCGTCGGAAAGGCGATGTCCACCGATGATGTGGGTTCCCGCGATTGAGTTCTGAGCCATCTCGACCTCCTGCCGCTACCCGGGAGTTGTGCAACGCAATCGTTGGCATTATACAGCCGTTTGCGACGCAGACCCATCAGATGCAGGCAATGGCATCGATTGATTTTGACGGTTGTGCGCCACCCCTCTCAAAAACCACTCAACTTGATTGGAATCAACCGGACTGATTGGAGCCACTCGCCATTTTCGGCGTTTGCTGGCAGGTCATGCTCGAATCATTCCAATGTCTGCCCCCCGTCGGCGAATATACTGACGTGACAGGTCTATCCCAGCCCTGCAAGGTGTCGCCATGAAGTTTCGCCTCCGCGACGTTTTCCGCTGCCTCGCCGAATCGATCGCCTTCAAGGCCCCACAAGCGCTCCTGAAGGAAATCCCCTTCGTCGAACCGGCGCTCGAAATCGGCGTCGATTTCATCGATCGGCTTCGCAATAGAGCCTCCGAAGCAGAAATCCGCGCCGGGTTGGAAGAGGTGGCGCGTGCCTCGTTTG
>CAZESP010000110.1:0-5567 GCA_964515185.1 uncultured Alcaligenaceae bacterium
GTTGAATTTGCCGAGATCGATGGGAAGAATGGGGTCAGTCATGACATGCCTTTGGGTGTGAGTGGGGGTGACTATTAGCATCCTCCAAGCATGCACGGGTTCTTTCGGTGGGGGAGGGCGCGCGGGTGGCGACGGCCCCAGATGACGGCCTGCGGTTCGCGCCGAGTGCCGTCGAGGGTCTGTCTGACGTCACCGAGGTGGTAGTGTTCCCCGACCGGCTTGAGCTGTTGTCGGAGGGCAAGTTGGTCGTCATCCGCTTCCTGGACATCGCGCGGTGGTATCATTGGTTCGGCTGGTTGTACCGCTCGCTAGCCCGTCTCGGTGGCCGAGTGCGGGGTTGGCCGATGGTGGCGGACCGGGATTGGTTTCACCCGCCGGCAGGGCGGTTCTTCCGGTTCTTCACCGCCCCCCCGCTCACAGTGTTCATGCCCGACGAACCGCCCGACACGAGTTACGGGCAGACGATGTTCCGCCGGGTACAGGACGTGTTGGCCGCTGGCGGGTTCGGCACTTTCGACTTGGGGTAGCGCAGGCGCCGCCCAGAGAACTTCCTCGGCGGGCGGCGCGGGCGAGTGACAAGGTTCGCGGCTTGGCGGGTAGCGGGACGGCGCGTTACCTTGGGATGGAGCACGAGGGGAAATGGCCGGTGTGCGGTCAGGCATTGAGGCTGGAGGAAAGGTGGCATTTCCATCACCGGCTCTGGCGAGTTCATGGCGGTCCGGGCACGTTGGACAATCTGATCTTGCTCCATCCCAACTGTCACCGTCAGGTTCACAGTGGGAAGTTGGTGGTATCGAAGACCGCATCTTGTGAGGGGCGTTCGTAGAGGCTTGAGCTGGATGCGGGGAAACTCGCACGACCAGTTCTTCGGGGAGAGAGCGGCGGTAACGACGCTCTCTTACCCGGCCGGCAAAGACCCAAGCCGCGGTCGCCGCACGACGACCAAGCTAAGCAGCGGGATGCTTGCGTGTGAAACCGTATGGCATCGAGTTGCTGCTCGACCTCAAGGGCTGCGACCTCAGTGACCTCTCGCCCAAGAAGCTGGAAGATTACATCGCTCGGCTCTGCGACCTGATCCGCATGAAGCGGCATGGTGAGCCGCTCTTCTGGGAGGACAACAGCGGAATCCCGCACCTGCATGGGGTCTCGGCGATCCAGTTCATCGAGACGAGCAACGTCGTCTGCCATCCCTTGCCGATGCTCAAGGCGGTCTACGTCAATGTGTTTTCGTGTAAGGAGTTCGACATCGACGCCGCCGAGTGGATCAGCGTAGAATACTGGCGGGCTGATGCCGTCGTCTACACGGTGGTCACCCAAACTTGACCCCACGAAGAGAGGAGAAGGGCCATGCAGATTGAGCGCATCACCCACAATCCTGCTGTCATGGGGGGGAAGCCTTGCATCCGTGGACTGCGTGTGACGGTCGGGACCATCCTGGGGCTGCTGGCCAGCGGCAAGTCGCGCGAACGGATTCTGCAAGCCTACCCTTACCTGGAGCCGGAAGACATTGATGCAGCCTTGGCCTACGCTGCTTGGCGGCTTGAGGAGCGGGAAGAACCGCTGATCGTCGCATGAGCGTGCAGTTGGTCGTTGACATGAACTTGTCGGTGGAGTGGGTCGCCGAACTTGCCAGCCACGGGTGGTCTGCAGTCCACTGGTCCACGGTCGGCGACCCGTCCGCCGAAGACTCGGTCGTCATGGCGTGGGCCTCGGCCAACGGCTATGTCGTCTTTACTCACGACCTGGATTTCGGCACCATGCTGGCCCTGACCCATGCGACTGGACCGAGCGTCTTGCAGGTGCGCGGCCAAAACGTCTTGCCCGAAGACGTCGGCCCGGTGGTGATTGCCGCGCTGCGTCAATACGACGTTGCACTTGCGGCCGGTGCCTTGGTTGTCGTCGATTTGAAGAAATCTCGTGTTCGGGTACTGCCACTGTAGAAGCCGCTGCCCAATGAACTTGATAAGTCGCTGTTGCAAGTCGAAGGGTCGCAATATCGCTCAAATATCAAGCGATGCGTCGATTCGTTCGCCGGAGTCCGCGATGGCGAACGACGTGAGATGGTCCTGAAATTCCCATCGGTATCGCAAGGTGACAAGGTTTCCCGCCCGCGATATTGGTCGGCGTGCGGCTTTGGCCTTTCCGCGATAGGCTTGTGCTGCTTCCTCGATGGCGTTGGCACTCGCCATTGTCGACGTGGCGCAGGTCATGCGTGGGTACTGCGAGACGTGCACCACCAGCCGCTGGCCTCCGACCCGGATCTCCCTCGCTGGCGGAGCTCGGCGCAGTGGGCGCGAAACTCGATGGTTCAGGAAGGGCTGCTGTGCAATGATAGTTCGCGGGGCGTGTGGGAGATCAGTGACGCCGGCAGACGGTCGCTGCAAGGGTAGTGCAGTCGCCGCCCCCAGGAGCTTCCTAAGCGTGCTCAGGGCGGATGGCACTTGCTGGCGCGGCGAGCTCAGGGCGGATGGCACTTACGGGCGCGGCGTGCTCGAAACCCGATCTCGCCACCACTCCCCGGCGGACTGCTCTGTCCAGTCGGCGACGCATCCACATCGAGCCAGGGCCGCTTCCACCAGATCGACCGACGCGTCGGGCCGCAACCGGTCGGCGGGAGCCTTCTCCAAGCATCGCGTCACCTTCTGACTAAGGGGAACAATCGCCTCGTATCAGATGTGCAAGCATGACGGCCAACGCAGACTCGCGCGTGAACGGCGGCTCACCGGTGAGCGCGAAATAGGCCGTCGCCCCGAGGCTGTACATGTCGCTGCGGGCATCCACCCGATCGCGGCCATCGACTTGTTCCGGCGACATGTAGCTGGGCGTGCCGAGGATGATGCCTTCGTGGGTCAACTGCGTTGCCGCTCGGTCGCCCTCTTGCACGAGGCCGAAGTCCAGCAGTTTCGCGACATCGTGTTGGCCGCCGATTTCGCAAATCATCACGTTGCTCGGTTTCAAGTCGCGATGAACCATGCCCAAAAGATGCGCTTCGTGCAACGCGCCGCACAGTTGCCGAAGCAGATACACGGCCCGCCCCGGCGGCAACGGCCCGTGACGTTTCACCATTTCCTCCAGACTCAACCCCGACAGATACTCCATCACATAGAAGATCGTTCCCGATGCCGTGTTCCCGAAATCGTAGATCTGAATCGTATTGGGATGAGTGAGCCGCGTGGTCGCCCGCACTTCGCGCTCGAACCGGCGCAAGGTCGAGGCATCGCCGGCCCTCTCGGGTCGAATCAGCTTGACGGCACAGGGACGTTTCAACAACCGATGCTCGGCGAGATAAACCTCGCCCATCCCACCCGCGCCGAGTTGGCGCTGCAATTGATACTGACCCAGTTCCCGCATCGCTGGTCGAGCTTCGATCACTTCTTTCTGTAACGCCGTCAGCCGGAGCGAACCGAAAACGGCCATCGCCATTGCTGTGACCGTGATGCCACAGCCCCAAAAAAGCAGCACCGGAAGCATCTCGCGAACCGCAGCGCTGAACCACGCGGACGCCCCAAGAGTCCCAAAGTGGGTGAGCGCCAATCCCGCCATCATGAATGCACACCGCCGAGCGGTGTTGGGCACGCAGACACCGTAAACGACGATGAAGCCAAACCAGATGATCTGAACACTCAAACTGACAAAGCTGACCGCGTTTCGCATGTGGCCCGGCCCCTCGAAGCCGCTCGCCGGTTCCGCGTTCACGATCGTCGTAAACTGCACGTTCGCCAGATAGGCCGCGAACCAACCCAGGATCGTCAGTTCCGCCGCCCGCAGCCGCCGCGTTGAGGCGCCGCGCGGCCGATTCAGCCACACGATCAACGCCGCCAACACCGCCGCCGTCGCGCCGGTCAACACAACACCTGGCGTTCCCCTTACGATCAGCCGATACGACTCTGAAATGCCCGACGCACTATGCAGCGTCACCAACGCCACCGTGAGGATGCTACACCACGCGCACACCAACAACCGTTGGCGCAACAACTCCTGAAAGTCCGTCTCACTATCAGGCACATGTCTTACCGGCGCCCGAACGATGCGCTCGGTATCCGATCTCTGGTCCTCTTCCCGCGGCATTTCCGCTGTCTTGTCCAAGAACCGCGCCATCGACTCCAGCGCCGCAATCCGCCGCTTGACTTCCCCGACCAATTCCGGGCAATCCCGACAAAGCTCCTCAACCGCGACGGCCTCCCCGCGCTCGTTGC
Organism: uncultured Alcaligenaceae bacterium; assembly: GCA_964515185.1. GTDB lineage: Bacteria > Planctomycetota > Planctomycetia > Gemmatales > Gemmataceae > CAZESP01. Next base: position 4,197 of record CAZESP010000110.1, read on the forward strand.
GTTCCTCCCAATCCAGCAACAGGTCATCAACACGAGGGTCCGATGGCATGATGACACTCCATCGAAGAAGACCGGATTACGTCCATAAACAGCCCAGGGTGAGGCTTTGCGAACCCGGGGTTTCGATTGGTTGCATGTTCGTTTTCTTCCCACGGGTCAATCGTTCGGACTCGGCTTGAAGCCCTTCAACCGTTCACTGAGTCGGAGCATGGCGGATTGCCACCAGCGGCGCACAGTGCGGTCGGTCACTTGGAACAACTCCGCAACCTCGGCCTGCGTCCAGCCGTGGTAATAGACCAGCCCGATCACTTCGCGTTCTTCGGCGGGGAGTTTCTCGACCTCGACGTGAAACGCGCACCATTGATCCACATTGGCGTCCTCGAGCGATTCGGCGGCGACGGCAATAGGATCATAAGCCGCGCCCGAATCATCGGTCGCGGCGCCGCCCGGTCTTGGCCGGCGACGATAGTAACGAGCAAGGTCGAGCAGTTCCCGGCGAATATGCGTGGCCGCCAGGCCGATGAACTCACGAACGGAATCGGGACGCAACTGCTCGAGAGATCGCACGAGCCGCATCATGGCATTCTGAAGTACGTCGCCCGTCTCGACGTGAGCGCCGACGTGAGGGAAAGTCTTGAGCATCTTGCGAGCAAGGATTTCGAGGCGTCCACCCACGCGGCGCAGAACTTCATCGCGCATCGACAAATCGCCGGCCTTCCAGCGATCGAGGCGTTGATGTAACCAAGTGGTCTCGAGCGAGTGATCCGCCATGAGTTCCTCCAACGGACCCACCGGTGAAGGCGAATTCGTGACTGGAGTATAACAACCGGCAATCGTGACCCATGGAGGTTCTATCGGTGAATCACGCAAGAGATGAAAGCTCGCATTCCACTGTCAACGGCTTGAAACGCGGGATTGGCCGGAGGAATGGGGGGCGGTAGGAGGGTATTGGCGGCATTGCGGACAACTCCCAAGTTCCCGGGAACTTTCCCGGATCACTGAGACACTGAACCGCACTGCCGACCGCCGACAGGAAAGCGTAACTTGCTTCGGCTCCATCACCTCTGTCTAGTGGGCGCTACAGGACTTGAACCTACCCCGGTTTTCCCGAAGGAAACGGCCCCTCGGCCCGACGACGACGCAAAAAACGACGCAGTTTTGCCCCCCTCAGCCCTCGAAACCATCGCGGAACTGCCCCCGGAACAACGCGCCGCCCTGGCCCGGTTGCTCCGTGGTGAAGGGAATGGCTCATAACCTCGTCAGGACTAATCAGTTTCGAGCAATTTCGGCGGTGCAATGTAGTAAGTCGTTTGGGAACTAGTGGCCCACCACTATTGAATCACTGGATAGAGTCGGCGGAGTTTCACTCGG
>CAZESP010000111.1:0-5475 GCA_964515185.1 uncultured Alcaligenaceae bacterium
AAACCCGTCCCACGCAAACGCCCAACCCGAATTTTTTGCTGTGACAATGCACTAGGACCGGCGACTGCAATGGGTCACCTGGAAATGACGACCTCGACGGAGCGAAACGAACCCGAGGATTCCAGCACGCGGGAAGATCGCAGGACAAGCGCTCCCGAGCATTCGAATGCTCGGCGGAGCGCGTGAATCTTTTTGGCGGACTAGCGATGAGCCGCAGCCGGTGGCCGGCATTTCGAGGAATCGACGTCGGTTGGCCCCGCCCACGGAGTGCGAAATGATCGAAGACCTGACACCCGGAATCGACGATCAGACCCGGATCATCACCCCTGGACAGCGAAATCCGTCCACCGATCGAGGCTTCGCCGCCGATAATCCATCCTGCCCCGTCGCAGTTGCGATCGAAACGGGTCCGGCGCCGGCAACGACTCCAACCAACCAGCCACGGAAGCCAAGAGCCTTGCCGGCAGTCGGCGAGCACTTCCTCGGATTCGAACTCGTTTCCGAACTAGGCCGTGGCGCGGTCGGTTGCGTCTTCCTCGCTCGGCAACGGGAACTGGCGTCGCGACTCGTTGTCGTCAAAGTCGGCATGCAACTCTCAAATGAATGTCAGAAACTCGCCAAGCTCCAGCATCCTAATATCGTTCCGATCTATTCATTTCACCACGAAGGTGCCGTCCACGCGCTCTGTATGCCGTATCGCGGGCCGATAACCTTGGCCCACTTAGTGGCACGATTGCGTTCAGAGAACTTGCAAACTCTCAATGGGAAGAGCCTGACAACAGTCATTGATGAGTGCCGCCGACACCGCCAACCGCTCCCCATTACCGCGCCACCGACTGCTCCCGAGACCTCCGATCCCGTTGCGGATGATCCAAACTGGATTCGACACCGAGGCCGCATCGTTGATCACTTCGCGTCGCTTCGCCGGCTCGATTACATCGATGCCGTTCTTACAATCATAAGGCGAATGGCAGAAGGTCTTCAATTTGCTCACGAGCAACAAATCGTTCACAGCGATTTGAAGCCGGCAAATGTCGTCATCGCCGACGACGGAACTCCGCAGCTCATTGACTTTGGTATTGCCCACGACCAATCCAAAGCTCATGATGCCGACTTACGACTTGGTGGTACCCGACCTTACATGTCACCGGAGCAACTCGCGTCATTCGCAAATTCCGATTTGCAGTACGACGAGCGAAGTGACCTCTATGCCATTGGTGTTATTCTCTTCGAGCTTCTCACTGGACAGCTTCCGTTTGCGGCAAATAACGACCGCAGTCCTATGGCGATCGAACGCGACCGAATGAGCCGGTTCTCTCCCCTACCATCGGCGCGATCACTCAACAAGCGAATTCCTCCTGGCGTCGAGGCCATCGTCCATAAATGCCTTGCTCCTGATGTCAGAGCTCGTTATCAGAGCGCAAAGGAGCTAATCGAAGACATCGACCGACAACTGAAGCGTCGCGCATTGAAACACGCTCCGAATCCGTCGAAATCCGAACTGGCAGCTAAATACCTCCGCCGAAACCGATGGCCGATTCTGATAGGGGCCATACTCACTGCGACCTGCGCATTGATCGCCGTAACGTCGAGCCGAGAGGCGAAAAACCGGCGGGAAGTCGCCCGCCTCGAGGCGGCATCTGCCTGCGAGTCGTTTCAAGCTGATGCTCGCGAAGCCGAATTCTGCTTCGGCCTAGAAGCCGCCGACCCGACTCAGCACCAACGTGCATGGCAGTTAGCAAAGAAGGGACTTGCCCGCCTTGGAGCTTGGGACGATGAAAGATGGTTCGAACGCAAGGCATTTCAGTCCCTCGACCCGAACACTTGCGATCATTGTCGCGTTCTCACGTTTCAACTCATGCTCTTGATGGCGAACTCGCAGGCAGACCAAGCGAAGCAAACTCGCGATAGTAATACCCGACAATCTCTCCTGCGTGCCGCCATGGAATGGAATCGACGAGCCGAGTTAACACATCCGACTGGATCCGACGTCCGAGTCGTTTGGATACAAAGGAGCAACCTCGCTAAGCTTGGAGGCGATATCGAAGCCGAACACGAGTTCCAAAAACGCGCTGAATCCCTTCCTCGTACCCCTTCAGATTTGCTTATCGAAGGCCGGCAGTTGTTATTAGAGGGGCGAATTCGTGCCGCCGATCGCCTCCTTGCCTCTGCTAGAGAATCCGCTCCTCAGAGTTTCTGGGCGGCATACTATTCCGCGCTGTGCGATCATCGGTTGGGGCGCGATCAGGAGGCCGCCGCCGGCTATGACGTTTGCGTTTCGCTCCAACCTCGATTCTTCGGGGTCTATTATAATCGCGGTCTGGTCAGGCTGCGGAGTGGTCGACTGGCCGAGGCCGAGGCCGATTTTGATCGTGCCATTGAAGCTCGTCCCGACTGGGCTGATCCCTACTTTCAAAGAGCCTTGACGCAAGAATCACAAAAACGATACGCCGCAGCTATTGAAGATCTGAACAAAGCCAAGTTACTTGGATTCACACATACGACCATCCATTTCGTGATGGCGAGGATTTATGGACTGATGGGCGACAAAGTTGCCGCGGCACGCGAATTCGCAGAGGGAGTTCGGATCACGCCGACGGATGAGCGGGGATGGCTGGCACGAGCCCAAGCGCGCATCTTTAGCGATCCTGTCGCGGCACTTCACGACTACGACGAAGTTCTTTCCATCAATCCAAAATTGATACCAGCGCTTCAAGGGAAAGCCCACATTCTGAGCAGACTCGGGCGAACCAGAGAGGCAATCGACGCATTAACGGTGATTATCTCTGTCAATGCAGAATCCGCGGATGCCTGGTCTGGGCGAGGCGTGCTCTACGCTCGACTCGGCAATCGTGAGGCTGCTCTGAGCGATGCGCATCACGCCCTGCGAAACTCGGAGCGAGCAGCCACGAAATACCAAGTCGCCGGAATCTATGCGTTGACTTCTCGAACTCATCCCGGCGATCGACATGAAGCAATGGCATACCTCGATTCAGCGCTACGAAGTGGTTTCGGGTTCGAACTGATCGAGGGCGACCGTGACCTGGACCCCATACGCAGTGATGTTAACTTTGGAAAGACAATTGATGCCGCGAGGCAGTATCGAGTTTTGGTCCAAAAGACACAGTAGGAATTGATTGTAACGGCGAAATCGCTCGAGCAGAACAATCGCGAACGAAAGCACTAACGAGTGGAGGAAATAATCATGAGTCGAAAAAGCAAGTTCCATGTCGAAGTCCTCGAGGTTCGCGAGGTGATGAGCCTATTCGGAAACCCATGGCCCGACGCCGAACAGCTAAAACTGAGTTTCGCCGCGGATGGGACGCGGATCGGTGGTGCAAACCAATTCTTCGGTGGTGGAAATGCCTCGTCGTCACTATTTGCGACCATGAGATCGGTCGGTGCCGACGCGACTTGGCAAACAGAGATCTTGCGCGCATTTCAAACCTGGGCGGTTAATACGAATATCAATATCGGCTTGGTAGCTGATAACGGTACGGCGTTTGGGATCGACGCGCAAAACGACCAGAAGGGAGACCTTCGAATAGGTGCTTTCAAACAGCCTCGCGACGTTCTCGCCGTGAACAACCCTTACAGCGCGATAAGCGGTCCATGGTCGGGAAGTTTGTTCTTCAATGCCGCTTACAAATATAGCGTTGATGAAGAGAACGATGAGAAAGGATACGATCTCTTTACCGCTACACTGAACGAGGCGGGCAACATCTTCGGTTTGGCCGACAACAAAGATCGAACGTCGGCTCTCTACGGCAAATACATCAAGCAACTGAAAGGGCTAAACAAGTCTGACATCGCTGCCATTCAACGATTGTACGGAGGTTCTCGAAGAGCCGACGCATACGAAGGCGTTAATGGAAATGATACCGAAAAGACCGCAGCGCTAATCAACTTTAATCCTTACAGCGGAGACGGAAACAAGCTCATAGCCGAGGCGATGGGAGACATCACCGCCGAGAAAGATGTCGACTACTACAGATTCACAATGCCCGCCGGCCAAGAAAGCATGACAGTCTGCCTCGAAACGGCTGGCGTCAGCCTGTTTACCGGAAAGGTCACGGTCCTTGATTCAAAAGGAAAGTCCATCGCAGCCGGAGGGGCAAAAGACCCACTCAACGGCAACATTCAAATAAGGATCGACTCAAGCAACTACAAGAAGGCTGTTGGCGGAGAGACGTTCTATGTAAGAGTCGAGGCCAACCGGGACGATGTTTTTGGCATCGGCACTTATCGTCTTCGTGTGGGAGCCGGCTGGTCACCGAGCGGCGCGACATCGGCGGCCGCGAGCCAGCCGTCGTTTCGAGGCGATGACGGAGGCACTAACGACACGTCGACAACATCCACCGTTCTCAACGCGAATGGCTCGGGCCGATATTTCGTAGAATCGGTCCTCGCGGGAACCACCGATGTAGATTTCTATCGCGTCCAGTCGCGATCCAATTCCACGATTATGACAGTGGAAGTCCGTACGTATGGCCAGGCCAAGGTGCCGCCCGTTGCCGAAATCTACGATGCCGGTGGGAATTTGGTTGCAGGACAATTGGTCATTTGTCGAGAATCAAACCGGTTTCTCATTCAAGCGAACATTGAGGCGAGGCTCAACCCAAGTGATTATTACGTTCGCGTCGTAGCAGCTTCACAGGCCGGTGAGTTTCAAATGACGGATTACAAGTTAGATATCAGTTTCGACGACAGCAAGATTGACCTCGAGACGATCAAGAACGGTGACCTGTCGGCAGCGAATCCCGTAGGATTCACTTCGCTCAATATTTCCGCCAGCCGTCAATTCCTTTTTTCCTTGGGTGTCAATTCGCAGGATACCACCATTGAAAGCGGCGCTCGGCTAATAATCTTCGACTCGGCAAAGAACGTAGTTGGAACCTTGACTGCGGAATCTGGTCAAGCAACGACGATGACGTTATTTCTGATGCCGGGAATCTACACGATCATGATCACGGGCGGAACGAAAACAGGTATCCCGATTCCTCGGCTTGATTACAAAGTCAAGATGGCTGTTCTGAACGACCCCATCGACCCCTATGCTCCGGCGGATCCCACCGTTCCGCCGCCACCAGTTTGTTCGTCCCAAGATAACGGCAGTACATATTACGCGAGTCTCGGGCTGATTGACCCGTGGAACAATCCCTGGCTTCCGTGATGGGAGACAAGAGTCAATGCGGAGCGTTGTTCGGACTGGCTGCTGCAATCACTCGTCGCGGCAACACGAGTCTATTTTGCGGTTTCGAGTGATGCATATTGGCGTTGCGTGGAGGCGGTAGCATTGAAAGAAGCCAAATAGCTGCAAATCGCTAATCCCTGCGACAATTATTCGGTCCGGGGCAGCTTTCGCCGCAACCTGTTGAAATGAACGGGGCCGGCGCTTGTTTGCACCGGCCCGCATCGCTTGGCATCGCAACTACCCGGCCAGGATTCGAACCTGGACAAAGAGAGCCAAAATCT
>CAZESP010000112.1:0-5469 GCA_964515185.1 uncultured Alcaligenaceae bacterium
CCGAGTGAAACTCCGCCGACTCTATCCAGTGATTCAATAGTGGTGGGCCACTAGGCATCACGAGAAGAATGTCGATGTCATTAGGATCATCCACCGACTTCATTACGAAGCTGCCGTCGATCATTACTTGACAGGACCAATCCGGCCGTTTGACGGCCGCCAATAATTCCTTGAATTTAGCAAACAGTCTCATTCGACGGTCAGACTTGGCCGTCAGACCAAACACATCATCGACTTCTTTGGCCGTCGCATCATGAATCCCAGGGGGTAGCAGACCCCGCTCATCGAGAGTCAGAGGCATTCGGAGGGTCCTCACAATCCCCAGACCATTCTACGGTCAACGTTTTCTGATCTCAATCAACGTCGCTGAGAAAACTACAGCGTCCTGCCAAGTGAGGCCAAACACTGCAAGCATGCCGCCGATCGCTCCATAGGCGAATTGACAACCGAAATAAGCCCCCCATCACCGCTGTAGTGCTCGTTCGATGCGTTCGATGAGTTCGCCGACGTTCCAGGCGCGGCCGCCGGCAGTCAGGTTTTGGCCCGATGCCATCCATTGACGCACGCGCTTTTCGGCCGCCACGGCGCTGCTGTGGCTCTTGCCGCCGAAGTGCCTCGAAATCTCCCCATACGATGCCGACGTGTGCTTGCGCGAAAGGAAGATCGCTAACATTCGCGGGTGGCTCACCGCCCAGACTCGCTGCGACGATTGCAGCGTCCCCGCGGCGAGTTGCAACACCGCGCAGACCGCCGCGTCCACGTCGGTGACTCGCACCACGCGCACGGCATGGCGCAGTAATTCGCCGAGCGCCTCGCGGGCTGCCGGCAAGTCGATGGCGCGACCCGTCACCTTGCCGAAGTGGCGCAGACTGTGCAAGGCGCCCTCCAACTCGCGCATGTTTCCGCGAAGGTTGTCCGCCAGGTAGCGTAGCACCTCGTCGTTGATCGGCGGCGTGGTCGCGCCGGCCTTGGCTCGAAGCGTCGCCAGCCGCGTGGCTTTGTCCGGCGGTTGCAATCCCCATGCCGCCCCGCCAAGCAGCCGATCGATCAACTCCGGCGGGAACTCGTCGGCCAGTCGCGGGTGACAGTCGCATGTCACCACCACCTGGCTGCCGTCGGCGAGCAAGGCGTCGAAGGTGTGCAGGAATTCCTCGTGGGTCGCTCGCTTGGTCGCCAAAAAATGCAAGTCGTCCAGCAGCAGCACCTCGAACGAACGAATGTAACGCCGAAACGCCGGCTGCTTTCCGAATCGCATCGCCTGCACGAATCGATTCGTGAACTCCTCGGCCGAGAGGAACCCGACGCGAATGTCCGGCGACTTTTTGCGAAGGCCGGCGTAGATGCCTTCGAGCAGGTGCGTCTTGCCGGTGCCGACGGGGCCGTGAATCACGAGCGGGTTGGCGGCGTCGCCCGGTTCCTCGACGACGCTCAGGGCGGCCGCATAGGCGACCCGATTGCACGCTCCCACGATGAACTCGCCGAGCAGTCGCCAGCGCCGGCTCGGTTTGCGGCTCTTGGGCACGGCGTCGAAGAGGGTCGGCTGGGGCTTCGGCGGCGGCTTCGGGGTCGCCACCGGACGCGCCGTCATCGGCTCGGCGGGCTTGGGCGCCGGCTTCAGCTCGGGTTTGGGCGGCGGCGCGTCCTCGACGGCTTGGGTTTCCGCTCGATGTGCCTGAAACAGTGTCGGGTCGATGACGAACCGGACCGCAACCGGATGCCCGCAAACCTCGGCTGCCGCGTCGCCCAAGTCGGCGCCGAATCGTCGTTTCAGGTTGTCCTGACAGAACAGATTTTTGACGCCCACGACGACTTCACCGCCGGTGTAGCGGATGACGGTGTTGCCCCGAAACCAAAGGTTGTAGCGATCCTCGCCGAGGCGCTTGGCCAGAGCGTGGCTGAAGGCCACGGCAAAATCGACATCATCGTCAGCAATGATGGGCCGGCTTCGACTGCGGGAATGCGTGGTCACGGCGCAATACTCTCTCGCGCGGCATAGGCAGCCGCCATTTGGGGGGACGTTCGCAAGAGAGGTCTTTGGGCGCCCGCGCCGGTTGGGAGGCCGTGCGACGAGCGCGGAAGGGCGGAAAACATCGATAGTATGCCAGACGCGCGGCGGAAGCAACGCAACTTGACCGAAAATCTCTGGATCGATTGGGATGTTGAGGTCGCGCGATCCGGCACTTCGGGAAGAAAGGGAAAGCGCGCCGCATCAGAGAACCCGTGCGTGTCAGGTAAACCCGGCGACCAGAGCCGACTCGCCCGCCAAGTCGAGTAGGAGCGCTGTCCTCATCCGTGGGGGGCGCACGTGTAAGGAATCGCGTGCCACAAAGCGGAAAGTAGGACGGCTCTCCTAACCCGTACTACAAACATCAATCGTCCCGGCTTTTCCGATTCTGCTGCCTATAACAATCGCATGCTTCAAGTCACTCTTGAAACGCCGGGCCGGTTCGTCGCCGGTGATGTGGCGCCCCCCACGGCAATGGCCGGCGAAGCCATCGTTCGCGTCCGACGCATCGGTGTTTGCGGCACCGATCTGCATGCCTTCGCCGGCCGCCAGCCGTTCTTCTCCTATCCGCGAATCCTCGGCCATGAACTCGGCGTCGAAGTCGTTTCCGTACCGTCCCACGTTCGCGGGCTTCGCCCCGGCGACCATTGCGCCGTCGAGCCGTATCTCAGTTGCGGGACCTGTTCGGCGTGCTTGCTGGGTCGCACCAATTGTTGCGAATCGCTGCGTGTGCTCGGCGTCCACATCGACGGCGGGATGCGCGAGCAGATCGCCGTGCCTGTCGAGCGGCTCTTTCGCTCCGATAAGCTGAGCCTCGATCAACTCGCTCTCGTCGAGACCCTTGGCATCGGTTACCACGCGGTCGAGCGCTCGCAACTGAAGCCCGACGAAACCGTTCTCGTGGTGGGTGCCGGCCCGATCGGGTTGGCGGTCACGCAATTTGCCAAGGTGGCCGGCGGGCGGGTACGAGTTCTCGAGACGAGCGCCAATCGCCGGCGATTCGCCGAGGAGCGCTTCGGAGTCACGACGCTCGAACGTCCTGACGAACATTTGGCCAATGTCGTCTTTGACGCCACGGGAAATCCGGCGGCTATGGCGGCGAGCCTCGAACGTGTTGCGTTCGGCGGCCGGCTCGTCTTCGTCGGGTTGGTCCTCGCCAAGGTCGCCATCGACGACCCGCTCTTTCATCGCCGCGAGATCACCCTTTTTGCCAGCCGCAACAGCCGCAACGCCTTCCCGACAATCATCGGCCAAATCGAGGCCGGTCGAATCGACACCTCGCCCTGGATCACGCATCGGCTGAGCCTTGCCGAAGTCCCCGACCGTTTCGCCGGCCTGCCCGCTCAACCCGGCGTGGTGAAGGCGATGATCGAGGTGGGCTAGCTTGGCCACGAGTCGGAAGCGCCTCGTTACCCGGACTCCGGCAGTATGCCGGTTTCGACGGCGACTCGCATGGCCTCGGGGCACGAGGCCCAAGCCGTGGCATAGGTAGCTTCCAGCGGAGCTTTGACGTGTAACCCCTCAGAGACGAATAGAGCCAATTCCGGCAGCGATTCGCCAACTGCCGCGAAATCCAGATAGGCCGCCTTCTCGTCGCCGGCTTCATACGATGCCAAGGGCCGATCCTTGCCGGCGGGGAACGCGAACGCCTCGTCGCTAATCTCATCCCAAATCAGTTTGTGAAGACCGAGCGGGTCACGCGGCGTGGGAGGGAACAGATCGACAAATGAAACATGAACCCCGTGCCTTTGCGACTGGCTCTCGATCGCCAGCACATCAGCTTCCACCGACCCCGTTCGTTGTTCGACCAGAGCCGACATTCCCTTCGGGAGAATGCCGCCATTCAGGGCTGTTCGAATGTGGATCGTCCACGTCTGGCGACAATCGTGAAACAACCCCGCCGGAACGCGCGTCCAATCGTGGATCGGCATGAGCGCACCGCCTTCGCGGAATTCTAGCCGAATTTCGCCCCTCGCTTCATTCTCGTCCTCGTCGCCTCTCCTTATACCTATCTCCAATCCGATACCTCTCAAACCCGGCGCCGTAATCATGATCCCTTGGCTTCTCTCCCTGGCCCTGGCTGCTCCCGGCGATGACTTTGCCCTTCGTGACGGCGATACCGTCGTCTTTCTCGGCGACAGCATCACCGCGGCGCGGACCTATGGCAAGATCATCGAGAACTACACCTTGTTGCGGTTTCCCGAGCGGGCGATTCGCTTCTACAACGCCGGTCAGGGCGGCGATACCGCGGCGGGCGCTCTGGCTCGGTTCGATCGCGACGTCCTCGTCTGGAAGCCCACGGTGGTCATCGTCGCCATCGGCCTCAACGACATCGGCTGGGGCGTCAAGGCCGACGCCGAACACAAACAGAAATATCTCGACGGCATCGAGGGAATCGTCAAACGTTGCCTTGAACGAAAGATTCGCGTCTATATCTGCTCCGGGGCCATCACCGCCGCCGACCCGGCGAAGTCGGAGGACACGTTCTTCCAAAAAATGTGCGACGAGGGCATGGCCCTTTCCCGAAACCACGGCGGGCAATCGATCGACGTGCAACGAGCCATGCGCGACATTCAAAAAAGGGTTTGGGCTTACAACGAGCGGTTCAAGGAGACGGAAAAGAAGACCAGCATGCACGCCGCCGATGGCGTCCACCTCAACGACCTCGGCCAACTGGCGATGGCCTTCGCGATCTTGAAGGGCCTCGGGGCGCCGGCGGAGGTATCGTCGGCTCGCATCGACTCTCGCAGCGGGAAGGCGACCGCCGCGAATGGCACCGTCACGGATGTTGAGGTGGCTCTCAATCGGGTCGCGTTCACCCGGCGCGACAACGGCTTGCCCTTCAACTACGGCCTGTTCTATGCCTTGAACTTTGCGTTCGTGCCGGTGCCGGATCAGTTGGCCCGTTACATGCTGGCTATCGATAACCTGCCGCCGGGCCGATATCAGGTGACAGCCGATGGTCGCGGCGTGGGTGTTTATTCGGCGGCCCAGTTGGCGGCGGGTGTGAACATCAGCTTCGCGACGACCGATGCTTGGCAACCGGGCGGGCCGTGGGATGCTCAGGCGAGTGTCTTGAAGTCGCTGACGGACACCCGCCACGATTTGGCGGTGAGCGGAGTGTTGGCTCGGGCGTATCGGGCCGGCGCGCCGTTGGTCGCCGACCTTGCGAAACGGGCCGCCCGTGTCGATGACGAGTTGATCGCGATGCAGCGGGCGGCGGCGAAACCGCAGGCGTATCGGTTCGTGGTGGAGCCGGCGCCGGAGAAGGCGAAGAAACCGTGACCTGTTGGAGTGCCGGTCGGGGGAGCGATTTCGATGAACAACCGTTCAATTGACGTCGCCGAACCTGGGCACTAACAATAAGGGGGCCGCACTATTGGCGGCGTGGCCCCGTCGTCTAGAGGCCTAGGACACGGCCCTTTCAAGGCCGCGACACGGGTTCGAATCCCGTCGGGGTCACT
>CAZESP010000113.1:0-3939 GCA_964515185.1 uncultured Alcaligenaceae bacterium
ACTACGATGCTACCGGCGAAAGGGAGTGAGGTCAAGCGGGAGGGGGCACCTTGGAACAATGAATCGAAGAAGCGCGAGAGCCTCGCGCTTCTTCGATTCGACACGATGGCCTGTTTCAATCAATAGATGATGGTCACCGAACCTGTTCCGTTCATGGAGTACGTTGATCCGTTAATGAGGTAGCTGAACGCGAGTGGCCCATTCGGGACGGTCGCGGAAATTCGCACCTAAGGCCCGTTCACGACCGAACCGTAGAGAATGAGCTTGCCCTGAGCCGTGACGCCCTTGGTAATAACGAGCGGGTACTTGAATGTGGTCCCCGTTGAGGGATTCGACCCATAGAGGACGCCGCTTCCCGACAACTGCCCATCGTTGCCGACGGTGCAGACAACCGAGAGAAACGTGTTGTTGTTGAACTTCCCCGAAACGTTCACAATGGCCGATTGCGCGAACGCGGACGAAGCTTGCGTGGTGAGATACACGGTCGCGCACAGTGCGAGCAGTCGATACATGTCACAACCCCTTCCAGTAAGATGATGCCGCTGCGACCGATCCGCGCTTCGGATACATGCCGAATGACAACCGCGTCAGGGTCTTGCGGCGGGGGAAATGAGGAATGGCCCCTTCCCACCTGCCAAAGGGATGCGTGTCGATTGCGAGTGTGACCGGCCAAAGAGAGATTTTTGGAATTCGCTCCGGGATCTATCAGCGGGCAGCAGCTTCCCCGAGGTGCGCCAGTCGGGTGGCAGGAAAGGCTTCACGTACTTCATGAGGCCAATGTCGATCAACTCGTCCTCGATCGCGGTTGCGGTTGGGTTCTCCAGCGTGCGTGCCGTCTCGGCGACCAGGAACTCGGCGAAGAGCCGACGCGCGCGACTAACCTGTTTCCGAAACGCCTCGGCCGAAATTGTGCGTCCGCAACGATCGCTGACGCGCGCGGCCAGTTGCTGAGAATCATCCTGCGGATGGTCAATCAACGCCCTCAGAACCGCGTGGCAGAGGCTGCCCGGATTCGCGCGTTCGTGATTCTCGAGTGCTTCCCACGCACCAGCCATCACGACTCGTCGCCAACGTGAGATCCATTCTTCGTCGCTCGGATAGACTGCGGCTTCCGGAGCCGCCAATGCATCCACCGGCATGCCGGCAGGCTCCGGCACGTGGGACCGCAATTTTGCTAAGGCGGCGTTGCGAACCGTGGCAATCAAGTAGTCGCGAAACCGGCCCCGCAGTTGATCCGGCGTGACCAATCCGCGCTCGACGATCCGAAGCAAGATCGCTTGGCAGGTATCTTCGACGTCGTGCGGATTCTTGAGAAACACTCCAAGGTAACCTTGAATCGCCGGGGCGTACCGGAATACAAATCGTGCGGGATCCTGAATCAGCGGCCATCGCGTGGAAATCTGATTGATGCCAGACGGCGGAGAATCGGCAGATCGAAACAAATCACTCATGGCATACTACGGCGGGATCGGGCGCGAAAGGCACCGCGCGACGTCCCAGAAACGGACCATCTTGTCTTCGCCACCCGAAACCAGAATAGTCCCATCCGCCGAGAACGCAAGTGCGGTCACGTTCTGAGCTTGGCCGGTCAATGTGGCGGCAACCGTTTGTGTTTCGGGATTCCAAAGGAGAATGCGCGAACCGCTGCCTGCCGCAAGCAGCTTGCCGTTCCTAGAGAATGCGACGCAGTCACAGTTCCCGTGCGGGACTATCCGCGACGCCAGTTGCTGTTCAGCGGCATAGTCCCAGAATTGGAGACACGATTCGGAGTCTTTGCGACCCGCGACCGCGATGATCCGGCCTCGCGGATCACAGGCAATCGCGCGGATCGCCATGCCCGTTCGGATTTCACGCCAAATGCGCCCGTTCGTTGCGTTCCAGAAAACGACCCGTTGGTCATCGCTTCCCGTGGCGACCTGATGGCCGCCGGCGGTAAAATCGACCGTCCACACTTTGGCCGAATGTTCCATCTTGAACGTGAATGGCTCGCGATTGTTATCGAGATTCCACGATTTGACGTAGGGCCGGCCCTTACCCTCGCCGATGGGTTCCAGCCCGACAACCACGGTTCGCGCCGTCGGCGAAAAGGCGACAGCCTGAGCGAGGGTGACGCCCTGCCCAAGATAGAAACTCGACTCTTTGCCGGAGCCGACGTTCCAGAATCGGACGCGGTTGTCGGCGCAAGCCGCCGCAATCGTTGAATTGTCGTGCGTGACCGCCAGGCCATGCACTCGGGCCATCCCGTTTCCCCTCCTCGGCCACAGAGCGTGGCGCGTTTCCCCGGTATGGAAATCGAAGACGATGGCGCCGGCGCTCCCGTGCGTCTGCCCCACGACGATCCAATCATCTTTGGGCGATACGCGGAGGCTGGTGACGGCTCCATCCAGGCCTAGCGCGAAACCACCTTCGATGATGCGTTCGCGAAATTCAATGGCCTTTTCGATTCGCGTAGCGGCTCGCCGGAGCGAATCTCGGGCGCCGGGAAGCGAGGCTTCGGCACTCTTCAACGTGCGTTGGACGCGGTCCAGAGCCTTTTTCATCTCTGGCACATCTCGGCGCCGAATGGCCAGATCGATCTCCCCCGCCAGAGTCGCCGAATCCATGGAGGCGACCACGGCCGACACCGGCTCACGCTCTGGTGATTCCCTCCGAACGAACAGCACGGCTGTTAATACGAGCGTCACTAACATAATGACGCCGGTTAGAACAATGGACCGCTTCAGCCGGCGGCGCGGCGTGACGGGTGCGGTACGCTCACCAGGATACATCTCTGCGAAACTCAGCGAGTCGGGAAGGTCTTTGAGATCCTTCTTGGGCCAGACAATAGCCGGCGGCTTGGACGGTTGTCGCGGATCGCTCGTGCCCGCCTCAGCCATGACGAGGTTCAGGTCCGCGTGCAATTCTTCGGCATTGGCATAACGATGCGAACGATCCTTCGCCATGGCCTTGCGAATGATTGCCTCGCATGTTTCGGGAACGTCGGCCACCCATTCTCGCGGGTCGGGGATCGGGCTGCCGCAATGCGCCATCAGGATCTGCATGGAGTGCTCGGCGACAAAAGGCGGCCGGCCCGTCAGCAGCGCGAAATAGGTCGCACCCAACGAGTAGATGTCACTCCGTGCATCCAGCGGTGAACATCGACTTTGCTCGGGGCTCATGTAATGCGGCGTGCCAATGACTTCGCCGAACGAAGTGATAACGTTGCCTTTGACCCCGGCGGGCTTGGCCAAGCCAAAATCAGCGAGCTTCACGATACCGTCGCCGGAGCGAAGTATGTTTGACGGCTTGATGTCGCGGTGGATGATTCCCGCCTGATGTGCCGCGACGACTCCCCGGCAAACGTCGATGAGGATGTCCGTGGCTTCACGCCAATGAAACGGGCCCCGAGATCGCAAGATTTCCTGGGCGCTTCCGCCGCTGACTAACTCCATGACAATGAAGCAGGTGCCGTCGGATTTCCCAATGTCGTAGACCGTAACAACATGGGCGTGGTTGAGTCGTGCCGCCTCTTGGGCCTCGCGAACGAATCGTGCCAATGCCTCGGAGTTCTTCGCGACCTCATCCGGCAGGATTTTGATGGCGACGGGGCGCTTCAGTAACAGGTCGCGAGCTTCAAAGACGGTGCCCATGCCGCCTTGGCCCAGATGTCCGGTGATTCGATACCGGCCCAACCGAGTGCCCACCCGCCGGGAAGAATCCCCGCGGGTCGGGGCGGATTCAGAGCGTTTTCGCTTCGGCAGCACCGGCGAACGCGATGGCGACCCCGACTGATCCATAATTGGAAACCTGATCCCGAATGAACGACGGGCAGCTACAACGACGATCAGCGCATCGTGACCGCAACCCAACTATAAGCCGAGGCGCCGACAACCGCAAGCGCCAGCCGATTTCGCCGTGTCGCGGGCCGGCGTGGATAGCGGAGAAGGGATGGATTCAGGC
>CAZESP010000114.1:0-3620 GCA_964515185.1 uncultured Alcaligenaceae bacterium
CCAGCCGTTCGGCAAGCGGATCGGCAACGCCGGCCCGGCGAAGGCTCTCCCAACGAGCGAGCAACACGGTAATCGGCGAATCGGGCATGGCGACATCCTCGATATTGACCGGAGAGGATCGTACCAAAGCACCGAGGCGATTACGAGTTGTTTCGGGTCAAAAAAACGTTCCGAGCGGCGCAACAAAAAGCGGCGGGCAAGCCCGCCGCGTCGTGGAGACTTCACACCTTGGTCAATCGGGGTCGCGGCTAGTACCTGACCGCGACGCCGAAGGTCACACCCTGCGTCCAGAAATCGGTCGAGTTGTTGCGCATGGCAGGGCTTCCGGCTCCGCCCGGAGTGCCAAACGTCGCCGACGCCGGCACCGTGTTCGGGTTGATCGACGTGTCAATCTGATCGGCGGCGCGGGCCACGCTGCTCAGATAGGTGAAGTTGTAACCGATCGTCGCCGACAACCATTTCGTCCACTGATACCCCAAGACAAGTTGGTTATCGGTGAGCACGGCGAATCGATCGGTGACAGAAACGCCGGTGTTCGTGGCCGTGACGAGCAAGCCCGCCGGGAACCACAAACCGCCGCCGGTCGTGCTGCCCGATTGCACCAATCGTTGATCGGACACGCCCAGAGCGACCTTGCTCGACAACCGAGCCGTGAAACGCCGGCGGTTCCATTCGAGATCGATGCCGGTCTGCGGGCCGTAGAAGTTGGTCTGTGCGGCGAATCGATCCGTGACCGTGATGACCGTGGGTGCATTCAGAATCACGCCACCCACGGGAGCCGTCGCATTTCCGATGAGTTGCGATTGACTGGTAACGATGAGTTCATCGTTGAGTCCGTAGTATCGAAAGCCGGCAAGCAGATGAACCCGCAACGGCCGGCAGTCGCGGACGGCAAAAGCGATGCTCCCGTCGCCGGTCCAGAATCGGGTCGGAGCCGCGACGGTGACGCTGCCGGCGATCTGGCCGGGTTGGGCGACGAACATCGACGCGGGGGTGTTGGTGTTGGCGTTGGTGAACGGCCTGGCGAGTATCGGCACACCGGCCGGGCTGGAGGCAATGCCGTAGGTCACGGTTTCCTGGCCGACGAACATGCCTCCGATTTGAATGCCGACGCGCCCCTGTTCGCCAAGCCAGACGCCGGCTCGAGCCTGGAATCCCGAGAAGTTGTCGGCCTGCAACCGATTCGTGGGGAACAACACCATGGTGCCTCGGTCGCCGACGGCTCCGATTCCGGTCGTCGGGCCGGTGGTGACCAGCGGGGGTGCCGCCACACCGCGAGTGAAGAGCAGAACATATTCGGGATCGAAATAAGCCCGCTGGATGGGGCAGCTGCAACACGAATCGCAACAGCCATCAGGGAATGCCACCACCGGCGCCCCCATTGGGGCCGCTGCAGGGGCCGCCGCGGGGCCTGGCTTCGGAGCCGCCTTTGGAGCCGTCGTCGGGGCCTCCTCCGGTCGCGGGATGGGGATGGCCTCGGGCAATTTGCTACTGTGCGGCGCGGTTTGGCCAAAGACGCTGCCCCAACCCAGCAACAAGCCGATCGACCCGGCGAGGAAACCGTGTCTCATGTCCTTCTCCCTGCGGCGATCGTGCCGCGATGTGAGTAGCAATTATCGGGAGTTTCATCGGCACGCCGATTGGATCGAACAAATCGCTTCTGCCAGTCGAATCGAGGTTGGCGATGGCACCGAGGCGGCATTTTCCGCACAGCCCGAATAAGCGTCACCCGTGGAATCGCTAAACTACCGTTATGACCGTTACACGCGTCAAAATTTGCGGCGTCACGACTCCCGCCGACGTGCTGATGGTCGCCGACGCCGGCGCCGACGCCATCGGCTTGAATTTCTACCCGCAATCGCCCCGTTATGTGGATCCGCGCAAAGCTTCGGAGTTATTGCGCGCGTTACCGCCGATGGTGGACGCGGTCGGCGTCTTCGTCAGTTACCCGTTACGGCAAGTCTGCGCCTTGGCGTATCAGCTCGCGCTGCGCTCGGTGCAAATGTTCCCGGATGTCAACGACCGCGGCGACCCGTTTCCGTTTCGGCAGATTGCGGCGTTTCGCGTGCGCGATGCGTCGGGACTCGAGGCGATTCGAGGCTATCTCGAGGCCTGCCGGCAAACGGGCTGGCAACCGGCGGCGGTCTTGGTGGATGCTCTCGTCGAAGGTCAGTTCGGCGGGACCGGGGCACGAGCGCCGTGGGAGTTGCTTCGTGATTTTCGGCCAGGCGTGCCGTTGATCTTGGCGGGCGGCATCACACCGGAGAACGCGGCGGAGGCCATCGCCACGGTCCGCCCCTGGGCCATCGACGTCGCCAGCGGCGTCGAATCCGCGCCCGGCATCAAGGACCCGATCAAGGTGCGGAGGTTGATCGAGGAGGTGCGTGCCGCGAGTCAATCACTTCGCTGACTGAGTTTTGCGCAACGGACCAGTGTGGTGAACTGAACACGCCCTAAAGTTAGGCGTTGGAAACCGGTGATGCCTGCAGGCTGACCTCGTTCAACTACCCCTCGCGCCGAGGACGGGTTAAACGTTTCGCTACTGGTGCCGGCTTGGTGGGCATCGTTTCAATGAGGGCTCGGAGAACTGCGTTGACGGATTCTGGGGTGGGGAAAACCTCGGCGACATCGGGATCGAGAACCACGATCCGGCTTCCCGGCGCCACGCGATCGGCAAACCGATTCGGCTTGGCTTGGGTGTAGTCGAAGCGAATCTCTGTCGGCAGTTCGTCATCAACGTCCTTTGGGACGCGGGTTTTCTTCATAGTCTTTTCGCTCACGTCTTGTTGCCAGCCGAGCGCTGATGATCCGAATGGCCTCACCACGTTCGGTAAAACAGACCAGCAAAAGGCGATTCCTAGCTGAACAGCCAACAATAATCTCACGGCATTCGTCGACCGAATGCGTCTCATCATCAAAGATGACCGCGAGCGAATCGGCGAACACGGTCGCGGCTTCTTCAAATGTTACACGATGCTTCTTCCGGTTGATGGCAGCTTTGTCCGAATCCCATTCGAACACGAGACCCATACGGCGACTCAAACTCAGAATCGCGGGATTCTACGGCACATTGCCTTCGAATTCGCAAACGATCTTTTGTTCTCGTCCACAGAGACGAGATCAAACCTATTTTGATGCTCGGGTCATCCGGATGCAAGAGCAGGAGCCGATTGACAACCGGGATGCTCTCGAAGCGGCGCGGTCGCTTGGCTGAGGAGCCAACTAGGGTCTTCACACGTCGATCATCTGCTCGCCACCATGTTCGGGATTGCCAATAAGTCGCTGATTTTTCGGATCGACGACCCAATCCATGAGTTCGAGAGGAACCTGCCCAATGACGACGGAGAACTCATCGCCAGTCTCGCCGACGTCACTGATGCAATCGCGACCCTGCACCGTCAACCGCACGGCTCGGTACATCGGGACATTGACTGGCCCGGCGATCGTTCGTGCTGGCCGGGTTCGCAAGAGCGGCAATCCGAGTTGGGTAATGATCCGCTTGGGAAGCAATAGTCCGGTGGCGCCCGTGTCAATTAGCGCATCGGTTACGTCCGCGACACGCACTTGGTCGACAGGTATCGCACCTTGGGCCGCCTTATAAACATCCTCAAGATTCTCGA
>CAZESP010000115.1:0-2630 GCA_964515185.1 uncultured Alcaligenaceae bacterium
CCTCCACGAAATCCGATGGATTCCCGCTCGCTGCCCAGTCGGCGGCTCGCAGCAGCGACTCCAGATACGCCAACCCCCAGCGGCCATATTTGCGTTGTAGGCGAGCGAATCGACGCGGCACTTCGGCAGCAATGCTTGATGTGTCAATCTCTTTTTGCTCGGGGTCGAAGGCTTCATCTACCGGGAAGTGCGGGCGCCCACGCCCGTGGTGGGTCGCAATTAGGTGCAAGATGAGGTCTTTCATGTCGTCGTTGAGTTGTTGAAGTTCGACCAAGAATGGCTGACGAGGATCAAGCACATCAACCAGCGAACCAAATTCATGGCGATAATCGGTTCGGAACCCGGGCCATCGCATATTGCGTCCCGATTTGCCGAGCCAGTCGTCCGGTTGTGGATCCTTGGGAAGACGATGCCCAATGCTGCGCTGCCAGAGGTCGCGTTTTTTCCCCAGGTCATGGAACTCCGCCGCGAGTTTGATGGCCTTCATCAACTCTTCAGATAGCCCCAGTTTCTTGGCGAGGCCGGTAGCATGATCAACTACGTCGCGGACATGAACCCTTAAAGTAACGGGCTTATCGTGTGACTTCGAGCCGTCGCCGTCAGCCACTTTCGGAAGCTCAAACCAATGCCACGATTTCGCTTCTTCATCGTCGTCCTCGGATGTTGGAAAGTCAATCCGAAGGATGAGGCGCATTCCTCTGGCCTTTTCATCGAGTCGATCCCAAACCCGAACGCGCCGATCATTATCGGCGACGTCCAATCCGTCGAACCCTTCGGCATCTCCATTGAGCAGTCCATCTCGCAATCCTCCAACCAGTGGCGATAACAAAATGGTTCGATAGTTAATGCGTTCCTTTGTTTCCTTGTCGGCCAATTGTTTAAGCGACAATACGTCGACATTGCCATCATCGTCCACCAACCAAACGGCATCATCGGGGTGCCGCTCCGCGATCGCGGTAACGTGTTTGAATACACGGTCGCTGCGATCCCGCAGCAACTCATGTGGCTTGAGCGGGTACTCTTCGAGCAAGTCACCGGGTTTGTAAGTGTCGAGCAATTCGCCGGTTATTAGGCGAACCTCCTCCCGCCACGCGACGTGGGTTTCCGGAAGTTCGCGGGATAAACCGTGCAAATACGGCTCGACGGGTGGACGGCCGGGCAGTTTGCCGCGAATGCAGGTCAGTGCCCAGGCGTCAAACAAAATGTCGGATGTTGGTACAATGGTCGGCGGCGGAGCGTAGGCCGACAGGATGTATTTACGAAGAGCCTCGGTGCGATCGGTTTTCAACGTGTCTTGCCCGGTGCCTTCACGGATGGCCTGCTCGATCAAATCAGAAAGTGCTGCCGGACTGCCGTTGCCGTTGAGTTTCTTCAACAAATCCAACGTCCGTTTCCGACGCTTGTCCAATTCGTCGAGTTTGTCATCATTGTCGAGCACAGCCGGGTGAACAACATGAATTTCTGTGTCGTCGCGTTTACCGAACCGATTCACACGGCCGAACCTTTGCGCCATGCCCTCAAACGTCGAGAGATCGCAAATCAGATGGTCCGCGGAAATGTTGACTCCGACTTCACCAGCGCTCGTACACACCAAATAGACCGTCTCGTCCGTTGGCTCCTTGTCCAGCAAGAATCGCCGAAAGATCGGCTTGTTGACAAGATCATCCCGCTCCTTTCCGCGTAGCGTACCGGTCAGTTGTTCAAACGAACTTTTGGGTAATCTCTTAGAGATCTTGTACACGTCATCGACCTTGCGGACAAAAATCAGAATCGCCCGCTTCGAGTCTTGAAACCTCTCGATTGCCAATTTCGCAATCTCATCGGCGAGTTTATTTTCGTCCTCGTTCGCGTGTAAGTGGACAGCTTTTTTCGCGTGAATTCGCTCCTTCACAATCGGGTGATCGTGATCTTGCGCGGATAGGCCAAACGCCACTTCGCCCCCCCGTGTTGTCGCGGTCAGTTCCATCAAACGAAACTTGCCGAACTCCTTGCATCGTTCCTGCTCGCGCTGAATCGCCACGAGCAATTCCTGAAACGCCGGTTCCAGATGTGCTTCATCGTGGACCAACAGCACATCCTGACCGAGGAATCCGGCGTGCAGCGGCTTCGACCTGAACCCGACGCCATAGCCGCTAAACAGCAACCGCGAACCGATCATGTCCACGGTCCCGCAAATTACCGCTGGTCGCGACGGATCGGCCGACCATTCGCGGTTGTCGGCATACTGTCCTCGCAAGGTGCTGATTGCGAGATCGCCAAGGCCCGAATTCAGCTTGGGTAGGTTCTCTCGCAGTTTGATGACTTCATTTGTCGTCTGATCGACAACCGTGCGCCGATTGACGACATAGACCAGTCGCCTCGGCATCTTGTCCGGATGATTTGCCAAGGCAAGTAGCCAAATGGCGATCACGGACGTCTTGCCAAGCCCCGTCGGGATGTTGCACGAGGCCGGAAAATTGTCCGGCCGATCCTCCGTGAAGCGCTGATAAAGTGCCCGTTGCCACGGAAAGGGGCTGTATCTTGTCAGTTGATGAAACGCCGTGTCGAAATCCATGTTCGTGCCCTTGATTCTAAACCCTCACACCACCACCACGACGTCCCTGGCCTCTGGCGGCTCCATTGGGCGGCCC
>CAZESP010000116.1:0-2494 GCA_964515185.1 uncultured Alcaligenaceae bacterium
CATGATATGAAATTACCGGCAAGCCGCAACTCTTGCGTGGCTGACTACTAGGTCGATCGATGCGGAATTCGGGCTGGTTTTTCAACGACTCGGGAGGCTTCGACAACCATGATTCGTTTTTAATCGTTCGTTGGCATTCGGTGACCACCGGTGCGACCATGGCGGTCCCGCCTGACTTAATGGGGTCTAGGACAGCGTGTGTGATCGTAGGCGGCGGGTTGTTGTTTGTTTAGGCGGCGGTGGCGGAGCACGGTGAACCTGGCACGGTCGCTCGGCGGAACGGCGAAACCGGCCGGGTCGCCAAGTGGCGGTCCAGTCGACCATCGTCGGACAACAACGCCGCACGCACTTGCAAGATCGACTCCGCATTCGCACCCGCATTCCAATATTTCTCCGTTCCCTTCACCCGCGCATTCATCTCTTTTACCAGCGATTCCATCCAACTCGACATGCACGGCAAACCGTCTCGACGATAACGCGAATAGTCCATCCGAGCCTGGTTGTTTCGCAAATATCCCAGGCTCCGACGCACCACCTCACGACTGTCCGTGGACGCCGCCTTTTCCGATTCATCCATCGGATGCAACGACTGCCACTGCTCTAACTCGGCGATCACCTCGGCCACACGACCCTGCCAACACGCCCGCAGCCAACTGCCATATCGCTGCCACACCGACTCGCCATCGATCGCCAACGCCGCCGCATACACATACGCCAACGCATGGCAGAAATCGGTTATCCCGACGAACTCCGCGAAATGACGCGAATAAATCGTCCAGTTATAGGCCAACCCATCTGCCACGAAGGCCCGACGCGACGCCCGATAAAACTGCTGCTGATACGCTTCGTGAGCTACCATCTTGCCGAACGCCTCGCTGCCCGCCATCGTCGCCACACAGATCCGCTTGACCCGCTCCGGACGCCACGGCGGTTCCGACGGCGACTCGACCGCTGCCAACGATGCCGGTCCGGCCGCATTATCCGGCTCCGACGTCGGCAACAACAGGGCTTCCTCCGGCGGGATTGCCGAGCCGCGTGGCCGGTTGTGTAACTCCCGCACCAGCTTGACCACGTGCGAAGGAACTAAGAAACAGGCCAGCGGTTCCGGATGAGGATCCACGTCGAAGGTCGGGCCATCGATGATCGCCAACAGGCCGATCTTGTTTTCACGCGGATGCGGTTGGTGAACGCCCAGACCGTGGCCGGCCTGGCGCGTGTTCAACCGGCCGCCATCGACTTCGACGACGACCGCTTCGGGAGCGGCCGGCGGTTGCTTCGTCCGTGGCTGATCGCGTTGGGTTTGCGGCGGCAGATCGTCCAGAGCGGCATCGCGTGCCGACGCCATTTCTCGGCCGACCTCGTGGGTGAGTCGGCCGACTTGCCGCGCGTTGACGTCGATGTCCGCCAACTCCGCGAGGATCACCGCGGCTTTGTCGAAGGACGAACAATGACCGCCGGCCAAAACGATCTTGCGATAGATGGTGGGACTGTATTGATGATTATTCAGTCGCAGGGCCGGACGCAAAGGGAAAAAAATCCCGGCGACAGGCCGGGCAATGAGCCTTGGGTTCGTCGTAGTCGCAGACACCACCTCGAACGGTGAGAGACCGTGGTTGCCGGGTAACCGGGCAGGTGCGTTGACAGGTCGGGCAATCGGCGTGATCCAGAGGCTGCGCTTGGCGATGCAGGAGATGTTCGATGGTGCCGGCGGTGAGTCCTTGGGCGGCGGCGGCGGCAATGTCTTCGATGGCGTCGAAGTCGAGGTCCAGCGGCGGCCCATCGGGGTAGGCCCGCTGGGCAACAATCTTGCCCCACTGTTCGGCGAGTCGCCGGAAATCATCCAGATCCTGTTGGCTCAGACGTCGAGTTGGCATGTTCGTCCCTGAAAAGGAGTTCCGTTAAATACCCAAGAGAAAAACCCAAAGCCTATTCTGCAAAACAACCCACCCCATTACAAACCCTGTCTTGGACCCGACTTAATGGCAACCGGTCTACCGGAATAGCATGTGGCGCCAACACCGGGTACACTGTTCACATTGTCACGACACCTACTGCTGGCACTGTCTTCGGGAGCCGGAATGGCCAAAGATCGCGGAACCACGAGCAACGGGGCAAACCTCGGCTTCGAGACGGAACTCTGGCGGGCCGCCGACGCCCTCCGTTCCAACATGGACGCGGCCGAGTACAAGCACGTCGTCCTCGGCCTGATCTTCCTCAAGTACATCTCTGACGCCTTCGAGGAGAAACACGCCGCCCTTGAAGCTGAAAAGGGGTCTGGCGCCGACCCCGAGGACCCGGACGAGTACCGGGCCGTCAACATCTTCTGGGTGCCGCCGGAGGCCCGCTGGGCCAAGCTGAAGGCCGACGCCAAACAGCCGACCATCGGCAAGATCGTCGATGACGCCATGCTCGCCATCGAACGCGACAACCCGACGCTCAAGGGCGTGCTGCCCAAGGACTACGCCCACCCGCGGCTCGACAAGCAGCGGCTCGG
>CAZESP010000117.1:0-2326 GCA_964515185.1 uncultured Alcaligenaceae bacterium
TGGCAATAGTTTACCCCCCCAAGGTAGTGTGCGTCAACCACTTCGGGGAGATTTGTGGGGGATTTAGTTACGTGGGCTGCCGAGCGGATTTTCGATTAAGACAAGGTCAAGGCAATTCGAACTCGTTGCCAGCGCCCCCGGGATGGGAATTGCGGAATATCGCAAAGATCGCACCGATCAATCCGAAACGCAACATTGACACGACCGTCATGCGGTTTCCAAAGACGATACATGTCACTTTTCCCTAGAAACGGCTCGGCTGTCATCAAAAATCCTTGCCTCGATAATCAACTCTCTTGTCTTTGTCATTCCTCATGCAGCTCACCGAGGGTAACGATTCGGGCGACATGCCCTTTTGAAAGCGGGTGGCCTCCGCTCCTTGACCGAACGAGAGCAAGCGGCTACGATCAACGGGCTTACGTCAGTCCAAGTGACCGATCAATCCATTTGCTGTTAGGGGACAATCGATGCGCCGAGTCCTCGCTCTGGTGCCGTTGATCTTTGTTTCGCCAATCCTGGCAGCCGACAACGACGACGTTCGGAAGGACCTTAAAGCTCTTGAGGGTAAGTGGAAAGCCGTCGCGGTTGAGTTCGCTGGAAATCCTCTGCCCAAAGAGAATATCCCCGACTTTTCGTTTGTCGTGGCCGCCGGCGGGAAAGCGACGGGCCGAACGGATCAAGGCGAATTTCAATTCACCATGACCATTGACCCGAAGAAAGCGCCGAAGACGATCGAAAACTCCCACGAATCCGGACCGCAGAAAGGCAAAAAGCAATACGGCATCTATAAGCTCGAAGGTGATAAGTTCACCGTCTGCATGTCGCCGCCTGGTGCCGCTGAGAGTGATCGACCCAAGGAATTTTCCTCCAAGGATTCCACTGGCGTCTTGTTCGTGTTCGAGCGCGTCAAAGAAGAGAAGTAACGTGGTGCGAAGCGAGGAGGCGGCGAACGGGAAAGTGGCTCGCCAATCCGATGCCAAGTGCTAGACTCCCGGTAGCGAGCGCCCGTTGCCATCGATCGAGGAAAATCATGACCCGTTTCGTTCTCCCCTGTGTTACATGGGCCATCGTGGTAGGCGTCGCGCTAGGGCAACCGCCTGCGGTCACGCCGGAGACCTTTCCTACAATTCACGGATTGATTAAGCGCGATGCCAATGAGTGGGCATGGCAAGAGATTCCTTGGCAACTGAGCCTTCGCGATGCTCAGAAACTCGCGGCCGCCCAAGGCAAGCCGATTTACCTCGCCACCTGCGCCCAAGGCTGTGCGACGGGTTGCCTCTGAAACGGAGCCTTCGAGAGCCGTGCGCTCAAGACGACCCCCGATGTGATTCGCCTGCTCAAGGAAAGCGTTATCCCGGTTTCCTATCCGGGATTGACCGACAACGGACAGAGGATGCTGACGGCAAACGGCAAGGAATTATCGAAAGAGTATACACCCATCGAGACTCTCAAAGCGGGCCTGAAGAAGTTCCGCGATCTCCCCGAATCCGAAAAGCGCCCCGACGCGGCAAGTCTCGCGGAGATTCCTGGTTTCCCCGAGCCGCCGGCGCCGCCGGTCGATGGTCTGATTCTACGGTCGTATATTCGCGGGCTGAACCGCGCCGAGGATGGATCGTATTCCAGGCCGCGTCGCATCGTGATGAGGCAAGGCGTGGCCGGCAACTACGGGTGGAAATGCGAACCCAATCTCGACTATGTCTGGCTTCGCAAAGAAGAATGGCAATCGCTGATTCCCGCCCAGCCACGAAAGGGGCAGTCGTTTCCGGTGCCGGCGCCAATCGTCCAGCGCTTCGTCACGTTTCACCTGATCGATTCGGTTTCGGGCACCCCAAATTTCTTCTGGGCAGACGCGACCGGCAAAATGACTCTGACGGTTGACAAGAACTACACCCACGAGCTTCAGTTGCGTTTGGACGGCACGGCCGACGCCGACCCGAAGCACGGCGGCTTACCGGTTGATTTCCTCGGATACATCCATTTCGATCGCCGCGACCAACGGATCACCCGTTTCGATCTCGTCGCGTTGAGTCGTGGCATCGGCGACCGTCGCGACTCTGACAAACTGGCTCAATCGTTACAGATTTCGTATCAGCGTGAGCCGGGATCGGTCCCCGTCTTGGCGTTCGCTTTCGAGATGGTGACGGACCCGAGACCGGTTGATCGCGTGCCTCCGTACGCGATCATGTACAACTCAGCGAAATTCTATAACCTGCCGTATTTCACAGGAAAATAGACTAGTGCATTGTCACAGCTTAATCTTCGGGTTGTGGCACGGGTTTCCTAACCCGTCCTACGTGATTCAGAACGGGTTAGGAAACCACTGCTG
>CAZESP010000118.1:0-1640 GCA_964515185.1 uncultured Alcaligenaceae bacterium
TTCCCCAACCCGCCGCGGCAGGCATATTCCCATTCATCTTCGTGCGGCAGGTCGAATTTCCCGACACCTCCGAAAGCAGCGACGAGATTGGCCGGCTTGGCGTCGGCATTAAGTTTCTCGATAAACTCCCGACATTCGTTCAACGACACATTCTCCACCGGCAAATCAGCACCCCTAAAACTGCATTCATCGGACTTACGAACCCAGACAGCGTTCCATTCGTGTTGTGTCACTTCATATTTGCCGAGCCAAAAACCAATCGTCGCGAATTGATGCTCGTCTTCGTCGTTATTGCGACCGGTCTCCGACAGCGGCGATCCCAGCGTCGCGCGCCCCGCCGGGATCCAGCAGAATTTCATTTGAACAGGTCGTCGAAAAAAGCCACCCGAGGCGATTTCGTACTCGACGACCGTTCCCGGCTCGCGGACGACGGCCGGCTGAACAGCGGGCGCGATTGTTGCAGGTTGTGGAGGAATGATTGGAACTGGCGCTGGCAGCGGGACTGGCCGAGGTGTGGCGGCTATGCGACGGAAGATCCGAACCACCACTCCCGCGTCGTGCGGCCTATCATCGGCCTCGACTTCGATGCTTCGAGCCATCATTTCGAGATGCGCTGGCGGAACGCCTTGCTCCGTCAGGCGTCTCTGCCAAGCGGTTCCCGTCGGCGCGCCGGCCAGCAGATTCCCGGTCCACATCTGATACCAAATCACGCCCAGGGAATAGACATCGTCGCGCGCGTCGGGCTTCTCCCCGCGCATCTGTTGAGGGCTGGCGTAGAGCGGAGTGTAGGCGCCGCGGAGGATCGTCGGCATCGCCGCCGTGCCGCGCGTGTTGACCGCAGCTTGGTTAAGCGACTGAGCCGCCACCACCCCGCCAATGCCGAAATCCGTGACTCGCACCGCCATCGTTTGGCCGGATGTTTGAATAAGCACGTTCGCCGGCTTCAGGTCGCGATGGACGATTCCCTGAGCATGAGCATGGGCAACGGCGTCCGTCAA
This sequence comes from uncultured Alcaligenaceae bacterium, assembly GCA_964515185.1. GTDB lineage: Bacteria > Planctomycetota > Planctomycetia > Gemmatales > Gemmataceae > CAZESP01. The sequence continues at coordinate 999 of CAZESP010000118.1, forward strand.
TTGGCGCATCACCTGCTCAATCGTCGCCGCACGATCTTCCTTGCTCTTGGTATCAAGCGTCGGAATCAGTTCCGTCAGAGTGTGGCCATCGACGAATTCATAGCTGAGCCACGGCGGATCGTCGCTCAGGCCGGTGCCCCTGAGCGGCACAATGCCCGGGTGATGCTTCGCCTTCATCGCCGCGAGGACGACTTTCTTCTCGTTGGCCAAGGCTAGCTTCGCGGTATCGTCGAAGCAGTATTTGATCGCCAACTCTTCACCGGTCTCGGAGTTCTCGGCCCGCCAAACTTCGCCGAAGCCGCCGAAGCCGATCAGCCCCGTCAGTCGCCAATCGCGGCTATGACCCGGCGGATGCTGGCCCGGCTCGAACGGCGACACGCCGCGCGGCACGAACGGCAACACGTCCTCGGCCGACCGCAAGAGGTTCGCGGCGGGGATCGTGGTCCCGCTCACGTCATCGGGTCGCCGCAATTGTTGCCGTGCCGATTCGGGGACGCGGGTCAGCGCATTGATGAGAAGGCGGCGTTGATCGGGCGTCAGATCCGGGATCGAGTTGGCGGCAGCCTCGGCGGCGGCCTTGGCATCGGCAAACGAGGCACGCGCCACCTCTTCCAACCCGGCGCGGATTTCTGCTTCGGAGGC
>CAZESP010000119.1:0-1602 GCA_964515185.1 uncultured Alcaligenaceae bacterium
CTCCCATGATATGAAATTACCGGCAAGCCGCAACTCTTGCGTGGCTGACTACTAGCGGTCGAGGTTCTCGGAGACAACGAGGCAGCGGCGTCCGCGGAAATGGGTCAGACGCTATATCGACTTGGCTCTCTACAGGTTGCAACCGGAAGTCTGGATGAGGGAGAACTGACGCTCCGCCGCGCACTCTCGATTCAGCAGCGCTTGGCTGGCGAATCCAATGTCGCAACGCTTCTGTTGGATCTGTCGCAAACCGAGACGGCCCTTGCGGGACTTCTGGTAGAATTCACGCGTCTGGATGAAGCAACGATCCTTTTTGAAGCTGCCGTCTCGCGACAACAGAAATTGATGGAAGCGTCATCCAAGATACCCGTCTATCGTCTTGGGCTAGCGCGAACATTGGAGAAGCGTGCGACCATGTTTGGAAGGCTCGGCCGCATCGCCGATGCCGATGCCGATACGGTTCGGGCATTTGAGCTGATTCGGAAGCTGGCCGACGACTTCCCCCATCGACCCGACTACCGTCTTCAACTCGCCGCCGCACGACACAACCACGCGCAGTACACACCTGGCCCGCAGCCCTCCAACTGGTTCGAAGTGTTGGACGGTCGCTACGCACAGTCGATTGCGGAACATGAGCAAATCGCTGCAGAGTTTCCGGACCTAATTGAAAATCACCAGCGACTCGCGGTCAGTCTGAACTCCTTCGCGACTTGGCTCGACTACCGATCGACGCGTGCCGCTCATTGGGGGGTGATGGCCGTGACCTTGATGAAATCCGCCCACCTTCACCGTCGATCCGAAGAGATTTGGAAGAAGCTCATGACGGAGCATCCGAACATTGTCGCTTACCAAAATGGACTGGCCGTGAGTCATCAACGCCGCGGCATCATCCTGGAACGCATGGGCTTCCTCGATGAGGCCGAACGGGGGTATCGCGAGGCGATTGCGATCCAATCGGCTCTGGCGCAGAAGCACCCGACCGTCGTTCGTCATCAAATCATGCTCGCGGGAAATCAAAATAATCTCGGCGTCGTTTTTGATCGCCGTAAAGATTCCGCCGGAGCCGAGAGGCATTTCCGACTGTCGATCGAACATTCTCGAAAAGCGATTGAACTGAATCCCACCAACCCCACGCCGCCGATCCTGCTTTTTACCGGTATTTCAAACCTCTGCGAAAAAATGATCGATCGCCGCGATCATGCTGCTGTTGCTCACCTGATCCCGGAACTTGTTAAGCTGAAATTAGGCATACCGACGGTTGAGTATCGGCCGTTGTTTGAGTTCTTGGAAAGGTGCGTTCAGATCGCCAGTCATGATGTCGCACTTTCAACCGCTGAACGTGCCGCGTGCATTCGACGATATGAGGACTTGACCATTGATTTTGCGAAAGCTCTCGCTTCTAAAGGCACGGTCGACCGGCGAATCCTCAGATTCTTGGAAACGCATCCCAGTCTGAATCACGCCCGTCATCGCAATGAATTCCAAGCGATCATTCTCAACTGCCGAATGTCGATTGAAAAGACGCCCTAATGGAGGCTACGCACCAAAGGGCAAACGCATCAAATCTTCTCTGGTTTCGCGGCGCCCATGAGCGTTTCCCCG
>CAZESP010000120.1:0-1591 GCA_964515185.1 uncultured Alcaligenaceae bacterium
TAGGACACGGCCCTTTCAAGGCCGCGACACGGGTTCGAATCCCGTCGGGGTCACTTTTGGTTTGCAGGCATTTTCACGCGTGGCAATTCACAGCCACCGCTCCGCGAGTCATTCCGAAGCCCGTGACCGGCCCCGAAGGGGCGACTTAGGAAGAACAGGCTCCTCGATTCGTAGCACGGATTTCCTAATCCGTGCGATGCGAGCCGAACGATCACGGATCAGGGAATCCGTGCTACTTTTTTGGAGCAAGTCGAGGGAGCGCGGGAGCACTCTTTCGGGCATGGCCGAAATCGCGTCGCGGAGTCGATTGGGGGTCAATAGAATATCGACGTTCCGTGCATTAACGGCACCGGGATTTGCACCAACACCGAATGGTGAGTTCCCTTAGAGACTCAGGGCGTCAATGGTTGTGATAATCGGTACGGCCCCCGTTGGGGTCACTCCCGCCCGGTAGAGCAGGCCCGGTGTGTGAATGCGATGGATTTCGTTGCAATCACACGCCGGGCTTGTGTCCTCTAGCTCGTTCCTCCCAGTTGAGTATCTTCCGATGGATTCCTCCAAAACGTGGTTGCTATATGTTCTTCTCGCCGGACTCTCATGGGGCACCTATGTGCCAATCATCTTCTATGGCGGCAGCGAACTTGGCTTCCCTGGCAAGCCGGTCGCGCCGGCGAGCCGCATCATGGCCATTCTCTGCGTCGGCATCGCCTACTTCGTGATCGCGGTGCTGGTGCCGGTCATACTCTTTGTTAGCGGGCAACAGAAATTCAGCGACGTGAACCTCACCCGGAGCGGGCTAACGTTTGCGAGCCTCGCGGGGGTCGCCGGCGCCGTCGGGGCCATCTGCGTCATCTTCGCGACGAAGTCGGCCATGGACGCCGGCCGCGCCGCCAAGGCCGGCAACCCCGACTTCGACCCGTTCACCTACAAGATGTACATCGCCCCGCTCATCTTCGGCTTGGCTCCGGTCATCAACACGCTCGTTAGCATTTTCTGGCATCCGAAGCCCGGCAATCCGTTCCATTTCGGGTTCACGATGCCGAGTTTGAAACTCGTCATTGGCATCGTTCTGGTTGGAGCCGGCGCCGCTCTGGTGCTGTTCTCGAAGGAAGAAACCGAGAAGCCGAAGGCGCCGGTCGCCGCGCCGGTCAAGCCCGCCGCTGATCCGAAACCGGAACCGGAGTCGAAGCCATGACGCCGGCGGAAGCGGTCGAGCGTCTTGGCGTCGTCTGCGCTCATCTCTGGATGGTCCGCACGTTTCTCAAACATGCGGACGAGATTCAGAATGACGAGGAACTGCTCGACGTGCCGCGGACACTGTTCGACAGCATCCGCGCCGCCGAGCCGGCCCGTGAACGCGGCGACATTCCGGAATATCTGCGGCGCTTGAAGGGCAAGTTGCCGAAACTGCGCCGGGTCGCCGAACTGCTCCAGCGCGACTACAAGCGCGTGTCCGCTCACACCAATTTTGAGATGGCGGCTACGTCGTTAGCCGGCGCCGTGCGTCAGATGGAGGAGATCTTCGCCGCCCTCCCGCCGAACGCAACCGCGACGCAAACGGCCGAGCCGGGCAGCTAGTTCCGCAGCTCGA
>CAZESP010000121.1:0-1534 GCA_964515185.1 uncultured Alcaligenaceae bacterium
ACTAGATTGACCGACGGCATGGACAGAACACGTCTGCCATTGTTGGAATCAGCATTCGCCGCCGACTGCTCAAATACCGAGGAAGTCCTTATGTGTGATACCCAGAGTCTCTACGAGTTGGTCCAAAAAGAAGTTGTGCCGAGTCAGAAAAACGCCTCATGCGGTACCGCCGCGAGGGCCGTGTACAAGTTCTTGTGCGAGCATTATTTCACCAGTCAGTTTGTATCCGACAAAGGAGTCGAAGCGCTTGCCGATGATCTGAACCTCACCACCAACGCGATCTATCTTGTCTGTGTCAATACTTCCTCAACTGATTTTGTGCTCAGGGAAGACAGTGACGTGACGGGCGACGGTTACAAATGGGAACATTATTTCGTCATTCAGAAAATGGGGACAGAATTCACGATTTATCAGGCGTTTGTCAGTTGTTATGACCTCGGTGAATGGATGTCAGGGGTTTTTCCGAAAGAGGACGTCCATCCGAATTCCAAGTATTGCCCCATTGTCGGCGAGAACGTACCGATGACCAATTTCCATGACTGGTTCGAATCGTTCATCGCCTTTGCGAAGGCAGCCTCGGAAAAGGACAGTCTGAACGCTCGTAAATATGCTCGCGCGATTTTCGGCGGCCCGGCCAATGATGGGCAACTGACCGTGGGGCTTTTTAACGGCATCAAGATCAAGTGGACGCGGCGCACATCGGCGTTGGAAAAGAGCGGGCAAAAGGACAAAAACAAGCGTTGCATCATTTGCTGATGCTCGGATCATTCCACCCAACGGAAGCACGCTGAGCAATGATCTGAAACGCCCCTGTTGGCATGACGCGATCGCGTCACGCCAATAACTCCTCGATGGCGTGACCGCCTTGGGCGACGGGCACCGGTCGGCCGGCGCGGTCGGGGACGGTCATTTCCGGGTCAATTCCCAAGCAGCGGAAAATCGTCGCGCAGATGTCTGCGGGTCGAATCGGCCGATCCTTGACATAGGCCGCTTGAGCATCGCTCGCGCCGACGACGGTCCCGCCGCGGATGCCGGCGCCGGCCAAGAGGGCCGAGTAGCAGAACGTCCAGTGGTCGCGCCCGCCATTGCCGTTGATCTTCGGCGTGCGACCCATTTCGCTCATCACCACGACGAGCGTTTCATCGAGTAGCCCGCGACCGTTCAGGTCGTCCATCAATGCCGTGAATGTCTGATCAAGGCCCGGAAGCTTGTTCTCGCGAAGGATTGGGAAATTCCGCGTGTGCGTGTCCCAGGCGTCGTAATCGACCTGGACGCGATCCCAGAACAGGTCCCAGGTGACATTGACGAACCGAACGCCGGCCTCGACCAACCGCCGAGCGATAAGGGTGCTATGCCCGAACAACGTGCGGCCATAACGGTCGAGCGTACGAGGATCCTCATGGCTCAAATCGAACGCGGCACGGGCACGAGGCGACGTGAGCAGTTGGAACGCCCGTTGCTGGACGCGATCGAATTGACCTAGCCCTGGATTCGATTCGGCGCGGCGAACCTGATCGTCGAATTGACCGAGTAG